>JAXDRC010000013.1:0-31255 GCA_034091205.1 Parabacteroides sp. | reverse complement strand
ACCTTGGAATAATGGGATAATGGAAGGTACTGTAAATAAAATAAAAACCTTGAAAAGGATGATGTTTGGAAGAGCGTCTTTTTCTTTATTAAAATTGAAACTTTTAGCTTTTTCATTCACCTAAATTGACGAAGAACCATACTGTTTATATCTGAAATCTATCGGCTTTTAACTTCCCGGCTATGCGAAGCTAAGCCATAACTCCATATAACTCCTTTAACTCCCAAAAGTTGAGCTCTGCGAAACTTGAATCAACATTAAAAGAATATGATAACAACAGCTATAATTGAAGATGAAATCCCGGCAGCACGATTATTAAAGAATATGTTGCAGGAATTGCGGCCGGACTGGGAAATAATATCACTTCCCGGCACTGTTGAAGGCGCAGCAGAGTGGTATGCACAAAATCCGCATCCCGACTTGCTTTTCCTTGACATACAGTTGACTGACGGCCTTTCTTTCTCCTTCATTGAGAAAGCTCAACCTAAAGGCATGATAATATTTACAACTGCATACGATGAATATGCAGTTCAGGCATTTACCGTCAACAGCATTGATTATCTGTTGAAACCGGTGAACAAATCCCGTCTGGAACAGGCACTGGAAAAATTCGAACGGTGGAAAAATCCGGAAAACAATAAAGAAAGGAATATTTCCCTGGATATTCTGGAAGATATTTTCAGACAAGCTTCATCCAATTCAAAAAAATACCGAACACGTTTTCTGATAGAAAATGACAACCGTTCTTTCTCTCTTCAAGTAGATGAAATAGCCTATTTCTATAGCGAAAACAAACTTACTTTTGCAAAGACCTGGTCAGGAAAGGAATATATAATTGATTTTTCATTAGACAAGCTCGCCACACAGCTTGACCCAGACAGATTTTTCCGACTTAACCGCCAGGTTCTTGCATGTATTGATTCTATTGAAAAACTGGAAAACTATTTTCTCGGCAAGGTTGTGGTGCAGCTGAAACCTGCATTCAACGAGAAAATTATGGTGAGCAGAAATAAAGTTTCGGTCCTAAAAGATTGGTTGAATTATTAACAGAAACAAGTTAACAAGAAAACGAGTTGACAAGGTTCATAAGCGCCTTGTCTCTGAAACCTTGTCAACTCGTCAACTATTACACTACTTTTTCCCTGTATGCCCGAAACCGCCTTCTCCACGTTCAGTTTCAGTCAACACTTCAACTGGTTCCCATTCCACTTGCTGATAGGAAGCAATTACCATCTGGCATATACGTTCTCCATCATTTACTACAAAAGGTTCAGACGAAAGGTTTACCAATATTACACCTATTTCACCACGATAGTCAGCATCAATAGTGCCCGGTGTATTCAAAAGCGTAATACCATGCTTCAATGCCAAACCGCTTCTCGGACGCATCTGTGCCTCATAGCCCTCAGGCAAAGCAATATACAATCCCGTAGGTATAAGTTTTCTTTCCAACGGCTTTATTACAACCGGCTCCGACAAATTTGCACGAATATCCATTCCTGCAGATAGAGCTGTTGCATAAGCCGGCAACTGATGATGTGATTTGTTTATTATTTGTACTTTCATTTGATATTTGTTTTGACTCCTTACCTCCTATCCTTCTCAATCAACTCCAACAACCTCTCAACCGCTTCTTCCTCCGGAATATTCTTCAACACACAAGTCTTTCCCTTATAAAGACTTATTCTGTTTCGGCCTGCGCCAACATATCCGTAATCGGCATCTGCCATTTCACCCGGACCGTTGACAATGCAACCCATAATTCCGATTTTCAAACCTACGAGATGAGATGTTGCAGCTTTAATTTTTGCAATTGTAGCCTGCAAATCATATAATGTTCTGCCGCAGCTTGGGCATGAAATATATTCTGTACGGCTGATACGTACTCTTGCAGCCTGCAGAATACCAAACATACAACTTACCACCCCAGAAGGTTTGACAGCCGGAGCTGACAACATTATGCCATCAGAGAAGCCACCTAAAAGTAATGCGCCCAAATCTGCAGAAGATTTCAATTGCAACATTTCAACTTCCGAATCAGGATATTCTCTATGTATAATAACCGGCGCATTCACACCCTCGGACATCATATAATGCAATGCTGCCCTTTGCTCGCCTACACCATTCTTATGGTTTGTAGTCAAAATAACTACTACATTTTTCTCTTCCTTCAGCACAGAAATCCATCCACTCTTAATATCGTTATACGAAAGAGCAACGAATTTCAAAGGTGAAGCATTATTCTTCAATTCCTCAACTTTGTCAGCTGAGAAACAAGGATATATTTTTTCTGTTTCTCCGTTCCAGATATCAGAATCTACAATAATTCCGGATTTGGCATAAGCCGACCATTCTGCTGCCTTTTCAACCGATTCCACATAAAGGAAATCAGTTTTTTCACCACCGCCAATCGACAAATCTTCTGCCGTTTTATTTCTGACATCAACGATAACTGCAGACTTGTTTCTGCCGCCAATGCACAGAACTTCATCCGAAACTCTTTTGGCTGGACAAATCTCATCATATCCCGGAGCCATAACAGCCTCGATATGTTCGTGACCTTCACGCTCAAGAATATAATCTCTCAATTTACGTGCAACCGGCATTTCAGCTTCCGGAGCTTCGCTCAGCGAAACACGTATCGTATCACCAATTCCATCAGCCAGAAGTGCGCCAATGCCGACAGCACTTTTAATTCTTCCGTCCTCACCGTCACCGGCTTCCGTAACACCAAGATGCAACGGGTACGACATTACTTCCTTATCCATAGTGCTGACAAGAAGGCGGACTGTACGTACCATTACCACCGTGTTCGAAGCCTTTATAGATATAACAACGTCGTTGAAATTCTCTTCACGGCAAATTCTCAGAAATTCCATGCACGAAGCAACCATTCCTTCCGGCGTGTCACCATAACGGCTCATAATCCTGTCGGACAACGAACCATGGTTCACTCCCAAACGTATCGCAGTTCCGTTCTTACGGCAAATATCAAGAAACGGAACCAGACGCTCACGGATTTTCTGCAATTCCGCAGCATATTCCTCATCGGTATATTCCATAAGATTGAAAGTCTTGACCCTGTCAACATAATTACCGGGATTGATTCTGACTTTCTCCACATTCTCCGCAGCAACATCAGCCGCACGTGGATTGAAGTGAATATCTGCCACCAACGGAGTATGTAAGCCTTTCTCATTCAACAAACGGCGAATCTCACCCAAATTACGGGCTTCACGTTCACCCTGAGCTGTAAAACGTACATATTCCGCTCCGGCATCAATCATACGCTCAGCCTGAGCCACTGCAGCTTCTGTATCCATTGTAGATACATTTGCCATTGACTGTATACGAATAGGATTATCTCCTCCTAAAGGAGTATTTCCAATATGTACTTCGGACGATTTCCTACGGGAATAATTAAACATTGTTATTATCTGCTTTAAATTAGAGACAAGTTGACAAGGCTACAGAGACAAGTTGACAAGGAAATAACTTTAAATATTAACCTTGTCAACTTGTTAACTTGTCAACTTGTCAACTCGTCAACTCCCCTATCAATTAGTCTTAAACTTAAACTCTACTTTCGCCAGATCCTCATTAGCCTTGACGATCTTCTTTTTCAAGTCTTCTTTGTAAGCGACAAGTTTCTGCTGCAAAGCTTCATCACCAACTGAAAGCATCTGAACAGCAAGAATACCGGCATTCAAAGCGCCATTGATACCGACTGTTGCCACAGGAATTCCCGGAGGCATCTGAACTATTGCCAGCAGAGCATCCATTCCGTCAAGTGTTGAATTGATTGGAACACCGATAACAGGAAGTGTTGTCATTGATGCAATTACTCCACACAAATGTGCAGCCATACCTGCAGCAGCAATAATTACTTTAATACCACGGTCTTTGGCTCCTTTGGCAAATGCCTCAACTTCGGCAGGAGTACGGTGTGCCGAAAGCGCGTGCATTTCAAACGGAATTTCCATTTCATCAAGGAACTTAGCCGCTTTTTCCATAACAGGCAGGTCTGATGTGCTGCCCATGATAATACTTACAACTGGTTTCATACATTCTTTATTATAAAAGTTGACAAGGCTACAGAGACAAGTTGACAAGGAAAATAACTTCAACTATTTACCTTGTTAACTTGTCAACTTGTTAACTTGTTAACTTGTTCCCTCGTCAACTCGTCAACTTGTTCCCTTGTCAACTCGTCAACTCGTCAACTTGTTCCCTCGTCAACTCGTCAACTTGTTCCCTCGTCAACTCGTCAACTTGTTCCCTTGTCAACTTGTCAACTTGTTCCCTCGTCAACTATATTAACACTTATTTCGCAATCAAAGCCTGATAATCTTCAGAAGACAACAGTTCATCCAATTCAGCAGGATCATTAACTGAAATCTTAATCAACCAACCTTTTCCGTATGCATCTTCATTTACAAGCTCAGGAGCGTCTTCCAATTCTGCATTAACTTCAAGAACTTCTCCACTAACAGGCATGAACAAGTCTGAAACAGTCTTTACAGCTTCAATTGTTCCAAAAACTTCTTCTTTTGCTACTGTTTCTCCTTCTGTTGTGATATCAACATAAACAATTTCACCCAATTCGCTCTGAGCGTAATCTGTGATACCTACATAAGCTACATCGCCTTCTACACGGATCCATTCATGGTCCTTTGTGTACTTCAATTCAACCGGAAAATTCATAATGTCTGTGTTTTTAAATGAAAAATAAGATAAAACTTAACAATGATGACAAAAAGACACAGGTAAAACCAAGCGTAAAACCTGCATATACCTGTGCCGGTGTATGTCGTTTTAATATTAATCTGGATGTACCGACCAACCCCGAAACAACAAATGCAATCATTATCCCCACATAGGGATTTATCATCTGTACCTGGGCTGCTCCAAAAATTCCGCCAACAAGTCCTCCCACGCCTATCATATGGGCGCTTATCTTCCAATAATGGTTTATTAACATTGCTATCAGCAATGCCACACATGCCCCGAACAGCTCAAGCAGGAACCACACCGGCATCCGCAACTTGTAGAGCAAAAAGCCTGTGGCAAGCAATGATGTGGCAAATATTATATAAGGCAATGTCCTTTCTTTCCTGTTTGTCAAATCCAAATCTCCTGCCATCCCCGTTTTATACATTATCCATATAAACAGTGCAGGCACAATTGCCGTCATAACAAAAACTCCTCCAACAATCGACAATTTCATCCCCATCGGATAAATTGCAAGATATGTATAAGTCAAAGCCAGAATTACTCCGTATGTCACCATCAACAGCGGATGAAACATTCCGGAAAGTACATTTGCTATAGTTCGCTTCATATTTCTTAAAAATACAACACTCTTCTTGAGGGTGTCGCAAAACATAAATAATGAAACACAGAGACACAAAGCCACAGAGGCAATGTGTTGAGAATAAATAAAATAAAAATCCCCGTATTCTCCGTGTCTCTGTGTTTAAATTAGTTTTGCGACATCCTCACTCAGCGAAGATACAATATTGTTCTTTTATATCCCAATTCTAAGGGCAAAAAGAGAATTTTGGAGGGATTTATTTTGGTTCTTTATCTGGTCAAACGAATATTTCACAGAAAGCTGGAACCATTAAACGAGTTTAGCCGATATATCATTTTGTCACTTTTACATTTTGTCAAACTAACCCATCTGAGATTGCGATATTTCGAGGTGTTTTTCAGAAACTGCGAAACGGTGGCACTCTCGCGGAGTTAAGGAAATACAGATTGATGCAAAATCATTGCTTTTCCTGACAACAGAAAAATTCCATCCCAATCATTTGTTTTCCCTTAAGCATTTTGCTAACGCAAACAGACAAATACTTGATAAATGACAATGTAAATCTGTTCATCTTTTTTACTCTTCCTGAGTGAAAATTGCCCTGTTCAAGTGCAATTTTTGGGACAACAGGACGGATTTTCCTGCCTAAAAGCATTTGTTAAAAAAATGATTGCAATGATTTCACAAAATGATTGTGAAGAGTTGGCGAAATCATTGCAATGACTCAGGCAAACGATTGCAATCTTTTTCCGAAATCATTGCAATCATTTTCCGGAACGACGTTTATAAAGCCGTATTTTCAATGTTTTCATTAAGTTTTTCGCAAATTGCCTGTTAGCCAAAAAAGCTTGTTTTGTTAATTAATGAAAGAAGAATCCACAAAAAGGTAGCATTTTGTATATTTTCAAATGAGGCTGTTACAAAACTAATTTAAACACAGAGACACAGAACACACAGAGTTTTTTATTAAGCCTATAATCAACCTATTATCTATGCGACTTGGTGCCTCTGTGTTTAATTTTTTATTTTATTTTGCAACACCCTAAAGATATCTCTATAATATTAAAAATATTTATTAGCAAATACTAGACGTTTCTCAAAACAATATATATTTGTAAAATGTAATTCTTTATATAACTAACGTGAATTCGACAAATTATAAATGACATATAATTGTGGAAAGGATTATTCAGGGAAAAAGGACATATAAAGGCCGAAAGCCTTGATAGATAGTTCATAATTCATCGAACTCACATTAACTAAGTAAAATAATCTGAATAGGATATATAATATGGCAAAGATTCAAAACGAAACAGCTTACAAAGCAGCAATGGAAAGAATTGAAGAGCTTCTGCCATTGACAGACGATAATACTTCTGTTAACGATAAGAACATGATAGAACTGGATTTATTATCTGAGCTTGTCGCAGAATATGAAGAAGAACATTTCCAAATAATTTGACTTTTCAAAGAACTTCTATAAACTTATTTTTAACAATATGAAAAGACTAGCATTATTAACAGGAACATTAATCGCATCAGCCTTTCTGATTTGCGGATGTTCAGGCGAAAAGAAACAGGAGAAAGTCCTGCGCCACGTAGTTATGTTCGGCTTCAAACCTGAAGTTTCAGCTGAGCAGGTAAAGGCAGTTGAAGACGCATTCGGCGAATTGCCTTCAAAAATCGACTTAATCAAAGATTATGAATGGGGAACAGACTGCAGTCCCGAGGGAAAACAGCAAGGACTGACTCACTGCTTCTTCCTTACTTTCCATTCTGAGGAAGACAGGGACGCATATCTTATACATCCGGCACATAAGGCATTCGGCAAGGTGCTTGGGAATAAGGCTAGTGCGGTGACGGTGTTGGATTATTGGACCAGATAGACGGCAAAATTCAAAAACACGGAGGCACAGAGTCACAGAGTTTTTTTCTTTCTATTTATACTCAATATATCTCCTCTGTGACTTTGTGTCTCCGTGTTTAATTTTCCCTATCAAGAAAGCTCCTTCCTCAACCTCGCCACTGGAATCCCCAACTGCTCACGATATTTCGCCACCGTACGGCGGGCAATAACATATCCTTTCTCCTTCAATATCGCAGCCAGTTCCTCATCTGTCAGCGGTTTGCGCTTGTCTTCGGCATCGATGGACTGCTGCAGGATATGTTTCACTTCCCTGGTTGAAATCTCCTCGCCGCTGTCGGTTTGCATTGATTCCGAGAAGAAATATTTCAAAGGATAAATTCCGTAGTTTGTCTGTACATATTTGCTGTTGCTCACGCGTGAAACAGTAGAAACATCAAATCCCGACTTCTCAGCCACATCTTTCAGAATCATCGGGCGTAGCGTTGTCTCGTCGCCGGTAAGGAAAAACTCACGCTGAAGAAGCATTATCGCTTCCATCGTGCGAAGCAAGGTGTTCTGACGCTGTTTTACCGCATCAATAAAGCCACGTGCAGCATCCAGTTTCTGCTTGACGAAAGTCACGGCATCACGGCGGTCAGCAGTACGGTTCTGCTTGTTTCCGGCATAATCCTCCAGCATTTCCATATATTCACGGCTAATGCGCAAATCAGGAACACCGCGGTTGTTCATCGTCAGAGTAAGCTCACCGTTATTTGCATCAACAATGAAATCCGGAGTAACACGGCTCATGGCAACCTCGGCATCGCCGCCCCAGTCATTTCCCGGTTTCGGATTAAGCAAAGTAATCTCACGAATTACGCGCTTCATCATATCCTCGTCGATATTCAGCGAGCGCATAATTTTCTCATATCTCTTATGTGAAAAATCTTCGAAGAAAGACTCAATAACTTTCTCTGCATAATCAACCGCCTCAGTCTTCTCACGATGCTTCAACTGCAGAAGGAGACATTCCTGCAAATCAGTTGCTCCAACTCCTGCCGGGTCGAAATCCTGGACTACCTTCAGAAGTCTTTCCACATCCTTCAGCTCGGCATCCACTCCAGCCTGGAAAACCAAATCATCGGCAATAGACGAAAGTTCACGTCTCAAATAACCGTCGTCATCGATATTTCCAACGATATATTCAGCAATTTTCTCATCCTTTTCCGGAAGTCCGAGCACCGAAAGCTGCTCAAGAAGATAGGAATTAAGAGACACACCGCCGGAGAACGGTATTTCCTCCTTCTTCTCGGCACGCTCGTTCATTTCCCTAAGTTTGTATTCCGGAATATCATCTTCAGACATATAGTCACCGAGAGAAATATCCACATCGGCATCGCCACCATTGTCCATCTCTGGAGAATCATCCTGTGAAATATCATCCTGTCCTTCGGGCAATTCCTTGCCTTCCTCAAGGGCAGGATTTTCCTCCAGCTCCTTCTTGATACGTTCTTCTATCTCAATTGCAGGCAGCTCCAGCAATCGAATTACCTGCAGTTGCTGCGGCGACAGTTTCTGCTGTAGCTTTTGTTGCAAATGTTGTTTCAACATATTGTTGGTTTTGAGTTTTAAGTTTATAAATTAGTTTAAGTTTCGCAAGTTGCTCAACTTAAAAGTAAACAAGGCTTCAGATACAAGTCAACGAGGGAAAGACTCTTGCCAACTCGTTATCTTGTCAACTTGTCAACTGAATAGGATTTGTAAATTTAGATATTCGATATAGAAATGGCAAAAAGTGAGGCTTAAAAAATATTAGATGAGTCCTTTAACTATTGATTATAATGTTTTTACTAATTCTAGTCATATTGTTGTTGATTATAAGAATGGTTAGTACCTTTGTGTAAAACAATAATAGTTTTCAGGTAACTTATAATATAAATAAAGGAGTATGAGTAAAACTTTCAATATATATTGTGACGAGAGTACACATCTAATACATGATGGTCATCCGTATATGTTATTAGGATATATAAGTATTGCATATCCGCAAATACGAATAGCAAAGCAAGAGATTAAAGCCATTAAGTCCAGACATAATTACAATGAAGAATTTAAATGGACAAATGTACATGATGCAACCTATAAAGTTTATGCTGAATTAATAGATTGGTTCTTTATGAATGATCTGGAATTTAGAGCTGTTGTGGTTGATAAATCCCAAATAGATGAAACAAAACCGGAATATACGTTTAATGATTTTTACTTTAGGATGTATTTTCAATTACTTCATACAGATGAAGAAAAGAATTGATACACCTCTATAAAAGCGCAAGACCCGAGATGCATCAAGGCAATCGGGTCTCGAAACTCCTTCTATATATAGATGAGCATTGCAAAATTACAATGCTTCTTCCTATTTCCCAAAGAAATATACTTTTTATTCATGAATTTAACATTTTAGGAACTATTATATACATCATATAATGTTCTTAATTTTACGTAAACAAACTATTTCAGTAAAAGTAAGGCTTAAAAAATATTAGATAACTCCTTCAAAACTATTATCTCTGTGACTTTGTGCCTCTGTGTTTCATTATTTATGTTTTGCAACATCCTCCTAAAGCAAAAGGCTTTCAGCCTTGATTGATACTAATTGACATATAACAGGAAGTTGCCAAAGCCATGTTTCACATTTTTCTTAATCTCATGTAATTCAGCAAAATGATGTGATTCTAGCTTTATAAAACTAATTCTTTGATTGCTTTATAAAGCAAATGTTAAAATACGTTCAAAGTTCACATGATTTCTCTGACACTCAAATTTATAACAAAATTGTGAAACTTGAAGAAAAAAAGCTCGTAGTGTTTCTGGAAAAACATAACGATGTTTTTTGGAAAACACTGCGAGCTTTTTTGGGAAAGGTCGTATCCTAAATTTTCACACAAAAATTATTCTATGACACGTAAAGTTTTCGTTTTGTGGTCATAATTGATTTCGTAGATTGTTCCAGACTTTATTTCTCCCTCTTTTGGGATCTTACCTTTAGAAGATAATTCCTCTTCATCAATATTCGTCACTTGCAAATTATAAGATAGTGATGAAACAGCAGAGAAATAAGCTTTTTCTCCATTTTTAATCACAACAACTCTACTGTTAGCATTATTATTATCTGTTACTGTAAAAGTTGATGTAGGGAAATAAGTTTCAAAATCATCAGGTAAAGATAATAGTACTCCAACATTTATCATTGGGACTTCCACCTTCAAATAGTTTACTTTTCCTGACTCAATTTTAAACGAAGTTTTTTTATAATAAACAGCATCTCCTTTATATTCTTTGCTCCAAGAGCCTTGTTCATTATAAGCTTCATTATATACCTCCAACTCATAGTCACCTGCGTCTAATTCTATTTTACCTTGAATTTTTCCAGGCGAGTAAGTTGTTTCTATATCTTTACCCTTAATCTTAACATATAAATCCTCATCAACCGCACGAGTTGATACAGTTTCGACATCAGCTGATAAACAAGTCATACTTTCTAAAGAAAGATAACCTGAATTTTCTGATAATCCAGTTAAATCTTCTTTTTGACAACTTGCAAAAAGAAAGATTGATGTTATAATATAAGTGATATATTTCATATTTCTAATAATGATATTTTTATATACAAAAGCTTATGTTATTTATCGTAGATGAGAGATATGTCATCAATATAAAGCATACTTCCTATATGAGCATTCCAACTACCCATCACTGGAAATGTTATTCCTTTATTCTTATCAAAATCACTTTCTGAAAAAGAAGTTTTAGTTGTTGATAAAAATTGAACATAAATAGAAGTCGCTTTCTTAGGTTGATCTACATATTCTATATTAACAGTAGCTTCTGCCCATCCTCCGTTAGAAGAAGAAGAAGTAAAGGTCCCTGTACCTACGAGTTCTTCTCCATTTTTCAACTCAACATATGCTTGAAATGTATCTGTATTTTTTGGTACATAGTTATACCAAAATTTTAAACTAGTAGGACGAGAAGAAAATGTATGGCCAGGTGTTATAGTTTCTGTTTTATCACTCCAACTATATTTACCAATAAATAAACTTCCTGCAAAAGCACCTTCTGGGTAAAGCGTTCCACTTGTAGATGCATATCCTCCTCCATGTCCAGATGTATAAATTAAAGCAGAACGAGAGCCCGTATGTTTAGTACTCTCAGAATAACTAACACAAGGACTAGAAGTAACATGAACACGAGACACACTATAATCTCTAGATCGTTCATTATTAGTTGTCCACCAAATATCATTTTCATTATTATATGGCAAAAAATCATAATAATAATATTTATCCCAAAAATTAGGAATACCAGCAAATGATCCTAAATTCATAGCTTGCCAATCTTCCATTCCGGAATTAGGTAGTTGCGTAGATGTTTCTAATACCACATCAACTAATTCTGATACAATCACATCTCTATATACAGCACGCACTTGATAATTTTTATTCTGTGGATGTTCAGTAAATAGAACTTTTAAGTCAGTTATATCTTGCCAAGCAGCGCCATCTTTGGGTTTATATTGGTATTTCAGTTTTTGTTTTAGTATTTCTGCTGTTCCTGCAGCTACAGAAATTTCTTCTACTGTAAATTCTTTACTCCAAACATTTCCAGGCTTAACAGAAACACTAAATTCCGGCTTATTACAAACCAAAGAATAAGTACGATTTACTTTTTGATCTTCACTACTCCATCGATTGTTCGCCTTAGCATCTATTTCTATTTTATTATTTGTTACTACACCTGAATTTGTTTGCAACTTAGCAATCAATTCTCTTAATTTAATATTATCATCAGAAACAACAATTCCTAACTGTTCTATAATAATAGATTTATCATTAGGATTAGAAAACAAATAACCTGTATCACGATTTAATCCTTCAAATTGCTTATCTTCAAACGTAAATTTAAATCTTAAATCCTGTAAAGATGAAGCTAGCTTTAATTTAATAAAAGCATCATTTACTTCAGTTTCTGCAAATGATAGCTCATTATTGCTAAAACCAATTCCTTCAACTTTAGGCTTAGGCAACCACTCCATCGGAATTGTCTCATTTATTGTTACAGTAGTAGCTTCCACTTTACTAATTGTAGGAATCAAACCAGAAGTTGCCGGCTTCAACGACAAGGTTAGCTTACAATGTTGTGCAGCAGAAAAATACTCAGCTTTAGAAAGCTCTTCATTTTCTAATACACTCTCAACTTTTTTACCATTATCCTTTATTGTACCTTTAAATGTAAAAATAGGTTTTGAATTAGCTCGATAATAAGCACTTTCTTTTGTTCCATTTTTCAATAAAACAGAATTACTTTCAACCTTAATTTCAACACCATATTCAGAAAACATTTCTGAAAATTGAGATTCATCATCATATAGTACAGAAGCCAAAGCATTAGCCACCTTACATTTCAGCGCAACACTCTTTTTCTCGCCATCCTTTATAACTACATCAGCCTCTTCTCCAAAATAATATGGATCATCCAAAGCCAAAACCGGATTAGTTCCATAAGATGCTGAAATAGTATATGTTCCGGCAGAAGCAGCTATTGTCTGACTTGTATATTTTCCATTATACAGGTATTCAGAGCTTCCTTCTTTCTGAATTTTCAAATCGAATTTATCAGTAGTAGGCTTACCCAGTTCTTCTGGTGTACTTTTTGTCTCTACTGATACATTCTCATCCTGCAAGGAAATCTGGAATCCTGCTGTTTTGTCCATTAACGTTTCCTCCTGACAGGATGCAAGAAGAAACATAGAAAATAGACAATAATAGAATTTTTTTATCATTCTGATCATATTGTTTAGTCGTATATAAGTTCGAAATCATCCAAATAAAGAACACTGCCATCACCACCTGTAAAGTAATCACCATACTTACTTGCACTGGCAACAACAATAATATACATATCACTAGGTTTTTCCTGAGTTTTATATTCCAAATCTATTGTAAACTCTTTCCAACTACCATTGGTTGATACACATTGTGAAATTGGCAATTCCCCATATGCAATAACATTAGGATCTGTTTTATATTGAATAAAAGAATTCAAATTTGTATTGTCAACTGTTAGTACCTTTTTCGACAATGCTATATAAATTGAACAAACATCTGGATCTCCTTTACTAATTGTTCCTGATGGCTGATCCTTCCCTACTTGAGACACATTAGCTGGAGCATATTGAAAGAAACCATGCAAACTCGTTGGACGGGAATCAAATGGTTGACCAAAATTAATTTTAGCACCATTAAGCCCTACCAATCCGCCAAAAGAACCGCTATATAAACTTGCAGCCGCAAATTTCACAACATATTGAGATCTTAATTCTGCGGATTTACCTCCATTAGTATGAACCACACTAGAATTTCCTTGTGTTGGATTGATATTCACAATAGCTCCTGCTCCTTGAGTTGTTCCCGGATTACTAGTATCCCAAAAACTTCCTTTTGAAAAATCTGCTTGAGCAACAGGATACCAAGTCTTATCAGATTTATACCAATCATCAAAACTTCCATTATACAGTTCAGTTGCAGCCTCTGTTGTAAATGTTGATTCACCTAAGACATTACCAGAAGCATTAACCAAACGACATTGATAAGAAGTAGCTGGTTTTAACCCTTCAATCTTGGCAGACGCTGTTTCTCCACTAACCGTTGCAGAAACTTTTTTCCAAGAACTTCCACCTTGTTCTACATACTCGAACGAGCAACTTGAATCCGTTGTTTTTCCTTCTAAAAATACATGTTTACTCCATGCATTAACAGTTAAATCTCCCGTTGAAGGAGTAGATCCATCACCTTCTTCATCAGTAATTCGAACATAAACTGTCCAAATTGTACCTTTATTAGGTTCATCCCATGAATATCGAACAGTAAATTTTTTAGGAGAAGTAAAATCAGTCTCTTCTGTAGGATCGGGAGTTACCTCACCATATTCTCCTCCTAAATCTAAAGAGTTTATTTTAATATTCTTCAAATCCTGTTCCTTATTAACATAAATAATTACACGAGAGTCAGATTCATCTATTGAATAATCTACCATTCCTTCCACATCAATTTTTCGTTCTATTATCTGATGAACCTTAACTTGCCATATATATTCCTGATATGTCTTAATTGTAAAATTCACTGGGTTAGTAAAATCCACACGAGTATTGGAAGACATTGGAATACTATCCAAAGATGCAAATCCAGAAGATGGGAATTTATCCGGATTATCACAAAGAGCAGAATCAATCAAAATTTCTGCATCTTTCGGATTAACTACAAGCCTTGTAATTTTTAGTTTAGAAATATTTACAGCATCATTCACATACAATGTAACAGTCTTTGATGCAGCATCAATTATAGCACTTGTATCAGAAGAGCCTTCAGGCGGACGTTGTCCTTCCACTCTAATATCTGTAATACTGCCATTAACAACTGGATATGGAATATCATTCTCAATAGCACACGAAGCCACTAACAATACAAGCAACAAGCATAAGTTACCGGCAAATAATTTTAAATTATTTATACAATTAACCATATCCTATTACAAATAAAATGTCATACCTATATTAATAGAAAACAAATTGATTTTGAAATCACCGGAAGAAGTTCTTCTTGAGCCATCTTCTATCTGGTTTGTTTTCTGATCAACCCAATTAAAATCAAAACCCATTACGCCTACTGACACCTCGATAGCAGACCAGTCAGTAATAAAAGCTGTCATACCTGGAGCAAAACCTATCTGCAAAGTATTTACGGTCTGATAAGTTCCATCATACTCCGTTCCGGAACCTGTCGAGTTTTTACCCTGTCCATATGCATAGGTCAAACGTGCTTCATTAAATAACCCGAAAATTTTACTTCTTCCTATAGGTATATATGTACGCAAGAAACCTGATGCAGAATATTTATGTTCCAAATAATACAAGTCTTTGAATGAAATCTGTAAATCTCCCAAATCAATATCAAGATTTCCTAAATCCAGATAATTTCTGTTATAGGCAAAACGAAAACCGGCTGCAATATTATTCCTAAAAAAATAGCCAACATAAGGACTGATACTGAAATTGTAGCCTTTCCCTTCAAGGTCTTTCAATATCAGAAAGTTCAAATTAGTTTGCTCATTCTCGGAATAAGATACTGTTCCACCAGCCATCCATGTTCCTTTCGGAATAAAAACGGCTTCCTGGACCTCTCGGTCGATTCGTTTGATGGCACGCTTGCCTCGTTGTGCACTTACTGTTCCGGTCATTATTGCCAATAATAGCAATATGGTCAAAAATTTTCTGCTCATCAATAAACTTGCTATATAATTTATAATATAAATATGCTCTTTAACGGCTAAACGATATATCAAATATCAATACATTATTTAAACCCTGAAAAGGGCGGAATCATTTTATAAGTAATTCCGCCCTTAAATGAAGTTATTTATTAATTGTTATTTCCACAATGTAGGTTCGCCTTCATAACTTAAAGAAAAATCATCTACATACATTACACTACTTGTACTTCCTGTAAAATAATCACCATATTTACTTGCAGAAGCTACGATGATAATATATTTCGGACTTCGTGTAAGATCTCGATATTTTAAGTCTATTGTAAACTCTTGCCATTCTCCTGTACCTTTAGCTTCTTCATCTGTTATAGAACCATAAGCAATAACATTTTTGTTATTTTCAGAAAAATCTATCGTATTTTTATACTTAAAATGTTCCGGATCATCACCACTCAAATCTCCATTAACTTCATAAGCAAACTTCTTTCCATCATATTCAAAACCAACATTATCAACTAACGCTATATAAACAGAACATAAATCACCTCCTGCCTGTTCCAATATAGTCTTATACTCTCCACCCTTTTTAGGATAATCAACATTTTTCCCTCTTTGATATTTAAACCAACCTTTGAGCTGAGTTGGACGAGATGTAAAAGGCTGTCCAAAGTTTATTCTAGCTTGATAAGTTTTCATATTTGCACTACAGAAATGCCCTGTATAAATATTTCCTGCTGCAAACTTACCCATACCTAGAACTTCCACTCCAACATATTGAGATGCCATTTTTCCACTCTTTCCCCCAGCTGTATGAACTACAGAACTTTCCGGAGAAGTTGGATTTTTACTCATTAACACAGTTCCTCCATTACCTGAATCCCAAAAAGAAAATAACATTGGTGTTTTTTGAGAATCAAATGAGGTTGCATCTTCTGCAGAAATAGCATACCATGGCGAGGAGTCCTTATCTTCCTTTCTCCACCATTCATCAAAATTACCATTATATAAAGCTATCTCTTCTTCTGTAATAAAATCAATAATATCACTTGTTATCTCTTCTGTATCTTTATATACAAAACGGCATTGGTATCGATTAGCCGGAATAAGACCTGTAATCCTTGCAGAATAAATATCATTTTCTCCTGACTGTAAATTACTAACAGAAGACCATTCCTCTGATTCTGCCAATTTATATTCCATAACCAATTTGCTATTATCTAAATTACCTACTTTAGACAATACTTTTCCTTCCAAATAAGCAAAAGAACTCCATGGATTAGCACTTACTGACAATGTCGTTTTTGCAGTTGTAGGAATACCAATTGTAAAATTAAATGTTTTACTTGTTCCATCCAGTTCAATACTGATACCAGTAGTTCCTGTGGAAGAATCGGATACCTGATATTTCAAACGTACATTGTCGCGAGCCTTAACCTCACGAACTGTATCTTTTTTGGAATAGATGTTATCACTATTATTAGTAACACTGGTAGAAACTATAAAAGATTTTTCAGGAACAGGAAAATAAGCTTTAGCAGTCTCATTCTCTCCTAATTTAAATGTAAGACGAGTTCCCTCTTGATCTGCCGAATCAGCAACAACAATAGTTGCCGATTTAAAACTTTCTTTGAATTTTTCATCAAACTCAACAGTTACAAGAACATTCGCCAATGTACAAATGACCTCTGCTGTAACATCTTTACCGGCAACAACATCCACTTCCTTAGAACCTACATAGTATGGTTTATCCCATGCAGCAGTAGTTCCATCAAAACCGTTTGAAGATGCCTTTACAGTATATTTACCTACTGGCAAGGAGAATTTCTTTCCTTCCCATTCTGTATAATCATCTGTTTTCTCAACGACACCTCCGTCTTTATCCAATATTTGTACAGCTAATTGTTTAGGATTATACTGAAGCTCTTCATTTCCTGCTTTTGTAACAGTAGTATTATTTGCCATAATATCCAAACTTAAATAGCCAATATTATTTGATATTAAATCTTCATCTGTTTGGCAAGAAAAAAAGCAAACTACTGAAAATAATATTAAAAAACTATATATTGTTTTCATAATGTATCATTCTTCAACTTTTACACTTAATCTTTTTGTTGCTGATTTTCCATTAGAATCAACAACTGTTATATTAAACTCATGTCCATTAATAGATGTAGTTTTTCCCATTCCCGATAACAATTCAAAAAAATTACCCACAGGAAATTTATAATCAAGATCATTCTCTTTTGGCAAACTTATTCCCATTTCTGTAAATACAGGTTCTAAAGTTGCGTTTCCTATTAGCTCAAAAGGGTCTTCACCAAACATTCCTTGTACAATATTAATAAAGACATCATTACCTGCAATAATTTGAACTTTAACACTCTTTATCCCTGCATCTGCATGTATAACTGCATCCGCATTTTTTGCTGAATCCATAGGCAATATATATACCTCTTGAGGAATAGTTATAGTCGGTTCATCTCCACTCGGAGTTTCCGAACCACCTTCTCCTTCACCATCACCACCAACTTCAACACCAATACCTATCTCTTCATTTGTTTCCTGGTCAAATCCTTCCACTGTTATTACAATACCACCTTTATTCAGCTCACCATCTTTTGCAGGAGCTAAAGAAATAGCTATACCGTCACCACCACCAAAGTATGGGCTATCACCATTTTCATAATCTTCGCTATCTTTCTTTGTTAAAGTTTCATTTATTGTCACTGTTTCTCTTGAAGTTTTAATAACGGCTGTTCCAGTTACATAAATCTTATCAGTTTCAGAAGCCATTTTCCAATATACAGGAGCCGGATCAGTTTTTTCTTGAGTATAAATTTCGCTATGACCTTTTTTATCATCAACTGTTATATTCCATGATTCATAGAAGTTTATAAATTCATCTGTAAAATTCATGGCAATTTTTGTATTCTGGATAGAACATGTAACAGTTGCAGGTTTTTCTACACCTTTTATTATTTCAACGGCTTTAACTCCACCATAATAAGGTTCACCCATTTTTTCCGCAAATTCTCCAGGAGAATGAGCTTCAATTTCATATTTACCAATTGGTAATTCAACCTTTCCCGTATTACCGGTTTCTTCCAAAAGTTGGCTATAAGAATCATATTCTACTGTATAATCAAATTCCAAAGCTTTAATTATCACAGGAAAATCTTCTTTTTGGTCAGTAGTTCCTTTTGTCTCTACAGAAGCAGAAGAACCCGCATTTACATCCAATGTCAAATAACCTGTTTCATTAGGAACATCTTTACCAAATATTTCATCTTTCATCTCGCATGATGTTAAACCGGCAAAAAACACAGCACTTAACATCCATATATTGATAGCTTTCATATATTATTCTAATTTTCTTTTTTCTAATTTATATTGATTTAAACCCATTCTCCTGGAATAATAATATCTACAGGATGGTCAACCGTAGTCTCATCAATTGTAATTGAAATACCCAAGTTTCCATTACTGATAACTGGTTTAACAGTTATTTTCAAAGCATTTGCCGGGCTCAAATTATATGTTTTAACAGTTCCTTCAGCCTTTACATTCTCCTTATTAGTTAGATTAACTGTCACTTTAACATCCTCTTTATCATTTACTTTAAAATAAACTGGGCCAACTGTTTCCTTTGTCCAATCAAAAGATGATGGTTTTTGAGCTTCAGTCTCAATTTTAACAGAATATTCAGAGAAATAATCATCCATGGTTTTATCATATACAACATTTATACGAGCAGATGAAGGTTTGCAAGTTACTGCAACTTCTGTCTCTTTTCCTTCAGTAATTGTAAATCCTTTCTCTCCATAAAAATATAATTTATCAGTAGAAACTGCTTTTTCTTCACCCATAAAAGCTTTCAAAACATACTGCCCAACAGTCAATTTATAAGTATCTTTCAATTCTCCATAAACACCTTCAAATACAGGTTTATTTTCATCTCCAGATTTAAAAACCTGTACAGTATATTTATTTACATCCTTATACTCACTCTCATCTACCGCCTTAGTCGTAGTCTTAAACCTAGTATCAGCATTTAAGGCAAGAGATACATATCCAACACCATTCTCTGCAATTACATCATCGGCATCAGACGAACAAGCCGTGAAGCCCACTGCACACAGCAGCATATAGCAAAGTGTTTGTAAAAAATACAAATGTTTCATGCTTTAGTTTTTTATTGTTTTAATTACTTTTTTAATGCCGCAAAGGAACAGTTATTTAATGAGTCCTACAAGGTCAGTTTATTTCATTAATTGTCCTATTTTTTATATATTGCTTTTATTTTAAAAAAAACATTGTGATAATCTGTGTCCGAAAATTATTTTTATGTCCTATTTTTTATATTTGCATTTAAAATATTTATTATACATTTGTTCCAAATTAAAACTGAAAAATTCCTATTATGGAAAACGAAATCCCCAAACTAGATTTACCGGAAGATGTAATAACCGGCAGGCTGATGGATACTAATATCCTTAGCCTGTACACAAATTTCCCTTGCCGACTGAAGGCTAAGATATTTGTATTCTGCAAGAAAGGAAATATTGAGGCTTCTATCAATATGGAAAACTATGTGATAAAGGGAAATTGCATAGCAATAGTTCCACACGGAAGTATTCTGAAAGTAAATAAGATTGAAGATGATATAGAACTTTATTTCATCGGTTTTTCATCTTCATTCCTAAAACAGATAAATCCTGTAAAATCAATTGTTGACACGCATTATGCAATAAAGAGAAAGCCGGTTCTGGAACTGAATCCTAAAATTGCCCAGGTTGTATATGAAAATATCGAGCCATTTGTGAGGACTCAGGAAGAAGGGGCAATATTGAACAAGGATTTCAACAGGCATATATTTATGGCTATAATGTATGGATTGGGAATCCTGTATGAGAATGAGAAACCTAATTCCGAACTTCTTTCTACAAATGAAAGGATAACCCAGGATTTCAGCCAGGCTGTGATGGATAATTATATAAAGGAAAGGAATGTTTCTTTCTATGCTAATTTATTGAGAATAACTCCTGCATATTTAAGTACAATAATCAAGCAAACAACAGGAAAGACTTGTACGGATATTATTGCGGAAATGGTTATTATGGACGCTAAAGCTCAGTTGAAATCAACAAATCTGCCGATTCAGGAAATTGCATATTCCCTGAATTTCACAAACGTGTCGTTTTTCGGGAAATATTTCAAAAGGCATGTGGGGATTGGGCCGCTGGAGTATAGGAAAGGAGGGAGTGATAGGGGACAAGTTGATAAAGAAGAAGTTGTATCAAAACGAAAAGAATGAAACACAGAGGCACAAAGTCACAGAGGAAATATATTGAGTATAAATAAAATATAAACTCTGTATCTCTGTGACTCTGTGTTTAAACTTATTTTGACACAGCCTCCCCTATAGCCTCGTCACCTGTCACTTACCAATTTTATTTCTCACTTCCTTTGTAAGCGCATCTTTATGCACCATTATGCAAATAGTTTTTGCTCTTACAAAGCTTTCGGACATATTCAGATAGCCGCCGAAGGCGTTGCGCTCTGTGCCCCATGAGTTTTTGGTGATATAATATTTTGTTCCGTTCTGATCCTTTGTGATACCTGTGATATGCATCAGGTGGTCGTCAGTTGTAACAAAAGCTTCGTAACCAGCCTGACGAACTTCAGGAGTTACTTTTACTTCAGGATAAGGACGTTCGAATTTATATACTTCTTCCAATCTTTCACCGGCATCCATTTTTTCGAAGCGAGCACGGTCGGTTGTTGCATAGTCATCAACATTGTTTACCTCCGGATTGATTGCTACACCATTCTTGAAAGAGAAGCCTTTTTCGCTTACATCGCCATCCCAGCAAATGCTGTATCCGTTCTTGAGGGCATTGTCCATTACAGACATCATCTCGTCGAGCGGAAGGTTATACATCAAGGCATGTTCCCAGTTGTCAGGAACTTCCACATCGAAAGCTTCGTAGTATGGTTTATGAGTGAAGCTGGTAAGCAACACATAGTCGTCCATATTCAAGCCCAATGATTCAGCGAAAGATTTGGCTGTATATTCTTTTCCTTTATATGTGAATTTCTCAGGTAATTTACCCAAGTAAATATCCATCAGGCTGTTCACCAGTTCGTGAAATTCAGGAGAGTTTTTCTTCAATTTCACTGCTGTTTCGGAAATGCTGCTCACGTATGAAGCAAGTTCGCCGTGGTTATGGCGGTCAGAATCATAATTGATTCCGCTATATACTTCTTCCGGAACAATGCCGACTTGCTTGAATGCTGTAACCCATGATGGAGAAAGGCTTCCCTGGCTTACATTGCCCTTGCCACGACGCATATAATTGTCGTTAATCTGATTGATATATTTCTGACGGACAATGAACATTTCGGAAAGGTCATATTCTCCTTTTCCCATACGGAGAAGTTCTGACTCCATAAATGATGTGGTTGCGAAACACCAGCAAGTTCCTGTTGATGCCTGATTCTTTACTGAAGTGGCTGGCACTTTAACTTCGTCCGTGAACTGATAGCCTTGTGACATGGCTGCCAGTGGAGAAAGTAATGTTAATGCGAATGATAGAAATAATGGTTTCATGATTATAGATGTTTAGTTTTTTAGAAGTGGAGGAGTTGAGGTATCAAGAAGTCAAGGAGTCAAGAAGTTAAGTAGTCAAGTAGTTTTTTTACTTTCTACTTTTCTCTCTAAACCCTAAACTCTAAACTTTTCAACTCCGTGTCTCCATGCCTTAGTGTTTAAAATTCTCGTCAACTCGTTCCCTTGTCAACTCGTTCCCTGTCACTAGAATCCTCTTGCAAACATCTTCCAGAACTCATCTGCCATTTCCTGCCAGCGGAGGATTGTTGCTCCGGTGAAATCGGCAGTGTAGCCTGTAAGGAATTTACGTGCGGCGTCCTGTCCTTCTTTTGCCTGGATTTCTTTATAACGAGCCTCAACAAAAGGCATTTCGGTATTTCCTTTTTCCATGAAATGCTGATATGCATTGTTCATAGTTTCTTTTGTAAGTCCCCAACGAACTGTCGCAAGTTTGTTTGCTGTGCGATATTTCCATACGATAGCATCTTCACGATGACGATGCTGGCCACAAATTGAGAATGCTTCAGGAAGGTCTGTTGTTCCGGCAAATACAGGGATACGAGGGCTCTGACCAGGATTATCGAAAGAAAGCCATAACACACCTCCCACATCATTAGGAAGCCAGTCTCTGAGCTGAATCACTGTTGAGTAAGAACACTGAGGAACAGCAACCAGACGATAGCGTGTAACGGCTCCTTCTTTAATACCGTTCAGCATATTTACCATATCTGTTGTCATCCATGGATTTGCAGAATTGCTGATAACAGTATCCACATAACCACCTTTTTTCTTCTTTGCGACCTTAAGATTCTTAGTCATGTCATATTCTGAGCCTTCGTAAGTTTCGCGAAGCATAGCGCTGACATCAGCAACAGAAAGTTGTTTCTCAGGTTTGACGCTCAATGGCAATTCCTCTGAATCATATGAAAGATTCAAAGATGGAGCAAGTTTATCAAGGATAAAGAATTCACGGATACTGAAAGACTTCATTTCACCGGAATAATTTCCTCCGCCATATACTTCCCAGAAACGGAAAGGTTTCTTTCCATCCCAAAAGCCCATTTTCTTTCCGACTTCATATACATTGTCCGAAGCCATATAGTTGTCTTTATCCTTAAGATTCAAATTGGAAATGCGTGGGATATTTGCAGAAACTCCGACATGATCGTCCGGAATACGGACAGCAGCCCAAACACCGCCGATTTTGTCCGGTCCTTCACCGAAGATTTCGAAATGCCATACTTCTTTGGTGTCGGCAATTGTAAGGCATTCGCCAGAATCACCATAACCATATTCTTTAACAAGATTTCCCATCAGAGTAATAGCTTCACGCGCGGTTGTACATCTCTGCAAAGCTATACGCTGAAGCTCCTCAATCATAAACATACCTTTCTTGTTCTGCAGTTCTTCACGACCGGTGATTGTAGTCTCACCCATAGCCAGCTGCATTTCATTCAAACAAGGATATGATGTATTTACAAACTGGTAGGTATGCTTTGCCTGTGGAATCTCGCCTTTAAGTTTCCTGTTTGTCATATCGTTGACAAACTCGGTATGCATATTTCCTTCATAAACTGCAGTTACCGTATCTTTCTTATAATCGGCAGCAGGCACAATGTCAATCCATGTGCGGTAGTTTCCATCACAAGTATGGCTGGTAATCACAGAGCCATCGGTTGAAGCTTTCTTACCGACCATAATACTGGTGCAACTTTCCGGATTATTCACCGGTTGCGAAAATTCTATTTCCTCCTGTGCCGAAGCCAGGAAGACTGAGCATAGAAAAAATGTAAGATTTAATACAAGTGTTTTCATGAATTATATTTTTAAGTAATCAAGGTGTTAAGAAGTGAAGGAGTTATTGGGAAGTTAAAAGGGAGTTAAGGAGGAAGTTAGAGGCCGATACATTTTAGTATCTAATAACTATCGGCCTCTAACTCCATTTTAACTCCTTATAACTTCATCTAACTTCCTTCTCCTTCACTTCCTTATCCCTCAATTTTCAATTCTCAATTCTCAACTTTCAATTCTCAATTTCCTCACCTCCTTCTCTTCCTCTCAAACTTATTCTGAGCAGTTGAGCGTCTAGGTTTTCTGTCTTTTCTATCCTTACGGTCTTTGCTTTCTCTTCTTTCCTTACCGTCCTTACGGTCTCTTCTGTCTTTGCGGTCTTTCTTTTCCTGAGCCACTTCAACAGAAATGCGTCGTCCGTCAAGTTCGAAGCCGTTCATTTTCTTCATCACCAAAGAAGCTTCTTCTTCAGCAATTTCGAAGAATGAGAATTTCTCGCAGATGTCGATACGTCCTATCTCAACTTTGCCCGGAACACAACGGTTCACAAGCTCAATCAGGGTATTAGGGAACAGACCGTCTGTTTTACCGAAGTTAAGGAAGAAACGCACATAACCTTCTTCAGCGATACCTTTCTTACGTCCGGATTTCTCACTGCGAGAATGTTCGTCCACAACCTTTATTTCATCGGCATCCTTGTAATAGTCAATCATACGATTGAACTCTAGAGAAACCATTCGTTTGATAATATCTTCCTTGTCCAGCCATTCCAGCTTACGGTAAACCTGAGGCATCAAAGATGCGATTTCATCTTCATCAACTTTTACTTTCTCAATCTGGTCAACGAAGTTGAAGAGCTGTTTCTCACAAATAGCCTGACCGGTAGGCATTTCTCCTTTCTCGAACTTCTTGTTTATTATACGTTCGATTTCCTTTATCTTTCCTTTCTCACGGACATGGCAAATTGAGATTGAAATACCTGTCTTTCCGGCACGACCGGTACGGCCGCGACGGTGAGTGTAAGACTCAACCTCATCAGGCAAACCATAGTTGATAACGTGAGTAAGGTCGTTAACGTCCAAACCTCTTGCGGCAACATCAGTAGCAACAAGAAGCTGCAAGTTCTTTATTCTGAACTTCTGCATCACATAGTCACGCTGTGCCTGGCTAAGTTCTCCGTGAAGTGAGTCGGCATTATAGCCATCCTGGATAAGTTTGTCGGCTATCTCCTGAGTTTCCTTTCTTGTACGGCAGAAAATAATACCGTAGATATTAGGATAATAGTCTGCAATTCGCTTCAAGGCAAGATATTTGTCCTGAGCACGAACCATATAATATATATCACGGATATTCTTGTTTCCTTCGTTCTTGTTACCGATAACAATCTCCTTAGGGTTGTTCATATATTTCTTTGTTATGGCAGCAATACCTTGGGGCATTGTAGCTGAGAAAAGAAGCATATTACGGGAAACAGGTATTTCGGCAAGAATAGCATTGATGCTGTCGGTGAATCCCATGTTGAGCATTTCATCAGCCTCGTCCATAACTACGTTCTTCACAGCTGATAAATCAACAGTTTTTCTGTTCATCAAATCCAGCAAGCGGCCCGGAGTGGCAACCACAACATGAACACCACGTTTTAATGTTTTTATCTGGCTTTCGATACTTGAACCGCCATAAACCGGCAACACCTTCAAACTCTCGATATATTTGGAATAATCGTTCAGGTCATCAGCAATCTGCAAACAAAGCTCACGTGTAGGACAAAGAATCAATGCCTGGGGAAAGACTTTCTCAGTCTCTATTTTCTGTAACACAGGCAAACCAAAAGCAGCAGTCTTTCCAGTTCCTGTCTGTGCCAAGGCTATCACATCATTATCTTCACCCAGCAAAAGAGGGATAACCTCTTCCTGTACAGGCATTGGAGACTCATAACCAATTTCTTTTATCGCCTTTAATATAGGATAGGCGACACCCAATTCTTCAAATGTTTTCAAAATATAACTGTTTATTGATGTTTCGAAGTTGCTTGACTTAAAAGTCAGCAAATAAATACAGATAAAGTCAAGCGACTGTGCAAAATTACTGAAAAAATATCAAACCTAAATACACTCACTCAAACTATTGGAGATTGTTTCATGTGGAACATAATTCAGAGACGAGGTGACGAGGGGATAGTTGACAAGGATAAAAAAACAGAGTCCACAGATGTACAGAGTTTTTATTCTTAATCAATGAATATACTCTGTGTGTCTGTGGACTCCGTATTTGATACAAAGGCTTTTGCTAATTTATCCCTAAATCCGAGATTGCAAAACTTAAGCCTTCAGATATTACAACTCTCTAATCTTTACATTTTTGAACCATACAGTATAACCATGGTCCTGCAAGCCTATATAACCTTCCTTGGAAATACCTTCTGTGAAGCCTGGGAAATCCTTGAATTTACTGTTGTTCACCATATCATCCCATTCTTTGCTCCACAATGTATATTCACATACTTTTGTTCCATTCTGTGTGTGAGTAACCTTTCCGTCTTTTACTTTGATTACGATAGTGTTCCATTCACCTGCCGGTTTAACAGTTTTAGGATCGGCAGGAAGCATATCATACAACGAACCGGCCAAATGGCTGTCAATTTTATTGTCAGAAGCTGCTACATTGTCCAATACCTGAACTTCCGGAGCTGCATAATAGATAGGTTTACCCGGAACTTCTCTAACATAATAGAAAATACCTGAATTTGCCTGCTCACTTACTTTCCAATCAATAGACAACTCAAAATTCTTGAATTTCTTGTTTTCAAACAGGATATCACCATTGGCACCCTGTCCCGGTTTTTTACCTTCTCCGGTAAACACTTTCATAGCACCGTCTTCGATAACCCAGTTAGCAGGCATTGCATTTCCGTTGCACTGTCTCCAGCCTTTGAAATCTTTACCATTAAACAATAAAACCCAACCGTCTTTCTTTTCAGCTGATGTCAATTCATTGTCTCCTGCTGCACCACCACATGAAGACATTACCATTGAGAAAAATCCCAACAGGCACATAAATAAATAATTCTTTTTCATGATACTTTTTTTGTTTGTAAGTTTATTAGTTAGCACATTTATAAGTTAACGAGTTGACAAGGATTAAACACAGAGACACAGAAAACACGGAGCATTAATTTTCAATTTTCAACTTTCAATTTTCAATTTAAAAACTCCTTGACTCCTTAACTCCTTTTCACTCTCATTCACCCCGTAAAATTATAATATTATTTCCATATAAACCAGAATTATCACGACATTGCACTAACTTTGCCCAAACTACAAAAAATAGAGTGTTATGATAAAACTATTGTTCAAATTATTCATTTTACTAATAATTACTCCATCAGCCATATCCCAAAATCAGAAAGTATGGATTGATGCAGATTCCGGTAACGAAGTAGATGATATCTATGCTATAATAAGATTGATTGAAGAATCTGATATTTCAGTGGCAGGTCTTAGTTCTGCACATTTCAACAATCCTGATCTTCTTGTATTTGATAAATGGAATCAATACCCAACAGAAAATATCTCAACTATTGATATAAGCCAACAAATAAACCAAGATATGGTTTCATCTTTGAAAAGAGATGATATTATCTGCTGTAAAGGTGCAGACCGCCAGATAGGAAGAGCATGGGGAGGTTTTGAGCCACGTGATTCTGAGGCAGTAAAACAGCTGACAGATTATATAAAATCGATGCCGGAAGGTGAAATGTTAGACATAATATGCCTTGGAGCAGCAACAAACATTGCTTCTGCTATTATACTTCATCCCGAAATAAAACAGAAAATAAGATGCTATATGCTTGCCGCTCAATATGACCAGGAAAAAGGCATATGGAATAAAAATGAGTTCAATGTAAGAAATGACCTTAATGCCTTTGATTTTCTTATGTCTGAAAAGGACGTCAACCTTTATGTTATGCCAATAACGACATGCCAATCTTTCAAGTTCAAGAAAGAGGATACTTTCAACAGACTTGACAAAAGCAATATCAAACATAAAATGCTTATCGACCGCTGGGAAGAAACAGAATCCACAAGCTATGAACGCATACTTTGGGACCTTGCTCTTGCCGAAGCTTATCTATGTCCTGATTTTTGCAAATTGGAACTACGGAATGTTCCTCAGGAAAATGGAGAGCACAAAATATATGTTTATACATATATGGATGCGGATAAGATGATTGAGGATTTCTGGAATTTTATAAAACATTAATTATAAGCATATTGCAAACAAAAAAAATCAAACACAGAGACACAAAGACACAGAGGTTATATATCCAATCTCTGTGTTCTCTGCGTCTCTGAGTTTTCTTGTCAACTTGTTATCTGAAAGTTAAAACTCATCCACCTTCAAATCCACCCTGAACTGATCAAGCCTCTTCTGCAACCTGTCCTGAACTTCCTTATATTCCGGATTTCCATACAAGTTATTCAATTCATTAGGATCCGCTTTCAAATCATACAGCTCATTGCTGTTTATAGCCTCACGCTGTTTGTCCTTGTCACCATAGAAATGAATAAGTTTATATTGTTTGTCGCGTACACCATCATGACGGCGAACCATATGAATAGCAGGATAATCATAATAATGATAATACAGATATTCTCTCCAGTCGGCAGGAACTTCACCTCCAAAAAGAGGAACCAAAGACGTTCCTTCCATAAACTCCGGTTTTTCAATACCTGCCAAAGCAAGATAAGTCGGTGCATAGTCGATATTCTGAACCAAAGCATCACAAGTGCTGCCGCCTTTAATCATACCCGGATAACGGATAATAAGCGGTGTTCGCATAGATTCTTCATACATAAAACGTTTGTCGAACCATCCATGTTCTCCCATATAGAAACCCTGGTCGGATGTATAAACAATCACAGTATTATCCATCAATCCTTCTTTTTCGAGATAATCCAGCAAACGTCCCACCTGGTCGTCTATTGTTTTGATACAACGCAAATAATCTTTCAAATAACGCTGATACTTCCATTTCACCAGCTCCTCTCCTTTCAGCTTGCTGTTGATAAATTTCTCGTTTCTCGGTTTATACGACGAAATCCATGCCTCGCGCTGTTCCGGAGTCATTCTTTCCAGTGAAGCATCCCAGCCACGGATATTCCACTCATTCTTGTAAGCTTCATTTCCCTTTAGCTCATCAACCTTAAGGTCATAAACCAATGTCATATCATCGTCGATACGCATTTCCTG
Source organism: Parabacteroides sp. (assembly GCA_034091205.1). Taxonomy (GTDB): domain Bacteria; phylum Bacteroidota; class Bacteroidia; order Bacteroidales; family Tannerellaceae; genus Parabacteroides. The sequence goes on along the minus strand of JAXDRC010000013.1, from coordinate 2,122 downwards.
AGTGCGCGCGGCATCGCATCGTGTTGCATAATCATCATTAAACGTATCTGGATAAGGGAATTCCACATCCTCATAAAGATCCAGATATTTCTCTTCCGGCATCCAGTTTCTGTGCGGAGCTTTATGGTGCACCAAAAGGCAGAACGGCTTGTTCGGGTCCCTCTTTTCAAGGAATTCAATTGCATGGTCTGTTGTAAGAGTCGTTGCATATCCTTCTTCCTTTACATATTTGCCATTTGTTTCCTTAGTCTTGAATTCCGGATTATAATAATCTCCCTGATCCCACAACACAGAGTAATAGTCGAATCCCTTAGGCTCACATTGCATATGCCATTTGCCAACTACTCCTGTCTGATAGCCATGTTGCTGAAGTATCTCCGAGAAAAACACCTTTGTTGTGTCTATACCTTTTCCCAACTGGCGCTGTCCGTTCTGATGACTGTAAAGTCCCGTCATCAGACACGCACGACTAGGAGTTGACAAAGAGTTTTCGACAAATGCCTGGCGGAACAACATTCCTTCAGCCGCAATACGGTCGATATTCGGTGTCGGCGCCAACTTGCTTATCGGATGTCCATAGGCACTGATTGTCTGGAACGAATGGTCGTCGCACATTATATGCACTATGTTCAGAGGTTTCTTCTCCGGCTGCTCGGCTTGTTTTGTGCCACATGAGGATAGTAATACCGCTGGGATAGCCAAGGTATTAAGTAGTAACGAATTGTGTTTCATGATGTATTATATTTAAAAAAAATCATTAAAGGCTTAACGTAACCAACGGTTCAAGTGATTATGATCCGTCTCGACTACAAATTTATAGAATTCTGATTCGGGAAGCTTGCTCAAATCCACAACATAACTTCCATCAGTTGAAGGAACAGTTGCAAGCTTTATCCATTCATCCTTCCCTCCTTCTTTGAATTTATTGCTTGGCGCAGCATAAATCGTCACCGGCACAGGAACTGACGGATAAAATGATTTCCACGACAAATGGACATTATCGTCATATCGCATAGTTTTCAAATCATAAATATCAACCTTACCGATAAAAGGCATGCCATCCTGTTCCCAACGGACATCCTGCGGTATGGAAAAACCGAGATAACGGCAAATAGAAGGGGCAATATCGGTAATAGAAAGATTTCCTTTATAAAAGTGCTCATTCACCGGGACATTTGTCGAAATCCATGTTGTACGTTCTCTTTCGCTCTGCTTACCGTGGTGATGACCGTTTTCCTCCCGTCCATGGTCAGTTGTCACAACAACCATCCATTCCTCATCAAAATTAGATTCACGATATTTCACAGCCTCCCACACACGTCTGACCTGTTCATCTGCTTTCATCACATACTCGTCGAAAAATTTACCGTTACCTTTTATGTGGCCAGCATCATCTGTGTACCAAAGGTAAACCCAACTCATATCCGGAGCATCTTTACGGATACTTTCAGCAGCTTCCTTCGACACTCGTTCATCTATGTCAAATATATGCAAGTCCAACTCCTTGTTCGGATAATTCTCTTTGTCGTTGTCATAGCCATCACGCACATAATCTATTTTCAAATAGTTCGTTTCCGGCTTTCCTTCACCTATCAGCACCGTACGGTTATCTGTCCAGCTGGAATATAATCCGGTCTTGAAATCCTTTTCCTGTTCCTTAGCTATACGGAATATTGTCCAGTAATTATAATTAGGCTTCAGATTATCATTTCCGCCCACATTATGCTTATTAAACCAGGTAGCTGTAAGCAAATTAGTATAACCTATAGCGGAGATTGTAGCCGTTTCGGAATATGCGTCAATTTCTCCTCCGGTAATGGCACGGGAATATCCTCCTGATGATGCTATATCATAAATTGCAGGTGGTTTCAATCGTTCTATCTGGTCGGCAGGGACTCCGTCTATAATTATATAGACTGCCTTCTTTGTCTTGGCAAAAATACCGGTACAAAAGAATAATGTAAATAATAGGATGGTAATGTGTTTCATTGTATATTAATTTATAATTATAATTTTGTATAAACTTACAACATCAGGAAGTGGAATAAGGCCGATGTTTCATTAATCCTTAAGATTGTATATCATGTTCAGTCCCCACTTCTTTACATCCAAAACCGGATAG
>JAXDRC010000012.1:0-22822 GCA_034091205.1 Parabacteroides sp. | reverse complement strand
TTAAGCAGCGAGAGCGTAATTATTTTCGCCAGTTAATTGTTCGTTGTCTGAGATTTAAGTGCAAGCCAACCACGCACTACATGCTTACAAACCACTTCTGCCCGCTGTCAAAACCGGTCATCCCCATGATTTGTTTTCTCTGTTCGAGAATGCAAATATACGTTTTTTTTATCACAATGCAATAGTTATTCTTTTTTTGAAGAGCTTTAACCGTGTTTTCGATTCTTAATGTATAATAATGTAGGAAGTAAAAATAGTTACATATATAGTATATTATTATAAAAACTAAGCTTTAGTTTTTATAAACTCAGATTCAGATTATAAAAACTCAGACTTGGTTTTTATAATCTAAGGCTTAGTTTTTAGAAGGAATACTTACTTATTTATTATAAAATATTGTTTTCCGGGAAATTCCTGAAAGTTGAATCTGTTAAACATTAGTAGATATTCCTTTTTGTGTGGCTTGACTAAATTCCATATATTTGCCGATAATTGCATTAACGCAACGGAATTTTGAAACTTAAAATGAAGTATTTTTAAGTTTTGCAAGTTACTCAACTTAAAAGTTGACAAGGCTTCAGAAACAAGTTGACGAGGTAAAACAACTATTACTTCTTATAATAATTATCTAATAACTCTTGTCAACTTGTTTTCTTGTTAACTCGTAACCTGAGAGTTGAGCCCTGCGAAACTTGAATTAAAGTAATAAGGAGGAATAAAATATGTTTTCAGGAATTGTAGAAGAACCTGCTAAGGTAGTATCAGTTGAGCACGACAAAGGAAATATCCATCTGACAATGGAATGTTCTTTTGTGAACGAATTGAAGATTGATCAGAGTGTGGCTCATAACGGCGTTTGTCTGACAGTTGTTAGCAAAACAGACAAAACATATACTGTAACTGCCATCAAGGAAACTTTGGAACGCTCAAATCTTGGTATGCTTAAGGAAGGAAGCCTTGTGAACCTTGAAAGAAGTATGTTGATGAACGGCCGTTTGGACGGACATATCGTTCAGGGACACGTTGACCAGACTGCTGTTTGTACAAATGTTGAGGAGGCTGACGGAAGTTGGTATTATACTTTCGAGTACGAACTTAACAAAGATTTGGCACGCCAGGGCTATATGACAGTTGAGAAAGGTTCGGTTTGTGTGAACGGTGTCAGCCTGACAGTTTGTAATTCTACACTGAATTCTTTCCAGGTTGCGATTATACCTTACACTCATGACCATACAAATTTCTGCCAGATTGAGAAAGGAACTGTTGTGAACCTAGAGTTCGATATCGTAGGTAAATATATAAGCAAGATGATGTTGTTTCAATAAATGTTCAACTTCAAAACTTACAGGAAATGGATTTTCATGAACTAGTAGCCTTTCGCCAAAGCGACAGAGCCTATGATGCCAACAGACCGGTTGAAAAGGAAAAGATTGACCGTATATTATATTCGGCACGCCTTGCTCCGTCGGCTTGCAATTCGCAGCCTTGGCATTTCATTGTAGTTAATGAGCCGGAACTGAAAAACCGTCTTGCCGATGCTGTGGCAAGCAAAGTTTTGTGTATAAATCATTTCACCAAACAGGCTCCGGTGCATATTGTGATAGTTGAGGAAAAGCCAAATTTATCTGCCGGTTTCGGAGCATGGGTGAAGGATAAGAATTTTGCTCATATCGATGTCGGTATAGTAGCTTCTCATATTGTTCTAGCCGCCGAGTCGGAAGGACTTGGAAGCTGCATCCTTGGTTGGTTCAACGAGGATAAAGTCCGTTCGCTGTTGAATATCCCGGCAAACAAACGTGTTCTTCTGGACATTGTTATAGGATATAGCACGGCTCCAAAGCGGGATAAGAAACGTAAGAATATTTCGGAAATTGTTTCATGGAATAAATATTGAGCGGAGATTGAGTCGCCCAGGCGATTTGCGTCACTTTTCTGCCATAATTTATCCCATAAACTTCGCAAAACAGGTTTATTCTGTCAAAATGTCTGTAAAACTGACATGAGAATATCAGAATAAACCTGTTTTTATTTTTGGCACGCAGTTTGTTTGATATAAAGCGAAGCCTCCGAAAAAGAGGCAGAGAAATAAAATTTGAATAATAACAAAAAAAGATATAAATATTATGGGAAAGATTATTGGTATTGACTTAGGAACAACCAACTCTTGTGTATCTGTATTGGAAGGTAACGAACCGGTTGTAATTGCTAACAGCGAAGGTAAAAGAACAACTCCTTCAATCGTAGCATTCGTTGATGGTGGTGAACGTAAAGTAGGTGATCCTGCAAAACGTCAGGCAATCACAAACCCACAGAAGACAATCTTCTCTATCAAACGTTTCATGGGTGAATCGTTTGATCAGGTTCAGAAAGAAATCTCACGTGTTCCATATAAAGTGGTTCGTGGTGATAACAATACTCCTCGTGTAGATATCGACGGCCGTCTTTATACTCCACAGGAAATCTCAGCAATGGTTCTTCAGAAGATGAAGAAAACAGCTGAAGACTATTTGGGTCAGGAAGTAACAGAAGCTGTTATCACAGTGCCTGCATACTTCAGCGACGCACAGCGTCAGGCAACTAAGGAAGCCGGTGAGATTGCAGGTCTTACAGTTCGCCGTATCGTAAACGAACCTACTGCTGCTTCTTTGGCTTACGGCTTGGACAAAGCTAACAAGGATATGAAGATCGCAGTGTTCGACCTTGGTGGTGGTACATTCGATATCTCAATCCTTGAGTTGGGTGACGGTGTATTTGAAGTTAAATCTACAAACGGTGATACTCACCTTGGTGGTGATGACTTTGACCACGTAATCATCGACTGGCTGGCTGAAGAATTCTTGAAAGAAGAAGGTGTTGACTTGCGCCAGGATCCTATGGCTTTGCAGCGTTTGAAAGAAGCTGCAGAAAAGGCTAAGATTGAATTGTCAAGCACAACTTCAACAGAAATCAACTTGCCGTATATCATGCCGGTTAACGGTGTTCCAAAACATTTGGTTAAGACTTTGACTCGTTCTAAGTTCGAACAGTTGGCTGACAACTTGATTCAGGCATGTATCGCTCCTTGCCGTCAGGCTTTGCAGGATGCTGGTTTGAGCACTTCTGATATAGACGAAGTAATCCTTGTTGGTGGTTCAACTCGTATCCCTGCAGTTCAGGCAATCGTTGAACAGTTCTTCGGCAAAGCTCCATCAAAAGGAGTTAACCCGGACGAAGTTGTTGCCGTAGGTGCTGCAATCCAGGGTGGTGTGTTGACAGGTGAAGTTAAAGACGTGTTGTTGCTTGATGTAACTCCGCTTTCATTGGGTATCGAAACAATGGGTGGTGTGATGACTAAGTTGATTGAAGCTAATACAACAATCCCGACTAAGAAGTCTGAAGTATTTACAACTGCAGTTGATAATCAGCCTTCAGTTGAAATCCACGTATTGCAGGGCGAACGTTCTTTGGCTCGCGACAACAAGTCAATCGGTCGTTTCCACTTGGATGGTATTCCAGCTGCTCAGCGCGGTATTCCTCAGATTGAAGTAACATTCGATATCGACGCAAACGGTATCTTGAACGTATCTGCTAAGGATAAAGGAACAGGTAAAGTTCAGAGCATCCGTATCGAAGCTTCAAGTGGTTTGAGCGACGACGAAGTTAAACGTATGAAGGAAGAAGCTGCTGCAAATGCTGAAGCTGATAAGAAAGAAAAAGAACGTATCGACAAGTTGAATCAGGCAGACAGCATGATCTTCCAGACTGAAAAACAGTTGAAAGAACTTGGCGATAAGATCCCAGCTGACAAGAAAGCTCCAATCGAAGCAGCTCTTGGTAAATTGAAAGAAGCTCACAAAGCTCAGGATATTGCCGGAATTGATGCTGCAATGGGCGAATTGAACTCAGTATTCCAGGCTGCAAGCCAGGAAATGTATAACGCTCAGAACGCTCAGGGCGGTGCACAGGCTGGTCCTAACTTCGGTGGTCAGGCTAATGGCAATGCTGGTAACAATAACAATGGTAAGGATAATGTTACTGATGTTGATTTTGAAGAGGTCAAGTAAGTAACGATAAATAAACAATAAACATCCATAGGAAAAGGTGTGGAACTCAAGTGGTTCCATACCTTTTTTTATTATTGGCATGAGTGTTAGCTAAAGGCTAGAAGTCCTTAGTGAACCCTAATAGAGGGAATCATACGGACATCTATGAGATATTTAATGTGAAACACCTTTTATCTGCCCAACTGAGATGTCAGAAAATGAAAGTAGGAAGGAAACTACTTAGTTTTCCTTCAGCTTGATTTAGTTTTATTCCGTGAATTGATTATTATAAAAATAAATATTAGTATTAAAGTGTTTGTAAATCGCTGTTTCAATTTACGAAATATAAGATAAAAGTATATTTGAATTGATATTTGAAAGAAAAGATTTGAAAAAAATCTAGAAATTTCTTTGGTGGAATAAATTATTGTTCTACATTTGCAATGTCAAACAAAAATAAGAAAGAAAGTATGATGAACAATGTATTGCATATTATTAATCTCGTGGTCGTCCTTCATATTATTATGTAGGTGAGGAGAAAGGTATGTGTAATACTTGAACATTTGTTATAATATTATATAAGCCTTTCTCCTTCAATAGAGAAAGGCTTTTTGATTAATGATATACTTGTGTTTTTGAAGATATGGAGAAGAATACAATGAAAATTTCGTTGAGAAGTTCCTTTAGTACAGAAGGCCGTCGTATGGCTGGCGCACGTGCATTATGGTGTGCCAATGGTATGAAGAAAGAGCAGTTTGGTCGTCCTATCATAGCGATTGTCAATTCTTTTACCCAATTTGTTCCGGGACATACTCATTTGCATGAGGTGGGACAGATTGTAAAAGCTGAGATTGAAAAGCTTGGATGTTTTGCCGCTGAATTCAATACGATTGCCATTGATGATGGTATTGCGATGGGACACGATGGAATGTTGTATTCTCTTCCTTCAAGAGATATCATTGCAGACAGCGTTGAATATATGGTAAATGCGCATAAAGCTGACGCTATGGTTTGCATAAGCAATTGCGACAAGATTACTCCGGGTATGCTGATGGCTGCAATGCGTTTGAATATTCCAACTGTATTCGTTTCCGGAGGTCCTATGGAAGCCGGAGAATGGAACGGACGCCAGCTGGATTTGATTGATGCAATGATTGAAGCTGCCGATGATTCAGTAAGCGATGAGCAGATAGCAGAAGTTGAGCGCCATGCTTGTCCGGGTTGCGGAAGTTGTTCTGGTATGTTCACCGCAAATTCAATGAACTGTTTGAATGAAGCAATAGGATTGGCTTTGCCAGGAAACGGAACCATTGTTGCTACTCATGCCAACAGATTGCAATTGTTCCGCGATGCTGCCAAGCTTGTTGTTGAAAATGCATATAAATATTACCGCGACGGCGACGATTCAGTTCTCCCTCGCAATATTGCTACCCGTCAGGCTTTCCTCAATGCAATGTCGCTTGATATAGCTATGGGTGGTTCGACTAATACCGTTCTTCATTTGTTGGCTGTTGCTCAAGAAGCAAACGCTGATTTTACCATGGATGACATAGATGCTCTTTCACGTAAGATTCCTTGCTTGTGTAAAGTAGCACCAAACACACAAAAGTATCATATTCAGGATGTGAACCGTGCCGGAGGTATCATGTCTATAATGAATGAACTGCTCAAAGCCGGTTTGGTTGACGGCTCTGTCAAGCGTGTTGACGGCTTGACATTGTCTGAAGCCGTTGATAACTTCGCTATTACTTCACCAAATGTCAAAGAAGAGGCATTGGCAAAATATAAGAGTGCTCCTGGTGGAAAATTCTGTATAACAATGGGAGCACAGAATTCTTCATATAAGGAACTTGACACAGACAGAGCTAACGGATGTATCCGTGACGTTGAACATGCATATTCAAAAGATGGCGGATTGGCTGTTCTGAAAGGAAATATCGCTATTGACGGTTGCGTTGTCAAAACTGCAGGAGTGGATGAAAGCATCTGGAAATTCACCGGCCCGGCAAAAGTATTCGATTCTCAGGATTCTGCCTGTGAAGGTATTTTGGGAGGAAAGGTTGTATCTGGTGACGTTGTTGTCATTACTTATGAAGGCCCTAAAGGTGGTCCAGGTATGCAGGAAATGCTTTATCCTACATCATATATCAAGAGCAGACATCTGGGAAAAGAATGTGCATTGATTACAGACGGACGCTTCAGCGGCGGGACATCCGGATTGTCAATCGGTCATATTTCGCCGGAAGCAGCAGCCGGAGGCAATATCGGTCTGGTGCGTGATGGTGATATGATAGAAATAGATATTCCAAACCGCAAGATAAATGTTCTTCTGAGCGATGATGAATTGTGTAAGAGAAGAGCCGAAGAAGAAGCACGAGGTAAAAAAGCCTTTACTCCTCCATACCGTCAGCGTGAAGTGTCAAAAGCTTTGAAAGCTTACGGTAAGATGGTGACTTCAGCAGATAAAGGTGGAGTAAGAATAATTGAAGATTAATTTATAACGCAAAACAGAATCACACATATATGAAAGAAAGAATAACAGGAGCAGAGGCTTTGATGCGTTCGCTGGAATTTGAAGGAGTGAAGACTCTCTTCGGATATCCCGGCGGCTCAATCATGCCGGTATATGACGCTTTGTATGACCACAGAGATACTCTGAATCATATATTGGTGCGCCATGAACAGGGAGCTGCACATGCAGCACAGGGATTCGCAAGAGTTTCGGGTAAAGTAGGTGTTTGTTTGGTTACCAGCGGACCTGGTGCAACCAATACGATTACCGGTATTGCCGATGCAATGATTGATAGTACGCCGTTGGTTGTTATTGCCGGTCAGGTTGGTACACAGTTTTTGGGAAGTGATGCTTTCCAGGAAGTGGACTTGGTTGGTGTAACTCAACCTATATCAAAGTGGAGCTATCAGATCAGACGTGCTGAAGATGTAGCTTGGGCTGTATCACGTGCTTTCTATATTGCAAGAAGTGGTCGTCCTGGTCCTGTTGTTCTGGACTTTGCAAAGAATGCACAGACTGATATGGTTGATTACGAACCGGCAGTTGTTGATTTCATTCGCAGTTACGAGCCTGTTCCTTCAACTGATATGGATGCTCTTGAGGAAGCTGTTCGTCTGATTGATTCTGCACAACGTCCTTTGGTTCTTGTTGGTCAGGGTGTGGAACTTGGCAGTGCCCATAAAGAGTTGCTTTCATTTGTTGAGAAAGCTGATATCCCTTGCGGATGCACTTTGCTTGGTTTGTCTGCTATGCCAACATCCCACAGACTCAATAAGGGTATGTTAGGTATGCACGGAAATTTAGGACCGAATGTAAAGACAAACGAATGTGATGTGTTGATTGCTGTTGGTATGCGTTTTGATGACCGTGTGACAGGACGTTTGGATTCATATGCTAAACAGGCTAAAATTATTCATCTTGATATCGACCCTTCAGAAATCAACAAGAATGTTAAGGTTGATGTGGCTTTGCTGGGCAATTGTAAAGATACACTGTCAATGCTTACAGCCAGAATCCAACATAACCAACATACTATGTGGATAAAGAGTTTCGCAGAATACGAAAAAACAGAGTATGACAATGTTATCTGCCGTGAGTTGAATCCAGGTGAAGGTCCTTTGACAATGGGTGAAGTGGCAAGAGCTGTAAGTGAAGCAACAAACGACGAAGCTGTTCTTGTAACAGATGTTGGTCAGAACCAGATGATTTCTGCAAGATATTTCCGCTATTCAAAAGAACGTAGCATTGTTACTTCCGGCGGTTTGGGAACTATGGGATTTGGACTTCCTGCTGCTATTGGTGCTACATTTGGCGCTCCGGAAAGAACAATATGTGCTTTCATGGGTGATGGCGGATTACAGATGAGCATACAGGAATTCGGCACTATCATGGAACAGCAGGCTCCAGTAAAGATTATTCTTTTGAATAATAATTATTTGGGAAATGTCCGTCAGTGGCAGGCAATGTTCTTCAACCGTCGTTATTCATTCACTCCGATGATGAATCCGGACTATATGCAGATAGCAGGAGCTTACGGAATAGCTTCACGCAGAGTAACTGAGAGAAGTGAATTGCAGGATGCTATCAAAGAAATGCTTGAGACAGACGGTCCGTTCCTGCTTGAGGTTTGTGTGATAGAAGAAGGTAAGGTTTTACCGATGACACCTCCGGGAGCACCGGTAAATGAAATGTTGTTAGATTGCTGAGGAGGAAAACAATGGAAAAGACATTATATACATTAATAATATATTCAGAGAATATCGCAGGTTTGCTTAATCAGGTGACTGCAGTTTTTACTCGTAGGCAAATCAATATTGAAAGCTTGAATGTGTCGGCTTCATCTATTGCCGGAGTTCATAAATATACAATCACAGCATGGACTGATGAGGATACGGTTAAGAAGGTTGTGAAACAGATTGAGAAAAAGATAGATGTTATTCAGGCTCATTATTTCACGGATGATGAAATCTTCCTTCAGGAAATAGCATTGTATAAGCTTTCAACACCTGAATTGCAGAATAATCCAAACGTATCAAAGATTATCCGAAGATATAATGCACGCATTGTTGAGGTGAACAGTGTTTATTCGATAGTTGAAAAGCCTGGTATGACCGAGGAAATCATATCATTATATCGTGAGTTGCAAGATGCTGACTGTGTGTTGCAATATGTCCGCTCCGGACGAATCGCAATCACCAAAAGTTGTGTTGAGCGTATAAGCGAATATATGTCGGATAGAGAAGAGAAATATCATAAGTGTAAATTTGATTTACAATAAATATTATGGAAAAAGTCGGAGCATATTCATTTAGTGTTGAGCCGTATCTCAGTGATTTCAGAGGTCGTGCCACACTGCCGATGCTAGGCAATTATTTGATTCATGCTGCATCAGAGCATGCTGCAGGCAGAGGTTTTGGATTTACCGATATGTCGGAAAACAACACTGCCTGGGTTTTGTCGAGGCTGGCTATCGAGATAAAAGAATATCCTAAGGCTGGAGATTCTATAACTGTCTATACATGGATAAATGAAGTGGGACGGCTTTTCACTCACCGATGTTTTGAAATAGCTGATGCGTCCGGAAAAGTTTACGGATATGCTCGTTCTATTTGGGCTGCAATAGATGTAAATACTCGTAAACCGACAGCGTTGGATATAGATGCGTTGAGTGTTTATCTTTCTGACCGTCCTTGTCCGATAGAGAAACCGGGAAAAATTCTTCCTGCGGAGTCAGAAGGGCTTTCAGTAAATTATAAGGTTAAATATAGTGACCTTGATATTAACGGTCATTTGAACAGTATAAAATACATTGAGCATCTGTTGGATTTGTTTGATAAGGAAAAGTTTGAGAAGCAAAATGTTTCCCGCTTTGAAATAGCATATCAGGCAGAAGGACGATATGGAATGGATTTGTTGTTGTATAAAAAAGAAATGATAAACAAATCTCAATATTGTATGGCTATAGCTAATGATGAAAAAGTTATTTGCCGTGCAATGGCTAAATGGGAATGACAGGGTATTCCCTTTTAAATAGAATTCAATAATAATTATTATTTACAATATTAAAAGTAAAAAGAAAATGGCTATCATGAATTTTGGCGGTGTTGAAGAAAATGTAGTAACCCGCGATGAGTTTCCTTTGGAAAAAGCAAGAGAAGTGTTGAAAGATGAAGTTATTGCTGTTATTGGTTACGGTGTTCAGGGTCCGGGTCAGAGCTTGAACTTGCGTGATAATGGTTTTAATGTTATCGTAGGTCAGCGTCCAGGCAAAACATACGAAAAGGCCGTGGCTGACGGTTGGGTTCCGGGAGAAACTTTGTTCGGTATCGAAGAAGCTTGCGAAAAGGCAACAATTATTCAGGTGTTGCTCTCTGATGCAGCTCAGATTGAGTGCTGGCCAATGATTAAGAAACATTTGAAACCAGGCAAGGCTTTGTATTTCTCTCATGGCTTCGCTATTACATACAGTGACCGTACACACATCGTTCCTCCTGCTGATGTTGATGTTATTTTGATTGCACCTAAAGGTTCTGGTACATCTTTGCGCCGTATGTTCCTTCAGGGTCGTGGTTTGAACTCAAGCTATGCAATTTATCAGGATGCAACTGGTAAGGCTTGGGACCGCGTTATCGCTTTGGGTATTGGTGTTGGTTCTGGTTATTTGTTCGAAACAACATTCAAGAAAGAGGTTTATTCAGACTTGACAGGTGAACGTGGTACATTGATGGGTGCAATCCAGGGCTTGCTTCTTGCTCAGTATGAAACTTTGCGTGAACACGGACACGAACCATCTGAAGCATTCAACGAAACAGTTGAAGAATTGACTCAGTCATTGATGCCTTTGTTTGGTGAAAACGGTATGGACTGGATGTATGCTAACTGTTCAACAACAGCTCAGCGTGGTGCTTTGGACTGGATGGGCCCGTTCCACGATGCAGTTAAACCTGTATTTGAAAAACTTTATAACGAAGTTGCTTGTGGTAATGAAGCTCAGCGTTCAATCGACTCTAACTCACAGCCGGATTATCGTGATAAATTGAACGAAGAATTGCGTCAGTTGCGTGAAAGCGAAATGTGGCGTGCAGGTGCTGTGGTTCGTAAATTGAGACCAGAGAATAACTAATTCTACATATAGGAAATAATTATACAGGCAGTGTTTCTGGATTATATCTAATGAAACACTGCCTGTAAGTTTTATTCAAAAGGATATTTTATTCCCCATTCTTCTCTGAGCGCATCCATTTGTTTCATGATGCGTATTGTTTCTTCGTGAGGCATATATGGAGATTCGAGCCATCCGTTTTCCAAAGCATCGATGGATGCCTGTATCTGATATTCATATCCGGTAATTTGTTTTGGAGCATGATATTCAGCTATGACATTATAATTTTTGTCTATGACTTTAGCCGATTGTGGATTGTTAATGTTTTCCACAATTATATGTCCTTTATCTCCGGAAATTATTCCCTGACGGTCAGTTGCTGCACACATTGTTGATGTAAGAACAGCCATTCTTTCACCGGAAAAATATAATGTCGTATTATTATGAGCATCAACTCCTGTGTTTGTCTTCAAGCATGTTGACACAGTTTTCTCTATTTCTTTACCGAAAACCATTGCTGCAAAGTTGAGAGGATAAACACCTACATCCAGAAGAGCTCCACCGGCAAGTTCAGGAGATATAATTCTTTCCACATGTTTGATGTCATATCCAAGATTGGCAGTCAACAGATATGGCTTGCCAATTATTCCACTGTCAACCAAATCCTTTATTTGTTTTGAGAAAGGCATATATCTTGTCCATATTGCTTCTGTGATGAAAACTCCTTTTTCTTTTGCTAAAGCCAATAGCTCTTCTGCCTGTTTAGCATTAACTGTAAAAGACTTTTCGCATAGAACAGGTTTACCTTTCAATATGCACATTTTTGCATTGTCGAAATGCAGAGAATGTGGAGTTGCAATATAAATAAGGTCAACTTCGCAGTCGTTGGCAAGTTCTTCATATGAGCCATAAGCTTTGCTGAAACCGTGTTCGTGTGCAAAACTTTGTGCTTTTTCCAAAGTTCTAGAACCGACAGCATAACATTCTGCATTTTCCATGCTATTGATAGTATTTGCCATTTTGATGGCTATTCCACCTGTACCAATAAATCCTATTTTATACTTTTTCATATTTGGTTATGAATTAAATAATGTTTAAGGCAAATATAATCAAATGAGAGAGCTGCTACAAATGAAAAAGTTGATTTATTTTTACTTGGAAAGATTGTGGATTAAAAAAAAGTGCGTATCTTTGCACCGCTAATACAAATAGCTTAATTAATAAACAATTCAAATTTTAATTACAACAAATGGCAACAAGAATTAGATTGCAGAGACACGGTCGCAAAAGCTATGCTTTTTATCAGATCGTAGTTGCAGACAGCAGGGCTCCACGTGATGGAAAATTTATTGAAAGGGTAGGTTCTTACAATCCGAACACTAATCCTGCTACAGTAGATTTGAACTTCGAAAGAGCTTTGTATTGGTTACAGACAGGTGCTCAGCCAACTGACACAGTTCGCAACATCCTTTCTCGTGAAGGTGTTTGCTTGAAGAAACACTTATTGGAAGGTGTTAAGAAAGGTGCATTTGATGAAGCTGCTGCAGAAGCTAAATTCCAGGCTTGGAAAGATGCTAAAGTTGCTACTTTGACAGCTATCAAATCAAAAGACGCAGAAGCTGCTAAGGCTGCTGCTGCTGCTCGTTTGGCTGCTGAAAAAGAAGTAAACAAAGCTAAAGCTGAAGCTGTTGCTCAGAAGAAAGCTGAATTGGCTGCCGCTGCTGCTGAAGCTCAGGTTGAAGCTGCTACAGAAGAAGCACCGGCTGAAAGCGCTGAATAATTTGTGCGTTAGCCAAAATACGAAAAGAGGCTGTCTCAATGTTAAGTTGAGATAGCCTTTTTTGTTATCAGTTTTTTCTGGCTGCAATTGCTAACAGAACACCTAAAACAACACCAAGAAGAGCTGCACATAAAACTCTCATATTTCCTGGTAGCATAAAAGTGATTGTATGTGCCGGAAACCAGAATAACGGTATAGTTTTCTTGAATACGAAATTCCACTGTACATCCCAATTCAGATTGCGTATTATTTCGCCCATTTTTATGGGGCGAAGAAAACCTTTAAGAGTTCCTCCATTGTTCAATATATGAGTGTCGGTTATTTTGTGGAGTGTCATAAACACCGGTCCGAATATTGTGTTCATAAAAACTGAAACGGTAAATGCTATGAACAGTTTTTCTAATGAAACATTTCCCGTGAATATTTCCGGAGCATTGTTCATCCCCATATATTGCAGGAAAGATGGGACTCCAGATGAAAAAACTATCATTGCTGCATTTATGCCTAAGCCTAGAAAACCCCATACGATGGCGCGTGGCAAGATTCCGAATCCAGGTTTATTATATTTACCGGTTGCAATCCTTAATCCAATTAACTCTCCTGTTGTAGATAAAATGGCAAATTTAATGAAAGCTGCGATCATTCCGTGTGTAGCGTTAAATGAAAGGTATGCATCAAGAACTGTTTCAAAGGTGAAGAATGGAAACAAAAACAACACAGCGCAGGCAACGAATAAGAAATCATGTCTGTTCATATTTTTCAGGTATTAGATTATTGTTAATTAATAATTGTAATTTGATTTAAAATATAAATTCAAATATATGTAATAGTTTGGATTTGTTATATTATTTCCGGCTTAAATTTTATATCCAAATCTCACCATACCGATAAAATGCTTATTTTGGTTATTTTTTATAAAATGAAGAGTTGGCTGTATATATCCATTTTTGTAACATGGTATTTTCCATGTTAATTCACTAGCTAATTCATATTTGTCAGTAAAATCAGCATAATCTGTAAAAATTCCTCCTGTAGTATTTTTAATATGGAATAATAGACCAATGCCCGAATAACTTCTGCAACCTTTTTTTTCTGTTGGGTTAACTGAATATTGTATAAGGATATTGATGTTCCGAGATAAATGTTGTTCGATATATCCCCAAAATATGGTATTTAGTTCTTTCTCTTTCGTTTTCTCCATTTTCTCTTTGTCTCCATCTTCATTATCCATAGGCAAGCCGCTATGTAGAGCAAGACCACAATAATAACCGTTATCATTTTTCTGATAGTTTATAGATGTAATACTTAATAGACCGTCTGTCTTTGGACAGAAACGGAAAACATTTTCTCTTCCGGTGAAATTTCTGTATCCAGTACCATTATATAATGATGTTTCCAGATTCCAATGATTTAGTTTCAATTTGTAATCTATACCAACGGATGAAACCGGATAATTGGCTATTGGATAATTTGCAGATAATGTTGGAAATATTCCGCATGAACTATTAGTAAAAAGAGAAGTGCAAGGCGAAGCAAAATAATCTTCATTCAAATTACGAATTCCTATAAAAAGTGAAGATTTACCATAGCTGAATTCAAATCCTAATATAGCTAGTGCTAAGGGAATATTTTCTTCTTCAATATTCGAAAAAGTCTGTAAGTCGTTTACCAAGCGCTCTTCCCTTGTTTTGGCTGTACTTATTGTTGCTATATCAATTTTCAGATATTCTTTAATGGGCAGAGATAAATTCATACGGAGCAAATTTACCCAATTTGTACCTTTATTGAAGTCAGTTTGTAATTCAGAAGTATATTCTATTCCGAAATCCTGTGCGTTAGTGTGGTGGCAGTTTATTATAGCTGCCACCATTGAAATGTATACGATAATATATTTTGTAGTCATGTCTTATAACCATTTTACGAATCTCTTTATATACCAGTTCTTTATGATTTGTGTCAATATACAATATGACAGAAGAATTCCTACTAACCAAGGGAAGTAGCTTATTGGCAATGATGTAAGACCTATAGAATTTCCAAATGATGTGAAAGGTATAATAATTCCTATAGCCATAATCAGGAATGTAAGTCCTGTAACTGGCCAAGAAGCACAACTTTGGATAAACGGAATTTTTCTTGTACGAATCATATGCACGATTAATGTTTGCGAAAGAAGACCTTCTATGAACCATCCGGATTGGAATAATGCCTGCTGGTCAATGGAATTGCAACTGAACACATACCACATAACCAGATAAGTAATTATATCGAAAATAGAACTGATCGGACCGATGAATATCATAAAACGGCTCAAATCCGAAGCGTCCCATTTCCTTGGTTTACGCAGGTAGTCTGCATCCATGCTGTCGAATGGTATTGTTGTTTGTGATATATCATACAATAAATTCTGTATAAGAAGATGTATTGGCAACATCGGTAAAAAAGGGAGAAATGCGCTGGCTGCCATAACACTGAACATATTTCCAAAGTTGGAGCTCGCAGTCATTTTAATATATTTTGTTATATTACCGAATGTTTTCCTTCCTTCTATGACACCATCTTCCAAAACCATTAAGTCCTTTTCCAGAAGAATGATATCAGCACTTTCTTTTGCTATGTCTACTGCCGAATCTACTGAAATTCCGATATCTGACTGTCGTAAGGCGGATGCATCATTGATTCCATCACCAAGAAAGCCAACAGTGTTTTGCTGTTCTTGGAGTAGAGTAATGATCTCTGTTTTCTGCAAAGGAGTAAGTTTTGAGAAAACAGTTGTTTCTATAACAGCTTTTCTTCGTTCATCATCACTCATAGATGAAAACTGAGGACCGGTCAGTGCGTTATTTGTCTCTATTCCTACCTGACGTGCAATTGTTCGAACCACAGAATCATTATCTCCGGATAATATTTTCACTTCTATGCCATGTTCATGAAGTTGCCTGATTGCACTGGCTGCAGATTGTTTTGGTGGGTCCAGAAATGCAAGGAATCCGATAAGAACCATGTCTTTCTCGTCTTTAACGCTGAAATTACAATCTTTGTCCAGATAACTTTTGTGTGCAACTGCCAGAACACGCATACCTTGTCTGTTCATCTGTTCACTTATATATTTGGCTTTCAGTTTCAGTTCGTCAGTAAAAGGTTGCACTGTTTTGTTGAATTCAGCATAAGAGCATATTTCTATCATTTCTTCTACTGCCCCCTTAGTTATTATTTGCCGTTTCCCTTGTTTGTCTTCAATTACTACGGACATTCTGCGTCGAGTAAAATCAAATGGAATTTCATCAACTTTATTATAATTATCTTTCAGGTGTTCCAGTGATAATTCCTTTACATGAGATAATATAGCCTTATCCATAAGATTTTTTAATCCTGTCTGGAAAAAGCTGTTGAAATAGGCGTGGCGCAGTATGCGTTTGTCTGTATCATTACTTCCATCGGCATTGATATATTTTTCCAGTACAATCTGGTCGCATGTAAGTGTTCCTGTCTTATCCGTACAGAGTATGTTCATAGCTCCAAAGTTCTGAATAGCATTCAAATCTTTGACTATGGTTTTCTTTTTAGACATAGCAACTGCACCTTTAGATAGATTCGCAGTAACAATCATCGGAAGCATTTCCGGAGTAAGCCCGACGGCTACGGAAACGGCGAATATAAATGCTTCCAACCAGTCTCCTTTGGTCAATCCGTTTACCAGAAAAACAAAAGGAATCATTACAAGCATAAAACGTATAAGTAAGAAACTTACTTTACTTATACCTTTATCGAAAGCTGTTGCTGCCCGATGACCGGATATGTTTTTTGCAATTGTTCCGAGATAAGTGTTATTACCTGTAGCAAATACAATACCTGTAGCAGAACCGCTGACAACATTGGAACCCATATAGCAGATATTATCAAGTTCCACAACACTGCCTTTGCAGTATTTTTTCTCTTTAGTCTCAGGTGATTTTTCTATTGGGTCAGATTCTCCTGTCAGGGATGACTGGCTTACAAAAAGATCTTTAGCTTGTATGATACGAATATCTGCCGGAATCATATCTCCAGCTGCAATCATTACTATATCTCCGGGAACAAGCTCAGTAATGCTAATTTCTTCATCATGTTTTCCGGAGCGCTTAACATAACATGTGTTTGTAACCATTTTCAGCAAAGCCTCACTGGAAATATTAGCTTTCCATTCCTGCATAAAACGCAGGATAGCGCTGAAGATAACCATTGTAGATATAATTATAATGGCTGTCCAGTCTTGTTCTCCAGGTTCAGCCAGCATAACATCCAGTATGAAAGATATTATTACCAGTCCCGTCAGAACACCAATAAAAGGATTTATGAATGCCTTAATAAAAGTAGAAACAGGATTCTTCTTCTTTTCGTGTTCTATTTCATTTTTACCATAAAGCGATTGTCTTTTTTCTATTTCTTCAGGATTCAGCCCTATTTGAGTTGTCTGAAAATAGCTGAAAGCAGAACTGACAGGCTGTGCTGCCGCTAAAAAAACTTTTTCGGCATTGAATGCAAATTGAATCTTACTTTTTTTATTCTTCCACATTTTGCTTTGTTTTTACAAGTTATCACTCCTGTTTGTTTTAACGCTGCAAAATTAGAAGAGCTTCTTTCAGAAGGCTGTTAGAGATTTATTAGAACACTATTAGAAAACTATTAGAATTAAATATGTGGCAATTCAACAATGAAAGTTGTTCCTTTTCCCTCTTCTGAATGAACTGTTATGTTTCCTTGATGTAAGCGTATGATTTTCTGAGATAAAGTCATTCCTATACCATGCCCTTCTATAACATTATCCTGTTTACCTCTATAGAATAGAGTGAACATGTTTTGTTTGTCAGTTTCCGACAAACCAATGCCGTTGTCAGAGAAACGTATTACGGCTGATTCTTTCCAGTAGGAAATTTGTATGAATGAGGAATGGTCGGCAGAATATTTACAGTTGTTTTCAATTAAATTAGAGAAAGCAATATTAAGCAGGTAAATGTTTCCCATAACTGTAATCAGACTGTCATCATCAGCTTCTTCCTGTTCAAATATCAGTTCTATATGATATTCGGGATACGCTTTTAGTATGAACTCTCTTGCATCAAGAAGTAATTCATCAAGTCTGACCTCCTGCATTTTTATCTGATTTTTCTGATAATCAGCTTTTGCGAGATTTAGAAGACCGTCAATGAGCTTTGTCATTCTTCGTGCATCTTGTAAGGCATTTTGTATTGTCGTTTTATATTGCTGCTCCGTACGTTCTTTTTGTAATGACAAGTCAAGTTCAGCCATAAGCGAGGCAAGAGGTGTACGCATTTCATGAGATACATTGCTGACAAACATCTTTTGAGAGTTAAAAGAAACTTCCAGACGTTCAAGTAAAGCATTGAATGTCATACATAACTCTCCAAGTTCGTCTTTTTCATTTTTTACAGGAAGTCGTTTGTCAATATATAAAGCAGTAATACTTTCTGCTTCTTTTACAATTTCTCTAATAGGTTTCAGTGATGAATAAGCAAGAAAATAGCAAACAGCAAAAAGGAGTGTAAGCCCCGTAATGAATAGAATTATTAATGTCTTTTGCAGACCTTTTAGATTATCATATCCATATCCGTCAAAGGCTGCAGCAGTTACAATGTAGTCTTTTCCCTCAAATGTATAAACCATACCTATTGCCTGATAGTCGTCTATATAGAATTCGATTTCCTTTTCTTTCAAAATGTAGTCAATCATTTCCCTGTTTTCTTTTACAATATCATTTTGTATTGCGTCATGATAAAGCATTTTGAAATCGGTATTATATACGGCAACTTCCACTTCGTTGATGAATTTCTTGTTATTCAGGTAAATGGATTGCATTGTTCGGGCGTCTGCCTGGTTCTGCAGGAAAAGATGGGCTTTTGTTATTGCCTCGCTTTTCAAGTCGTGGAAAAAAGTTTTGCTGCGTGTCTGTGCACTTAAAAGATATATCAGGGTCATGCACAACAGAAAGACCGTTGCGACAACTAATGTATTTTGTATGGTAAGCCTGGTTTTTATTTTCATAACTTATCGGTTAATATGAAACCTATTCCCGGTTTCGTGTGTATCAGTTTCTTGTCAAATCCCTTGTCTATTTTCTTGCGCAGATAATTAATATATACGTCAATGAAATTTGTTCCTGTATCAAAGTGTGTATTCCATACTTTTTCAGCAATTTCAACACGGCTGATAACTCTTTCCGCATTCTCAACCATATAAACCAATAAATTATATTCTTTAGGAGAAAGTTTGATTGGAGTATCTTGTCTTTTTACTTCCTGTAAGTTGAGATTTATTGATAAATCAGAATAAGATAATTGCTCAGGCGGTTTGCTTATGTTTCCAACGTCTCTTTTTAACAGCACTTTTACTCTAGCTATCAATTCTCTAAAATCAAATGGCTTAGTCATATAGTCATCAGCTCCGGCATCAAATCCTTCCAGTTTGTCATCTGTAGAGCCCAATGCTGTTAACATCAGTACTGGAATATGGTTGTTTGATTTGCGTATTTCTTTACATAGCTCAAAACCATCCAGTTTGGGAAGAATAATGTCTGAAATAACCAGTTGAAACTCGTTTGACCGGAATAGGCGGAGTCCCATGGCGCCATCATATGCGACCATTGTCTGGTACCCGTTTTCTTCCAGACCTTTTTGCAACAATTCTGCTACTCGCGCCTCGTCTTCTATTATCAGTATTTTTTGCATAAATCAGTTGTTGGATTTTACAAAGTAAGAAAAAAGTAAAATAAAAAATCGTTGTATTTTCTTTTAAAAAATGAATGAATCCTTAATTGTATCGTGTTTTAATATTTAGATAAGTATGGGAAATATATAAACTATAATAAAATTTTCGCTAGTAATGAATATGATAAATAGTTCTTTTTTTTAAGGTTAATAAAAGTTCTATCTTTGTATAGAAAAAGATATTACATAATGACCGATAAAGATTCTTTGTTGAGATATATATCAGTTGCTTTGGCTGTGTTGATGTCTCTTGTGTTTTTTGGATGCTTTTACTCCAATCATTTGTTAATACGGGAGGGATTGCAGCTTTTTTTGTTTACTCCGGAATATTTTGTGTCGTATTTGGACAAGCCTTCTTGGTTGTCATTGTATTCATCCGGGTTCGTGACACAGTTTTTCGTATCCGGATTTGGCAGCGCGTTTCTTCTGACATTGCTTTTTTTCGTTGAATGGCAGGTAGCAGCGAAAATAGTGAGGAAAGTGGTGGATATCCCAAATGTGGAGTTCTATGTTTTTTTCCTGTCGGCTTCTGAAGTTATAAGATATTTGTCGTTGCAGTTTTCATTGGATTTGACATTTTCGATGATTTATTCCTTGTTGGTGGCTTTGATGGCTGTTTCGATAAGGGATACCGCACATAGGAATTTGTTTTCTTGCATGGCCATACCTGTTTTATATTATCTCACCGGCTTGGGGGTTTGTGTTTTTACGATAACGGTTGTAGTTGTCGGTTTTGTCCGTGGGAAGTTGGATTTGCCTGTTTGCCTGTTTTTCCTGGTTTTTGTTTCAGTGCTTGAATTTGCTTTTGGCGGGCTTTTTGATGGTTTTGTGTTTTATGATTGGTTGCCGGTTCTGACATGGCTTGCCGTATTGGCTGTCCTTTTGTTGGTTCCAAGGTATAAGCCTTATATGGGAATGCGTGAACCGCTGGTTGTATATTTTCTTTTTTTACTCTATGCAGTTATAGGAGTTAGCGTAAGGGCTGATTTCAGGACGGAAAATATCCTGGATGCCGGCCGGGCTGTGCAGGACAAGGACTGGGAAAAGGTACAGGAATGTTATGACGATGCCGGAACGGACAAGGCTGTTTTGGAATATTTCAGAAACATTGCGTTGCTGAATAAAGAAACACCTCCGGATTCCCTCCTTAAGATGAAGGTCGATCCTGAAAGTTTCTTTTTAAAAAATGTGGAATCCGGGCCTTTGTATAATATATTTTCAAATGAGATATATTGGCAACTTGGAGATTATAATATGGCGGAATTAGCCGGGATGCGCTCTTTGTCGGACTTTAAGGATAATGGTTCTGTCAGGATAATACGCCGGCTGGCTGAAATCAGTTTTGCCACATCAGACACTGCCTTGTTTGAGAAATATGCTTCGATATTGTCGAGGACGATGGTTTATCGTGGATGGGCCGGTGGTTTGAAAAAAGATTTTTATTCCAAAGTTGACACGGTTGAATTACATAATGAAACAGACTTGTTTCTAACGGTTCCTTCTTTCAGAAATGCAGATGACGGTTTGAGCCTTATGAAGCCTTTGCTGGAATATGGCAATAAGAAGGCTTTTGATTGCCTTGCTTATTCGTTTCTGTATAACAGGAATCTTCAGGAATTATCTTATATATGTGAAAAATACGGTAAGTTTTTTTATGGTGGAAATCTCCCGGAAATTTATGCCGAGGCTATGGCTCTGAACGATTATCTGGATAATTATGACAATAGGCAGAGTTACGGCAGGAAAAAGAAAAAAGACAGCCGCTATAACAATATATTGCGCTTTATGGAGCTTTACAAAGGAAAGGATGCTGACGCTGAATTACTTTGCAAAGAGTTTTCGGGCAGTTATTTGGGGTATTATTTTGATATTGAAGCTATACAGGTGACGAGGGATTTGAAAATTGAAAATTGAAAACTTCTTGACTTCTTAACTCCTAAATTCAGATATTTATGAAAAGAAATAACGATATAAAATTTATAAGAAAGCGGATGTGGGAATTTGCAGGATTTCTTATTTGCTGTCTTGTCATTTTGTTTTCATGTAAATCTGCTGATGAAGAGGAGAAAGTCAAGGATTTGCCTTCTCTTTTCCCGGATTACGTGAATGTCTCTGTTCCTTATAATATTGCGCCGTTAAATTTTTTGTTGAAGGATTGTTACGGGCAGATCGAGGTCCGCTTATCTTCAAGTTCGTCTGATTACACGTTTATAGGAAATGAAGGCAAAATCCGTTTTCCCCGAAAAGAGTGGGTTGATTTGCTGGACAAAGAAAAAGGTGGATACATCACGGTAAACGTGAAGGCACAAAAGGACGGAAAATGGATAGTGTATCCAAGCTTTAAATGGGAAATAAAAGCTGAAGCCATAGATGATTATGTTATATATTCAAAAGAAGTTCCTGGCAATGTGCCAAATTTGAACAAAAGTTTAATGAGGAGAGAAATGTCAAGTTTCTCGGAAAAAGAAATACATATGGAACAGCCATTCTTCTATGCCAAATTTCCTGATAAAGTATCTTTTCGTGGAAAGGAGAGAGGAAACCTAGGTGCATATGTAATGGATTCTGCGTTTGTTTCGTATATATCAGTGTTTCCCGACAAGCGGAGAGAAAATATTGGCTTGCATAGCTCTGTGTTGCTTGTTGATTTTAATAATAAGCAATATAAAGTTTTGCCGGACAGTATTTCGTCAGGCGGTGATATTTCCTTTGTTGATTTATCCTTTGGTTCAAGGAAGTTGTTTTATTGTGTTTCGTCAGGAAGTGTTAATCCGGACAGTATTCTTTCCTTGAAATATAATTTAATGAGCAGAGAGATAAATCCTGCTGGTTTGAGTGTGTCGGAAAAATTGGATACTATTGTTAATTTGCCTTCTGTATCGGTGTCATATCCATCTTCATCCCCTGATGGAAATTATATCGCTTATTCAGTTTCCGGGTTCGGCGCTTCGTCCGAATGGCACGATGACAGTGATATGCGCCTGATGGATTTGCACACCGGTACGATTGACAGTTTGGAGATTCTCAATTCGGCAAACAAGGCTGATATCGTTCGTGGCTGGTCTTCCAACGGTCGTTGGCTTATGTTTTCAAGCAAAAGAGACGACGGTTTTTATGAAAGGATATATTTCTCATATATCGATAGTACAGGAATGGCTCACAAGCCGTTTATGCTTCCACAGGAAAAAATGGAACATAATGATTTGAGAATGTATTCGTATGGAACTCCGGAGCTTGCAACATCTCAAGTTTCTTTTGATAATCCTTCTCATTAAATGAATATTTCAAGAGACAACAGAAAAAGTCGGTTATAGAAAATAGTGGAATTTCATCAGAAAGTAATTTCAAATACTTCCGGATGTAATTGGATTTTCCTCCGTAAGTATTTTACTTTTCTTTCGGAAGGAAATTGTAACGCTTCCGAAAGGAAAATTATCATCAAAAAAAGGTAGGCAGCTTTTTCCGGAAACACTGTTATGTTTTCGAGAAAAGCTGCCTACCTTTTGATATGACCCCCAAAAGTTGGACGGTTTAACATTATATTAGGAGGCGGACTTCGATTGGAATAGGGCTCGGTATTGTACCGGGCTCTTTCCATTCAGCCTCAGTTTGATCCTGTCATTGTTGTAGTAGCGTATATAC
>JAXDRC010000011.1:0-19634 GCA_034091205.1 Parabacteroides sp. | reverse complement strand
TCTACCTTGGAATAATGGGATAATGGAAGGTACTGTAAATAAAATAAAAACCTTGAAAAGGATGATGTTTGGAAGAGCGTCTTTTTCTTTATTAAAATTGAAACTTTTAGCTTTTTCATTCACCTAAATTGACGAAGAACCTGGATTTTAATTTTTACAAGTTTCACCATTTTTATATATGCTTGGTTGTCAGTTGGATGATGTGATTTGATGACATTTTTTAACAGTGTTGTCTTAGATCTGGAAATTTTTTTCTCTTTTAAACATACCCGATTGGACTTTATAGTTGTAATATAAACAGAGAGTCAAGCATGCATGACATAAAGTAGTATAAATTCAAAAACAGAAAAAACGATGGTTAATATAAATACAAGAATATTTATTCGATTTTTAGGAGCCATATTATCAGTGCTTTGTTTTATTGTTGATGTGCAGGCGCAAGATAACAGGTTGATAAATGTGGAATTTCAAGATACGCCTTTGGCATCGGCATTAAGATGCCTGGAACGTGAAGGCGGGAAAAACATATTATTTGTAAATGATGAGGTGGAACCATATAATGTGACAGCTCATATACAAAATCAGACACAATTTTCGGCATTGGGAATTATATTGGAAGATAAACCTTTTACCCTTCTTGAGCGTAAGGATTATTTTGTTGTGCAGCGCAAAACAGGTAAAGGAACAGCCGAAAGTATAAGGGGAAAGGTTATAGATGAACAAGGAAAACCGATTTCTTATGCAAATGTTTTGGTTTTGCAGGCATCGGATTCATCATTTGTTACCGGTTGCGTTACCCAGGATGATGGAACATTCCTTTTACCTAATCCGTATAGCTATAATTATCTTTTGAAAGTAACTTATGTAGGTTATCAGACATTGACAGCTAAGTGTGAGCCGGAGAATATTCTGCAAATGAAGATTGAAGAAAATCTGTTGGATGAAATTACTATAACAGGCTCGCAGCCTTTGGTAGAACGCAAGAATGGCGGATATCTTACAAAAGTCAGCGGAACGGTTCTTGCACTTATGGGTTCGGCTGCCGATATGATTTGTCATTTGCCCTTTGTAAGCGGTTCGGACGGAAATATTACAGTTATAGGCAGGGGTGAACCGGAAATTTATATAAACGGAAGGAAAGTCCGTGATAATACAGAACTTATGCGCTTGCAGGCAAACGAAGTCCTGTCAGCTGAGATTATAACTACTCCTGGTGCCCGTTATTCATCTGAAGTCAAGGCTGTGATACGCATACGGACCATAAGACAGAGGGGCGAAGGTTTGAGTGGAAATTTTTATGCAGATTACCGTCAGAGGCATTTTGCCAATGGCAATGAAGGAGTTTCTTTGAATTATCGAAAAGGCGGATTGGATATTTTCGCTAAAACATATTTCAGGGAAAATAATTCATATACGACAGAATATACACGTACATTAATGCATACTTCGTCCGAATGGGAAAATGTTTCGGATAATATATCTACGGGAAAGAACAATTACTTCAATGGCGAAATAGGTCTGAATTATGAATTGAGTGATAAGCAGTCTGTAGGTTTGCGCTATTCACCGGAACAAAATATGGGAAATTATGAAAATACGGAACTCAGTTCTTCTGAAATTTTTCGTGACGGAGAGCTTTTTGACAAGTTGGAGTCGGATGTAACGAACAAAGGAAAGAAAGGTTTGGAGCACACTGTCAATACTTATTATTATGGAGAGTTTGGTAAATGGTGCATTGATTTTAATGCAGATTTCTATAAAGGCAGGAATAAAAGAATTCAAACAGTTTTCAACAATCAGGAAAAAGATGCAGTGTCAACAAATACTATAAATAATAAGCTTTATGCAATAAAATTAATCATATCAAAACAGTTGGAAAAAGGTTTGTTGTCTTTGGGATCGGAAGATACATGGACTGACAGACATGATAAATTTGAGCAAAGCGGATTTTCGGCTGATGCTGACGACCATATACAGCAATCTGTATTTTCTGTGTTTTCGGATTATTCGTTGAATATCGGAAATTTCGACATTCTTGCAGGAATAAGATATGAATATCAGAAAACACACTACTATGAGGCAGGAATACTTCAGCCTACGCAAAGCCCTTCGTTTCATCATGTATTGCCAATGGTTTCAGCTACTTATAAGAAGGACGATTGGAGTGCCGGGTTGAGTTACAAACCAATCAAGATAAGTCCGGGATATGGTATGCTTTCAAGTGCGGTAACTTATGTAAACAAGTATCAATATTTCAAAGGAGAACCTCATTTGCCACCACAAATACATCATACAGTTTCGTTTGATGCAGGCTGGAAATGGTTAAATATGAATATATATTATGACCATACGCTGAATATGTATACTTCTTATTTGAAACCTTATGATGATGATAAATATCCGGGAGTATCGCTGGATACAAATGCAAGTGTACCACATTCTGATGGTGTATATATAACTTTATCAGCTTCTCCTAAATTTAGCTTTTGGCAACCTCATTTGACAGTAGAAACATCTTGGTTTTTTTCAGATGCAAGATCGTTGGGAATCGAACAGCGATGGAAAGCACCTCGGTTTGGTTTTTGGCTGGATAATAGTTTTGTATTGCCCAAAGGTTGGTTTCTTAATGTTTCAGGTTATATTAAAACAAAGGCGAAAAATTGTTATACTATTAGCCGTCGTCGAGGATCTGTAGATCTCCAAATTTCCAAATCTTTTTTGCCGGACAAATCGTTGCAAGTTTCTCTGATAGGATATGATTTGTTCCGTACTGAATGTGGCAAATTTGAGATGATATATGGAGACAGAACATCCACGTATTATGACGGTTATGCGGACAGGCAACAAATAGGTTTGCGTATAAGCTATAAATTCAATCAGACAAAGAACAAATATAAAGGTTCCGGTGCTGGTAAGAGTGAGAAGAACCGTATGTAGAAGTGATTTTGTATATGTGGATTGCAAATCTTACTTTTATACGCTGATAAAGAGAAAATGGATGATTTGGAAAAAGAAAACAGACAATAAAATAAAAGCTTTTGAAACCTTGTTTCGTGAACAATATCCCAAAATGGTGAGATATGCTACACAAATCTTAGGAGATAAGGACGAAGCTTGTGATGTTGTGGGAGAGGCAATGGAGCAGGTTTGGAAACGGTTTGACTATCTTGCGGAGGAACAACAAGTTCCATGGCTTTTTGCTTCTGTCCGCAACATAGCATTGAACAGAATAAAACATCGGCAAGTTGAATATTCGCATATTGATGCGTTGCGTGAAGAAACAGTTTTTAGTTTGCAGTCCGGATATTGGGAACACGAGCGTTTGCTTCGTAAGGCAGAAGCCGTTGTGGATGAATTGGGTGAACCGACAAAGACAATCCTTCGTCTTTGTTATTTTGAGAAGAAGACATATCGTAATGTGGCTGAGCTGCTTGGTATAAGTCCGGATACAGTGAAAAAACATATCTCAAAAGCTTTATCCAAATTAAGGGAATCTATGATAGGAAAGGAGGCGATTAATGAATAAAATAATAAATGACAAGAGTGATATATCACACAATGAAGACGATAAACTGTTGCAATTGTTGGGCGAAGCATCAGCAAAATTACCGTCTGATGAAGAAACGGACCTAGCTTGGGCAGAGTTTAAAGCTCGGCACCAAAGGAAAAATAATAATGTCTTTATTTGGATAAGTGTAGCTGCCGTAACTTTGTTTATGGCTTTCAGTCTGTCTTTTTTCCTGAATGATATTAAGGATAATTCTATAAGGCTTTATACTTCTGTGGAATCACCGGTAAATATAACTACTATTGAACAAGGTGGAATGATTATTGTGTCAACACCTCCTAAAGAGACAACAGAAGTAATCCTTCCTGATGGAACAAATGTAATACTTGGAGCAAACTCACGTTTGGAATATTCCAAGACATTTATTGATAATGAACTAAGGGAAGTTAGTTTGTCCGGCAAGGCTCGTTTTAATGTTAAGCGTGATGAAAAAAAGCCTTTTCGGGTAAAGTCCGGTGAATTGCAGACTGAGGTTTTGGGAACTGTGTTTGATATAAATTCATATCCTGGAAATTATCCATCAGTTGTTCTTTATAAAGGACATGTAAGGATAGGCAATCAAAAAGAACATGTTGATTTATTCCCAGGACAAC
This sequence comes from Parabacteroides sp., assembly GCA_034091205.1. Taxonomy (GTDB): domain Bacteria; phylum Bacteroidota; class Bacteroidia; order Bacteroidales; family Tannerellaceae; genus Parabacteroides. The sequence continues at coordinate 15,473 of JAXDRC010000011.1, read as the reverse complement.
AAGCTGTTGTGAACGAAGGCAAGAAACTTGATGTAAGCACTGCAAATTTGGATAAGGCAGATAGCTGGAGCAAAGGCATGTTTGATTATGATGATACATCTTTGGGAGAAGTTGTAAAGGAAATAGGAACATGGTATAATGTAAGTGTAATGGCAAAATCCGCTTCATTGCTGGAGACACGCGTTCATTTCCGCTTTTCAAGAACTGCAGAACTTAAGGATATTGTGACGGCGTTGAATGACTTGAGAATAGCCAATATAACTGTGAACGAAAAGGGGATGATAGTGGATTCTATATAACTGATATTGACATTGTATTTAAGATAACTTAACTCAATCTTCGCAAATTCTTGTCAACTTGTTCCCTTGTCAACTCGTAAACTTATAGTTGAGCTTGCGAAACTTAAGTAACTTTATTTTCCAATTTCTCTTATATTTCATGACTTATTTTTATCTTTGTACTCTAAATTTCAGAATAGAATATCCTAAATATAATCAACAATATGATTCTATTTTTTCAATCTCCCACAAAGACCGTGTTGGCAGTAGAAGCCAAACATGCGTTCTCTCCAGAAGATGTACAGAAATTGGTATGGCTTTTCAGTAACGCTGCGCCGGTGGAAAGCGAAGTGATGGAAGGCTGGTATGTTGGTCCACGTCGCGAAATGATTACTCCTTGGAGTACAAATGCGGTAGAAATTACACAGAACATGGGCTTGAGCGGAATCTCTCGTATCGAAGAGTATTTCCCTGTTGCTTCAGGTGATGCCGAGCACGACCCAATGCTTCAGCGTATCTACAATGGTTTGGACCAGGAAATATTCACTATCAGCAAACAGCCGGATCCAATCATTTACATCGAAGATTTGGAAGCCTACAACCAGCAGGAAGGTTTGGCTTTGAGCGACGAAGAAATTGCTTATCTTAAAGAAGTAAGCGAAAAATTGAATCGCAAGCTGACTGACAGCGAGGTTTACGGTTTCGCACAGGTAAACTCTGAACACTGCCGCCATAAGATTTTCGGTGGTACATTTATTATTGACGGAGAAGAAAAAGAAAGCTCTCTGTTCAATTTGATTAAGAAAACTTCTGCAGAAAATCCAAACAAATTGGTTTCTGCTTATAAAGATAATGTGGCTTTCAATGAAGGTCCGGTGGTTGAACAGTTTGCTCCTGCAAGCGGCGACAAACCTGATTTCTTCCAGATTAAAGATATCAAGACTGTTATCTCATTGAAGGCTGAAACTCACAACTTCCCGACAACTGTTGAGCCTTTTAACGGTGCTGCAACTGGTACAGGTGGTGAAATCCGTGACCGTCTGGGCGGTGGTAAAGCTTCTTTGCCTATTGCCGGAACTGCGGTTTATATGACTTCTTATCCTCGCACTGAAGGCGCTCGCGAATGGGAAAAGGTTCTTGACCCTCGTCCTTGGTTGTATCAGACTCCGGAACAGATTCTTATCAAGGCTTCAAACGGTGCTTCTGATTTCGGTAACAAGTTCGGTCAGCCGCTTATCTGCGGTTCTGTGTTGACTTTCGAACACGAAGAAAACAACAAGAAATATGCATACGATAAAGTAATCATGTTGGCTGGTGGTGTTGGTTTCGCTAACCATCGTGATGCTTTGAAGGGCGACCCGAAACCGGGAGAAAAAGTTGTGTTGATTGGTGGTGACAACTATCGTATCGGTATGGGCGGTGGCGCTGTGTCATCTGTAAATACAGGTCAGTACACTAGCGGTATTGAGTTGAATGCCGTTCAGCGTGCAAACCCAGAAATGCAGAAACGTGCAGCTAACGTAATCCGTGCTATTGCTGAGTCAGACAATAACCCTATTGTTTCAATCCACGACCACGGTGCAGGCGGTCACCTGAACTGTTTGTCTGAGTTGGTTGAAGCTACTGGTGGTCACATCGACATGAGCCAGTTGCCTGTTGGCGACCCTACTTTGTCTGCAAAAGAAATCATCGGTAACGAAAGCCAGGAACGTATGGGCTTGCTGATGGAAGAAAAAGACGTTGAACGTGTACGCCGTATTGCAGAACGTGAACGTGCTCCAATGTATGTTGTTGGTGAAACTACTGACGATATGCAGTTCGTATTCGAACAGGCCGACGGAACTAAACCAATTGATATCAAATTGGAATATATGTTCGGTAAGCCGCCACGCACAATAATGAAAGATGAAACTGTGGTGGAAACTTATCAGCCTGTAGTTTATAAGGAATCTGAATTGCATCATTATTTGGAAAATGTTCTTCAGCTTGAAGCTGTTGCTTGTAAGGACTGGTTGACTAACAAGGTGGACCGTTCGGTTACAGGTAAGATTGCCCGCCAGCAGTGTCAGGGTGAATTGCAGTTGCCATTGAGCGACCTTGGTGCGGTGGCTTTGGATTATCGTGGAAAATCTGGTATCGCAACATCAATCGGTCACGCTCCTCAGGTTGCAATGGTTGATCCTGCTGCCGGTTCTGTAATGGCAATATCTGAAGCTTTGACAAATATCGTATTCGCTCCGTTGGCAGAAAAGCTTACAAGCGTATCGTTGAGTGCAAACTGGATGTGGCCTTGCCGCAACGCCGGTGAAGATGCTCGTTTGTATAAAGCTGTTCAGGCTGCTTCTGATTTCGCTTGCGAATTGGGTATTAACATTCCGACAGGTAAGGACTCTTTGTCAATGACTCAGAAATATGGTGACGATAAAGTTATCGCTCCTGGAACTGTTATTATTTCAGCAGGTGCTGAGGTAAGCGATGTCAAGAAAATCGTTTCTCCTGTTCTTACTCACGATAAGAATACACATATATATTATATAGACTTCTCATTCGACAGCTTGAAGCTTGGCGGTTCTGCTCTTGCTCAGGTGTTGAACAAACTTGGCAACGAAGTTCCGACAGTTAAGGATGTAGAATACTTCCGTGACGCATTCAACACAGTTCAGGAAGCAATCGAACAGGGCTTGATTCTTGCAGGTCACGATATTTCTGCCGGCGGTATGATTACTGCATTGTTGGAAATGTGCTTCGCTAACGTAGAAGGTGGTTTGGAAGTTAACTTGGACAGCATCAGCGAATCTGATATCGTTAAGATTCTGTTTGCTGAAAATCCTGGTATCCTTGTTCAGGTTAAGGATAAGAAAGCATTTGAAAAACTTATGACAGAAGCCGGTGTTGGTTTCGCAGAAATCGCAAAACCGACAGACGAGCGTCATATCCTTGTTTCAAAAGACGGAATCCAGTATCACTTCGGCATCGACTATATGCGTGACGTTTGGTATTCTACTTCATATAAGTTGGATATCAAGCAGAGCGGAAGTGTTTGCGCAGGCAACCGTTTCGAAAACTACAAGATGCAGCCGCTTGAATTTAAGTATAACAAGAATTTCACTGGTAAACTAGCTGATTATGGTCTTTCTGCTGATCGTCGTCAACCGAGTGGCATTAAGGCTGCAATTATACGTAATAAGGGTACAAATGGTGAAAGAGAAATGGCATATTCTATGTATTTGGCTGGTTTTGATGTTAAAGATGTTCATTTGACAGACTTAGCAACTGGTCGTGAGACTTTAGAAGATGTTAATTTCATTGTATTCTGTGGTGGTTTCTCTGATTCGGATGTTTTAGGTTCAGCAAAAGGTTGGGCTGCCGGTATATTGTTTAACGAGAAAGCAAAAACTGCAATCGAACGTTTCTATGCTCGTAAGGATACTTTAAGTTTGGGAATATGTAATGGTTGCCAATTGATGGCAGAATTGGAACTATTATATCCAGATCATGAATTAAAACATAAGATGTTGCATAATGATTCTCATAAATTTGAATCTAATTTTGTTACTCTTGAAATACCAAAGAATCATTCAGTGATGTTTGGTTCATTGAGTGGTAGTAAGCTAGGAATTTGGGTTGCTCATGGTGAAGGTAAATTTAATTTCCCATATCCAGAGAAGGAATATCATATTGTAGCTAAATATAACTATGAAGGTTATCCAGCTAATCCTAACGGTTCACCTTGGTCTGTTGCCGGTGTATGTTCACACGATGGACGTCATTTGGCTATGATGCCTCACTTGGAGCGTGCAATGTTCCCATGGCAGTGTGGTTATTATCCTAACGACCGCAAGCAAGACGAAGTTACTCCTTGGATTGAAGGTTTCGTCAATGCTCGCAAATGGATTGAAGCTCACAGATAATTATATTTACAGTTGACAAGTTGACAAGGAGACAAGTTGACGAGGGTTTTGAACTCAGTGAATTTAAAGTCGGGAAACTTGTTAAACTGGATAAAATTTCCGAGGCACGGAATGTACAGATGTCTTATTGACATGGTATGTTCCGTGTCTTTTTTGTGAAAAAAACGTTCGAAGAGAAGTTTCAGAATGTTTGGACTTATTTTTTCTACGTCCGTATATATTTTCCCGTCGGGCCGTATATATTTCTTCGTCGGGCCGTATATATTTTACTGCCGGTCCGTATGTATTTCAGCTTACTTTTTATTAAACCTTTTCATCGGCAAATGTGTTTTAAAGAAAAGCATTTTATAAAACAGAAAGCTTATGAAAAAGATTTTATTTGTTTTGTTGGCGATATGTACATTTCATTTTGCCAATGCGCAGGAGTTTCATTTTATGCCACGTATCGGAGTGAATTTTGCTAATCTTTCCAATTCCGGAGGAGATATGAAACCAGGAGTGAATGTTGGATTTGCAGTGGAACTTCCACTGTTGGAAAAACTGTCTATTGAGCCTGGAATCTATTATTCAATGCAAGGCACCAAGGCCAGCGAATATGTTCAGGTTGATGATATGAAAATAGGCGGTGATGTTAAGATGAATATGGATTATCTTAATATTCCGATTTATGCGAAATATTATATATATGAAGGTTTTAACGTGTTTGCCGGTCCGCAGTTCGGATTTAATGTCCGCAGCAAGGCTAAGGTTTCAGCTACTGGTTTCGAAAATTCTTCTTCTGACGATTTTAAAGATGCAGTAAACACATTCGACTTTGCAATCGGCATCGGTGCAGGTTATCAGTTCGATATGGGAGTAAATATCTCATTGAATTATAATATCGGATTGACTAACACAATAAAGTCTGTTGATTTGGGAGATTTGGAGTTTGAAACTTCAGATAAATATCGCAATGGTGTTCTTCAGTTGAGCGTAGGATACAGATTCTGATATATACTGGTTTTATAAACGGATAAAAGGTTGCTGTATTTCCTTATAAATTTAGGAAATAAGCAACCTTTATTTTTTTATTCCTAATGTAAATAGCACAAAATACAGTAAAGTGTGCTATTTTTATTCGAAAATATGCTCACTTTTTTATTTATTGTGCTATTTTTGCGCCGTTTTAAAAACACTATATACATATTTTATAAATGAAGACACTAAGTATTGGAGATCTGAAAGCTCGTATTCCTATTATCCAAGGAGGAATGGGCGTCGGAATTTCTCTATCAGGGCTAGCCTCGGCTGTAGCAAATGAAGGTGGGATTGGCGTTATTTCCGCAGCCGGTCTCGGATTGTTATACAAAAAGTTATCACCCAACAATTACACTGAAGCTGGTAATTTGGGATTGAAGGAAGAAATCCGTAAAGCGCGTGAAAAGGCAAAAGGTATAATCGGTGTGAACATCATGGTTGCCTTGTCTGATTTTGCCGAATTGGTGAAGACAAGTATTGCCGAAAAGGTTGACATCATTTTCAGTGGTGCCGGTCTGCCTTTGGATTTGCCGTCTTTCCTGAAGAAAGACAGTGTGACTAAGCTTGTTCCTATCGTATCCAGCGCGCGTGCAGCAAGAATCATTTGCGAGAAATGGAAATCTCAGTATGATTATCTGCCGGACGCAGTTGTCCTTGAAGGTCCGAAAGCCGGAGGACATCTCGGATATAAGGAAAACCAGATAACCGATGAGCACTATTCTTTGGAAGAACTGTTGCCTCAGGTTGTTGAAGAAGTTTCTCATTTCGAAGAGAAATACAACAAGAAGATTCCGGTAATTGCAGCGGGAGGCATTTACACGGGAGAAGATATCAAACGCATGATGGAGCTTGGAGCATCGGGCGTTCAGTTAGGAACTCGTTTCGTGACGACTACGGAGTGTGATGCTTCGGAAGCTTTCAAGGAAACATACATAAACGCGTCGGAGGAGGACATTGAGATTATCAAGAGTCCTGTCGGTATGCCCGGCCGTGCAATCCATTGCAGTTTCCTTGAAAAAGTGAAGCTTGGTTTGAAGCAACCGAAAGTTTGTCCGTTCAATTGCATAAAGACGTGCAACATCGAGCGAAGCCCGTACTGCATTGTGACGGCGTTGTATAATGCTTTCAAAGGTAATTTCGAGAATGGATATGCCTTTGCCGGCAGTAATGCATGGCGCGCCAAGCGTATAATGAGCGTGAAGGAAACTATCAAGGAATTGATGGATGATTTCCGCAATAGTAGTAAATGATGATTTTATAAAATAAATTTAGCGCATGTATAGTATTTATGAGACTATACATGCGCTTTTGTTTTGAAAAATATATTACTTTTACGGCGTTGATTTTAAGCTGATTCTGTAGTCTTGGTTTAATGATGGTAAATATAATTCAAAACAAAAACTAAAAGTTATGATGAAAAAGTTTTTCTGTTTTCTGGTTTGTTCTCTTCTTCTTTTCTCTTGTGAAAAGGAGAGGGCAGATGGACTTTGGGATCCTATGGAATGGGATGCTGATGTTACGTATATTGAAGATAAAGAAATAGAGGTGCCAAAGAATGGAGGAACTTATACCTTTGTATGTAAAAACTACCAATATTTTTGGTTGTCATCTTTGCGGGAAGGCGATGAATATATTGAAAAAGATAGTACGTCGCTTTATGCAGAAGGCTCGTGGACTTCAGTTAAAATACAAGAAAACGTAATGACTATTGTCATTTCTTCTAATGAAAGTAATCAAAGTCGAAGTGTAACTGTAATGCCGACCGCCGGTGATATTTTTGATTATATAACCTTTAATCAAAAAGGAGTAGGAGATTGATAGTTTTTGTAAGTTATCAACAGATTAGGTGACTTTTCAACAAAACTAACAATGTTTCGATTGATTCTGATAGAGTTCGGTTTTTAATGTTTAGTTTTGTCGCCAGAATAAATTGCACATAAAAACATTATGGGAAAGATTATCGCTTTAGCAAATCAGAAAGGTGGCGTAGGAAAAACAACTACAACGATAAATCTGGCTGCTTCGCTGGCAGCTCTCGAGAAGAAAGTTCTTGTAGTTGATGCAGACCCTCAGGCGAATGCCTCTTCAGGTTTAGGAGTAGATATCCGTGAGGTTGAATTATCTATTTATGAATGCTTGGTAAATGGAGAAGATTCAAAGCTGGCTATAGTTCATACGGAAGTTGACGGTTTAGATATAATTCCTTCTCATATCGACCTTGTGGGAGCGGAAATTGAAATGTTGAATATGCCTGGCAGAGAACAGATATTGAAGCGTATGCTTACTCCATTGAAGAGTGTGTATGATTTTATTCTTATTGACTGTTCTCCGTCTTTAGGTTTGATAACGGTAAATGCTTTGACTGCCGCAGATTCGGTTATAATTCCGGTGCAGTGTGAGTATTTTGCCTTGGAAGGTATTAGTAAGTTGTTGAATACAATCAAGATTATCAAGTCGAAACTTAATCCGTCATTGGAAATTGAAGGTTTTCTTCTTACTATGTATGATTCACGTTTGCGTTTGGCAAACCAGATTTATGAAGAGGTTAAGAGACCGTTCCAGGATTTGGTGTTCACAACAGTTATTCAGCGAAATGTGAAACTTAGTGAGGCTTCAAGCTACGGAAAACCTGTGTTGCTGTATGATGCGGAATCCAAAGGTTCGCTCAATTATATGCAGCTTGCTCAGGAGGTAATCGATAAAAATAAATAATTCAAGTTTTGCAGGAACAAGCTTTCAGTTAACAAGTTGACAAGTTAACAAGTTGACAAGATTTTTAAATGTAGTGTTCACAGAGACACAGAGCAGTATTTATTTTCAACTATAAATAATACATCTCTTGTCAACTTGTCTCTGAAGCCTTGTCAACTTCATAAGTAAAGCAACTTGCGTAACTCAGTAAATAATATATAAGTGTTGGGTTAATATAGTTTGTAAGTTTTGAGTTGTAACAAATCAAAAACTTATGAACTCAAAAACTCAAAAACTAAAGAACTAAATACTTATGGCTTTAATGAAAAAATCGGCGTTGGGCCGTGGATTGGATGCATTGATTACGATGGATGACCTCAAGACAGGTGGTTCATCGTCTATTTGTGAAATAGAACTTTCAAAGATTCAGCCCAATCCGGAGCAGCCTCGTTCGGCATTTGATGAAGCAGCATTGGACGAATTGGCTGTGTCAATAAAAGCTCTCGGTGTCATTCAGCCCATAACAGTAAGAGAAACAGGAAATGACCAGTATATGATTATTTCCGGAGAGCGTCGTTACAGAGCTTCTCTTAAAGCGGGGCTGACACAAATTCCTGCCTACGTGAAAACTGCGGCGGATGAGAATGTTGTGGAAATGGCTCTTATCGAGAATATTCAGCGTGAGGACTTGAATGCCATAGAAATTGCATTGGCTTATCAGAAGCTTATTGAGAACTATGGTCTGACTCAGGAGCAGCTGAGCGAACGCGTCGGCAAAAAACGTACAACAATTGCCAACTATGTCAGACTGTTGAAACTTCCTGCTGAAATACAAATGGGATTGAAGGACCGTAAAATTGATATGGGACATGCCAGAGCGCTTATATCTGTTGAAGACCCTGAAGTCCAGATTGCCCTTTATGAACAGATTCTCTCCGAAGGTTTGTCTGTGAGAAATGTTGAGGAGCTGGTAAAATATGTAGTAGCAGGAGGAAAGCTGGAAGACAAGAAGGCTGAAAAGCAGAAAGCAGACAAGGCTGCGTTGCCTGAAGGTTATGATATGCTGAAGGAACATCTGTCAAGTTTCTTCCAGACTAAAGTTCAGCTTGTTTGTAATAACAAAGGAAAAGGAAAAATTACGATTCCGTTCTCATCTGAAGAAGAATTGGAGAAATTGATTAGTTTGCTGGATAATATCAAATGAAGACTCGTCTCCTGATAATATTGTCTCTTTTGCTTCTGTTTTGTAAACCGGGATATTCGCAAGAGAACGTTAGTCTGCAAAGGGCAGACTCTGCCGTAGCTGTTGTGGAACCGGTTGATTCAACAGTAGCTGCTGTGCTTCGTTCTGCAGATTCTGTATCTGTTCCAAATGTTAAACTTGCTCCGGTTTTTAAACCAGACCCCAAAAAAGCAGTCTTATTGGCACTTGTGCCCGGTTTGGGACAGATTTATAATCAGAAATACTGGAAGTTGCCTATTGTTTATGGTGGTTTGATGGGCTGTATGTATGCGGTGACTTGGAATAACCGCAATTATAAGGATTATTCTACAGCATATAAAGATATAATGAATGATCATTTTATGATTCAGGAGAATTCCAAGAAAGATCCGGAAGACCAGATAGTAATAACAAAAGAGCATCTTAGTAAGAGTTGGCAGGAGCTTCTTTCTCCAAATGCTGACCCTTTGGAATATGTAGATAACACTCAGTTCCAGAACGCGCTGAAGAACCAGAAAGATTACTACAGACGCTATCGGGATTTGAGTATTATAATAACTGTGGGTGTTTATGCATTGTCTATCATAGATGCATATGTTGACGCTCAGCTTTTCGACTTTGATATATCGCCGGATTTGTCGATGCGTGTTGAACCTGTGGTGTCGCCACGAACTTCGCGGACTTCCGAACTTTATGGATTGAACTGTAGTTTAAAATTTTAATAAATGGCAAAGTATATTTTATCTTTATTTTTGTGTTTATGCACGTCTGTAGTCTTTTCGCAGACTGATATTCCTGAAGAAAAACGGGATTACTCATCGTTGTCTAATGAGGATTCTATCCGTGAGAGCATAGGTCTTATTCCCGAAAGCTTGGATGCAGATGTTGACAGTTTGATGAAAACATGGCACGTGCAGTATTTCTCACAGAAATTTGACTATTGCCATGATGATGAAGAAAACGTATATTTCCCCGATTCTGTTTATGCAGCCAGATTGAAGAGTCTGCCTTGTATAATTGAAATGCCATATAACAAGGTGGTTCGCGACTGTATAGATTTATATGCTGAGCGTCGCCGTAATCTTGTAAGTTATATGCTTGGTATGGCTGATTTCTATTTCCCTATAATAGAAAACGTGCTGGATAAACATGGTTTGCCTATCGAGCTTAAATATCTTGCAATAGTTGAGAGTGCTCTGAATCCGGTGGCTCTTTCACGTGTAGGTGCAAGCGGATTGTGGCAATTTATGTTGCCTACGGGAAAAAGTTACGGACTTGAAATAAACAGTCTTGTGGATGAACGTCGCGACCCTTTGAAATCAACAGAAGCTGCATGCCTTTATTTCAAAGATATGTATGAAATATATAAAGACTGGAGTTTGGTTCTGGCTTCTTATAATTGCGGGCCGGGAAATGTCAACAAGGCAATACGCCGTTCGGGAGGAAAAACAGATTTTTGGTCTATTTTCCCATATTTGCCTAAAGAAACACGTTCTTATGTTCCTCTGTTCATTGCCGCAAATTATATAATGAATTATTATTGCGACCATAATATCTGTCCTTTGCAGTCGACTTTGCCATTAGCTACGGACACTGTGATGGTCAATAAAATGCTTCATCTTCAGCAAGTGGCAGATGTCTTGAACCTTGATGTTACAGAATTGCGCGCATTGAATCCTCAATATAAGAGAGATATTATACCGGGAAACGTAAAACCTTCTGTACTTAAGTTGCCAGCTGCCGAAACATATGCTTTTGTAAGTTGCGAAGATACAGTGTATAATCATCGTGCAGAAGATTTGCTTTCCAATTGTATTGCATTGAATTCTTCATTTGCCGGCGAAGATAAGGAGATGACCACACAAGAACGTATAACACATACGGTTGCAAGCGGCGAGAATTTATATACGATTGCAAATAAATATGGTGTGACAGCCCAGCAAATCAGAAAATGGAATGGCTTGAGAAGCAACAAGGTTGCTCGGGGAAAACGTCTGAAGTTGTATGTTGATAACGGTGGTGTGTCATTTGCTGCTAAGTCATCATCTTCAACAAAGGAAACAACCTCAAAGTCTGGTGCTTCAGTTAAGGTGGATAATGATTTTATATCTTATAAAGTTAAATCAGGAGATTCACTATATACTATATCTAAGAAATATCCAGGTTTGACGGCAAAAGATTTGCAGAAAGCAAATAATCTTACAAATGCGACGATTCGCCCGGGACAAGTTTTAAAGATTCCTGTAGTGTGAATTTAAGGCATTTCGATTGTCTGGTAACTATTGAGAACTTGATAGCTTTAATGTAAAAGAGTACAATCTGTTTGAAAAATCAAGCAGGTTGTACTCTTTTTTTATTTATTCTTATAAATAAAATCTTATATTTGTAGCTATACTATGTAAAAAAGACAGGAGGCAAAAACCATGAGCGATACGAATGAAGTAATGAACAATATAAATGTTACTGCAGAAACAGCTCCGGCTCTTTCTGCAGATGAAAAAATGATACAGGACGGTTTCAATGAGCTGCTTGATGCTTATATGAAATCCAATCACCGAATGAAAGTTGACAGAATCAAAAAGGCTTTTGATTTTGCCAATCAGGCTCATGCCGGTGTGAAACGGCGTTCAGGAGAACCTTATATCATGCACCCTATTGCTGTGGCAAAAATTGTATGTTGTGAGATGGGGCTTGGTTCCACTTCAATTTGTGCTGCATTGCTTCATGATGTCGTTGAGGATACGGACTATACGGTCGAGGACATAAAAGATATGTTCGGTGAGAAAATTGCCCAGATTGTTGATGGTCTGACCAAAATTGCCGGAGGTATATTCGGTGAACAGGCTTCTGCCCAGGCGGAAAACTTCAGGAAATTGCTCCTTACGATGAGTGACGATATACGCGTTATCCTCATCAAAATTGCCGACCGTTTGCATAATATGCGTACATTGGGCTCAATGCTTCCTGCAAAACAATTCAAGATTGCCGGTGAAACATTGTATCTGTATGCTCCTTTGGCTCATCGACTTGGTCTTTTTTCCATTAAAACAGAGTTGGAAGACTTAAGTTTCAAATACGAACATCCTAAAGAATATCAGGAGATTTCGAATAAACTTGAAGCTACGGCTGATATCCGGAATAAGTTGTTTGAGCATTTCGCTTCTCCAGTGCATGAGAAGCTCAAGGCTTTGGGAATGAAATATGAAATGCGCGCACGTGTTAAGTCTATCTATTCTATATGGAATAAGATGGAGGCTAAGAAGGTCGCGTTCGAAGATATATATGATATTTATGCTGTCAGGATAATATTTGAACCTCTTCCCGGCGTTGACGAGAAAAACCAGTGTTGGGATATTTATTCTGCGATTACTGATGTTTATCGAATCAGGCCGGATAGAATACGTGATTGGGTGAGCCGGCCGAAAGCAAACGGATACCAGGCTTTGCACCTTACTGTTATGGGACCGGACGGACAATGGGTTGAAATCCAGATCCGAAGCCGCCGAATGGATGATATTGCGGAAAAGGGATTTGCTGCTCATTGGAAATATAAGGAAAATCATGTTGAGGAAGATACCGAACTGGACAAATGGCTTCAGACTATTACTGAAATATTGGAGAATCCAGACCCGAATGCATTGGATTTCCTGGATACAATCAAGCTGAATCTTTATACTTCCGAAATATTTGTTTTTACTCCAAAGGGTGATATCAAGACTTTGCCTCAAGGTGCAACGGCTCTCGACTTTGCTTATGCTTTGCATTCAGATATTGGTCATAAGAGTATTGGTGCGAAAGTAAATCATAAACTTGTGCCTCTCAGTCATAAACTGTCGAGTGGAGACCAGGTGGAAATACTTACATCACGTTCTCAATCTCCACAACCTGAATGGCTGAATTTTATTACAACAGCTAAAGCTCGTTCAAAAATAACTGCTGCGCTTAAACGTTCTCGTAAAGAGGCAGCTAAGGCTGGTGAGGCTAAAGTCGTTTCTGCTCTTCATTCTGCAGGTATTGACGCGAATCCAGCCAATATAGATAATCTGGCTATGTATTTTGGCTTTTCCAAGAGGGAAGATTTGTTCTTCTCTGTTGAAAAGGGTGATATAGTGCTGCCTGATAATCTTCAGAAGATAATAAAAGGTAAGAGTGACAATTTGCTGTTCAAATATGTGAAATCTGCCTTAAGGATGGCTACAAAATATTCTTCAGACAGCAAACCTTCCGCACCTTCTGCTGCTGAAGCTAAAACGGAGCAGAAAGAAAAGCCTAAATACGATAAGAAGAAACCTTATGTTTTAAAGGAGGAAGGTTTCTTGAAAAACTATGTAATTGCCGATTGTTGCAAACCTATTCCGGGCGACGATTCATTGGGCTTTATTAATGATGACGGAAACGTTGTTGTTCATAAGCGCTCTTGTCCGATTGCTATGAGATTGAAGAGCAGTTTCGGTGAACGTATTCTTAATACAGAATGGAGCAGTTACACAAATGCTTCATTCGAGGCTACATTGGAAGTCAAGGGTATCGATTCATTGGGTATGCTTTATACGATAACTAAAACAATTTCTGAGGAATTCAACGTAAATATTATCCGTCTTTTGATTGAAGCCAAAGATGGCGTGTTTGAAGGAAAGATTAAGCTTAAAGTTCACGACGTTGAAGACATTCAGAAAATGTGTGTCCGTCTGTCCAAGATAGAGAATATAAAGTCGGTATCAAGAACTGCAGATTGATTATTCAAGTTTTCTCAGTTAACTAGTTGACGAGAAAACAAGCTGATAAGAGTATTCGGTTTTTTTATCCGAATGTGAATGACAGAAATTATATATAGATATTCAATAAAAAAGGTAGGCAGCTTTTCCAAAAAACATCGCAGTGTTCCAGGAAAAAGTGATATGCACCCCGAAAGTTAGACAAAAAACTTTCGGGGTTTTGTTATGTCTAAAAAGTACAGGAAACATGGCTATGCAGAACGGCTAAAATATATGCATATGCTAGAGAATGGCTTTAGCCGAAATTATATTAAGCGCCGCTTTGGGATTAGCGGGGAGCTTCTTGGATATTTATGGACACGATACCGTTCAGAAGGTCCAACGGGATTGTTGAAAAAGCAAAATGTAAGGGCGGATTATGCCTTCAAGCTTGAAGTCGTTCGTGATGTTGAAGAAAATAATATAACTTTGCTGGATGCTTCGTTGAAGTATAATGCAAGTGCCAGTCAAATCAAGGTATGGCTAAAAGTCGCCAGGACTCAAGGTTATGATGCTTTAGCTATCACCAGGCCAAGAGGCCGCCTACCAAAGAATGCCATGGGAAGATCAAGGAAAAAGAAACCGGAAGAAATGACAGAGTTGGAACGTCTCAGATACGAGAATGAGTGCCTGAGGGCTGAGAATGCTCTGCTAAAAAAAGTGAAAGCCTTAGTAGAAGCAAGAGACGCCCGTCTCAAAGAGATTGGGCGGAAGCCATCCAAGAACTAAGGCAGGAGCATGATCTCGAGATTCTTCTGGAGAAGACAGGGATGGCCAGATCCACATTCTACTACCATACGAAAAGGATGTTAGAACCTGACGGCTACAATGATGCAAGAAACGCAATCCGAAAGATATATGATCGTCACAGAGGACGTTATGGCTATCGAAGAATAACTGCCCAGCTGCGTAATGACGGTATGCACCTTAACCACAAGACCGTACAGAAACTTATGGTAGAGATGAACCTGTATGGCAAGCGAAAGACGGCAAAGTACAAGTCATATAAAGGTGAGATCGGAACGGTTGCGCCCAATGTCATTGACAGAGACTTCACGGCAACTGCACCTAACCAGAAATGGGCAACTGACGTGACTGAAGTCAAGATAAAGGACAGGAAGATATATCTTTCTCCTGTCCTGGATATGTTCAATGGGGAGATAATATCTTACACAATATCATATCGTCCGGACCTGGAAATGGCAATGAAGATGCTGGATAAAGCGTTCAAGAAAACTGATATACCGGAAGGACTCATACTACACTCTGATCAAGGATGGCACTATCAGCATCAGAGATACCAGAAGGCATTGAAAGACAGAAATATCGTGCAAAGCATGTCACGTAAGGGCAACTGCCTGGACAATGCCATGATGGAGAACTTCTTCGGACTTTTGAAGAATGAATTGCTATATTTGCAGGAGTGGGACAGCGTTGAACAGTTCTCAAAGGAACTGGTTAAGTATATACGCTACTACAACAATGACAGGATCAAACTGAGGCTGAATGGAAAGAGCCCGGTACAATACCGAGCCCTATTCCAATCGAAGTCCGCCTCCTAATATAATGTTAAACCGTCCAACTTTTGGGGGTCATATCA
>JAXDRC010000010.1:0-25112 GCA_034091205.1 Parabacteroides sp. | reverse complement strand
TATCCTCCGTCTGCATTGGCGAAAGCACATATTTCCTCTGTCAGTTCACGAACTTTTGAAGGAACACGGACTTTAAATTCCACATTGTAGCCTTCTCCGCTATCAATGAGTGATTGTATGTTTTCTGTATTTAACATGAACTTTTATAATAGTGCCACAAAAATAGTTATTTGTTGCGATTGTAAGTTGTTAGTTTCATTTTATTTATGGTAAAACATCCCTCTTCTCGCTTTTATCAATGCTGCATTTATTGAACAAACCCTGTCTTTGAGCGAAGGTGACAGCTTCAATAGAATTGTTAGCTTTTAATTTTAGTAATATATTCTGTCTATGACTATTCACTGTATTAATGCTAACTTTTAATGCCTCTGCTATCTCTTTACTCAATAAGCCTTTCTTCATAAACCGTAAAACTTCTAATTCCCGGTTTGTCAAAGGTTCATCCAGTGTGTCAGATAAATCTATAAATATCTGCTCTCCAGTTTTAAAGTTATATAGGTGGCTTTTAATAATTTCCGATTCATGGCTTGCATCAACATCAATAACCGATAGCATAAGCCAAATATTTCCTGATTTATCTAACTCAAGAACTTGTTCTTGTTCTATTATGCGTATGTATTCCCCCCGCATATTTCTTATCCTCATTTCATGAATGGCTTTATAGTTCCTCTTTTCTTCATTGGAGAATGAGCGTAATATCGAATAGATTTTCTTTCTTACAAGTAAGCCATAATCTATATCGTCCGGATGTATAACCTCAATAACTGGCTGATGTCCATGAATAAACAACCTACGGGAGTCAAGTCCATATAGTTTAGGAATATTATCAGAAACAAAAACGAATTTATTAGTGTAGCAATCAAATACCAATACGATACTATGCGTAACTTCTGAAAGTTTAATCCAGTCATTTTTCCTCTTTTCAAGAATGGAATAATCAATTTCATCGAACTCTATGTTTGATGTTGGTAGTATATTTATGACTTTCTTTCCTATTTCATTAATTATCATGCTTGCTATGATGTTTATTGTTAAATAGTTAGATAGCATCTCATTATAAATGACTATTGTCTTTAGAGTATCTTACATCTAACTTTGCATAAAGTTAATAAAAAGAGCATAAGTGTAAGGTAAATAGATGTTTAATGTTTTAATTATTCCTATATGATAAAAAAGATTTGTTTAGTGACATGGAGAGGTAAAAGAGTTATGGGTCGCAAAGTTGTAGTGACATCAGTATTTGAAACTGACATTGAAAATATTTGGTGCAAGATTCAAGATATTGAAACGCTAAGAGAAATTTGTAAACCCAAAGCAAGTTTTATATCTTATGGCAATATTCCTCCTGTTTGGAAAGAGGGGGAAACATTTTATTTTAAGATGTTTCTTCATCGATTTATTCCTATTGGAAAACATACAATCAACGTAATTAAGATTGATAAAAA
The DNA here is from genome assembly GCA_034091205.1 of Parabacteroides sp. GTDB lineage: Bacteria > Bacteroidota > Bacteroidia > Bacteroidales > Tannerellaceae > Parabacteroides. Next base: position 23,667 of record JAXDRC010000010.1, on the reverse strand, counting down.
ATCAAGAGAAATAGTTTCAAATGAGTATAATAAAAGAGTAACTATATGGAATCATTATATTCAAATGGAAAAGATTACCGAAAATGTTACAAAATATACCGATAGTGTTGAATTGTATGCTGGTTATCTAACCCCGCTTGTTGCTTGGTGGACTCTTTATTTTTATAAACACAGACAAAAGAAATGGCAGAAAATCGTAAAGAACTTATAAAATGTTCACGATAGCTACTTAAGTTAATTATGGCAAACTGGAATTTAGCAGAAAAACAGATATATAAATTATTAAAACATCCTTTCCAAAAGGAAAAATCTGATATAGAAGTTATTACTGCTGTATATCTTGAATTTGTAGAAGAATTATTCGATTACCTTAATAAAGAAAATGATAACAAAACACGTATTAGGCAATTAAATATGAGTTATATAGATTTTGGAACAATTAAGGCTTTAGAAGAAACTTCACCTACGGAAAATAGTAAGTTAAAAATTATATATCTTGACAAACTGTTATCTTTAATAAATATGGAGCAAGAACTAATCTATCGGCAAATGGAATACCCCAAATTTTTCATTAACATTGAATCAGATTGGAAATCTCCCTTTTATTTAAACAGTGAGTATCTATTTCCTCCCAAAATCCGCCGGAATCTCTCCCCACACAGCAGTTTCCCATTTGAGGATTTGGGTGGTATATTCATTTTCGTTGAGCCATTTTTCTGCACGTTCGATAAGTTGGAAAATCTGTTCGTTGACGGGTGTGCGTTCAAGCAAAGTTTTACATTTCTTTTTCTTCACCCATAAAATGGCGTTACGGCTGTCCGAATACAAAGGCAGGTTGCTACCTTTCTGTTTTAGAAGAGCAAGACCGTGGACAAGGGCAAGAAATTCGCCTACGTTGTTTGTCCCTTCTTTCATAGGTCCGATATGGAAAATCTCCTGACCGGTGGCAACATAAACACCACGATATTCCATATCGCCCGGATTACCGCTACACGCCGCATCGACGGCAATACTTTCGTTTATAGGATTGCCGATTGGAGCGTCAACTTCCCACACCGGTTTGGAATCCTTTTTGCCGGAATATTTCTTCAGATAATGCTCGTGACCCTGTTCGAAAGCAAGAGCGGCGGCATCTCTGTTTTCAAAAGACTTATATTTCGCGCCTTCCTGTCCGTCCACTTGCGCCTTGCAATCCGCCCAGTTGTCGTAGATACCCGGATTCAAGCCTTGCCAAACTACGTAGAATTTCTTTTTTGCCATAGAGTTCAACTTATCTTATGAGTGCAAAGGTATAAATTATAGTTGAGAAGTTTGCAAGAGGAAGAGTTGACATGGATTTTGTAAGGTTATTCCACAGAATTTCTATAAGTTTGCGAACGTATAATTTGAAGATTCAAAAAAGTAAACGAAGAAAATATGCAACGTATATTTCTTACAGGCTATATGGGTGCCGGCAAGACAACAGTAGGAAAGGAGCTTGCCGAGAGAACAGGCCTTTCTTTTATTGACCTGGATGTGTTTATCGAAGAGCGTTATCACAGAACGGTCAGCCGTTTGTTTGCCGAAAATGGCGAAGACAAATTCAGAGATATAGAACGCAGGCTGCTTCACGAAGTTGCGGAGTTCGAAGATATAATAATTTCCACCGGTGGCGGAACTCCTTGTTTCTTCGACAATATGGAGTTTATGAATGCTGCCGGAAAGACTGTGTATCTGCAAGTGTCGGTTGATGAGCTTGCCGCCCGTCTGGAAACTTGCCGCCATACACGTCCGGTTCTGCAGAACAGAACGGGTGAGGAGCTTAAGAGTTTCATAACTGAGAGCTTGCAAAAGAGACTTCCTTTTTATGAAAAGGCTCAGATGATATTTCCGGCAGAGACAATGCTGACTTATGAAGACATTGTAAAGGTTGTTGATGACTTGAAGGTGAAGCTGGGAATTTGAGATGACGAGGTTTCAGAGACGAGTTGACGAGTTAACAAGTTGACGGGTTGACAAGTTGACAAGTTGACGAGTTGATGAGTTGACAAGTATTTAAGTAATATTTTATGTCTGTCCTCTTGTCTCTGAAACCTTGTCCCCTTGTCTCTAAATTATAAACCTAATAAATCCCTATAATATTATGATATCAAACCTTGAATCGAATATTCCCCAGGAACTTCTGAAAGAACTTGGAAGAGCCGGCGGACGACTGTGGATTGGAATTCCACGTGAAATCCGTCGTGGAGAGCAGCGCCTTGCGCTTACGCCCGAAGCCGTTGAGATATTAGTCATGGCTGGTCATAAGGTGTGGGTTGAAACAGATGCCGGCTTGGGAATAAGCTATTCGGACAACCATTATTCCGAGGCAGGAGCAGAGATTGTTTCCAGTCCGGCAGAAGTATATCAGGCAGATATTGTCCTGAAAATACTTCCTCCAACGCTTCAGGAAGTTGCAATGATGAAACCGCGGGCGACTCTTTTTTCTTTCGTGCAGCCACGACTGATCAGTCAGGAAATATTAGCCATGATGTCCGCAAAAAGGATAAATGCCGTTGCCTATGAACTGTTGAAAGACAACAGGCAGAAATCTCCGGTGCTGAATATTATTTCCGAGATTGAAGGAACTGCGGCAATAACTGTTGCCGCTGATTTGCTGAGTAATACTAATGGTGGCAAGGGTATATTGCTTGGAGGAATACCTGGAGTATCACCGACCGAGGTTGTGATAGTCGGTGCCGGACATGCCGGAACTGTGGCGGCTCGTGCAGCTTTGGCTCTTGGAGCGTCGGTAAAGGTATTCGACAATGATATTAATAATCTACGTACGATACAAACCGTGCTGGGACACGGACTTTTTACTTCGAATTTCCATCCTCATGTGCTTCATAATGCTCTTTGCACGGCTGATGTGGTGATTGGAGCCATGCGATATATCGATTCTGCAAAACATTATGTAGTTGCAGAGGAGTTGATAAGCCGTATGAAGCGAGGTTCGCTTATTATTGATTTGAGAATAAGCCAGGGCGGATGCTTTGAAACGACTTGTGACCTGCCTGCGGATGCTCCGGAAGTGTTTGAGCAGTATGGAGTGCTTCACTATTGCCGCCCTAATATCAGTAATCAGGTGGCACGTACAGCTTCTATGGCATTGAGTAATGTATTTGTTCCCCTGTTTCTTGAGTTGGGAGATTATAGCTCCATCCAGAATTGTGCAAAATCTGATGAAGGATTCAAGAGCGGTATATATATGTATGCCGGAAAACTGGTGAACGATTATGTGGCTTCGTTCTTTAATTTGAGGGCGAATAATATTGATATATTTATGCTGTGATTGATAGAAACAAGGCAACGAGTTGACGAGTAATCAAGTTGTCAGAATAATCAGAATAATCTCCGGAACAAATTTGAATTTGTAAAGTTTATTTTATTAATTTGCCGTTATAAATTACAGGAGATTTACAAGTGGCAATGAAACAAGTTTATAATTTAATTCTCTTGTGCCTGAATCCTTGTCTGCTTGTGTCTGAATCCTTGTAAACTATATTTTAAAAGAAAATAAAATATCATGACAGAACAGACAAAAGTAACAACATTGGAAAAGGTTGTGATTCGCTTTTCCGGAGACTCCGGAGACGGAATGCAGTTGACCGGAACAATCTTTTCAAATCTGTCGGCAATCTTCGGAAATGAAATATCTACATTTCCTGATTATCCGGCAGAAGTGCGTGCCCCACAGGGAACACTTAGTGGCGTATCAGGTTTCCAAGTTCATCTGGGTTCAAGAAAGATATTCACTCCTGGTGACAAGGCGGACGTTCTTGTAGCAATGAACCCCGCAGCCTTGAAGGTTAATGTGAAGAATCTGAAACCGAATGCTATTGTCCTGATTGATACTGATTCATTCCAGAAGAGTGATTTGGAAAAGGCTCAGTTCACAACAGACGAACCGTTCAAGGAACTTGGTCTGACAGGTGTTCAGGTTGTTGCTGCTCCTATATCAACAATGGTTAAGGACGGACTGGCAGAGTTTGGCTTGGACAATAAGTCTGCATTGCGTTGCAAGAATATGTTCGCACTTGGACTTGTATGCTGGTTGTTCGAACGTCCGTTGGAAGAAGCAATGCATATGCTTCAGAATAAGTTTGCCAAGAAACCTGTAATTGCTCAGGCAAATATCAAGGCTCTTACCGACGGTTATAATTATGGTCATAATATTCATGCTTCTGTTTCAACATACCGCATTGAAAGCAAGAAAGCAAAACCTGGTGTATATACAGATGTAAACGGTAACAAGGCTACTTCATATGGTCTTATTGCTGCAGCTGAAAAAGCAGGTTTGAGATTGTTCCTCGGCAGTTATCCTATTACTCCTGCAACAGATATCCTTCATGAGTTGTCAAAGAGAAAAGACCTTGGTGTAATCACTGTTCAGGCTGAAGATGAAATTGCCGGTGTATGTACATCAATAGGCGCAAGTTTTGCAGGTTGTCTTGCTGCAACTTCAACATCCGGTCCTGGTCTTGCACTTAAGAGTGAGGCTATCGGTTTGGCTGTTATTGCTGAAATTCCTCTTGTCGTAATTGATGTTCAGCGTGGTGGTCCGTCAACAGGTATGCCAACAAAATCAGAACAGACAGACTTGATGCAGGCTTTATACGGACGTAACGGTGAATGTCCGGCTGTTGTGGTTGCCGCTGCTACTCCGACAGACTGTTTCGATATGGCATTCTGGGCAGGTAAACTTGCTGTTGAACATATGACACCTGTAATTCTTCTTACAGATGCATTTATTGCCAACGGTTCTTCTGCATGGAGATTGCCTGATTTGGAAGATTATCCGGAAATCAAACCTAATTATGTATGTAATTACAAGGGTGACAAACCTTGGAAACCATATCGCCGTGATTTGGAAAGCATGGTTCGTTATTGGGCTGTTCCTGGAATGGAAGGTTTCACACACCGCCTTGGAGGTTTGGAAAAAGACTATGACACAAGCGCAATCTCTACAGATCCGGCAAATCACCAGAAGATGGTTCGTACACGTCAGGCTAAGATTGACAATATTGCTAATTATATTCCAAATGTGGAAGTTGTGGGTGATGAAGATGCCGACTTGCTGATTGTAGGTTGGGGCGGAACATACGGTCATTTGTATGAAGCAATGGAAACTATGCATGAACAGGGCAAGAAAGTTGCTTTCGCTCATTTCAGATTTATCAATCCGCTGCCTAAGAATACTGTTGAAGTGCTTAAGAAATATCCGAAGGTTGTTGTTGCTGAACAGAATAACGGTCAGTTTGCAAACTACCTTAGAAGTAAGGTGGATGATTTCAATCCTTATAAAGTGGACCGCGTGGAAGGTCAGCCTTTTGTAGTTGCCGGTCTGGTTGAAGAATTTACTAAAATATTGGAGGAGGCATAAAAGATGGTAGCAGAAGAATTAAAATATTTACCGAAAGATTATAAAAGTGACCAGTATGTTCGCTGGTGTCCGGGTTGTGGCGACCATGCCGTTTTGAACTGTCTGCACAAGGCTATGGCAGAAGTGGGTGTTGCACCTCACAATATGGCAGTGATTTCAGGTATTGGCTGTTCTTCACGTTTGCCATATTATATGAATACATACGGATTCCATACTATCCACGGTCGTGGCGCGGCTATTGCGACAGGCGTGAAAACAGCACGTCCGGATTTGAGTGTTTGGTTGATTACAGGTGATGGCGACTGCCTTGCAATCGGTGGTAACCATTTCATTCATGCCGTACGCCGTAATGTGGATTTGAACATCGTTCTTTTCAATAATAAAATCTATGGTTTGACTAAAGGCCAGTATTCTCCGACTTCAGACCGTGGTTTCGTTTCAAAGAGTTCTCCTTATGGAACAGTTGAAGATCCGTTTATCCCTGCTGAATTGGCTTTGGGCGCGCGTGGTAATTTCTTTGCCCGTGCAATCGATGTGGATTTGAAAAACACAACAGATATTCTTGCTGCTTCAGCTCGCCACAAAGGTGCTTCTGTAACTGAAGTCCTTGTAAACTGTGTTATCTTCAACAATGGTATCCACAAACAGATTACCGACAAGGAGTTCCGTGCTGAACGAACAATATTCCTTCGTCATGGCGAAAAGATGGTTTATGGCGCCAACAATGATAAAGGTATTGTTTTGGACGGATTGAAATTGAAATCTGTTACAATCGGTCAGGATGGTTATACTTTGGATGACGTTCTGGTTCATGACGCACATTGCAAGGACAATACTTTGCACATGATGTTGGCTATGATGAGCGGCGATATGCCTGTGGCACTTGGAGTAATCCGTGATGTTGAAGCTCCGACTTATGACGAGTCTGTTCATCAGCAGCTTACTGACGTGCAGCAGAAAATGCCTAACCGCACTCTTAAGGAATTCCTTTTGAGTGGTGAAACATGGGAAATCAAATAGTTGAAATTTGGCTTTGACCGACTTCAAAGTTGGTGAGGCTATAGAGACGAGTTGGCAAGGATGTTAATATATATACCTTGTCAACTCGTCAACTTGTATCTTGTCATCTGAATAAAAGTGTTATAAATATAAGCATGAAAGAATATTACCCTACTGTAATTTGCATTTTGATTTCTATTTTGGTAATCATTTCTGGAAGTGTTGGATATGTGTTTTATAGATATACATTGATAGAATGGTGGTTGCCGGTGGTGATAGCTCTTATTCCGGCAATACTGACATTGCGTTTTTATAAATCGTGGAGTGTGTTTGCGGGTATTTCAAATAAATATATAGGAATGATATGTCATATAATATGTGTTGGAGTAGTAAGTTATATGCTGTTTATCGTATGCAATTACAGATTCAGAGATGTTGAAGACAGGCAAGAGGCAAATGTCTCGGTCGGTAAATATTCACAAGAACATGAGCAGCGTTATAAAAAAAGGAAGCATTATTATAAGACAAATAAAGTAAAAAGGTATTATCTGGTAATTACATTTGATGATGCCCGGACTAAGACTATTGTTGTTTCTAAGGACAAATATGATTCTATAAAAGGCAATAATATGAAGATAAGCCTTGAAAAAGGTTTGTTTGGTTTTACTGTTTTCGACTTATGATAGAGCCATATTGATTTTCGATTTTTTTCGGATATATGGAATATTTTTTGTTATAGTGTTTGATTTGTGTAATTTATCCGTATCTTTGATGAAGTGATATTTTTATTATATGTTGTTTAACTTTTAAAATTACTGTTATGGGATTATTTGACAAAATTTTTCAGTCAGTATCTGAGGATACAAAGCTTACACAGCAGGAAGCATTTGCCGGAATTGCTGTAGCAATAGCTGGAGCAGATGGTAGTATTGCTGTTTCTGAATGGGATGGTATTGTAAACTATATCCGTAGATTGAGTATTTATGATAATTTCTCAGGTCCTGCTTTTGATAAACTTTTTGACAAGCTTTTCAAAATACTGAAAAATAAAGGAGTTGGAGCATTGGTGAAATCTTCTGCTGAGGTATTGTCTGATGATTTGAAACTTACAGCATTTGCATGCGCCGTTGATATTGCGTTGGCAGATGGTGTTATTGAAGAAGAAGAGAAAAATGTAATAAATGAACTTTCTGAAGCTTTGGAGATTCCGGAAAAAACAGCTGTTTCCATTATTGAAGTGATGATAATTAAAAATAAAGTATAAAAGCGGATGCTTAAAAAATATTGCTGGTTAGCAATTATGACACGGAGAAACGTTGTGATATGATATTTGTTTCTCCGTGTTTTTTATATCCGAATGTAACTTGAATTTCACCTTGTTGTCTTGTCTCTCTTGTCTATTTGTTCCCTGATATTATTTTTTGTGAGGAGCTCCGAATTCCTTACAAGTAACTTCATCAAGTTTTACTTTCCATATTTTTACATTACGAACCGCAGGAGCTCCGTATTTGAATTCTTTGTCCGAGTACTGTTTCATTATAATGTTGAGGGCTTCTTCTTTTTTGTCGAAATCCTCTTCATATTCAACTTTTCCCCAGCTGATTACACTTTTTGAACGCATACGGTAGCTGCAGGCAACTTCGGGATGCTGGAAAATAAGCTCGTGGTCGGTGCTGAATGTTATGCAAACCCTTGGATTTCGGGAAAGTATGGAAATACTGCGTCCTTCCTGGGCAGAATGAAGATAAATCACACCGTCTTTATAACCGAAATTCATCGGTATAACGTAAGGTGTTCCGTCGGTATCAGCCATGCCAACGAAGCAGATATCACATTTTCTGATTATAGAATCAATTAATTCCTGATTTTCGTGTATGAGTGTTTTCATCTTTTATAATTATTGATTAATACTGAAAAAACTAGTGCAAGTTATAAAAAAAACAGAATAATGAACTTGTTTTTTCCTGAACATCTTACTTGTTAAAAGTTTGACCTCATTTAAAGAAATATTTCTTTATTCTATTGCTTGAATTATAGATTTAGCATACCTTTGCATTTATTAAACGTATTGTGTCTGATAATTTTTTAACACAATTAAATAACTTAATTTATTATCTTATGTGGTTACTTAATTCTTCTATTGGAAGGAAACTGGTAATGAGTATTTCCGGTCTCTTCCTTATTCTGTTTTTATTGTTCCACCTGTCGATGAACATTGCGGCAGTATTTTCAGGAGAAGCATACAACTTGGTATGTTCTTTGTTGGGAGCAAACTGGTATGCTGTGGCTGCAACATTGGTTTTGGCTGCAGGTGTAGTTGTTCACTTTGTTTATGCATGGTTGCTTACAGTGCAGAACCGTAAGGCTCGCGGTAATGACCGTTATGCATTGAACTCACGTCCGAAAGGCGTTGAATGGGCATCACAGAACATGTTTGTGTTGGGTTTGATCGTGATTCTTTTCATGGTTCTTCACTTCTCACAGTTCTGGTATAAGATGATGTTCGCTGAATTGATCGGCCATCACGAAGTGGCTCTTGGTTCTGCTATGGTTTCTCCTCAGGACGGTGCGGCATTCATCAACTATTACTTCCAGGGTAACATTGTAATCACTGTACTTTATTTGGTATGGTATGCAGCATTGTGGTTCCACTTGACACACGGTTTCTGGTCTGCAATCCACACTTTGGGTTGGAGCAACACAATCTGGATGAACCGTTGGGAATGCATCTCTAAATGGGTTGCTACAATCATCTGCGGTGCATTTGCTGTGATTACAATTATATTCTATTTGAATGGAGTAGGAGCGTAAATTTTAAGTTTATAAGTTTATAAGTTTGTAAGTTTTTGAGTTTGATATAAAAACTCATAAGCGAAAAACTTAAGAACTTAAAAACTAAAAAACTAAAAAACTAAAAACATATGACTCAGATAAATTCAAAAATCCCTCAGGGCCCTTTGGCTGAGAAGTGGAAAAATTATAAAGATCACCAGAAATTGGTGAACCCGGCAAATAAACGCCGTTTGGATATCATCGTTGTTGGTACAGGTTTGGCTGGTGCTTCAGCTGCTGCATCATTGGCAGAAATGGGATTCAACGTGTTGAACTTCTGTATTCAGGACTCTCCACGTCGTGCTCACTCAATTGCTGCACAGGGTGGTATCAATGCTGCTAAGAACTATCAGAATGATGGTGACTCAGTTTACCGTTTGTTCTACGATACAATCAAGGGTGGTGACTACCGTGCACGTGAAGCAAACGTATATCGTTTGGCTGAAGTGTCAAATGCTATCATCGACCAGTGCGTAGCTCAGGGTGTTCCTTTCGCTCGCGAATATGGTGGTTTGTTGGATAACCGTTCATTCGGTGGTGCTCAGGTATCGCGTACGTTCTATGCCCGCGGTCAGACCGGTCAGCAGTTGCTTTTGGGTGCTTATTCAGCATTGAGCCGCCAGATTGGTTTGGGTAAAGTTAAGATGTACACTCGTCACGAAATGTTGGACGTTGTTAAAGTTGACGGTCGTGCTCGTGGTATCATCGCTCGTAACTTGGTTACAGGTAAGATTGAACGTTTTGCTGCTCACGCAGTAGTTGTTGCAACAGGTGGTTATGTAAATACATTCTTCTTGTCAACAAACGCGATGGCGTCAAACGGTTCTGCAGCATGGCAGTGCTACAAGAAAGGTGCTTACTTCGCAAACCCATGTATGGTTCAGATTCACCCGACTTGTGTGCCTGTTAAAGGTGACTTCCAGTCTAAATTGACATTGATGTCAGAATCTTTGCGTAACGACGGTCGTATCTGGGTTCCTAAGAAATTGGAAGATGCAAAAGCATTGCAGGCAGGAACTAAGAAAGGTAAAGATATTCCTGAAGAAGACCGTGACTACTACTTGGAACGCCGTTATCCTGCATTCGGAAACTTGGTTCCTCGTGACGTTGCGTCTCGTGCAGCTAAAGAACGTTGTGATGCCGGTTATGGTGTAAACAACACAGGTTTGGCTGTATTCCTTGACTTCTCTGATGCTATCAAGCGTTTGGGTAAGGAAGTAGTTAAGCAGAAATATGGTAACTTGTTCGATATGTACGAAGAAATTACCAACGATGATCCATACGAAACACCAATGATGATCTACCCAGCATTGCACTATTCAATGGGTGGTCTTTGGGTTGACTATGAATTGCAGACTTCTGTTCCTGGTTTGTTCGCTATCGGTGAAGCTAACTTCTCTGACCACGGTGCTAACCGTTTGGGTGCATCTGCGTTGATGCAGGGATTGGCTGACGGTTACTTCGTGTTGCCATACACAATCCAGAACTACTTGTCTGACCAGATTCAGGTTCCACGTTTCAGCACAGATCTTCCTGAATTCGTTGAAGCTGAAAAAGCAATCAGCGATCGTATCCAGAAAATCATGAGTGTTAAGGGTAAAGAAACAGTAGATTCTATCCACCGTAAGCTTGGTCATATCATGTGGGAACACGTAGGTATGGCTCGCGACGAAAAGGGCTTGCAGGAAGCAATCGAAATGTTGAAAGACCTGAAGAAAGAATTCTGGAGCAACGTATATGTTCCGGGCGAAGCAAACAGCTTGAACGTAGAATTGGAAAAAGCTTTGCGTGTTGCTGACTTTATCGAAATTGGTACTTTGATGGCTCGCGACGCTTTGAACCGTGCTGAATCTTGCGGTGGTCACTTCCGCTCTGAACACCAGACTGAAGAAGGTGAAGCATTGCGCCACGACGACAAGTTCATGTATGTAGCTTGTTGGGAATATCAGGGTGAAGACAAAGATCCTGTTATGCTCAAGGAAGATTTGAACTATGAGTTTGTGGTTCCTCAGACACGTAATTACAAAAAGTAAGTTTAACAAGTTGACGAGTTAACAAGTTAACGAGTTGACAAGGAATATTCAGAATGTATGCGTAACCATAAAAACCTTATCGTTTGGCAAAAGAGTATTAAGCTGGTAAAACGATTGTATGAGGTTACAAATACATTTCCTAAAGATGAAATATACGGGATAACTTCCCAAATGAGAAGGTCGGCAGTTTCTATCCCTTCTAATATTGCTGAAGGTTTTGCCCGCTCTCATGATAAGGAGTTGCTTCATTTCTTGTATATATCTTTAGGCTCTGCATCAGAGTTGGAAACTCAACTTATAATTTGCAGAGAAATAAATTATCTCTCAGCAGAATTGTTTAAAGAGATGATGGAGATGAATAGTGAAGTTATACGGATGCTTTCTTCCTTGATAGGGAAAAGACGAAATATAGCATTTTGAACCTTGTCAACTGAAGCCTTGTCAACTTGTCCCCTAAAAATAAAAAATATGGACAAAGATATAAAAGTAACGCTTAAAGTTTGGCGTCAAAGAGGTCCTAAGGAAAAAGGACAGTTCGAGACTTACCAAATCGACAAAATCAATCAGAGTGTTTCTTTCTTGGAAATGTTGGACATTTTGAATGAGCGTTTGGTTAGCGAAGGAAAAGAACCAATTGTATTCGATCACGACTGCCGTGAAGGTATCTGCGGTATGTGTTCATTGTATGTAAACGGTCATCCTCATGGACCTGCAACAGGTGCAACAACTTGCCAGTTGTATATGCGTCGTTTCCATGATGGCGAAACTATTACTATCGAACCGTGGCGTTCTGCAGGTTTCCCTGTAATCCGCGATTTGATGGTTGACCGTTCTGCTTATGATAAAATCATGCAGGCTGGTGGTTTCGTATCTGTAAACACAGGTGGTGTTCCTGATGCTAATGCAATTCCAATTCCTAAGAAAGATGCTGACTTGGCAATGGATGCTGCTGCTTGTATCGGTTGTGGTGCTTGTGCTGCTGCATGTAAGAATGGTTCAGCTATGTTGTTCGTTTCTGCTAAAGTAAGCCAGTTGGCATTGTTGCCACAGGGTCGTGTTGAAGCTGCTCGCCGTGCTAAGGCTATGGTTGCTAAAATGGACGAACTTGGTTTCGGTAACTGTACTAACACTCGTGCTTGCGAAATGGAATGTCCTAAGAACATTTCTGTTAGCAACATCGCTCGCTTGAACCGTGAGTTCTTGAAAGCTAAATTGAAAGACTAATATTATTGTCTTAGATATTTTTGTAAAGAGGCCTGGCTTTGCGCTGGGCCTCTTTTTTTTAGGAGTTAAGGAGTTAAGGAGTCAAGTAGTCAAGTAGATTGGGGTGATGATAAGCTTAGTTTTCAGTTAACAAGTTGACAAGAAAACGAGTTGACAAGATTTTCAGAAAGTCAAGCTTGAATTTATAATTATTTGTCCTTGTCAACTCGTATCTGAAGCCTTGTCAACTTTTAATTTGAGCAATTTGCGAAACTTAAATAACATCCAAAACCGAAAACGAACATTGTTAGTGTTCGAAAACGGACACTTGTTATTTCACGTGTATTGTATTCCAGTTAGTTATGTTTTTGGCATAGGATTTGTGAAAGAAGGAGTAGAGAATTCTTGGAAATTGAAAATTGAAAATTAAAAATTGAAAACAAAATTTCTGGGTTCTCTTTTTTCTGTGTTGAAAAATAAACTCAAAAACTCAAAAACTCAAAAACTCAAAAACTTAAAAACTCAAAAACTTAAAAATATATGGATCGCGAAATATCAAAAGAACAACGTGTTCGTGAACAAAGGAAAATATGGATAAAATGGGGAGGAGCTTTGCTTGCCGGAATTCTTGCTGTTGTCGGTATAATGAATTTTATGCAGCAGAGTTTGCAGGCTAAGGATTTGGTGTTTTCCGTTGTGGATGAAGGAAGCATAGATGTTTCCGTCAGTGCTTCAGGAAAAGTGGTGCCGGCATTCGAGGAAATAATAAATTCTCCTATTAATTCCAGAATACTTGAGGTGTATAAAAAAGGTGGTGATTCTGTAGATATTGGAACTCCTATTCTGCGCCTGGACTTGCTAAGCACAGAGAATGATTACAAGAAACAGCTCGACGAAGTGCAGATGAACCAATTGAAACTTGATCAGCTCCGAATACAGAACAAAAGTAAACTTTCGGAGATGGAAATGCAATTGAAGGTTTCAAGGATGGAACTGAGCCGTAAGGCTGTTGAACTTAAGAATGAACAATATCTTGACAGTCTTGGAGCGGGAACTACAGATAAAGTGCGTCAGGTGGAACTTGATTATAATGTCAGTAAACTGAAGCTGGAAGAAGACGAACAAAAATATATAAATGAACAGGCTACTGCCGATGCAGATTTGAAAGTGAAACAATTGGAGCTTAACATAGCACGCAAGAATCTTGAAGAAACCAAACGTACGCTTGATGACGCACGTATTAAAGCTCCTAGAAAGGCAATCCTTACTTATGTTAATACAGAAATCGGTGCGCAGGTAGCTCAGGGAGAGAAGGTGGCTGTAGTGTCAGACTTGTCACATTTTAAGATTGAGGGAGAGATTGCAGATACATACGGAGACCGAATTGCCGCAGGTAGCCGTGCAATAGTTAAGATAGGAAAAGACGAACTTGAAGGAGTGGTTACAGATATAACTCCATTATCAAAGAATGGTGTGATGGCTTTCTCGGTCCGTCTGGAGCAGGATAATCATAAACGACTACGTTCCGGTTTGAAAACAGATGTGTATGTATTGACTGCCGTTAAAGATGCAGTCAAGCGTATTGCTAACGGAAGTTATTATGTAGGTCCGGGTGAATATGAATTGTTTGTACGTTCCGGAAACGAATTGTTGAAACGGAAAGTCCAGTTGGGCGACAGCAACTATGAACTGGTGGAAGTCGTCAGCGGACTTGAACCCGGAGATCAGGTTGTTGTATCGGATATGAGTAACTATAAGAATAAGAGAAAAATGAAATTAGATGAATAATGTGATGATGAATGAATAAGGATTCACTATTCAGACGGGGAGACGATGTGAATCGTACTCCTCGTCAATTCAGTCAACAAGTGAACTAGGTTTCAGATACAAGATTATTCCCTTGTCAACTTGTTAAGTCATCAACTAATAAATTTAAAAAACTTACAAACTCAAAAACTCAAAATGTTTAAACAATACATCAAACAGGCATTTCAAATGCTGAAAGAGAATCGGCTGGTAAGCTCAATCTCTATTATAGGAACAGCAATTTCCATTACAATGATTATGATGGTGGTGCTGGTGTTGCAGGTACAGGTGGCTAATTATTATCCGGAAGAACATCGTGACAGGATGTTGTTTGTGGAAGACGGAACCTGTGTGGAAAGTGAAGGTTCACGAAATAACGGAAATATGTCTGATGAAGCAGTTCGAGAATGCTTCTATTCATTGAAGACACCGGAAGCTGTAACGGCTTACGCTCATGGAACAGAACCAGTATCAACTTTAGACAAACGTAATTATAAAGCGTACACCGTTAAAATGGTAGATACCAATTTCTGGAAAATATTTTCATTCAATTTCATAAAAGGAGCACCTTTTACTGAAGCAGATTTTTCTTCAGGTATCAGACAAGTAGTTGTTACTGAATGGATGGCAAAGGAATTATTCGGAACAGTAGATGTAGTTGGTAAAGAAATAAAGCTCAATGCCGGTATAGGCCGTATTTGCGGAGTTGTTGAGAATGTAAGTAAGGCTGCTTCGTCAGCTTATGCAGATGTTTGGTTTCCTTATACAGCATGGCCTTTGTTGGAACAATCTCGTGAGTTGGAGAATATGTCAGGACGTTTCAGTGTAATTCTTTTGGCAAAGAAATCAAGTGACTTTGATTCCATCCGTAAAGAATTGGATCAGCAGATTGCCCGTTATAATGCTACAAAAGAAAATTATAAGATTTCGTTCTTTGAGAATCCGATTACCCAATGGGACAAAGCTATGGGGTCGGTAGGTCAGGTTTATGTTAAATGGAAAGATTATTGGTTGGAAACAGGTGGCGCTATGCTTTTTCTGCTGCTTGTACCTGTTCTTAATTTACTTGGAGTTACACAATCCTCTATACGCAAACGCCAGGCAGAGATAGGCGTACGTAAAGCTTTTGGTGCGACAAGTGGGAAAATAGTTTCTCAGGTGTTGTATGAGAATGGAGTTATGTCTTTGATTGGTGGAATGTTTGGCTTGTGTCTCTCTTGGGCATTGTTCCCATTATGTAAGGATTTTCTTCTGAAATCAAGTGATACGGCTCTTCGTGCAGAGATGTTATTCCGTCCGGAGGCATTTATTCTTGCATTACTTTTCTGTATGTTGATAAATTTTCTGTCGGCGGGTTTACCTGCATGGTGGATTTCACGCAAACCAATTTGTGATGCGCTGAAGAATGGTGAGGAAACAAATAAATAACGATAAAATAAACTAATATGATAAAGCATCTTTTTACTATAATTTGGAACCAGCGAAGCGGGAATATTTGGATATTCCTTGAGTTGCTGTTGGTGACAGCCATTTTGTGGGTGATGGCAGATTCTTTGCTGGTTGATACTTATACTTATCAGCAACCTTTGGGATATGATATAACTAATACGTATAGTGTCGAATTTAATAAAGAATTTACATCTTCATTGCCGGATTCATTGCAAGATAACAAGACAGATTCAGAGGATTTACTTCGTTTGATTGATAATTTGCGTCATTGCCCGGAAGTTGAGGCGGTAAGTTTATCTTCTGCTGCTACACCTTATACATATAATCGTAGATATAGAAATGGTTTGATATTGACAGACGACACAACATATAATCCTGATATATGGAGATGGTATCTGGCAGCTCCTGATTATTGCCGTGTGTTCAGACTGCAAACACCTGATGGTAAACCTCTATATAATGAGGTTATGAATAATCCCGGAACATTGATTATACCGGAGAATGTAGTAGGAGGTTTATTCGGTACATCAGATGCAGTGGGTAAGATGGTGAAACATAGTGTTGAAGATAGTCCTAAGCAAATTGCGGCAGTGATGCAACCTATGCGTGAAATGGAGTTTGATAAAGCCAGAGGACATTATTTGACATGTTGGAAGACAGAGCAGGAAATTCTGGATTTTATATCTGATAATATTTATTATGTGGAATGCATACTTAGGATGAAAGACGGATTTAATCCTGAAAATATGAATGCTTTCCTACAGGCGCAGGGTGACCGTTTGCAAGCAGGTGATGTGTATGTCTCAACAATGAAACCCATCAGCGAATATCGCTCCGAAAGATTGAAACCACGTTTGGACAACCAGAAGAAGAAAATCGCAATGGTAGCTTTCATGTTGGTGAATATATTCTTTGGAATTGTCGGTACATTCTGGTTGCGAACACAATCACGTAGAGCGGAAATAGGGCTTCGTGCTGCTTTAGGAGCTTCCAAAAGGCAATTGCAGAAAGAACTGTTCATGGAAGGAGTCATCCTTCTTGCCATTACTCTTCCTTTCCTGCTTATATTCCTGATAAACATGCTTTATCTTGATATGCCTGATACATATAGGTTGGAATATACATGGTGGCGTTTCCTTATAACTGTATCTGTATCATACTTGTTGATGGGTAGCATGATTTATTTTGGAATACGCATTCCGGCACGGAAGATAATGAGGATGAATCCGGCTGAGACGCTGCATTATGAATAGAAGAGGAACAAGTTAACGAGGTAACAAGTTGACAAGGTTTCAGATACAAGATTATTCCCTTGTCAACTCGTCAACTCGTCAACTTGTTAACTTGTCAACTAATAAACTAATAAACTAATAAACTCAAAAACTTAAAAATATGATTACATTAAGAAACCTCGAGAAAGTATACCGTACAAAAGAGATTGAAACAGTTGCATTGGAAAATGTAAATCTGACAGTGGAAAAAGGTGAATTCCTAAGTATCATGGGACCATCAGGTTGCGGTAAGTCAACATTGCTTAATATCATGGGACTTCTTGACCAACCGACAAGCGGAACAGTAGAAATAGCCGGAGTGCAGACAGCTTCGATGAACGACAAACAGCTTGCGGCTTTCCGAAACAAAACATTAGGCTTTGTGTTCCAGTCGTTCCATCTTATAAATTCTCTGAATGTTCTGGATAATGTGGAACTTCCGCTTCTTTATCGTCCGAATGTATCGGCGAAAGAACGCCGTGAGGCTGCTGTTGCGGTGCTTGAGAAGGTCGGCTTGTCACATCGTATGCGTCACTTCCCAACACAGCTTTCAGGTGGTCAGTGCCAGCGTGTTGCTATTGCCCGTGCTATCATCGGTAATCCGGAAATAATCCTTGCCGACGAGCCTACCGGTAATTTGGATTCAAAGATGGGAGCTGAGGTAATGGAAATACTTCATAAGCTGAACAAAGAAGACGGACGTACAATTGTGATGGTGACTCACAATGAGAACCAGGCAAAACAAACCTCAAGGATTGTCAGTTTCTTTGATGGAAGACAGGTGGAGTGAGAGACAAGTTGACAAGGTAACAAGGCTTCAGATACAAGAAAAAAGTCTCCGTTCCATTGGAACAGGGGAAGTTGAGGAGTAAAGAAGTCAAGGAGTCAAGGAGTTAAGAAGTCAAGGAGTTAAGTAGTTATATTCATTAAACTCTAAACTCTCAACCCTCAACTCTCAACTTTTCAACTCCGTGTCTCCGTGCCTCTGTGTTTAACCCCTTGTCAACTCAAAAACTTAAAAACTAATAAACTCAAAAACTTAAATCATATGCCCAACATCAACCAACATATCAAACAGTCGTGGCGCCTCATTGGGCAAAACAAACTGGCGGCATCGCTTTCCATATTGGGAACAGCAGTTGCCGTGTGTATGATTATGGTTTTTGTCATTTTGTTTATAGCAAACACTGCGTCATTCAAACCGGAAACGCACCGTGCTGATACATATTATGTGACTTATGTGAAGGTGGAAGGAAAGGATGACGGACGACGGATTTCGATGTCATACTTAGGCTTGCCTTTTATCAAAGAGTGTTTCTATCCTTTGGAATCTGCAGAATTGGTTACAGCCGTTGTGCGTGACAAATGGCAAAAACAGACTTTATTGTCGATGGATGGAAGGAATTCCTTCAATGCATCTGTATTGGAAACCGACACGGATTTCTGGCGTTTATACGATTTTGAGTTCGTTGCCGGAAAACCATATTCTGAAGCTGCTTTTGAAAGCGGACTTCCCGAAGCCGTAATCAGTGATAAGGTTGCTCATGCTATATTCGGGAATGAACAGGTTGTAGGAAAAGAAATAAAGATAAATTATCTGGTTTATCGTGTGAGCGGTGTGGTGAAGAACATCTCACGTTTTGCCGACAAAACATTTGCGGATGTGTGGATTCCATATACATCAGGAACGAATTTGTTTGAAAAATGGGAAGGTATAACCGGCGCTTTCGAATGTTATATGCTTTTAAAGGACGGCTGCAGTCCGGATGATTTACGTACTGAACTGAATAAGCGTATTGCTAATTACAATTCCGGCCTTTCAGATATCCGCGCTAATATTATGAATCAGCCAGTATCTCATATTGAAAGTTGGATAATAGGAGACGGAAATAATGAGTCACTTTTAAGCGTTTTCATGCGTCTTTTTATTGTCGCTTTTATCATTCTATTAGTGCCAGCACTGAATATTTCAGGAATAATCTTTGCATGGACAAGGAAACGCATTCCGGAATACGCATTGCGACAAGCTTATGGAGCGACAAGGAAGATAATAATGCTTCAAGTCGTGCTAGAGAATTTGCTGGTGACTTTAATAGGTGGAGCGTTAGGTTTTGTATTCTCTTACGCTGCCCTTGCCTGTATGGGCGACTGGCTGATGATTACATCTTTGGGACAGGAAGAACTCTCGCTGCAGATGGTTAACATCTGGGTGTTTGTAGCTGTATTTATTCTTTGCTTATTGTTAAACCTGCTTTCGGCTGCATTCCCTGCATGGAAAGCTACACGGCAGCAAATCTCCGAAGCTCTAAACAGTTAATGGTATGATAAAATCAATAATACAACAAATGTGGAACGAAAGGAAAGCCAATTTGCTTATCTTTCTGGAACTGCTGGTAGTTTTTATCTGCCTGCTGTATGCCTCGGACTATCTGTATGTGAAATATAAGGAATACAAACAGCCGTTAGGTTTTGATATCTCACATGTATATAAAGTATGGCTTGGCGTGGTTCCTCAAAACAGTGCTGATTATGACACTACAGCCGTACATACCACAAATGGAATGGATGATTTCTTCACAATCATCGACCGTTTGGAGAAGGACTCGCGTGTGGAATCTGTGGGTTATACTACAGGTAATCATTTCCATTATATGTACTTCAACCAATTTGCCACTTTCCACGGCAATGGCATAAAGCGCTACGGCTTTGTGAGAGATGTGGATCCTTCGTATTTCCGTGTTTTCAAAGTGAAGACCGCAGATGGTGAGTCATGGGAAAAGCTTGAGAAGACTTTGGAGAATAATGGAATTGTAGTCACTTCTACAGTGGCAAAGGCTTATTATGGCAGTCCGCTTGAAGGACGAGGAAAAGAAATTTGGATTACGGACCAGGGTAGTACTGACAGTACAGCTTATCGCATAGGTGAAGTCTGCGAGTTCCAACGTTACCACGAGTTTTCTTCATTTGATTATGCTTACTACCGTAATCTTGGCGGACGGGATGAATTGAATAAATATGGTATTGAAATACTTTCAGGAACTATAAACCTGTTTGTGCGTATGAAGCCTTCGGCAGATAAGCCTGCTCTTATGCAGCAGTTCAGGAAAGATATGGAGCAGCAACTGAGGTTGGGAAACATATATCTTTCCGATGTTACTCCGATGAGTTATTATCGAGAGGAAACTCTGCGTTCAGCTTTTGATAATATAAGACTTTATTCAACAGGTATATTATTCCTTTTGTTCAATGTGTTGCTTGGTATAGTCGGAACATTCTGGTTCCGCTCCCGTCAGAGAATTCCTGAGATAGGTCTGCGCATGGCAGTAGGCGCTTCACGGTCCGAAGTCTTTTCCTGGCTGGTAACTGAGGGCGTTATCCTGCTTGTTGTGGCTGCATTGCCTGCTGCATTGGTATATATGAATCTGGCACATTTGGATATTCTTGTGCAGACATCAATGAAGGACCTTTCATTGTGGGACCGTTTCGCCCATAGTTTCATTATAACCCTGCTTATGCTTCTTATAATGATAATTACAGGTATTTCGTTCCCTGCACGTCATGCCGCACGGTTGAATCCGACGGAAGCGTTGAAAGATGAATAGGTTGCAAGGTGACGAGTTGGCAAGGGAACAAGGCATCAGAGACAGGATGAAACTCTTTAAGCCTTGTCAAATTATAAAGTAAGGAGTCAAGGAGTTAAGTAGTCAAGTAGTCAAGAAGGAGAACCTTATTTCCTGTAGCCTTGTCAACTTGTCAACTTGTCAACTTGTTAACTCGTCAACTTGTTAACTAATAAACTAATAAACTTAAAAACTAATAAACTCAAAATGAATCTCTATTTCAAACAAGCCTGGCACCTGATGAAACAGAACCGTTTCTTCAGTGCCGTATATATCATCGGAACCGGACTGGCAATCTCGATGGTGATGGTGCTGGCTGTGGTTTATCATATCCGCACGGCTAATATAGCACCGGAGACACATCGCGACAGGATGGCGTATCTTAATAATGTATCTTATGTGTTTAATGAAGGTAAAGGACGTTGGAATAGTTCTTTAGGAATACGTTTTGCTAAAGAAGTAGTTCAAACATTGGAAACGCCAGAAGATATTGCTATTGCAACTTATCCCATGTTCCAATTCTTTCAGGGAGGAGAGATGTTTGCATCCGTGCCGGGAATAGAAAAACAACCTCAAATTGTTTATATGGGATGTAATGCTTCATTTTGGAAAGTGTATGATTTTGGCTTCCTGTATGGGAAACCATTTTCTGAGTCTGATTTTGAATCAGGAATAAGAACAGCGGTATTGGCTCGTTCAATGGCAAGACAATTATTTGGCAAAGAAGATGTGGTTGGACAAACTATACAATTGAACGAAGTGGATTATCGTATTTGTGGAGTAGTTACTGATGTTTCCGGAGCTTTGGAAGAAACTTATGCACAAGTTTGGATACCTTATACCTCCTTATCTTTCATTATGGATGAATCCGTAGGCGAACATAGAGTCACTGTCGGCCAATTGAGGGCAAAAATCCTGCTACGTGACAAAGGAGATATTACCGCTGTTCAAAAAGAATTGGACGAAGCAGTAAAGCGCTATAACACAACATTGGCAGGAGGTGAAGCAAAAGAAGCTGAAGTCAAGCCCGCTTCTTTTACGATTATAGGTGTTGATAATGAAAAGGTTTATCTGGCAATAGTTCTTTTCCTTTTACTCTTCCTTTTGGTTCCGGCTTTGAATATTTCCGGACTTAATGCATCGCACATTCAGGATCGTATGGAAGAAATTGGTATCCGTAAAGCTTTCGGTGCGCCTCGACGGACGCTGTTCACTCAGATATTTGTGGAGAATCTATTGTTGATGTTTCCAGGTAGTCTTGCCGGATTACTATTCTCCTACGGATTGGTAAACTTGTATAAAAATATACTTTTGGCAAGTAGTTATCAAGTGGTAGTGTCCGGTGTAGGAGAAACCATAACATTATCTGCAGGAATGTTGATGAACTGGCAGGTTTTCCTTTATGCCGTTTTAGTCTGTCTGTTGCTTAACCTGCTTTCTTCCTTGATTCCGGTGTGGAATGCCATACGTTCAGATATTGTGATGGCATTGAACAGGATGTAATTTGTTATCACCAATAAAACTCAAAATACTTAATAACTTTAAAACTGATAATCTCATGATAAAGCATTTATTAAAGATTATATATGCTCAATTCCGCAGCAATATTTGGATTTTGTCTGAGTTGATGGTGGTATTTGTTGCCCTTTGGGTAATGGCAGACTATTTTATTACCCAATACGCTTTATATCACCGTCCGGTAGGATTTGAAACTGACAGGGTTTATAACGTCTCTTTGACAAAACGTTCTGAAGATTCTCCAAAGTTTATAGCTTATCCAGAGAATAGCGAAGAACCTAAGCAGAATTTTGACCGCATAGTGGAGAGAATCCGCAGGCATCCTGATGTTGAGAGTGTAGCTTTGTCGATGTTTTCATTGCCATATACTACTTCAAACAGTACTAATGGTTTTCGTAAAGATAGTGTAGAGTTGTGGAATGTCCGTCAGTATCAGGTCAGTCCGGATTATTTTAAAGTATTCAATATTAATACTGCAACAGGAGGCTCTCCGGAAGAACTGGCTCGAAAGCTCAATGAACCGGGATTGATTATTTCGGCAAGTCTTGCTGAAGCTTTTTTTGGACGGATAAATGTTGCAGGAGAAGAGTTGATACAAAATGAGGATACGTTTAAAATCATTGCTGTGAGCGAAACTGTACGAAATGATGAATATAATGAACGTTTGCCAAATGCGTGGTTCAGCCTGCTGGAAGAATCTCGTGATAATATTGTTCCGGAAAGTACTTGTATACAAATAAACATAACGTTCCGCATACGTCCGAATGTCAACACAGTCGGTTTTGATGAGCGTTTTATGAAAGATATGCGTCATCAGTTACAGCTCGGAAATTTTTCAGTTTCCAGCATTCAGAGTTATAATGATATACGTGAGAAATACCTTGAAAAAACTTCCAACTCCAGCGGACAGCAGGTAATTTCGTCTGTAATGCTCTTCCTTTTGGTTAATGTGTTTCTTGCTGTAATCGGTTCGTTCTGGTTCCGTGTTAGCAGGCGCAAGGAAGAATTGGGATTGCGCATGGCGATGGGTTCGTCCAGAGGAGGACTAATGCTCTTCACTGTGGTTGAGAGTTTGCTTCTCTTGTTGATAGCATCTTTACCGGCATTGTTTATATGCGGAAATTTGGTTTATGCAGATATAGTTTCTGCATCTTCGGCAGAGTCGCCGTTGCTGCGTTTCGTTGAAGTTTCTGTTATTACTTGGCTGCTTCTGGCTGTGATAATAATCCTCGGCGTTTGGTATCCGGCATACAGGGCGTCAAAAGTTGCTCCTTCGGATGCGTTGAGGGCGGAATAATTGATATTCAAAAAAAGGTAACGAGGTTTCCGGAAAAACATCGTTACCTTTTTTTTGAAACATCGTTATCTTTTTTACGGCAATATACAGTGTTTTTTGGTTCTTCGTCAATTTAGGTGGAGATTTCGCAGCATTTTAAAGACATAATTCTTTGAAACAAAAAGAGATTCACTAGATTTTTTGTAGTGTTGTTTCTATGAAAGATATTACAAGGAATCAAATAACCATTAAATAT
>JAXDRC010000009.1:0-35140 GCA_034091205.1 Parabacteroides sp. | reverse complement strand
TAGACCTGTATACTTACGGTATGTTTACCGCTTCCTAATAGCAAATCATTGATAGGATATAGCATAGACTCACCTTCATCTTCTACAAAATGATACCCCACCGGAATGTCATTTACCCTGACAAGCAGTCTGCATCCTGTTTTGTTTACCTGCAGATAGTAGGCAGGTTTCTCTGAGTAGGTCTTCACCATTCTTAATTTCTCCTGTATCAGTTCTTCCATTTTCTTTATTTCCGGTTTCATATCCGTTCCCGTTTTAGTCTGTGCATAGCCGTTGAAACTTAACATTGCAACGAGCAGGGCAAGAATTATTGATTTCATATTATGTATATTGTTGGTGTTGTTCATATTATTCCGCTTTGTTAAGACGTTATTACTCTGACCGTTCTTTCCCCTCATTTTGTCTTTTCTGGGAATCTTAAAAAGCACCTTTAGTTTTTCTGAATGACAGCCTTTTGTACTTCAGCAAGAGAAGGGTGTTCTAAAACCGCTAATATATACGTTCAAAATATCTTCCATACCATTGTAATTTAAATATTTCAACAAAGTGATACTGATTTCGTAAAGATAGTGAATCAATTATATTTACAGTTATGAATCCTGCTAAATATTACGGATTTCTGGTCACTTTGCCAAATCATCTATACTATAATAGCCTTATTAATATTAAGGGCATAGTAAAATCAGGGGGAAAACCGTTTATCAAATCACGCTTCCAAATATCCCTAATCAATATCTCCAATCTTACATTTTGTCAAACTACCAAATTGTCAAACCAACCCGTCTGAGATTCCGTTATTTCGGCACAAATCACAGGAAATTCAAAAAGATGGCAGTCTCATGAAATTCAGAAAATACAATTTGACAGGATATTCGTGGTTTTGCTTTCTATAGAAAAATATTATTGCAATGAAATTTGCGATGGAAAGAAATTATGACAGATATAACGGTAGTATCACTACATTTTGTCATTCAGAATTTGAACATAAAAAACTTCATTCCAGAGTAAAAAAGGTGATATTTTTAGTGATTTCATCACATAAAAGGGTGATTTTCCGGAAGGAAAAGCATGTGTTAAAAAAATGATTGCAATGTTTTCGAAAAATGATTGCAATGACTCATCCAAATCATTGCGAAGACTTGGGGAAATGATTGTGATGATTTACTGAAATCATTGCAATCATTTCCTGAAAAGAATTAGAAAAAGCCGGAATTTTAATTTTTCAGAGGTAAAATCGAGATATATGGAGTTAGCATAAAAGTCGATTTTTAATAAAAATGATACTATTCCGGCTAATTTGATAGATTTATGATAAACACAATTTTTCGTTTACTTAGTATAAAAAATAATGTCTATCATTTACATGAAGCATAAAAACGGGCAAATGCTTCCTTTATCTCATCACGCACACGATGAAACTCAGAATCAATAAATTCCTGCGTTCCTGTTGCATGAGACGGATCGTCAAAACCGATATGAAGGCGTTTGCCTACTTTTCCTCGGAAAGCCGGGCAGCTTTCATTTGCTCCGCCGCAGACTGTTATTACATAGTCCCATTCCTGATCGAGATATGTATTTACATGTGTAGGAATATGTGAGCTGATATCTATTCCTACCTCTT
Organism: Parabacteroides sp.; assembly: GCA_034091205.1. Classification (GTDB taxonomy): domain Bacteria; phylum Bacteroidota; class Bacteroidia; order Bacteroidales; family Tannerellaceae; genus Parabacteroides. Next base: position 33,519 of record JAXDRC010000009.1, on the reverse strand, counting down.
TCATTACTTCAACAGCCTTTGGGTTTACCTGTGCTGCCGGTTCTATTCCTCCGGAATAGACTTCTATATCATTACCGAACGACTGCAAGAAGCCGTGAGCCATCTGGCTTCGGCAACTGTTTCCTGTACAGAGAATCAATACTTTCATTATGTTAGTTGACTAGGCTTCAGAGACAAGTTGACAAGATAACAAAATCTTAACCAAAATGTCTGTGAAACTTAATTTATTATAATATATAGTTAAACAAATAACCCGATAATATTATGAAAAAAGCTACAGTTCCGAAAAATATTCCTATCAGACGCCAGGTCATAACCTTCTTAAGCAGTGTAGCTTCCGGAAGAGAAAGTCCAACAACTGCCATCATAAAGGCTATCGCTGTTCCCATTGGAATTCCTTTTGCAACAAATACTTCTACCACAGGAACAATACCGGCGGCATTTGCATACATTGGTACTGCAAGTATAACTGACAGCGGAACCGCATACCAATTATTTTTCGACATATATTGCTCGAAAAATCCTTCCGGAACATATCCATGCATAAAGGCGCCTATACCAATTCCTATAAGTATATAGACTAACACACCACTCACTATTTTCCAGGCATCACCAACGATTGTCGGCAATCGTTTGGCAAAGGATGTATTGTCTTTTTCCCATTCCAATGACTGTGATGAAGAATCTGCCTGTATTTGCTTGACCCAGTCGCTAAGATATGGTGCCAGACGCATACAGTCCAACGCAAATCCGCCTATAACTCCAAGCATAATTCCGCTGATAACATAAATCAGTGTTACCTTCAGTCCGAATGAACCGAGGAACATTGCCACAGCCACCTCATTTACCAAAGGGGAAGTGATTAAGAATGCAAAAGTCACTCCCAAAGGAATACCCCCTTTCACAAATCCGATGAATAAAGGTATGGAAGAACATGAACAAAATGGAGTGATTGCACCGAACACTGAAGCCAGAAGATATTGCAATCCATACATTTTGTGCGTTACCAGATATTGGCGCAAACGCTCTATCGGGAAATATGCATTGACAATTCCCATCAGCACACTGATAAAGAACAATAAAATAAGAATCTTTATAGTGTCATAAAAAAAGAAGTTTACGGCAACTCCAAGCGGAGTGTCGGCGCTAAGTCCAAACACTCCATAAACAAGCCAGTCTGCAAAATCCTGTATCATGTCTTTATATATCAGATTCCCAGGATACTTTTCACTTCGCTCTCTGAAGGAACACGGCCTTTGATTCTCACAACTCCGTCAACTACAACTGCCGGTGTTGTCATGATATTATATTTCATAATTTCCATAATATCATCAACTTTGCTAAGTTGCACATCAAGGTTGTTTTCCTTTACTACTTTCTCAATTGCATTGTAGGTTGATTTACATTTGGCACAACCAGGACCTAATACTTTGATTTCCATTTTATTTATATTTATGTTGGTTATTAATTAACGTGTTGACTAGGGAACAAATTGATAAGGATTCAGGTAAAAAGCTGTTTCTCCCTGTAAACTTATCTCTGAAGCCTTGTCAACTTCCCAACAATGTTAGTTATTCGCAAAACAACGAACATATATTCCAAAAAAAGAGCCGTTCAACAGCAGCTCTCTTTTTCAGATAAGTTTTGTTTCAGGAAATCACCAAACATTCTGCGGGCTATTTCCCAGTTTTCCCTGTTTATACAGTATTTCACCTTAGGAGTTTCAATCTCTCCCTGGATAAGTCCGGCATCTTTCAGTTCCTTCAGATGCTGAGACACAGTTGCTTTTGCTATTGGCAATTCTTCGTGAATATCACCAAAAAAGCAACTTTCCTGCGAAGCCAGAAACTGAAGTATGGCTATACGCGCCGGATGTCCCATTGCCTTGGCAAAACGAGCCAGTCTTTCCTGTTCTTCTGTATATTTCTTTTCCATATATTCAATAACCGCCTTGTTTGTTGTTCGCAAAATTACGAATTATATTTTTATATGCAATACAAACTTGAAAAATTAGTACCTTTGCGCTCCTCATAACTTAAAAACAATCAAATATGCAATACAGCAACAAAGAGATTCTGAAAATAACATTCCCGGTTCTGATGAGTTTATTGATGGAACATGCAATAAGCCTCACCGACACAGCATATCTGGGAAGAGTCGGCGAAGTGGAACTTGGAGCTTCGGCACTTGCAGGAGTCTATTATCTTGTCATTTATATGCTCGGTTTCGGATTCAGCGTTGGTGCGCAAGTTCTGATGGCTAGACGAAATGGAGAAAAGGAATACGAACGTATCGGCGAGGTCTTCACTCAAGGTTCAGTTTTCCTGTTGTTTTTCGCAACTCTGCTGTTCTGCTTTTCACGATTCTACTCTCCTGTCCTGCTTCGAGGACTTATAGAATCTGATGCTGTGTATCAGGCAACACTTGATTACATCGACTGGCGTATATATGGATTTTTCTTCTCATTCATTGCCGTAATGTTCCGTGCGTTTTATGTTGGAACGACTAATACAAAAACACTTACGGCGAATTCGCTTGTGATGGTCGGAACAAACATTGTTCTGAATTATATTCTTATTTTCGGTAAATTCGGTTTTCCTCAACTGGGAATAAAGGGAGCTGCAATAGCCTCATCAATTTCTGAAGCAGTGTCTGTTATATTCTTCATTATTTATACATACAAGTATGTAGATTACAGGAAATACGGAATGTTCCGCAAAAGCCGCATAGACTGGAAAATGCTGAAACAGATATTGAGCGTATCAATTTGGGTGATGATTCAGAACGGCTTTGCCTTTGTTGCCTGGTTTATTTTCTTTGTGGCAATGGAACATCACGGTGAGCGTCCGCTCGCAATCACCAACGTGGTGCGAAGCATTTCTTCATTCCTTTTCATGTTCGTAAACGCATTTGCGTCGACCAACAGCTCATTGGTCAGCAATATTATAGGTGCGGGGAAAGCCGATGATGTGCTTCCTCTTTGCCGGAGAATGATAAAACTTTGCTATGCTTTTGTCCTTCCAATTTCGCTGCTGATAGCTTTGTTTCCAAAAGAAGTGCTGGGAATATATACGGACAATCACGAACTGATTGAAGCCTCGGTTAATTCTCTGTGGGTTATGCTTTCTTCATATATAATAGCTGTTCCGGCTTTTATATTTTTCTTCTGTGTTTCGGGAACAGGAAACACTCAGATTGCATTGCGACTGGAGATTCTGAGTGTAACAACATACGTATTATACACGCTTTTCGTTGTATATCACAAACATGCCGATGTTGCCGTTTGCTGGACAACAGAGCATGTCTATGATATAATGATTATGCTTTCATTCTTTTATCTCTGGAAAGGAAACTGGAGAAAGAAAAGAATCTGAACAAATCCGCAGAATCAGAATTGTTCCAAAACACGGATTCTCTCTTCAATAGGCGGATGTGTTGCAAAAAGTCCGCCTAGTTTGCCTATAAAGCCGGCAGCCTGTTTTCCCGGATGCTGGATGAAAAGCTGAGCTACGTCCTCACGCGTTACAGCCTCAATGTCCGGGTCTGCAGAAATCTTACGCAAAGCCGAAGCCAACGCCAAAGGATTCTTGGTCATCTCTGCTGCGCCTGCATCTGCAAGGAACTCTCTCTTTCGGGAAATGGCAAAGCGCATCAATGTTGCAAGGAAATAACCTATGATAGCAACTACCATTGCAATTAGAATCATCAAAGCAGCTCCACCTTTATTGTTATTATTGTCCGATGAACGCTGACGCGGAGCATACAGAAACGTACGGAAAGCTATCTGGGCAATCATTGAGAATATTCCGACAAAGACGATTGAAACAATAAGCAAACGTACATCGTGATTGCGGATATGTGACAGCTCATGAGCAATTACAGCTTCAAGTTCTTCATCGTTCAGCTTATCAATTATTCCTTTTGAGAGAGTAACTGTATAAGTTTTCTCGTTTATTCCACTGGCGAAAGCATTGAGCGAGTCGTCATAGATAATATTTATCTTAGGCATTTTCATACCCTGGCTCATACAAAGATTTTCCACCAGATTATATACTCTCTTATTGTCTTTTCTCTCAAGCGAAGTTGCTCCGGTTGCAGCCTTTATCATCTGTGTGTTGGCAAAATATGCGATTATAAACCAGACAATAACACCCAAAAGAGCATAAGGCGCCCAACGCACGAAATAATAGTTGGCATAAGGAAACATCTCCGAAAGAGGGTAACCTTGTCCCGCAAGACTCACCCACACAAAAAGATAGCAGAACAGATAAACCAGTCCTACAACCAGACAAGGAAACATAAAAAGCAAAAGCAGAGAACGAAAATTGTTCCTGCTTTGCTGCGTCTGTATACCAACGTATTCCATTAGAATTTGATTTCAGGAGCCTGTTCAAGTGTTGAACGCTGCTCGCCAAGGTCAAACATCATTTCTTTCTTGAAACCGAACATTCCGGCAAAAATATTTGACGGGAATGTTTCAACTGCATTGTTAAGCTCTTTCGTAGCAGAGTTGAAATAACGGCGAACTGCCGCAAGCTTGTTCTCAACATCCGAAATTTCTTCCTGCAAGTGATTGAAATTCTGGTTTGCTTTCAAATCCGGATAAGCCTCAAGAGTCACACGCAAACCAGCCAAAGCAGATGTAAGTACATTTTCGGCTGCGATTTTATCGTTTATCGAGCTGGCATTTACTGCTCCGTTACGTGCAGCAATAACACGGTCCAGAGTTTCTTTCTCGTGCGCAGCATATCCTTTTACTGTTGCCACCAGCTGCGGAATCAAGTCGTGACGCTGTTTCAATTGAACGTCTATGTCTGCAAAAGCATTTTCACGATTGTTTCTCAGTTTAACCAAACGGTTGTAGATAGACGCTACCCACAAACCCAGCACCACAACTACAGCGATGATAATCAAAATTGTCATATCTCTAAAAAATTTATATTTAACATGCTCCAAAGATATGACAATCTTTACATAGAGCAAAAAAATGACACAAAAAATGGGACAGTCAAGTCAACCAGTATGCCATGTATAACAGATATGGATATCAAATCTTTTCCGGAATATCGGGTAATTACCGGAAGAGAAACATCAATCGAAGTCACTCCCGCAGTGCAGATAGGCGCCAGCCTTCCGAAATATTTGACAAGTAGCGGCGCTCCAAGCAAAGTAAACATTTCACGGAACACATTAGTCAGCAATGCTATAGTTCCCAACTCCGTAGCCAACTGAACACCAAGCGTTGCTTCCTTATATTGAGTGATAAGTATGGACGATAATGAGTAATAACCGAAACCACTACCCACAGCCATGCAATCAAACACACTCCAGCGTGAAAGGAAAAGTCCAATCAGCGCAGAGAAACCTAACGTTCCGCCTATCGTTGCCAAAGGAATAAGCAACATGCGTGGCGAAACTGCTGCCAAAATACTTTTCAGTTTCTTGTCGCTTCCCAGATTCAGACCAACCTGAAACATCAGGAAATATAAAGCATACATTATATAATCTCCGTCGATTGCAGACTGAGACAAAACTCCACTCCAGCCAATCAATGCACCCAAAGCAAAGAATGACACAACTATCAGACTCTCTCTCATTTCCTTCCCTCCTTTCTGAACACCAAATTATAAACTGCCAAAGCCGCCAATGCACTGCCCAATGTTCCGCCCACGGCAAGAAGAAATGCCTGAAGACCCAATGACGACAGATTTTCAAACACTGATTTGTTGGTTCCTATTGAAATGCCCAATAAAAACAATAATACAAATATATTGTATGATATTGTCTTGCCGGTTTTCTGCAACCAGCTGAAATTACGCAAAGCATAGCCTATGCCTACGCCTGCGAAAAGAACTGCTATTATCTGAAACATAAATGTGTAAATGATTCTTTTGAAATAGTTATTTATAATAGATGACAAGGCTTCAGAGACAAGTTGACAAGGGCAAAAAAGCTGTAACTTTACATTTATCATCTAAAAAACTTGTCTCCTTGTCAACTTGTTAACTTGTCAACTTGTTATCTGTAAGTTGAGCTTGCGAAACTTAATAGTTGACAAGGCTTCAGAGACAAGAAAACTAGGGTGTGAAACATACTATTCCCTACGAATGAGAATATAGCTCCTTGTCAACTTGTAAACTCGTTAACTTGTAAACTCCAAAAATTATATGAAAAGAATCTATTATAGGAAGCCACTAAACCAATGAACATGAGCAATTGCGTGGCAACACTGGGATGTGAGCCTCGGAATGAAAATATGATATGTAGTAGGTTGTATGTCCATAGTGCGGCAAAGGTAAGAAAAAATATTGGGACAAAAACAAAATAAGCAACTCAAGTTTCGCATGTGTTATAAGTTACAATATCAATTTCTCCAACTTGAAATAATCATCCTAACCACCTCAGAATAATTCTCCATTCCTCCGCCCACATTGTTTCCTTTCAGATAAATATCATATATATAATTCTGAATCTCACCCAAATAAGGATTATACTTCTCACGCCAATATGCATTGTTCGAATTATATAACTCCACAATTTCCGGCTTTATAGAAGATTTGAATTTGTCGAATTCTTCTTCCGGCAGGCATAGCCAAGCGTTTGAAATCACATATCTGAGGATGGAAAACCAGCCAGAAAATCTGAGCACTTCGTTTTGGGACGATACGCATACTTTCCAGGCATAAAAATTTGCCTCACCTTCGCCGGCTGTTCCAAGAAGATGGGACATTTCGTGGGCATAAGTGAAAGGATATTGAACCGGTCTTAAGTCGCCACTCACCGTAGCTTCGTTGAAAAAAGGCCCGATATATCCCATGACGCCAACACTGCTCATCATCGGCGTACTTATCATAGGTTTCACGGAATGAAAATTCTTAGGCTGTTTCAATCCGAATTCTGGAGCTATTGCTGCAAACCGAGCTCGGACTTCCTTTTTCACCATATTGGTATCAATCTGATTTATCGGGATATATAAGGAATTAAGTGTGTCAATATATGATTTGAGGAAATCCTTGAATATTGCCTCGTCATATTTTGCCGGAGTGATTTCAGAACGTGTATAGAAATCATCTCTGTAATAGTTCATTCCCCAGGCAAGATAAAACCATACGTAGGTAAAGAGCAGATAGCGGAAAATGAAACCAAAAGTCTTTGATGCCGAACTGCGAACATTTAAAACGAGATATATCAGCAGGAATATAATACTTCCATATATAAAAACATCACTCAACGAAAACGGGAAGACTGACGACAGAAGCGAGAGAATATCAGAAAATCCGGGATATAAATTAAGCGCATACCACTCTCCTGCTCCGGGAATCAGCATCAATGCCCAGACAAAGAGCAATAGTAGAATCTCTAAAATCAGGAATTTTCTGGTGTAAGGTTTCATCTACTTAGTTTGATTTATATACAGAAAAATGCGGAAAGTAATATATTTTCTTCAAAACTAAGGCTTAGTTTTTACAAATTAAGGTTCAGTTTTTACAAACTAAGACTGAGTTTATAAAAACTAAAGCTTAGTTTTGAGAATAAATGCTTTATTTATGAAGTATTTATAGAACATTGACAAGAAAACAAGTTGACCAGAGTTTTTCTCCTTGTCAACTTGTTTCCTAGTCAACTCGTATCTTATTTACGAATTTGTATTTCCCAAAACCTTATTCTTGGCGATAGTTGCCTGGAACTCTTTCAAATAGAACGGTTCGAAATATGCAACATCTTCAAATTTCTTTTCTGAATAAGCCTTTTCAGCAAGAGTTGCCATTTCTGAAGCCAAAGGATGAATTTCATCTAGGAAAAAGGCGTTTGAATCTGTAATTACCGACTTGCATTTTGAAGCTCCGTTACCGAAGAAACAAACTTTTCCAGCCGACAAGTAAGATGAATATGTATCTCCGTCAACAATATCTGCCAGAACTTTACGGACTTCCTTGCCTGTGTTGTCATACAAAGAAGAATATACTTCCATTCTGCGGGCATCGATCATTGCGCAATACAGGCAATCTTCATTATTATTTCGGTTAATCGCTGTATGAGCCATAATATCAAGTGAATGAATGGCAATCAACGGAATGCCGTATCCGAAGCAAAGACCTTTTGCCACTGAAACTCCGATTCTCAATCCGGTGTATGAACCCGGACCGCTGCTGACTGCAACAGCATCAAGTTTCAATCCTTTTTCTTTCATCACTTTTATGCAGTCCTCAACATATACTCCTGTTAGCGAAGCGTGTGACGGTCCGTCGTATGATACTTTTTCACAAACAACTTTTCCATCCAGAATCAAAGCTGCAGAGCAAACATTTGTAGATGTTTCTATAGTTAATATACAAGCCATTACAATAAGTATTAAGTTTTTGAGTTCGTAAGTTATTGAGTTGATTTTCGCTGGTTGCTCAGCTTACGGAAGTTGACAAGGTAACAGAGACAAGTTGACAAGGAGGGAAAAACTCTTGCCAACTCATTTTCTTATCAACTCGTTAACTGAAAATTGAGTCCGGCGAATATTCCTCCAACACTGGAGCGACGCAAAGATACTTATTCTTTACTTGATTCACTAAGCAGCAATTTTAATTTTCCTCAAAATATTATTCCTCATCAACAATCACAACTCTGCTGTTTGGCAAATCCGGAATATAGATTTTACCGTTTGCAACTGTTATATCAGCCGGACCAATCAAAGGTTCCTGCAAGTTGAGTTCCAATGGAACAAGAGATTTGTCAGAAAGGTTCAGACGGCTAATCTGAGCCGGAGTCCAGTTTGTGAGATAAATGCTTTTTCTGTCTTTCGACAATGCGATGCCATCGTATTGACCGGAAACTTCAATGAATTTTTCCGGACTCGGATTGCTCAGATTTTTTATCCTATAAACTACGTTTACATCTTTTGTAACGCCATCTGCCGGATAAGAAGCAACATACATTTCGCCATCAACCATCAGCAAACCGTTAGGACCAGCCACAGTTGCCCATTCCTGAGGTTTTCCGGGAGCAGCAGGATTGCTTATGTCGATACGGAAAATCTTGTCTGTATTAGTAACTGATGCATAAAGGAAATTCTTATCAGTAACAAGGTCGTTGACGAAAAGGTTTCCTTCTGGGAATTGGATTGTCACCGGCTTAGAGCCTTTTTTGCCGATATTATAGACAACAACCTTATTCACGTCGCATACATAAAGATAGCCATCTCGCAAAAACATTCCTTTTGGAGCAGAAAGATTTCCGTCTGCCGGAACAACAACTTCGCTCTTTCCGTCTTTCACAAACAATATATATCCTTTACCTTCTGTGTTCAAAGGGTTAAGAGCTTCAGTCCCGAAGTTTGCTACAAGAATTCCATTATTATATGGATATGTGCTCTCACAAAAACGGATTCCTTCATTTTCTATTTTTACTGACTGAGAGAAAGCTGTTGCCGATAATAATGCCAGGGATAGAGTTAAAATCTTTTTCATACGCTCTTTTTTAGTGTTATATTAAGTTTTCTTTATGACTTATATCCAAGTCATCTGATTTCTTTGACAAAAATAAATTGAATTAAAATTTTACTATATATTTGCATAAAGCATATTTTCGATTATAATTATCGGCATAATCAATAAAAGGGAATGGAGTTAAGACAGTTAAGATATTTTCAGAAAGCTTGCGAACTGAAGAATTTTTCGGAAGCTGCACGTGCCTTATATATTTCGCAAAGCACATTATCACAACAAATCAAGCAGTTAGAAGATGAGCTAGGAATACTTTTGTTCGACAGGATTGGAAAACGAATAGTTCCTACAGAAGCTGGAATAGCTTTTCTGCCTTATGCAAACAAAGCCATTGCAGATGCAGAAAGCGGTAAGCAGATAATACGTGACATTAAAGGTCTGGAATCAGGAGAATTGAACATTGGTGCGACATTCAGCCTTAACGCCTTTCTCCTCCACTCATTGGAGATTTTCACAAAAAAATATCCTAAGATTAAAGTAAATATTATGTTTGCCACCTCCCAAGAATTACTGGATAAACTGATGGACAACAAACTGGACTTCGTGCTATCATTCAAGCCTGAAGGAATTTGCGAAGAATCTTTTGAAACAGTACATTTGTTTACGTCCAGACTATGTGCAGTTGTCCATAAATCACATCCACTGGCCGGTGTGTCGTCTGTCAGCCTGAAAAAGCTTTCAGAAATTCCTCTGATTTTACCGGAACGAGGCTTCGCTACAAGAAAAAAGATAGATCAACTTTGCCGTAAAAACAACAATATCAGTTTGAAGGCAAATATTGAAATTAATGATGTCCATACTATTCTTCACGCTCTCAGAAAGGGGAAATGGGCAACAATATTAACTAAAGCGGCCACCAAAGGAGAAGCGGATTTAGTCCAGATTCCTATTTTATGCGCAGAGAATCTGTCATCAAAAGGTTTCCTTTTCTGGCGAAAAGACAGATATAGAAAGAAGTCTGCAATTTCATTTTCTGAAATACTTATAAAAGCGACAGGAAACAAGCAACTGTGATACATACGGATATGGGAGGAAGGAAACGTACAGGCATAAAAAAACGGCCTAATCCTCTCGGATCTGTCCGTTCAAAAACTATTAAAACATAACCTTAAAAACTATTGTTTCATAATATTTACCCATCAGGGCTTAGAAACATAAATAACCTAAAAACAAATACAATAAATTAAACACCTAACAATCTTTTCACCAAAAAAACATATCCTTGGGTTATGTTTTACAACACAAAAGTAGTAATTAATTATGAAACAGCAATAGGAAATAATCTTTTTCTTTATCTTTAACTCAATTTTTACAGCTGTTAAAACTGACAATTCCGTTTTAACTCTACTTAGACAACTGAATAACAAAAACTTATAAGCAATATGTCACTAAAGCGTTTTGGTGTATCATTAGAAGAAGATTTATTGGAAGCTCTTGACAAATATGTTCAGGAGAATGCTTTTGCGAATCGCTCTCAAGCTATTCGCTTCTTGATAGAAAAGAATACGGCTGAAACGAAATGGCAGTGCAATCATGTGGTTGCCGGAACCATTATAATAATGTATGACCAGGTAAAGAAAGACATTACATCGCGCATATCAGCAATACAGCAGGAATATCAGCAAGTTATTCTATCATCTTCACAATATTATATAAATAAGAATTTCTGTCTGCACATTACAACAGTTATGGGAGAAGCATTCCGACTGACGGAACTGGCTGACCATCTGATAGGAATAAAAGGGATAAAGCACGGAAAACTGGTGATGAGCAGGGCTGATTAATTAATAAAATCCTAGAAATACGTGCCACCTTTTTAAATCTTCGTGTTACTTTTTCGGCAATTAGTGTTACTAATTATAAAAAAGGTGTTACTTTTGCCTCGAATTTACCAGCTAATCAATAAAAAGTATATGAAGAAATTTTTCCTACTTGCTTCAACTGCACTGCTTGCTGCAAGCGGATATGCAGAAAATAATGTTATTGAAGCAGATAGTTTGATTAATTTGAAGGGTGTTGTTATCTCGGCAAATAAAATTGAGGTGAACAGGAACAGTGTTCCTCTGTCAATATCAGTAATAACAAGGGATGAAATAGAGAAGACAAGCGAATCGGCTCTTCTTCCGGTTCTGTCGCATCGTGTTCCTGGCTTGTTTGTTACCCAGAAAGGTATCACCGGTTTTGGCGTGTCCGAAGGTTCGGCAGGAACGATAAATATTCGTGGTGTCGGTAGCGGAAACAAAGTGTTGGTTCTTTTCGACGGTCAGCCTCAATGGGCTGGTTTGTTCGGACATTCATTGCCAGATACATATGTTGCGTCTGATGTTGACAAAGTTGAAGTAATCCGTGGTCCCGGTTCACTTCTTTACGGTTCAAACGCTATGGGTGGAGTTGTGAATATTATCACACGCCGCCATCAGCAGGAAGGACGAAGAACTCAGGCTAGAATAATGTATGGATCATATAATACCCAGAAGTATATGATCAACAACGGATATAATATCGGTAATTTCAGCAGTTTTGTTTCCATTAATCATGACAGAACTGACGGACACAGACCGGATTCAAAATTCCATATCACCAACGGATTCCTGAACCTTGGTTACCGCTTCAATGAACATTACAAGGCTACTGGTAATTTAAGTCTTGCAAAATCATGGAACCAGAATCCGGGAATGATTGGCAAACCTATTTATGACAATATAATGGATATATTGCGTGGAACAAGCTCGCTTGCCTTTGAAAACAACTTTGAGAAAACAAGTGGTGCGGTGAGACTTTTCTACAACTGGGGACATCATGACATCAACGACGGATATTATGCCGGCGAAGAGCCACAGAAATATAAGTTTATATCAGATGACCACAATGTAGGTTTAATGGTTTACCAGTCTTTCCGTCTGTTCCCTGGAAATAATTTCACTCTTGGCCTGGACTATAAGAACTGGGGGGGAAAAGCGAACAAAGGCGAACCAATGGTTGACAAGAACGTAAACGAAACTGCCGGATATGTTGTAATGCAACAGGACTTCCTGGATATGATAAGCCTTAATGCAGGTATCAGATACGAAAACAACAGTGTGTTCGGTGGCGAATGGGTTCCGCAAGGTGGTGTAACAGTCCGTCCATTTGAAGGAAACGTAATCAAAGCTTCTGTCGGTAAAGGTTTCAGAAGCCCTAATATCAGAGAAATGTATATGTTCCCTCCTCAGAATCCTGATTTGAAACCGGAAAGCATGATAAACTATGAGCTTTCAATCGGACAGACATTCCTGGATGGAAAATTGTTCGCTGAATTGACAGGATTCTATATTGACGGTAAGAACATGATTAAGACTGTTCCTCAGGAAGGACGACCTCCATTGAACATGAATACCGGCGAATTCATAAATAAAGGTCTGGAATTTGAAGCAAGATATCAGATTCTGCAGAATTTGGATTTTGATATGAACTATAGTTATCTGCATCAGAGCAATCCTATCAATGGTGCTCCGGCACATAAACTTTATACCGGTGTAACTTATTCACCTGGACGTTTTACTTTCGATGTGTATATGCAGTCTATTTGGGATTTATATACAGATGCAGCATGCACAAAGAAAGAAGACTACGCGCTTCTGAATGCTAAAGTAGCCTACCGCTTCGGTTCGAAAGAAAAAGGCCTGACTTTATTTGTCAAAGGAGAAAACCTGACAGCTACAAGATATAGCATCAACGACGGTTTCCCAATGCCGAAGGCTGTTGTTATGGGAGGAATTGATTTTACATTCTAAAATAATATCCGTTATCTTAAAAGAAAGCAGCCGATGTTTCCGGAAACATCGGCTGCTTTCTTTGGAAATATACCATTAAATCTGGTAAATTATTACTTCCTTTTCCCCTCAAAATAATTATATCTGAAATCAGTTGGAGAAAAACCATATTCACGTATAAAGACACGAAAATACGAAACTCTCGACGTAAAACCAGATTCTATAGCCACATCTTCTATTTTCATCAACGGATTAGATATTAGCAAATCCATAGAATGTTTAAGGCGATATTGGTTTATAAAAGTTGAAACAGTCACCCCAACTACTATCTGGATAGCATCAGCCAAATAACGTTCATTTGTATTTAGTTTTGCAGCTAACGCTTTCCGATTTAATTTTGGTTGTAAGTATAGTTTTTCCGATTCCATCAGGTTCTGCAAACTAATAATAAGCTTGTTTATCCTTATTTCATTATCCAGGTTTGTCATAGTATTTAGCACTGTATATTACACAAAGACAAATATAGTTCCATACAACATAATAAGTGTTTCAAAATTGGAACTTTATGTTACAATTCAGGAAAAATGTGTATCAAATTAGTATTCTCATTCTCATTTGTATACATTTACATAAAGAACTGATAAAAAACTGAAACAATAATGTAACAACAATGATATATCATATAAATATATTATCTGTGTTTTTTATGTTCCTTTGCCCCGCAAATAACAATAAAAAAAATATTTTCAGTCATGAAAAAAATGTACATCTTCCTTATTTCTGCCTTGATGCTTATAGGAAACTTTAAAGCTATGGCAGAGAATAACAGTGAAAACAAAACACAAATGAATGTAGCAACATTTAACCTAAGACAAGACAATCCGAATGACGGAGATGATGCATGGCCTCACAGAATAAAGAAAGTTCAGGGTTTAATCATGTATCACGATTTCGATATATTCGGAACTCAGGAAGGGTTCAAGCATCAGCTGGACAACATTCTCGAGCTTAAAGGTTATGCCTATATCGGCCACGGACGTGATGACGGAGAAGAAGCCGGCGAACATTCTGCCATTTTCTATAAGAAAGACAGATTTGAAGTGCTCGACAAAGGAGATTTCTGGTTTTCAGAAACACCGAATACTCCGGGAAAAGGTTGGGATGCAACATGCTGCAATCGTATCTGCTCATGGGGAAAATTCAAAGATAAAGAGAGCAACAAAGTTTTCTATGTATTCAATGCTCACTACGACCATCAGGGAAAAGTGGCACGACGTGAATCCTCTCACCTTTTGCTGAAAAAGATAAAAGAAATTGCAACTAGCGGAGCTACGGTTTTCGTTACGGGCGACTTCAATGCTGTCCCGACAGACGAGCCTATCAAAATAATTGCAGCGGACGGACTACTTTCTGACTCTCATGAAATATGTGAAACTCCAAAATATGGAACTGAAGGAACGTTCAGCAGCTTTAAGCTTGATGCTCCAATGAAAAACAGAATTGATTATATCTGGGTAACAAAAGATGTAACAGTTGAGAAATATGCTGTTTTGAATGATATGCAATATGGTCATTTCCCTTCAGACCACTTCCCTGTTGTTGTTAAAGTAGAATTCTAAAAACACAAAATGTCAAAACAGCTTTCCCTTATTTACTAGGTATGAGCTGTTTTGACATTTTATATATAATGAAAGTTTCACAAGCTCAACTTTCGGTCAACAAGTTGAAGAGATTACTCTCCCAACAGAAATGCCTTGAAATTATCAAAATCTTTCGGCAACTCTAAGCTTTTCTTTTCTCCTCGCATAAAAGCACGCAACTTTTCAGGTATTTCAATATCTATACCAAGTATTCCATCAACAGTGTCCTTGAATTTTGCAGGATGAGCTGTTTCAAGGAAAACTCCAGTTTCTCCTGGTTCAATTGATTGCTCTAATGCTGCAAATCCACAAGCGCCATGAGGATCGAGAATATATCCAGTTTCTTTATATACTCTTCGCATTGTATCAGCAATTTGCTCGTCAGTATAACGGAAACCGCTAATTCGTTTTCTTATATTTTCCCAGGCATTGTCACCAAACAAATCCAATATTCTGGCAAAATTACTTGGTGCGCCAACATCCATGGCATTTGCAATAGTAGCTACAGAAGGTCTTGGATTATACTTGCCGGTATTAAGATATTCCAGAAAAACATCATTGCGGTTATTTGCTGCAATAAACCTCTTGACCGGCAATCCCATTCTTTGCGCAAATAATCCGGCTGTGATATTACCAAAGTTTCCACTTGGCACACAGAACACCAAATTATCAGCCTTACCCAGTTTGTCCAACTGCGCATAAGCATAAAAATAATAAAACGATTGAGGAAGCAATCTTGCCACATTTATGGAATTAGCCGAAGTAAGTGTCATCACAGAATTCAATTCCTCATCAAGGAAAGCACTTTTAACCAAAGCTTGGCAATCATCGAATGTTCCGTCAATTTCCAAGGCTGTGATGTTTTTGCCCAATGTAGTGAACTGACATTCCTGAATAGGGCTGACTTTTCCTTTTGGATAAAGGACATACACATGAACTCCGGGAACATCAAGGAAACCATTTGCCACTGCGCTTCCTGTATCGCCTGAAGTAGCTGCAAGAACATTCACTCTGTCCATTCCCTCTTTTCTTGTAAAATATCCGGAAAGACGAGCCATAAAACGTGCTCCTACATCCTTAAATGCCAAAGTCGGTCCATGGAACAACTCAAGGCTATATATATCATCCTTTACAGAAACAGCCGGAACATCAAAAGACAACGTATCACAAACGATTTTGTCCAAAACATCTTTCTCAATATCTTCGCCAAACAAATTTTCTGCAACCAGGCAAGCTATTTCGCTGAACGAAAGATTCTTCATATTGGCAATTGCATCCGGAGATATCTTATTTATTTTTTGGGGCATAAACAAGCCTTTATCCGGAGCAAGTCCTTTGACTACGGCATATTCCAAAGATGCCATGTCTGCACTGTGATTTGTACTATAGTATTTCATTTCAAGAATTCTTTAATAAATTGATCTTTTTCCAATATTCCGTATTTACCTTCTGCAACAGAAAATTCATCATAAACTTCAACTGCGTCAGGTGTTTCACCTGGTTTGTAAAAGACAAATGGGACAGGCTTTGATGTGTGTGTTCGCACTGCACAAGGTGTAGGATGATCCGGCAACACAGCCACTGCTACGTCCTCACCAAAAGAAGACAAAACCTTCATCACAGGTCCGACAACGCGGCTGTCAAGGTTCTCAATTGTTTTGATTTTCAGGTTTACATCTCCTTCATGTCCAGCTTCATCACTTGCCTCAATATGAAGATAAACGAAGTCATCTGTTTTCAAAGCATCAAGAGCTGCTGCAACTTTTCCTTCGTAATTTGTGTCATACAGTCCCGTAGCACCTTCGACCATAATTACTTTCATTCCGGCATAAACTCCAATTCCACGAATAAGGTCAACTGCTGAAATTACTGAAGATTTACCGATGCCATAAAGCTGATTCAAAGTCTTCATCGCAGGTCTTTCACCCGGCGACCATGGCCAGATACAATTAGCCTTATCCTTCCCTTGAGCTGCCCTCTTAAGATTTACCGGATGATTTTCCAATACTTCCATTGATTTACAAATCAACTCATTCAGCATATCGGCTGTCTTTTCCGCAGAGTGATTACGAGGCTTTATCATCAAAGGACGATAAGGCTGCAAAGGCACATCATGAGGCGGGGTGCAATCAAGCTCTTTACTTCCGGACTTTATCACCAACAAATGACGATAGGAAACTCCGGTATAGAAATGCACCATATCAGAGCCTAGCTCTTCATTCAAAGTTTTTATAAGTTCATCAGCTTCTTCAGTTGAGATATGGCCTGCAGAGTGATTTTTCAATATATCACCTTCGATACAAACCAAATTACATCTCATAGCTATTTCTCCGGGATGAAGGTCAACACCTATACTCGCTGCCTCCAAAACGCCACGTCCTTCATAAACTGAAGGCAAATCATATCCAAGCACAGACATATTAGCCACTTCACTTCCGGGATGGAAACCATCTTCAACGGTTTTCAAATAGCCGCTTACACCCATTTTTGCCAATTGGTCTAAATTAGGAGTAGAGGCATACTGCAACGGAGTCTTTCCATCCAATACATCAAGTGGCTCATCAGCCATGCCGTCTCCAAGAATTATAAGATGTTTCACAATATTCCTCCTTTAAAAAATGGTTTAAAGTTCCTCATTTTTGTTTCACAAATGCCAGAAAAAAGCAGGTACAAACGATATTATCTTAAAACCAAGACTTAGTTAAACAACTTAGACTTGATTTTAAGGAAATATCGGATATCATTAATCTTATATGATTACAAATTAAGACTTTAACGAATATTCGCAATAGATATTATATCAGCAAAAACACCGGCAGCTGTAACATCTGCGCCAGCTCCATATCCTTTTATTATCATAGGGAATTCATGATAACGCTCTGTAGAAATCATGATAATGTTATTACTGCCTTCGAGTTCATAGAACGGATGACGGCTGTCAACTTCCTGCAATCCAATCTCGCAAGCTCCATTATCCATCTTAGCAACAAATCTCAGACGCTTGTTTTCTGCTTCAAGCTGTTTTCTCTTTTTCTCGAAGCTTTCGTCAAGTTCCGGAATGTTCTTCCAGAATTCATCCAATGTTCCTGTGAAAAGATTTTCCGGTATAAACAGATTGATATTCACATCCTGTTGCTCAACCTTGTATCCGGCTTCGCGTGCAAGAATAACCAGCTTTCTCAAGACATCCTTTCCGCTCAAATCTATACGTGGGTCAGGCTCGGCATATCCTGCTTCCTTAGCCATCTGTACAGCCTTGCTGAATGGAATATCGGCACTGATTGTATTGAATATATAATTCAATGTTCCGGAAAGAACAGCTTCCAGTTTAAGAATATGGTCGCCACTGTTCATCAAATCATTCATTGTATTGATAATAGGCAGACCTGCGCCGACATTTGTCTCGAACAGGAATTTTATGCCACGATGACGAGCTGTTTCTTTCAGTGAAATATAATTCTCATACTCTGAAGACGCTGCTTCCTTGTTTGCAGCAACAACAGAGACGTTGCGGCTCAACAATTTCTTATACAATCGTGCAACATCAGGACTAGCAGTACAGTCAACAAACACAGAGTTGTAAATATTCATTTTAAGAATTTCCTCACAAAGAATCTCCGGATTGCAGTCAATACCATTCTCCTTAAGGTTCTCCTTATATGAATTCAAATCAATTCCACTTCTATTGAAAATTCCTTTCTTTGAATTAGCTATACCGACAATTTTCAATTTCAGACCATTCTGCTCCATCAGCTTAGGCTGCTGCTGACGAATCTGTTCAAGCAAATTTCCTCCTACAGTACCAATTCCGGCAATGAACAAGTTCAACACCTTGTATTCAGAAAGGAAAAAGGAGTCATGTATTGAGTTCAGAGCCTTACGCAAATATTCACGTCTGATTACAAATGATATATTTGTTTCAGAAGCACCCTGAGCACAAGCAATCACACTGATACCTGCCCTACCCAATGTACCGAACAATTTTCCTGCGATACCAGGAGTACGTTTC
Source organism: Parabacteroides sp. (assembly GCA_034091205.1). Classification (GTDB taxonomy): domain Bacteria; phylum Bacteroidota; class Bacteroidia; order Bacteroidales; family Tannerellaceae; genus Parabacteroides. Next base: position 14,624 of record JAXDRC010000009.1, on the reverse strand, counting down.
ATATTCTCGCCGACAATCGCTACTGTGGCAAGGTCTTTCTCAGCCACAGTATCATTCATGTCACCCTGAGCACGTTCCAAAGCGAACTCCTCATCCAGAACTTTCACAGCCAAATCGGCGTCAGCATTTCTTACGGCAAAAGTCGTGTTGTTTTCTGAACTTGCCTGAGAAACCATAAATACGCTAATTCCATTTTCTGCAAGAGTCTTGAATATTCGGTAATTGACACCAATAACACCGACCATACCCAGACCTTGAACAGTAATCAGACAAGTATCATTGATAGAAGAGATACCTTTAATAATAGCCCTTCCATCTTCAACTTTCTCTCTTGAGATGTATGTTCCTTTAGCTTCAGGATTGAAAGTATTCAATATTCTTATCGGAATATTCTTATGATAAACCGGATATATTGTTGGCGGATATATAACCTTAGCACCGAAGTTACACAACTCCATCGCCTCAGTAAAGCTCAGATGGTCAATAACGTATGCTGTACTGATAACACGAGGGTCGGCAGTCATAAATCCGTCCACATCAGTCCATATCTCCAGGATTGAAGCATCAAGCGCAGTAGCAAGGATTGAAGCTGTATAATCCGAACCACCTCTTCCAAGGTTAGTAACTTCACCGTTTTCAACATTAGATGAAATAAATCCCGGAACTAGGGAAACCTTTGGCAGCGGATTGAATGTTTCCTTTATCAATCTGTTGGTAACATCAAAATCTACTATATGCTTATTGAACTGCTTTCTGGTTTTAATAAATTTACGGGAGTCGAAAAGACATACATCCTTTATCACATAAGAGATAATCAATGATGACAATCTTTCGCCGTAACTTACAATCGTATCCGAAGTCTTTGCAGAAAGGTCGTTAATCAGATAAACTCCTTTGAAGATATTTCCAAGTTCATCCAATAATGCCATGACTTTTTTCTGAGCGTCAAAACGCTGCTCCTGTTCAGGAATCACTCCTTCGATGACATTAAGGTGACGGGTAACTATTTCCAGAAGTTCCTTTTCATAACCCAAATCACCCTTAGCTGCCAGAGCAGAAGTATTCAACAACTTATCAGTGATTCCACCTAAAGCCGATACAACAACAATTACAGGTTCTTCTATGGATTCAACTATCTTTTTTACTGCCAAAATACTCTCAACAGAACCAACAGATGTTCCGCCAAATTTCAATACTTTCATAATTTGTTTTGTTGATTTTTCTAAGATGCTGTTATAAAAAACAGCCAACATTGATTATACAATATGCTCAAGCCCAACAATTATCCATGCATGTTTACTTAAACAGCAAACAACATAAAGCTCAAACAAAAAAATTAATATGAATAAAAAAAGACTTTCATGCAGAGCACACAGCCCAACACATGAAACACACGCGAAGTATTTATTATCTAACCCCCCAAGGGGTCATCATCAATGCCCAAGTATAATATGATAAACCTATTATTGTCATTGCTTTTGCATTATTCTTTTTATAGACGACAGCAATATTATATATTATTTTTCAAAAAAACAACAAAAGATAAGGGAATATATCAAAAACTGTAAATTTTGTCAGAAATATTAATAAATAAACCGGGAAACAGATTGCAATACACATTCAGTTTTTTCAAACCAAATCAGCAAATCTGTTTCCCGGCTATACTTATAAGATATTTAAAGTTTCCTGCCAACTTATCTCAAATTGGCGACTAATGAAACTCAAATATATATTATAGCGGAATATACTGAACAAATGCTTCCATTGCCTCGTATGAAGCCAAACCAAGCTGACGATATAATTCAGCAGTTGCACGGTTACGGTCTTCAGCACGCTGCCAGAACAATCTTTCGTCATCGCCAAGGAACGGAGCGCTTTCAGCCTGAGACTGGTGTTTAAGAATAGCATTTCTCTTATGGCGCAATTCTTCCGGTGAAATAGGAACAGCCATTTCAACGTGGTCCATTTCCCATTCAGCCCATGCTCCACGATACATCCATACGCGGCAATTCTTCATCCATTCCTCGTTCTTAACCTCGTCGATGGCTGCAAGCACAGCATCCAGACAAACCTTGTGAGTTCCGTGAGGGTCAGCCAAGTCACCGGCAACAAACATCTGGTCCGGCTTGATTTCCTGAATCAATGCTTTCACAATATCCTTGTCAGCCTCGCCAAGAGGATTCTTCTGAACCATACCTGTTTCATAGAAAGGCAAATCTAGGAAATGAACATGGTCATCTTTCACACCTGAATATCTGCAACCGTGGCGAGCTTCTTCCCTGCGGATAGTACCTTTCATGAAAAGAACATCTTTTCTTTCAGGTTCGCCATTCTCAACCTTTTCATAGCGCAAATATTTGATAATCTCTTCTGCCTTGTCCTTAACTGTTGTGTCGTTAGGTGAATATTTTTCACATACGTCACGCAAATACTCACAATAGCGGATTACTTCTTCATCGCCAACTGCAATATTTCCTGATGTTTCATAAGCAACATGCACGTCATGATTCTGGTCACACAAGCGACGGAGAGTTCCACCCATTGAAATAACATCATCATCCGGATGCGGACTGAACACAATGACTTTCTTAGGATATGGAGTTGCTCTTTCCGGACGGCTTGAATCATCAGCATTAGGCTTACCACCAGGCCAGCCGGTAATTGTATGCTGAATATCATTGAATATCTTGATATTTACATTATAAGCAGAGCCATACAATGCCAACAACTCACCCAATCCATTTTCACTATAATCCTTATTTGTCAACTTAAGGATAGGTTTTCCAGTCTTCAAGCACAACCATACTATTGCACGGCGGATAAGCTTGTTGTCCCATTCGCAGCTTGTAACAAGCCAAGGATGACTGATACGAGTCAGGCTATAAGCAGCAGACAAATCCACAACAACTTTAGCATTGATATGGGTCTGCAAATAAGAAGAAGGAACATTATCTGTTATTCTCTCCTCAACAGTCTTGGCAATTACATCAGCCTTGTCGTCGCCCCAAGCCAGAAGGACAACACTCTTAGCCTTCATCATGTTTGACACACCCATTGTAATAACACTTGACGGTATAGCATCCAGAGAAGCAAAACGGCGTGAAGCTTCTTTACGTGCAGCACCTTCCAAAAGCACAAGACGGATACGTGAACTTGGAGTAGTTCCAGCTCCATTAAACATAATATTACTATACTGGCCTATTCCCAGCAACATACAGTCGATACCACCCAATTGCTGAATACGTTCTTCATACTGGTTGCAGAAATCAAATATTGCGTCCTTTGGCATCATGCCATCCGGCGCATAAATATTTTCCGGACAAATATCAACATGATTAAGGAAGTCTTCTTTCACCTTACCCAAAACTCCTGCATCAGAAGCAGACAAAGGATAGAATTCATATTCCATAAAAACAACAACATTCTTGAAACTTAGCTGTTCTTCTTTATGCATACGAATCAACTCGTTATAAACATTCATAGGAGAGCGTCCTCCAGGCAATGCCAAAACATATTTTTCTCCTGCACTCTGTTTTTTACGGATCTGCGAAGCAATTTCCTTTGCCACAGCAAAAGAACCTTCCTCCAACGATTCATAAATTGTCGTAGGAACTTTTTCCAAACGTGTCAACACTGAATGCTCATAGGCATTCTCCGGACGATAGTATTTCTGGGGAATACGCGTAAGCGTAATTTGCGAGCTTAAGTTTGTTTTCATATATTATATCATTTTTAGTAGGAACTGATTTGCGTTTTTCTTTAAAGAAAAATCATAAACAGTCTTTTCTCTATTATATAAAAACAAAGATATAAAATTAATTGTTTTGAGAAAACATGATTAATTAAAGTTGACAAAATAATGGATGGAGAAGCTTTTCTGATATTTATTTTGAAATTGAAATAACCCGAAAAACTTATGAATACAAAAAAGAAGGTTAACAAATACATCCGAACCAACGTCGGCGCGGGGCCGTATATATTTTGATTTATATACGGTCCCGCGGATTGACCGGACTATATATATTTTCAACATACATCAGAAAGGATACCCAACAGCAAAATGCCAGGCAAAATCTCTTTTAAAATTCGGATTGATAATAGCCCAGCGTCCTTTTCCTGCAAGCTGAGGATTATAAGCTTTCATACCTGTATCGAAACGGAGGAGGAAGAAATCAAAGTCCACACGCAACCCCAATCCATAAGCCACAGCTATTTCCTTATAAAAACGGGAAAAGTCGAAATTAGCCCCCACATGATAGCCGTCATCATGGAATTTCCAAATGTTTCCGGCATCAACATACGCCGCCATTTCAAATTTCCAGAAAAGCTTTGTTCTATATTCCAGATTAACATCAAGACGCATATCACCTACCTGGTCGGCAAACGAAGCCGCCTGCTTCAAGCTCATACTTCCTGGACCGAGAGTTCGGACAGACCAACCTCGCACACTGTTGGCTCCTCCGGAAAAATAACTACGTTCGAATGGCAGCATCTTTGTGTTTCCATAAGGATATCCAACTCCAACACCTACATGAAAAGCTACTTTATTTCGTGCATCAAGAACAAAACTTTTGCTGAAATCCAAATCCACTTTAGCGAATTGGCTATATGGTGTGCCGAAACATTCATACAAACCATCTGCGTTTTTGGAAGCTCCGGACAATTTTGATACTGCATAAAGCAAGTTTCCCGCCATTTCGAATGACACACGCAACGAATGGGCATCTTTCAATCTGTTCTGTGGGTTATAATTACTGAAAGAGTAAGTATAACCTGCTCCCATCACAAACTGGTCTGTAAAATTATACAGTCTGGTTGATTCCGGAAGATTCTCCTTGAAATCACTGTCGATTTTGGGAAGCGAAACATAATCTACATCAAGAAGCTTGAATACGTGACGGGCAAGAGTGTTACGTCTGTCCTGCCATATATAGCTCCATCCGCTGGAAAGAATAGCACGCTGATATTCCGGTCTGGTCTGAAAGCTATAACTCAATTTAAATTCTGTTGTAGCACGCAAACGCCTCTTTACCTTTTCGCTTATAAACGGGAACACAAAGCTAGGAAATGTCAATCCTGTTTCGGCACTCATTTCCCAATAGCTACCTATGCTGTTGTCTGATGAGCCTAAAGATTCATACGCGCCCCTGATTTTAGCCGAAAAAGTTTCAGAACCCTTGAATATATTACGATGCATATAATTAACACTTGAAGCAAAGCCCAAATCTCCGGCAGAGTTCGTCCCTTCAAGGTCAACACCGAAGCTCTGTGTCTTTGCCGGAGTTGTAAGAATCATACAATCCAGTTTCATTGTATCATTCTGCTCCACCTCATTAAAGCGGACATTAATGTTCTTCAACGCACGCAAACGTGAAAAAGAAGAATAAGTCTGTTCCACCAACTTCTCATTGTATAGTCGTCCTGGCTGAATATAAACACTGCGGCGCAACACTGACGGACGCACTGAATGTTTCCTGTTTCCATATATAATGCTTATCCCATTATACAGGACTGTATCTGAATTGCCAAACAAAGAATCAAGATTAACCAGCGACAACGGATCGTAATCTGTCAGCACTTTTACTTCCCTGACATAATACTGATTATGATTGGTTTCCTCAACGTTTCCATCCTGACGCACTTGACGGTAAGGTTTCAACTGCATTTCCAAATCCACAATATTCTTATTGAAAGAACTGTCGGCAATATATGCCAGATTATCTCTGTTGAAAGCATAATACCCGTTACAGCGCAAAAGTGAGGTTATCCGCTGGCGTTCTTCGTCCAGCATGTCACGGTCGAAAAGGCTGCTGTCTTTTATCAATGATATATATTCATCCTGCTGTGAGCGGAAAGCCTCAACCAACTTTGGACGTTTTGGGGCTTCCAACCTTGCAATGCTGTCAATCTTGGTATCATTGAGGTTCATCCTGTAATTGACAATTCGATATGGCTCATTGCTTTTCACAAAATAAGTAACAACCGCCTTCTTTCTGCGTGATGTATCAATCTCGGATGTTACGTTGGCATGGGCAAAACCTTTGTTCACAAGGAAACGTTCCAGTTCGTCAACGGACTGTTCCACAAGTGTTGTATCAAGTATTACAGGCGGCTCACCCATTCTGCGGAGCTGCTTGTTCACCCAGTTGTTTTCGTTCTTACCGGACCAGCTATACAGATACAACTGCCATTTCATCAAGCCAAACACCTTGAAGTTCGCCTGCTGTCTGACATAATCCTTCAAAGCCGAAGCCTTGTAGTGTTTATTATCTGATACGATTTTGACTTCATCCAGCAAATATTCATTATCACCCACAAATTTTGTGGGATGACAAGAAGCCAGACAAAGCAAACAAATCAATAATATTTTACTATAAAGCAACAGATTTTTCATATCATCAATAAAGCTACAAATTTACTGGATTTCCAATAAATTCCCGTATTTTTGTCTCATAAATAAAGTTTTTAAGTTTATGGCTCAGCCAACGATAAGTCAAGAGAACAATCCGGCAAAAGCTTTTGGAAAATTATATTCCTTGTCAACTTGTATCTGTAGCCTTGTCAACTAAAAAAAGACAACGATGATTAGCAAAAACAAAATAAAACAAATCAGAGCACTGGAATTGAAGAAATTCCGCAACGAAGAAAAACTGTTCGTAGCAGAAGGCAACAAACTTGTAGCCGACATGCTTCCGGCTTTTGAGTGTAAATTTCTTATTGCCAAACCTTGCTGGATGGCAAACCAAGGAGATATAAATGCGGCAGAGCTTGCTGTTGCCGAAGACAATGATATACGCAAGGTGAGTTTTCTTAAGAATCCTCAGGATGTTCTTGCCGTATTCAAACAACCAGAGTGGGATTTGAATGAGGTCGATGCTTCACGCAGCCTTGTTCTGGCGCTGGACGGCATTCAGGACCCGGGAAATCTGGGTACGATTATCAGACTTGCCGACTGGTTCGGCATCGAGCATATTGTATGCAGCACCGACACTGCCGATGTGTTCAACCCTAAAACAGTTCAGGCAACTATGGGCGCACTGGCTCATGTGAAAGTTCATTATACAGATTTGAAAACCTTCATCCTGACTCAGAAAGAAAACAATATTCCGCTTTACGGAACTTTCCTCGACGGAGAAAATATGTACCGGAAAGAGCTGACAGCTCACGGCATAATTGTTATGGGAAATGAAGGAAACGGAATCAGCGATGAAATAAAACAGACTATAGACAACAGACTATTTATTCCGAGTTTTCCACCGGAGCGTGAAACTGCCGAATCTCTGAACGTAGCTATTGCAACATCAGTGATTTGCGCCGAGTTCCGCAGACGTGCACATATGAATATCCAGTAAAAGCAAACGGATTGGCTTTCCTTCAAGCGGAAGTTGCAAATCCAAATATGATGACAGAAGAGAAGAAAAACTTTCCAAATCCGGATTTTTCTTCTCTTCTTTCATTTTCAACAGAATATTATTTATTTCTGAAATATCAAAATCTGCAGGAAGCGGCAACAAAATTCCGTCATAAAATTCTGTTCCTGCTATTTCTTCTTCAAGAGGAAACACTCCGTTCAGGATGTTGCTGCCGGACGACAATTCAACATAATGCAAACGAAGCATTCTGTGATAGAACACGAAATGTGAAGCGAATCTTTTCATTGAACAACCTGTTTAGGCAATTTGTCTGCAGCTTTCGGAGTCTGCGAACCATAATTATATCTGAAAAGGCTCATACTGTCCAAATATACCTTGTAATAATCCATATCAGCGTTATCAAGTCTGATAGAACCATAAACCCTCTTGATCCGGCGGGTTGCTACACTTTTCAGTATTGTCTTATGGAAACCATCTTTATTTATGCGGTCGGTAACAGTAACCGATGTATCTCCTTGCTCGACAGTAATACGTATTTCCGGACGGTTTTTCATATGCTTGTCCAATCCCCAGACATTCATACCCAGAACAAAAACACTGCCGGACGGGAATTGCTCGGACGGACGTATATCAAACGTAGTTCCGTTGGACAACGCATTTGCCGAAAACCTGAAATATGGACGGCGTGGCCAAATATCTACAGAATCATTCTTGGAACTGCCGGAAATCGGATCTGAAGGAATATCACCCATTTCATCTGCGCGCTTATCCAAATCATCAATCATGCGGTTAAAGACGCCCATATAAATATCCATATTGCGCCCGTACCACATTATCGAACTGTCATATTCCGCCTGGGTAATATTGTATTTACGGAAAACAGACTCATACAAAGCCTGTTTCATCGTATCGGACTTATATGTATCATAGTCCATTCCAATCATCGCCTCTGCCAGATATATATCTGTCATAACTTTCTGCATGTCTTTCTCTGAAAGAATACCTGACGGAACTCTGCTGCACGATACATGCATTACAGACATCAACAACGGAACACAATATTTCAGCCACACCTTAGGCATAATCACTTTTCTTCGTTAGACAAACTCTTTGACAACGTGTGACGGTAGAACAGAAGTAGAGAAAAAACACCGACACAAATAGCCGAATCAGCCAAATTGAATATTGGCCTGAAGAATATAAATTCCTGACCTCCCCATATCGGAAGCCAATCCGGAAACGTTGTTTCAATCAGAGGGAAATAGAACATATCGACAACCTTGCCGTGAAGCCATGTCGCATAACCGCCTTCCGCAGGCATAAATGTTGCCACTTGTCCATAACTATGGTTAAATATAACTCCATAAAATATAGAGTCTATTATATTACCCATCGCTCCGGCAAGAACCATTGAAACGCAAGCTATAAAACCAAACTTATAGTTAGCTTTCACCAGTTTATACAGATAATAACCGATAAAACCAACAGCCACTATACGGAACAATGTAAGAAAAAGTTTGCCAATAACTTCTATTCCAAATGCCATTCCCGGATTCTCTGTGAAATACAGATAGAACCATGGAGTAATCTCTATACTTTCATGTAGTTGAAAATGTGTCTTAATCCAGATTTTCAATACCTGGTCTAAAAGAAGGAGCAGTATTACAATCAACACTGCTCCCCAACCTTTTGATATCTTCATTTATTTTACGCCTCCTTGTTTTGCTTCAATACTTAATGTTGCATGAGGCACGGCACGTAATCTTTCTTTCGGAATAAGCTTTCCGGTTTCACGACAAATACCGTATGTTTTGTTTTCGATTCTGACCAAAGCAGCCTGCAAGTTCTGAATAAACTTCATCTGGCGCTGAGCCAAACGGCCTGCTTCTTCCTTTGACAATGTTGCAGCACCTTCTTCCAAAACCTTGAATGTTGGAGATGTATCTGCTATATCATTACCGTCGGAATTGGTTACACCGCCTCTCAACAATTCATAATCTCTCTTTGCAACTTCTAGTTTCTCTAATATAATTGCACGAAACTCCTCAAGTTCCGCATCAGAGTATCTTGTTTTTTCCGCCATGGTATTTATTTATTTTAGGTTGAACAATAAAATCAAAAGAAAGGTTTCTGAAAATATATAATATCCATAAGCCTTTCTTTATTTACTTGCAAAGATAATATAATTATTGTATTTACAACTTTTAGAAGTAAAAATTCCCAATTTAGGCAAAAAAAATCCGAATACCGATTTTTATACGGTATTCGGATTGTATATAAAGTTGACTCTTCAACTAATTGTTATGCTTTTTCAACCTTAACAAGAAGTTTGAAATCTTCGAAATCCAATTCCACTGCATCGCTTACTGCTTCATCTGCAATTTCGATAGATGCTGCCAATACCTGATTTGAGATGTATTCTTTATATTCAGCTACTGCTGCATCCATTGCTTCGTTTGAAAGGATTGTGATATTAACCTTGTCTGTAATATCAAAGCCACTGCTCTTACGGATATTCTGAACACGGTTAACCAATTCGCGAGCCAAACCTTCTTTGCGAAGTTCTTCAGTAACTGTAATATCCAAAGCTACTGTCAAACGGCCTTCGTTGGCAACCAACCAGCCCGGAATATCCTCAGAGATGATTTCAACATCAGCACGTTCAATTACAGCTTCCTGTCCTTCAACGTTCAATGTGAATGTTCCGGCCTTTTCAAATGCGTTGATATCATCCTGGCTCATCTGCTGGATTGCAGCAGCCAAGGCTTTCATAATCTTACCATAACGCGGGCCGAGTTTCTTGAAGTCCGGTTTGATTTTCTTGACAAGGATTCCGGCTGTATTGTCAACGAATTTCATTTCCTTGACGTTAACTTCGTTAAGAATCAAAGCCTTCACAGCGTCGATGCTTTCCTGCTGGTGAGCGTCCAATACAGGAACCATCAAAGTCTGAAGCGGCTGGCGAACCTTGATATTAACCTTACGACGCAAAGCCAAAACCATTGAAGAAATGCTCTGTGCCATCTGCATGCGTTCTTCCAGGTCTTTGTCTATCAACTCTTCGTTGCAAACCGGGAAGTCTGCCAAGTGAACTGACTCTGCAGTTTCACGTCCTGTTACAGAAACCAAGTCGCGATACAACTGGTCTGCATAGAAAGGAGCGATTGGAGCCATCAACTTAGATACAGTTTCCAAGCAAGTATATAATGTCTGGTAAGCAGACAACTTATCTTCTGTCAATCCACCACCCCAGAAACGGCGACGGTTCAAGCGAACATACCAGTTACTCAAGTTGTCGTTGACGAAATCAGAGATTGCACGACCGGCGCGTGTCGGTTCGTAGCTTTCCAGATATGTGTCAACATCCTTAACCAAAGTATTCAGCAATGAAAGAATCCAGCGGTCGATTTCCGGACGCTTGTTCCATTCCACATCAGCCTGTGAATAGTCGAATCCATCCACGTTAGCATACAATGCAAAGAATGAATATGTATTATATAATGTACCGAAGAATTTACGGCGCACTTCTTCAACACCTTCAACGTCGAACTTAAGGTTATCCCATGGAGAAGCGTTTGTAATCATATACCAACGCAATGGGTCAGAACCATATTTCTCGATTGTAGCGAATGGGTCAACTGCATTGCCCAAGCGTTTAGACATCTTGTTTCCGTTCTTGTCAAGAACAAGACCATTTGAAACAACAGCTTTATAAGCCACGCTGTCGAATATCATTGTTGCAATTGCGTGCAAAGTGAAGAACCATCCACGAGTCTGGTCAACGCCTTCAGCGATGAAGTCTGCCGGATAAACAGTTCTGCTGTCAAGCAATTCTTTATTTTCGAATGGATAGTGAATCTGTGCGTATGGCATTGCACCTGAGTCGAACCAAACGTCGATCAAGTCTGTTTCACGCTTCATCGGTTTGCCGCTTTCAGAAACCAAAGTGATATCATCAACATAAGGACGGTGCAAGTCAATCTTGTCATAGTTTTCCTGGTTGTATTCACCCGGGACAAAACCATTTGCCTTATATGGATTTGATTCCATCAAGCCTGCAGCAACTGCTTTTTCAATTTCGTTATACAATTCCTCAACAGAACCGATGCACTTCTCTTCCTTGCCGTCTTCAGTACGCCAGATAGGAAGCGGAGTTCCCCAATAGCGGCTGCGACTCAAGTTCCAGTCCTGAAGGTTTTCCAACCATTTACCAAAACGTCCTGTACCTGTGCTTTGCGGCTTCCAGTTGATTGTGTTGTTAAGTTCAATCATACGTTCGCGGCAAGCAGTAGTGCGGATAAACCAGCTATCCAACGGATAATACAACACCGGTTTGTCCGTACGCCAGCAGTGAGGATAATTGTGGACATGCTTTTCGATGCGGAACACACGGTTCTGCGGCTTAAGCATCATACAGATTGAAACGTCCAATGTTTCATCCTTATCTGTAAGTTCAGGGTCATAAGCATTCTTGACGAATCTTCCCTGCCAAGCATCATAGTCGGCAGCGTTCATTGAAGAACGGACATAATCCACATCCAAATCTTCAAGTTTGTAGAACTTACCTGTCATATCAACCATAGGACGCATATTGCCGTCTTTGTCCTTAAGCATCAAAGCAGGCACACCGTTAGCTTTAGCCACCTTGTTATCGTCAGCACCGAATGTTGGAGCGATATGCACAATACCTGTACCATCTTCTGTTGTAACGAAGTCGCCGGTGATAACCTTGAATGCGCCTTCTCCAGGATTTACCCAAGGAATCAGCTGTTCATATTTCATACCAGCCAACTCTGAACCTTTCCATTCGCCTACAACGCGGAAAGGAACAAGCTTGTCGCCTTCCTTATAGTCTTCAAGTTTAAGGTCGGCAGCTTTAGGATTGAAATAAGCATCCAAACGGTCCTTACCAACAACGGCAGTCATAGGAACGCCTGTATATGGATTATAAGTCTGAACTGCAACGTATGTAATTTCCGGGCCAACGCAAAGAGCAGTGTTTGAAGGCAATGTCCAAGGAGTAGTTGTCCATGCAAGGAAACAAGGCTCACCGAATCCTTCCATTTCTGGTTTAGGGTCAAGAATACGGAACTGAGCTGTACAAGTTGTATCCTTAACATCACGGTAACAACCCGGCTGGTTCAACTCGTGAGTACTCAAACCTGTTCCGGCTGCCGGAGAATACGGCTGGATTGTATATCCTTTGTAAAGCAAACCTTTCTTGTAAAGTTCCTTCAAAAGATACCAAAGAGTTTCGATGTAGCGGTTATCATATGTGATATAAGGATTTTCCAAATCCACCCAGTAACCCATCTTTTCTGTCAGGTCAGTCCATTCTTTTGTGAACTTCATGACATCCTTGCGGCAAGCCGCGTTATATTCAGCAACAGAAATCTTCTTGCCGATATCTTCCTTAGTAATGCCCAAAGATTTCTCTACACCCAGCTCAACCGGCAAACCGTGAGTATCCCATCCTGCCTTACGGTTAACGTGGAAACCTTTCATCGTTTTGTAACGGCAGAAAATATCTTTAATTGAACGTGCAATCACATGGTGAATACCAGGCATACCGTTTGCTGAAGGCGGTCCTTCAAAGAATACGAATGAAGGTTTTCCTTCACGGATTTCAAGACTTTTGTGGAAAACGTCGCCGTCCTGCCACTTCTTTAGCATTTCTTTATTCACGTTCGACAAGTCGAACTTCGAATATTCGGCAAATTTCTTACTCATATCGCGATTTTATATATATTCTTTTTAAGCGTCGCAAAACTACTGATTTTATTCGGAATAGACAAGAGAGAATAATATTCTGACAGATATTTCGATTTTCGGCTTGTTATTTTCTGATTTTAAAACAGGGTTTCACTACACATAATTAGACATTATATAGATTAAATTGTTATATGATTCATTTTGTGTCTGATTCTGAAGTTATGTAATCCACATATAGAATTTCCATAATTTCCGCCTTACTTTTGTTCTTCTCTCCTGATTTCACGTAATACACACAAACGGTATATTCCTAAAAATACGGGTATAAAACCGGAACACCTGTCAAAAAAAGGGCTAGCAGCATCTGTTCCATTTTTTCTTCGCAGAGATTGAAAAAAATATCCGAAGAAAATTTTCGCAGGTCCGAACCCGCGCGGAAATATATACGGCCCCACGCGAGAATATATACGGACCGAAATTGGCGCAGGTTCGGATGGTTGCGGAGAATTATTTATACACCTGAAAGCATGGTTCTCGTCTGTACCGGAATCAGATGCATTTATGACAAAATGTCAAACTATCATTCTGTCATTCCAACCCTTATGAGAATCCGATTTTTCGGGACAAAATACAGGAAACGGAAATTGTTGGCACTCTCGCGGAGTTAAGGAAATACAAAGTGGCAGGAATAACGGGAATTTGCTTTCTTAAAAGAAATTTCATTGCGATGATTTCAGAAAACAGAGTAAAAATGTAAGAAACACGGAGAAGATGCCTGACAAAATAACACTTAAAAAACGAACGTGGATTTTGAGCGTTTTGATGAAAAAATACGGTTTTCAGGGTTGATTTTCCATGTTGACAGGCACATTTGGAAGAGAAATACGGTGTGTTAAAAAAATGATTGCAATGATTTGGGAAAATGATTGTGAAGAGTCAGGTAAATGATTGCAATGACATGGATGAACGATCGCAATGATTTCCCGAAATCATTGCAATGATTTTCCGGAATGATAAAAATCTCATGTTCAGACTTGTTTTTTTGTTTGTTTTTGCACAAATCACAGGTTAGCGAAAACATGCAATATCCGGCAAAAGGTTATTAATTGGCTTGTTCTTATGGAATTTTGATATGGCAAAACAAGCCATTAAAGCGACATCCGAAAAGTTTTTTTGGTGTTGTCCGCCGTAAAATTTTGATTCAAATGGTGGTCATACCGTAGCAGATGCAATCTTGTCAGAACTCACTCTTATAGGAGTTATAAGGAGTTATAGAAAGTTAAAAGCCGATAGATTTCAGAGACAATATAGTATTGGCTTTTAACTCCTATTACTCCTTTTAACTGTATAACTTCATAAAGCTATACAGTTAAATATAAAATTAGTGTTGAATATTACTCAATACTTCGGTAAATTTTTACCGATAAATTAAAATTAAACAATAGAATCGGTGTTAGCCGGTTCAAAATTACATTAAAGAGATCATTGAAATACTGTCAAGGATGAATCGTCAAGTAGTAAGAAAAGGGATGAAAATAT
>JAXDRC010000008.1:0-23963 GCA_034091205.1 Parabacteroides sp. | reverse complement strand
TATACACCCAATATTTGGAATAGCAAAAGATATTCAGAAAGATTTAGATTTACTATGTACTCCAAATAGTGCTTGATTATTAATGATTTGCAATTTTATGATATTTCTTGAATATGTAGGTTCGAGAGCCTCTCTCTCCGCTGAACGTTACGGACAAAACCGGACAACGAACAGACAAGTCCCACAAATTCAATGATTTGTGGGACTTTTTTTATCCCCTTGCGTCTGCCTTAAAGTACATTTTTTCGCCCCTAAAAGACAAGGTTTCTAACCAAACTCGTACCCCCGACAAACAAAATCAAAAAGGTAGACTACACTACTTTAAAACCAGTTATAAAATGCCTCATATAACAATTTATCTATATAAAGTATATTATAGAAATACCAAAATAATGTTACTTTTGTAAAAAAAGATTCAAACCTCTTTAAAACTTTAAAAATATATGGCCAAGTCAGACAATAAATTCAGTTCATTCGATTTTGTTCAAAAGACAAAATCTCCACTAACTTTCTTAATCAGATTATGCCTTTATTCATTAATTATATTAATAGGATTAAACAGTTGTACCCCTAGTATAAAAGACAAACTGCAACAAGCAGAAGAATTATTGTCTACTAATCCGGACAGCTCATACAACATTTTAAAATCAATAGACAACCCTAAGAAGCAATCAAAATCAGAATATGCGACCTGGTGTTTGTTAATGACTCAAGCAACGGATAAAAGTGACCGGAAGCATACCTCAGATTCACTTATACATATAGCTGTTCGTTATTTTTCGGAACATAACGAACAAGGCAGACTTGCTACGGCTTATTATACGCAAGGCCGTGTTGAAAAAGAACTGGGATATAATGACAAGGCGTCGCAATCTTTTCTAAAATCACTTGACATTTCTAAAGGAAGTAAGGATTATGAGGTACAGTTTTTAGCAGCATCACAGTTAGGAACTCTTTATGCTTATTCTAATCTGATTGATAAAGCATTTGATTCATATCAAAAGGCATTACATTTTGCAGAAAAGGCAAATGATAGTATCAATTTATCTTACGTGTACTCTTATTTAGGCAGGATTTATGGATTACAACAGGATTGGAGCAAAGCAGAAGAATCTTATAAAAGAGCTATATCTATAGCTGAAAACATATCATACATTCCATCCCTTGGTTTAGGATTATCAGAGCTATCATCGATTTATGTATGTACTGAAGAATATACTGAGGCCCTAAATTGTTTAAAAAGACAGTTAAACTTGGAAGAAGAATCATTATCAAATAATAATAAAGCCGCTACATATTTAGGTATAGGAGACTTATACCGATGTTCAAAAAACTATGATTTAGCGGTCTATTATTTAAATAAAGCCCTACAAACAACAACAAATTTATACACTAAGCTCTCTACTTATCAATGTTTAAGTTATTTATACGAAGGGCAAGAAGATTATAAAAAAGCTGTAGAATATAATAAGTTGTGTTGGACTTGCAATGATTCCATCCAGAAGGTGGAGAAACGTCAAGCTTTAATCGAGGCTCAAGAAAAATATAATAATGAAAAATTATTAATGGAGAAAGAGCAACTGGAATTGAAACATTCCAGGCTGTCATTTATTGCTATCACATCTATTCTATTTATAGTTATTGTTTTTTTACTTATTTATATCAATAAAAAACGAACAATAATAGGTTTGTTAAATGAATTGAACTCTATCCGATATAAAATAGCAAAGAATGAAAATACTATTAATGAATTTAGACAAGAAATAGCTAAGCAGTCATTCTTACAGTCTAAAGTTGACAATTTACATCAGATAAAGAATGATTTGGAACAGGAGTTAGAAAGACTTGTCAAAGATAATGAATTGCTAAAAAAACAAAAGGATGATATAATAATGTCTTTGAAGCAGAAAGACGAGAAAATTGAACATTATGAGGAAGCTATAAAACAAAAAGAAAACACACCTGACATTTTCACACGAATTAAACAAAAAAGAAAAATAGAAGAGAAAGATTGGCCTGAATTAATATCCAATATAGATGCATTGCATCAACAATTTTCCGAACGATTAAGAAAAGCCTATCCTCAATTATTGGAATCAGATGTCAGATTATGCTGTCTTATAAAGTTAGGATACACTAGACAAGAACAAATAATATTATTGACTATTACAGAAGACAACCTTGACAAGAGAAAACAGAGGCTAAAAAAACGTCTTGATAATAACAGGAAATGGAGAAAAGGCGATTTAGAAGAAATTATTAACTTACTTTAACCCTATCGTGTCAGCTAAATAAAATCACATACTAAACTTATTTATCTTTAACACTGATGTTTAGCACAACTTCAAGTGTCCAGTCAACAAGACAGTAACCTTTATATCTTTGCAATCAAAATAGATAACATTAAAATTAAATATCATGAAAAGATTGGAGACTAAAAGGAGAAACAAGAGAATTACATTAATCTGTTATTTTGCATTTTTTCTATTATTGCCATTATATATTATGGCAGGTAATAAAAATGATAGTAGGATGGGAAAAGATGTATATATATCCCAGCGAATAAAAGAGGCTTTCTTTCATTCACTGAAAGGAACACCGGATAACTGTATGGACTTATCTTTTTGTCAGAAAGAAGATATTCCTAATTTGTCGGATGTCAATTTTACTAAAATAGATAATTTAGGCATGTCTAAAGGTTTAGCCAGAATTTTATGGAATGCTTTTGATTCTGATAACTACCCACAACCGGAAACTTTAGAAGGAAATCCTTCCATTTTCCTTTTTGATGAGGAATGCAGAGGTCAGAATTACGGGGTAGGGACTTATTACTATTCCACATGAATTATATACAAATGGTTCCATTGGCTGATTACCTGAAAGAAATGTGTCCACATTCGCAGGCTATCTTAACCGTACATTATACAGATTGGGGCTTTGCCTTATTAGGAAATGCATACCCGGCTTCAAGAGGTATTGGACACGTCTTTACAGGATGACAATTCCAAATCTGTTGTTGAGAGTATTCTCCGGTTTGTCCGAATTAGTTGTACCTAATAAAACTGGCGTTTTGGTAAAATGGGAAAATATGGAAAATAAAAATATAAATCATTTAGCAGATGCCATAGCCTGGTTTATAAAAAAAACGAAACAACGTCAAGAATATGCGAAATGGGGAAGGAAACGTTATTTAAATCTGTACAGCGATTCAATATACCGAGAACAAATGCTTGCCGTCTATTCAGGAAATCCATAGAGCAAATAATTTTTTTAAAGAAACTGTATGATTGATTCTAACAAATAGTCTTGCTAGCTGTTGTTTCATCAATATACTATAGTAATAAACTAATTTGTCTTATAGCAGAAAAGAATACAGAAACAGTTAACAAAAAAAATCAGAATAGAGATGCCATTTTTATTCTATTCTAAATTACAATACTTCATGTATAATTAAAACAACAAACAAAATGAAAAAACTAAAAGATTTAAAATTAGTATCTGTCTACGAAAATGAATTGAATAAAAAAGAGCAAGCCACATTAAAAGGTTGTGGTTGTTTATGGTGCTCATGTGGATGTAAATATTATGAGTCACAAAGTGGTTCCAATGATAGTTACTATGGAGGTTCTTCAACTTTCAACAACGACTCGGCCAATGATGGTGGTTGGTTTTAGTAATTGCAAACTTTGTTATTTAAGAAGAGGTAGCACAATTTTTGCTCCTCATTTATAAAATCTATTTGACAATGAAAAAAGTAATATATATAATGGGGGTAAGCATATTCTTATACTCCTGTAGTTCGTCTGTTCAAAATGTAACTACTGTGGAATTGGATGATGCTCAAATCGTAGTGTTGGACGAGGCAATGGTTACGGAGAAAAAGACCGTGAAATTAAGTGATTTGGTAGAGGATTTTCAAATCGTTCGCTTTGAAAACAAAGACGAGGCTTTTTTTAAAGCATATGAAATGTATTTTTCTAAAAATCATATATATATCAAACAACCAGAAGCGGCAATAAAATTATTTGATAAATCCGGTAGATACATAGGAGAAGTAGGCAATATAGGGCAAGGTCCTGGCGAGTATAACGCTATTTATGACATTTTACCAGATGAAAAGAACCAATGTATTTATGTCATGCCAATTGTGGGTAATTATATTCTCCGCTATGATTTGACTGGGAAATATGTAGACAAACTCCGTTTCGGGGAAAAAATCAATAAGGGTCGTATGTTTCTTTCGCCGGATGCTTCCACCTTATCTTTGGTGCATCTCTGTTTCCGGGATGCGGGAGACAAGTTTACCGGAGCCAATGTACAACTTCAAAATCCGGACAGTGTCCAGTACGTTTATGTAGAAGAGATTGCTTCCAATATGAAAAATCAGGAAGGTATGCGGGTAGGCTTTAATGACGAAATATGGTCATACCGTAATTCCGCTGATTTCCCGTTTATGATGACGCATACGGATACGCTCTATCATTATAACAGCCAGACCAATAAAATACAAGCTGCATTTACCATGCTTATGGATCCTAACAAAAAAGGAGACTCTTATTTTATCTTCAAAGAATGGCCGCATCATTACTTTGTCACGATTTTTGGAGAAGGGGGGCGGAGTATTTTAGTGGATAAAGAACAGCCCGTAGGATATGAAGTGGAATTTGTCAATGACTTTATGGGTAACATGGAGTTTTATCCGCAAACCCAAGATGGCTATTTCTTTCAGAATTGGGAACCGGCAGAATTACGGGAGGCGCTGGAAGAGACTTTAGCTTCTGGAAATTGTCCAGACAACCAAAAAGAGAAACTGAATACATTTATGCAGACTTTGCACGATAACGATAACAATCTATTATTTATCGGTAAATTAAAATGAAAAAAATAAGTTTATACCTAATTTTATTAATCTGTTTCACCTCTTGTGGCTTTACAAACAATAACGAAAGATTTTGGGGTGCATTGGAAGAAGTGGGCTATCCAAAGCAAGCTGATAGCGTGAATTTGGTCGAGATGAACGAATCAGTTTTTGGTAAACCTATTTTGCTGAAAGGTGAATATATGCCGATTGAGTTAATCATAAAACCTTTTGAAATGCAAGTGTTTATCAAAGATAACTTGTTTTTTAAAAGCATTTAGAAGAAAGAGAAGGTAAGCCTTCTATACATGTTTTAAAACTTCCTTCGTTTGATGTAGTTGCCGAATTTGCTAAACGAGGAAATGCTCCTAACGAAGTTATTGATACCCGATTGATTCAAACAAAGGATAACGATAAGTTTTGTTTTATACATGATGTGAGTAGAGATTTGATTTATTACATAGATAAAGATCTCTGCTTTAAGCAATATCATCAAAATGTTAAATCGGAAAATAATAAAGGTATTAATATTGGCGGTGAAGGAGCAGTACATTTCCCGGATTTTTTTCTTCAAGTCTGAGAGTTCGTCTTGCGCGAGCCCGGAATCCGTCTATGGGAGTGACAAATATCTTCCTTTTACAAGATGGATTGACACAGTAATACTTGTCACAACTGAAAACAAGATGGACTTGTTTGTCTAGTATGGGAAGATCTGAGATACGTCTGAACTGAGTACTGTGTTTTTTTCTCGAACTATTGCCGCATAATGGATATTCTGCATAAGATTTACGCCTGACGAATATAAAATCTATAGAATTATCATTTTCTATACTCTTTGTAAGTCTGTAGTCTTTATAAGAAAACAGTTTGCGAAAATCATTGATGTATGATTTTTCTTTTATATCTTTACTCATGCAAGTGTGGTAATTTTGTTGGTAATCTTTTGTTTTTCACCATATTAAGATACTAATAAAATTCCATACTTGCAATTTTTTTAAGAAATAATTAACTGATATACAACATTATATCATACTTTTATTTTGTTACGAACTAAAAGAATCTCCACCTAAATTTACGAAGAACCAACTGTTTTCTATGTATCTTTTATCTATTGAGTATTCTGTTTTTGTCGTTTTTTCAGATACAATTTTGCAAATGGATATAACCACCATTTCTTTAGACGCATAGATTCGATTTGATTGCCGATTTTATCATAGATTATCCACAATTTGTCCCACAGTTTCAGTTTCTATTAAATATCTTTCTTGAATTTCAGCATATTCTTTCGTGTGCAAACTCCCCATTAATCCAAAATGTAGCTTCTGTGCCTGTAAAATGCAGAAGTACATAATTGGGGTCAGTAGCACCACCGGGAAAATGGTGGATGAACCATTCTTGCCACATTTCTTTACGTATAGCATCATTGGTAATAATTTCAACTATGCCACGCATTGACACTCCATCACCATAATGGTCATAACAAAGTCCTGCTTTGTTATTTTTACGGAAGTCATTTACTTTTACGGATGTGCTACTTGTTGCCATCCATATTTCATTAAAACCACGTGTCTGTATTTTGGACATTTGTACAGGACGCGGATAACCTTCTTCATCTATGGAAACCACTGTTACATTTTCGCATTGGGATAGCAAGTTAGTAGCTTTTTCAGCTAATGTTCTCTCATCTTTTTCTCTCCACCGTTTCAGTTGAGGAAAATATTGTAACATTTGTTCTTTAGCCTGAACAGGAGTAAGATTCCACCCTGTTTCTTTGTTTATCTGGTCGGTAAACTGTAGGCAGAACTCTATCATTTGGCTCATAGAGAAGTCTTGTGTAAATCTACCCTCCTTGTAACAATATATACAGAAGTCATTATTCTGACTTCCATCGGCATTTGTACCTTTGTTTATATCCGAAAGAGGCATGCCGCAACTTTGACAAAATTGTTTATCCATATAACTAAATATTAAAAGCAATACCATAAAGATAAGAAAACTCGCCCGATTTCGGATTGATTTAGGAAGAATAATGTAAACTATTGGGCTTTCAGGGAGATACGCAGCATTATTCCGCATTTGTAAATGTGTGCTTTGAAGCTGTCCCTGCGGACACGCAAAATAGTACAGAATATCCTGATAGTTCAATCTTGTTTGTTGTTGTACAACTCTGTTCAGGATTGCATCAGCTACGGTATGACCATCAATTGAATCAAAATTTATACGGCGGACAACACCAAAATACTTGTCGGAATGTCGCTTTAATGGCCTATTTTGCCATATCAAAATTCCATAAAAACAGATAAATTAATAACCTTTTGCCGGATATTGCTTGCTTTTGCTAACCTGTGATTTGCGCAAAAACAAACAAAAACTCAAGTTTGAACATGTGATTTTTATCATTCCGGAAAATCATTGCAATGATTTCGGGAAATCATTGCGATCGTTCATCCATGTCATTGCAATCATTTACCTAACTCTTCACAATCATTTTTCCAAATCATTGCAATCATTTTTTTAACACACCGCATTTGTCTTCCAAATGTGCCTGTCAACATGGAAAATCAACCCTGAAAACCGTATTTTTCCATCAAAACGCTCAAAATCCACGTTCGTTTTTCAAGTGTTATTTTGTCAGGCATCTTCTCCATGTTTCTTACATTTTTTACTCTGTTTTCTGAAACCATCGCAATGAAATTTCTTTTAAGAAAGCAAATTCCCGTTATTCCTGCCACTTTGTATTTCCTTAACTCCGCGAGAGTGCCAACGATTTCCGTTTCCTGTATTTTGTCCCGAAATATCGGATTCTCATAAGGGTTGGAATGACAGAATGATAGTTTGACATTTTGTCATAAATACGTCTGATTCCGGTACAGACGAGAACCATGCTTTCAGGTGTATAAATAATTCTCCGCAACCATCCGAACCTGCGCCAATTTCGGTCCGTATATATTCTCGCGTGGGGCCGTATATATTCTCTCGCGGGTTCGGACCTGCGAAAATTTTCTTCGGATATTTTTTTCAATCTCTGCGAAGAAAAAATGGAGCAGATGCTGCTAGTCCTTTTTTTGACAGGTGATTCGGTTCTATAGCCGTATCTTAACATATAGCGATGTACCGTTTGTGTGTATTACGTGAAAGCAGGAGAGAAGAACAAAATACTTTTTTCTGTTTATTACTTTTTATTCGTACTTTTGCCCAAAAAGAACCATATGATACAACGATTTATTATTCTGATAACCTTGTTTGTTATGAGCCTGCCGGCATGCAGCAGCCAGACTCAGAACGCTTCGGGATATAAGGATGCGCCAGCGGTGGAGATTCGCCGTTTTGACAAGGCTCTGCTGCAATGGCTGGAAAGTGGAGATGACGCGCAGAAAAAAGTGTTGACGGATGATTATTATCAGATGCTGGACCTTACGGGGAAAGGAATATTGAATGTTCAGACTCCGGAACGTGAGGATTTCTTCACGAAGCTTTCTTCTTATTATTCGGAACCGACGTTGCGCGGGCTTTATCGTGACGCCGTATCAAATTTTGAGAATACTGATGATATGGAGAAGACATTGGGTCAGGCTTTTGCTTTTTTGAAGGATGTTTTCCCGCAGAGCCAGATTCCGGCATTGTATATGCACGTTTCGGGATTCAATCAGAATGTGCTTGTGGGCGACAGTGCCCTGTCATTGTCGATAGATAAATATCTTGGCGCTGAATATCCGCTTTACAAGGAGTTTTTCCCGGATTATGACAGGCGGAAGATGAGCAGGGAATTTGCTGTTGTGGATTATATTGCCGGATGGCTGATGAGTGAGTTCCCGTTTTCAGGAAAGGAGAATGTTCTGCTTGACCAGATGATTTATTACGGGAAAATATATTATATCGTTTCGCTGGCGTTGCCCGAAATTTCCATTGCCGATATTCTGGGATATACTGCAGAGGACTGGCAGTGGTGTGTGGACAACGAGAAAATTCTGTGGAAAAATATAATAACAAGGAAGCATCTTTATACGCCGGATAATACGACTACACAGAAATATTTCAGTAACCGTCCGTGTACTTTCCTTGCCGACAAGGCTCCGGGAAATCTGGGAATATGGGTTGGAATACGGATTGTGGAGAAATATATCGGTGAAACAAAGGCTTCGCCTTCGGCTTTGATGAACGCTATGCCGGAAGCAGCTCAGGAGTTTCTTTCGGCTTCGAAATACAGGCCGTGACGTAAGAAAACAAGAAACCGTCCTATCCTCGCGAACCGGACGGCCTGAATCTTAACCTAACTTAATTCTAATACCATGAAAAACACTATATAATGGAAACAAGAAAAGCGGAGATTTTGTTGATGAAAATCTCCGCTTTTTTATATTTATTTTGATTCTGTCGCATTTTTTATTTAGAGACATAGGTTGCCCATTCCAACTGGTCGTACCAGTCGTTGAGCTTTGGATAGTTTTTCTGGTATGCGTAGATTGAGAGTCCGCTGAATTTATCTATTGTTATTGAGCCGCACTGGGCGAAGTAGTTTTTCGGAGTGCATGCTTTGTAGATTATGGCTTTGTCCATTGCTGTTTTCAGGTTGGTATATTCTTCATTGCTTGCAATTTGGGAAAGATAATCTTCCATGTCATAGAGTTTGTGGTTATTCCATGTCAGATATTCGAGGGCTTGCACTTGATATAAATCTATATTGTATAGAGATTCTTCAGTCTGTCTGCTGAGAATATTCCGGCAGGCATCGGCAAGATTGTCCAATTCGCTTGTTTTTACGACTGATACTGATGCGGAGCGTGATACTCCGGACATTTGGTCATAATGGTTATAGAATGAATCGGCTATTCCTGTGACGTCGGCATTCAGCAGCATTGGGGTTATTTCGTTATACGGAAATCCGTCGGCAAGGATTTCTGTTGCCGAACCGATGATATAGTCTGTACAATTTCGCAGAGCATAAACTACTTCCACGCTTGCCATATAGCAGGCGTCGAAGAGGATAAAGTCGAAATGGAAATCGTTGAGGACGTAGCTCAGGTCGTCGAGTTCCATATAATTGTTTCCGTCCTGTCCGAATGAGCGCAGATAGGAGTCGAGATTTGAGGGAAGCCATGCTGTGCCGTGGCTCCACAGAACGATACCCATACTTTCGGAAGGAAACTGCTCTTTTACGGTTGTTATCACCGAGCGGAGATTTTCCGGAGAGGCGGAGTTTTCTTCTTCATATTCTTTTATGAGATTTCTTGAAACAATGCCATTCTTGTCTTTCCGGAACTGGTATAATCCCGGTGTTGCACCTCTTTCGTCGATATATGCTATAATATTGCCATTTCCCAAATCGGCATTCTTGCAGCCTTCTTCTATCATTTTCATATTATATTCCACAAAAGAGCTGAGGCTGTTGTCGCCAGCCATATAAATCAGTACAGTCCGTTGTGGCAAAGTCTTTTCCTCGTTCTTGTTACAGCTGAGGAGGAAAGAGAGGCACAGGACTGAGAGAATTGATATGAGGAGTTTTGTTTTCATAAATATGGTTTGAGTTTTTAAGTTTTTGAGTTTAATAGGGGACGATGTGGCGATTTGACGAGGCTGAAAAACCTGTTCCCTTGTCTCTGAAGCCTTGTCAACTTGTATCTGAACCTTGTCCCCTTTATCCATGCAAATATCCTAAAATATTTCAAAGCAACCAACAAAAGGGAATGTTATCGTGCGTTGAATCTTATCCCCAGTCCGAGCATAAGGTTGTTCGGGTTCTTGAATTTGTAAAGCTGATAGCCGGTGTGGATGAATACATTCTTGGTTATATCGGTTTTCAACACAAAAATCTGATAGAAAGAATTTGTGTCTCTTCCTTTGCACAGGAAATTTTTGCCAATACCAATATTAATGGAGAAAATAGGCATTACTACTTCCGCTCTGAGAGAAAGACCGGCAGAGAACTGTTCGCGGAATGGCGGGCGATAGAACTTCAAATCCTCAGACTCTGATGGGATGAAATCGTTGGCTATATGGTCAACTATGTTGGCGCTTTCGTCGTACTGCAAATCCAGGGAAACTCCGGCACGGAAATATTTGCTGAAATTATACAGAGGATTGAAGTTAAGACCAAGAACACCGAATGAGCCGGGAGCAAGAATCGGGTCGTGATCTTCCGGGAAAATGCCTTTTCTCTTGACTGCGCCATAAACAATAAGGTCATAATTTATATAAGGCGAGAACAAGGAACCGGCAGAAGCAGCTGAGGCAAATCTCCTTTCGGCTTTTCTGCCCAAATAGCGGGTGATTCCTACGGATGTGCCAATAGAATTTACTCCGGCATTGGGATAGCTGGTGTTTCCGTTGGAATAGTGAGTAAGTCCGATTCCTGCACGGATATTGGTGTTGGGCGCAACTTCCCAGTTCAGTAGGAAACCCAGGTTTATATAGGCATTTGTGCTTGAGCCTACTACTCTGTTTTTCGGATTTGTTTCGCTGTCATATTTCTTCCATCCGAAAGATGCGCCGAAATTCCATTCATAATCAAATGAAAGATTACGGGAGATTGTGGCAATCCTTGATGTTTGGAATGCGTAAAGGGCAATAGGATTTCCTATTTCAGCTGAATTGAAAAATGTGTTGTAGGCAAGACCTACGCCCTGTATGGCATAAGGATATAATTTCCCGAACTTTGAGTCCGGTGAAAACTGGAAGCCATATTTCAGGTTCCCGGAAAGAGTTGTGTTTATGCTCTTCTGCGCATTGTTTTCCCCTTTGAAGAAATCGTGAGTAGGAAATACATAAGCCGGGCGGAAGTCGAAACCTATCAGATGTGAGGCTTTTCCTGTAATTGAATCTTTCTCAGAAGCTGATATTTCGCATATAAAAGAAAGGCATATTAATATGCGTAATGTAGCTCTTATTAAATCGGTATTCTTCATCTTCACTCTAATCTCCCTAAAATAACTCAAGTTTCGCAAGCTCAACTTTCAGATAACAAGTTGACAAGAATACAAGTTAACGAGAATTTTTAGATAATAAATTGTAAAGCTACAGGTGTTTTGACCTTGTTAACTTGTCTCTGAAGCCTTGTTAACTCTTAATTTGGGCAACTTGCGAAACTTAAATAAAATAATAGTCCGTTTTTCGTTAACAAGTTTGTGCAATATTAATCAAAGTCTTTTGTATTAAAAGAGTTTTAAGAATCTTTTAGAGGATTGAATGTTCTTTTTTTCGTATTATTGTGGCTGAATAAAAAGAAAAAGTATGAATAGAAGAAGATGGATTCGCAATGTTGCAGGAACAACATTGCTTCTAATGATGACACCAAATCACTTTAACCGTTTGTTTGGTGCTGAAAACTCAGTGAAAAGCCATAATGGTAAAATTGAAACACGCAGTTTCGGTGATATTAGTATTACCTGGATAAGAGACAATGCGAAGGAAGGATTTATGAACAATAGTCTTTTCAGTGATTTTGACCAGGAAATTTTGTCGCGTGTATCTCCGGACGGGAAAATGCCTTCGACCGTGAGTTGTTATCTTTTGCAGACCGAAGGAAAGAATATCCTGTTTGACACCGGAAACGGAGCTGAAGACAGTTTGCTGTTGAAAGCTTTGGAATCACTTTCGATTACTCCGAATGACATAAATGCTATTTTCCTTACTCATCTGCATGGTGACCATATCGGTGGATTAGTAAAGGATGGAAAGCCTGTTTTTGAAAAAGCATCTGTTTTTATTTCTTCTCCGGAGTATGATGGATGGATGAATATGGAAGAAGAAAGAAAAAATAAAACATTTGCCATTTTGGAAACTTATAAAAATAAGATACATTTGTTCAATTTTTCAGACACTCTTCCGTATGGAATTGTTGCGTTGGACGCGTCGGGACATACTCCGGGACATACGATTTACAGAATTGGGAATTGCATGATTGTCGGGGATTTGCTTCATGCTGTTGCGTTGCAGCTTGAATATCCTGATGCTTGCGCGGCATATGACATGGATAAAGAGAAGGCTATCGGGTCGAGAAAGAAATATCTGCAATATATAAAGGATGAGAATCTGGTGTTTGCAGGAATGCATTTCCCTTCTCCTGTGTTCAGAGAGTTTGAAAAAGACTGATTCTGATAATAACACAAAAACTTGAAATATGCTCAATATTATTTTCCTGCTTGCCGGATTGGCATTGATTTTACTTGGAGCCAATATTCTGACTGACGGCTCTGCTTCGGTTGCTAAGCGTTTTAACATCTCTGACCTGGTGATTGGTCTGACTATAGTTGCATTTGGAACTTCGGCGCCGGAGTTGGTGATTAGCGTTCTTTCATCGTTGAAAGGCAGTGCTGAGATGGCTATAGGTAATGTGGTGGGTAGTAATATATTCAACATACTTATGATTATAGGCTGTACGGCTTTGGTGATGCCTATGAAAGTAGGAGATGGAACAATGAGCAAGGAAATTCCTCTTGTTATTCTTTCGTCCCTGGTGTTGGCGGCTTTTGCCAATGATGTTTTGCTGGATGGAGGCGCGGCAAATGTGATAAGCCGCATTGATGGCTTGGTTTTGCTTGGCTTCTTCCTTATATTCATGCGATATACGTTTGCGATAGCACGTAATGGAGGAGAATCACAAGAGGAATCTCAGGAAATAAAGCTGATGCCTGTATGGAAATCCGTTGTGTTTATATTGGGCGGACTTGCCGGATTGATTGGCGGCGGCCAGCTCTTTGTTGAAGGAGCAAGCGGAGTGGCACGAAGTTTGGGCGTGAGTGAGTCTATTATAGGCTTGACTCTGGTTGCAGGAGGAACATCACTTCCGGAACTTGCAACTTCGGTGACTGCTGCGTTGAAGAAGAATCCGGGAATTGCAATAGGAAATGTGATTGGCAGCAATTTGTTTAATATTTTCTTTGTTTTAGGATGCAGCGCTTCGATTGCTCCGCTGCCAATGGGAAATATAAACAATTTGGATATGGCTGTCCTTGTTGGCTCGTCAGTTTTGTTCTGGCTTGTCGGCTGGTTTTTCCGCAAGAGAACTATTACACGTCCGGAGGGAGCTTTGCTTATTTTGTGCTATGTCGCATACACAACTTGGCTGATATTGCAGCAATAAAGGTGTAACTTGACTAATTTAATTCTTTAGAGGCGTGAAGCGAATAATATCTATAATGTGTTTGTGCTTTCTGTCATTGGCTATGACATGGGCACGTCCTTTAACAGAAAGGGCAAAGGTGAGTTTGTTGACAAGTTCGCCATACGAGGCTGAGGTTTTCACTGTCTACGGACATGCGGCTTTGAGGATAAATGACCCGGGGCAGAGTATCGACATTGTGTTTAACTACGGATTGTTCAATTTCAATAAACCGTTTTTTATATACCGTTTTGCCAGCGGGGAGACTGATTATATGCTTGGCGCAATAAATTATTCCGACTATATCGTGGAATATCAGATGCGTGGAAGCACCGTGACAGAGCAGATATTGAATCTTACTGCCGAAGAGAAGGAGGCAATATGGCTGGCATTGCAGGAAAATTATAAACCGGAGAACAGAGAATATCGTTATAACTTTTTCTTTGACAATTGCGCGACACGACCTGTGGCTTTGATAGAAAAGAATGTTGCCGGGAATGTGGATTATTCCGGATGGAAAGCTGACAGCTTGTCTTTTCGTGATATGATTAATGATTGCACTCGCAATAAACCATGGCTTACTTTTGGCTGTGACCTTGCTTTGGGAAGTCCGACTGACCGGATGGCAACCAAGCATGAGACGATGTTTCTTCCTATGCTGCTTAAGGATGCTTTTGAGAAAGCTGAGATAGTGGGAGAGGACGGAACCAAAAGAAAACTGGTGGAAGAAACCATCGTTTTGCCTGCCGAGCCGGATGAAGCAGAGAAAACTGTAGTTACTCCTCTTGTGGCTGCAATATTATTGCTTGTTTTCTTCGTTGCGCTTTCTCTGCTGGAAGTTAGGACTAACAGATATTTTGCGGTTGTGGACGGGCTGCTGTTCTTTGTGGCCGGAATTGGCGGATGTATATTGTTTTTCCTCTGTTTCGTATCGGAACATCCTTGCACTTGCCCTAACTGGAATCTGATATGGATTCAGCCATTGCATCTTCTGTCTCCAATATTATATGTTGTAAAAAAGTGGAGAAAAGTCTTTTATTATTATCATTTTATTAACTTTGTGGCGATTTTGCTGTTCGTGCTGTGTTGCAGTTTTATTCCGCAACACTTCAATATGGCAGTTATTCCGTTGGCATTTAGCTTGTTGTTGCGTAGTGGAATGGCGCTGTACAGAGCGAAATCTGAAAATAGGACGTTGGCTAATCGCTGAACAATTAATACAAATATTAAGAACAAATACATTTGCATCGGCATGAAAAGCCGGGAAAAAATAATAAATGGATAAAAAAGTACGAAAAATATTATCATCACTGATAGCTATATTGGCAGTTACAAATATGGAGGCACAACAGCAGTCTCCAAAACTTGTGGTATGCATAACTGTCGATCAGTTGAGAGGTGATTATATAGAGTACTTTTATAATACTTTCGGCGAGCGCGGGTTCAAGCGCCTTATGAATGACGGTGTATTCTATAAGAATATCCGTTTTGAATTCTCCAATATAGATGAGGCAAGTGCTTTTGCCACTATTTTCACTGGCTCAAATCCTTGTTTTTCCGGTATAACAGGAAATAAGAAATATGATTTCGATAACGACAAGGAAATTTCTATCCTTAATGACCCGGAATATTTGGGAAATTACACCAAGGAGAATTATTCGCCTAATGCACTTATAAGCTCAACAATAGGAGATGAACTGAAGATTGCTTCAAAAGGAAGAAGTGATGTTTATTCTATCGCTCCTAATCCGGAAAGTGCTCTTCTTTCGGCAGGTCATGCTGCTAATGGCGCTTTTTGGATAGACAACCAGAATGGAAAATGGGCTACTACTACCTATTATAAAGGTGTACCTTGGTATGTTGACAGATATAACAGTGGAAACGAATCTCTTTCGGCACGCCTTAACCAGATGGTTTGGACACCGTCATTGCCTATGGAGAAGTATAATGCTTTCCCATATGTGCTTGATGATATTCCTTTCCGTTATACTTTCAGTGAGAATGAAAGATATTGCTATCAGAATCTGAAAACAACTCCTTTTGTAAATAAGGAGATAAATCGTCTTGCCATACAGTTCCTCGAATACGGAGGATTTGGAACACGCTCGTGTCCTGATATGCTTTCGGTGACTTATTATGCCGGAAACTATCGTGGCAATATGAACAAGGAATACACTCGTGAAATACAAGATACTTATTATCAGCTGGATCAGGATATAGCAAGCTTGCTTGATGCAATTGATAAGAAAGTAGGGCTCGACAAAACTTTGGTGGTTTTTACTGGCTCGGGCTATTACAAGAGTGAGGAGGAATATGCCGACGGTTTGCATGTGGACCGTGGTGAATTTCACCCTAAGAGATGCGTCGCGTTGCTCAATATGTATATGATGGCTTTGTATGGCCAGCAGACTAAATGGGTGACAGGTTATTATAACAATCAGATATTTCTTAACCGAAAGGCGATAGAAGATGCCAAGCTTGATTTGGCTGAGATACAGAGCAAGGCTGCACGATTTGTGCAGGAATTTACAGGTGTGCAGTCTGTTACAACCGGAACTGCGCTGATGACTGGCGACTGGAACGAAGCTACTGCATCTTTCAGACACGGAACTCATCATCTGAGACGTGGCGACTTGATTATTGAACTTCAGCCGGGTTGGCAGTTGAATTATGATAATCCTAATGAAAAAGTAAAAGTTATCAGAAATAATGCTGTTATAACTCCTCTTATATTTTTCGGTAATGGAATGAAGCCGGAGCGTATCTACCGTGAAGTTAAAGCAACGGAAATAGCTCCATCTATTACTTACATTCTAAGAATTCGTCCACCTAATGCATCACAGTCCTTGCCATTGTGGGAGCTGACTGTGAACAAGACTGTGCAATAAACAGTGAAGACGGATTTGTTTCCTTCCTTAAGATTTACTGTTTTATCAAGTGGGGACTATTGTCTTTATGTGATTTCTTGTTTGCAGGGGAGAATGCTCCTGTATCGGATATTTTGTGTCTATATATATGAGAAAAGAAATCAAATACTTAATTAAAGAATAAAATAAAAACAAATATATTATGGGATTTAATGAATTTTTGACGAAGTTATTCGGCAACAAATCACAGCGTGACTTGAAGGAAATCACTCCTTACGTGGAAAAAGTAAAGGCGGTTTATCCTTCTATCCAGGCTTTGTCGAATGACGAATTGCGTGCTAAAACTGACGAAATCAAACAGCGTATCCAGGATTTCGTGGCTGACGAGCGTGCCAAAGTAGAACAGCTTCGTGCCGGCATCGAAGAAAAAGAGCTGGAAGAACGTGAAGCTTTGTGGGCTGAAATCGATAAGATTGAGAAAGCTATCACAGACAAGATGGAAGTGGTGCTTGAGCAGTCATTGCCTGAAGTGTTCGCAATCATGAAAGATACAGCACGCCGTTTTGCTGAAAATCCGGAAGTGGTTGTAACTGCAAATGATTTCGACCGTGATTTGGCTACTCGCTTTGACTTTGTTAGAATAGAAGGCGACAAGGCTATTTATGCTAACCATTGGGTTGCCGGTGGAAATGAGATCACTTGGAATATGGTTCACTATGATGTGCAGTTGTTCGGTGGTGTCGTTTTGCACAAGGGTAAAATCGCAGAAATGCAGACTGGTGAAGGTAAGACTTTGGTTGCGACATTGCCAGTATTCTTGAATGCTTTGACTCGTAATGGTGTTCACGTAGTAACAGTGAACGACTATTTGTCAAAACGTGACTCTGAATGGATGGGCCCGATTTATATGTTCCACGGTTTGTCAGTTGACTGTATTGATAAGCACCAGCCGAACTCAGATGCTCGCCGCCGTGCTTATAATGCTGATATCACTTTCGGTACGAACAATGAATTTGGTTTCGACTATTTGCGTGACAATATGGCAACAAATCCTAAAGATTTGGTGCAGCGCAAACATAACTATGCTATTGTCGATGAGGTGGACTCTGTGTTGATCGACGATGCACGTACTCCGTTGATTATCTCCGGTCCTGTTCCTCGTGGCGAACAACAGTTGTTTGAATTGTTCCGCCCTAATGTGGAAATTGTGGTAAATGCCCAGAGAAATCTTTGCTCTCAGTTGCTTATTGAAGCTAAGAAGAAAATGGCAAGCAACGACCCGAAAGTTGTTGAAGAAGGAACAGTTCAGTTGTATCGCTCATTCAAAGGTTTTCCACGCAACAAGGCTTTGATTAAGTTCTTGAGCGAACAGGGTGTAAAAGCTCAGATGTTGAAGACTGAAGAATATTTCATGTCGGAAAATATGCGTCATATGCATGAAGCAACTGACGAGCTTTATTTCGTAATAGATGAAAAGAACAATAGCGTTGAGCTGACAGATAAAGGTATCGACTTGCTTACTGGTAATGCAGGTGATCCTACATTCTTCGTTTTGCCTGATATCACAACTGAACTTTCCCAGTTGGAAAATATGGAAGGCACTGCCGAAGAAAAGCAGGCTAAGAAGGATGAAATCCTGGCAAACTATTCTGTGAAGAGCGAACGCGTTCACACAGTGAACCAGTTGTTGAAAGCATATACTTTGTTTGAGAAAGATGATGAATATGTAGTTATCGACAACAAGGTAATGATAGTTGACGAGCAGACTGGCCGTATCATGGACGGCCGCCGTTATTCTGACGGTTTGCACCAGGCTATCGAGGCTAAGGAACGTGTGAAGGTTGAGGCTGCTACCCAAACTTTCGCAACTATTACTTTACAGAACTATTTCCGTATGTATCATAAACTGTCAGGTATGACAGGTACTGCTGAAACAGAAGCTGGTGAATTCTGGGATATCTATAAATTGGATGTCGTAGCTATTCCAACAAACCGTCCTATCGCACGTAAAGACTTGAATGACCGTATCTACAAGACTAAGCGTGAAAAATATGCTGCTGTTATTGATGAAATAGTAAGACTGACTGAAGCAGGCCGCCCAGTTTTGGTTGGTACAACTTCTGTCGAAATTTCAGAATTGTTGAGCCGAATGCTTACTTTGCGTAAGATTAAGCACAACGTGTTGAATGCTAAGTTGCACCAGAAAGAAGCTGAAATTGTTGCTTTGGCAGGTCAGAGCAGTACAGTTACTATTGCAACAAACATGGCAGGTCGTGGTACGGATATCAAGCTTTCAAAAGAGGTTAAGGATGCAGGTGGTTTGGCAATTATCGGTACTGAGCGTCATGAGAGCCGCCGTGTTGACCGTCAGTTACGTGGTCGTTCCGGTCGTCAGGGTGACCCGGGCGAATCCCGCTTCTATCTGAGCTTGGAAGACGATTTGATGCGTCTGTTCAATACCCAGATGGTTGCCCGATTCATGGCCCGTGGCATGCCGGAGGGAGAGCCGATCGAGGCAAAGAGTGTGTCCCGTGGCGTGCGCACAGCACAGAAGGCTGTGGAATCTCGTAACTACGAGATCCGAAAGAACGTCCTGAAATATGACGATGTTATGAATAAGCAGCGCACCGTCATCTACGAAGAGCGTCAGGCTGTTTTGAAGGGCGAGGATATTCACGAGGATATCCTGCGCTTTATCTCCGATACCGTGGAAAGCTACGTTCGTGGCGCTATGAATGGTTCAGACAAGCCCGAAAACTGGGATTGGAAGGGCCTTTCCAAGGCACTGAACACGGTGATTCCGGTTCGTATCGACCTGGACGAGGCAAAGAAAGAAGTCTCTTCGCTCAAGCATGAGAAGGCGGTGGAGAAGCTTCGCGATCTCATTGTTGAAGATGCACAAGAGCAATATGATCAATTCGAGACCAAGATCGGCGCAGAAGGCCTTCGTCAGCTCGAGCGTCGTGTGGTACTTGCAGTGCTTGACCGCAAGTGGCGCGAGCATCTCTACGAGATGGATTATCTCAAGGACGGCATCGGCCTGCGCGGTATGGGCCAGCGCGACCCGCTGGTCGAATACCAGCGCGAAGGCTACCAGATGTACAACCAGATGATCGAAGCGATCAAGGAAGAGACCATTCAGCTGCTCTTCCACGTCGACATTCAGGAAGTCGCACAGAACGAGGACATCTCGAGCGAGCATGATGAGGATGTTGCTGTGGACAAGGCCGAAGCGGCGGTTGGCATCACCTCGACTGACGCCGAGGACGAGCCTACGGCGGTCAGCTCCGCTCCGGAAGATCCCAGCGAGTCCGACGAGACGGCGGATGAGGATGATGCGGCCGAGCATCACGAGCCCGGCGTCGTCGGCCCTGCACCGATCAGCCACGAGGATGTCAAGCTGCCCGCCAGCAAGCGACCCAAGAGCGACGAGCTCAAGAGCCCGTGGGCGGACGGCCGCACCTTCCCGGGTACGCCGAAGAACGCGCCGTGCCCGTGCGGCTCGGGGCGCAAGTACAAGATGTGCCACGGCCATAACGAGAAGGCCTGATTGCTTCGAATAGCGCTCGGCGTGATTTGATTCACGGACGGCGGCGTCATCATGGAAACCCATGGTGGCGCCGCCGTCCGTTTGCATATGCGGACGATATGTATTTACTCGGACGATATGTATGCGAATGATGCACATCTGCACGTCCCTGAACATCATCCGCCGCGCCAGCGGTGCCGGTCAACCCGGCTTGACTGCCGCAATTGCCCTGACATCGCACGAATTTCCGGTAGAAGCCTCAGAATGTGGACGTTCACAAGGCAGAACACATGAAATCGATACAATAAGCCACAAACAATAACATCAGATGCACAGGAGGGCATGATGACCGAGATCACTTGGAAATCGATTCTCGCAGAACTCGTCAACGGCAATCATTTGAATGCGGACGAGTCCTGGTGGTTCGTCAACGATCTCATGAACGGCAATGCCAATCCTGCATGCGTCGGCGCCGTCCTTGCAACCCAGCAGCAGCTTGGCCTGACCGCGAACGAAATCGAAGGCGCAGCAAAGGCAATGGTCTCTCACGCCGTGCCGCTCAACGTCTCGGGCGAAACCACCGATATCGTCGGAACGGGCGGCGACAAAGCCGCAACCGTGAACCTGTCGTCCATGGGAGCTGTGGTTGCCGCGGCGGCCGGCGTCAAAATCGTCAAGCACGGCAATCGTGCCGCATCGTCGAAGTGCGGTTCAGGCGATGTCATTGAAGCCTTGGGTGTTCCGCTTGATCTCGCTCCGGAAGCAGTGACGGAAATCGGCGATGAAATCGGCATCACCTTCGCCTTCGCCAAGACTTTCCACCCAGCCATGCGCTTTGTCGGCCCGGTCCGCTCAGCGCTGGGAATCCCGTGCGTATTCAACGTGCTGGGGCCGCTGACGAATCCGGCGAATCCGAAGCATGTCGCCATCGGTTGCGCAGACCGCACATTGAGCCCGCTGATGGCGCAAGTGTACGCCAATCGCGGCCAAAGCGGCATGGTGTACACCTCGAGCGAAGGCCTTGACGAGATGGCTCCGACCGGCCCGGTTTCCGTGTGGCTGATTGCAGATGGCAAGGTCACGGCCACCGAATTCAATCCCATCACCGAGCTTGGCCTTGACCCGGTGACCCCTGAACAGCTTCGCGGCGGCGAGCCTGAGCTCAATGCCAGCATTTTCAGGGACTTCCTTGATGGCAAGCCGGTTGCTTCGCGGACGACCGCGTTGCTTAACGCCGCTTCCGCCATCGTCGCCGACGGCCATCTCATCGCCGATGGGTCGCTTACTGATCGCTTCCGTCAGGCGTACGGACTTGCTCAGGAAGCCGTTGATTCCGGCAAGGCGAAGGACCTGCTGGAGCGTTGGGTCAAGCTCGCGCAGTCCAAGCGAGCATGATTCACGCCGTGGTGCGGCTATGACGTGGCGTGTGACGCGCCGGCCAACGAGACAATCGACAGCCAACGTCACACCCCTGCCACGGCGGCATGGGTGTGACGCAGTGACATCAACCCTGTCGTTGGCAACCCTGTCGTTGGCGCAGCCGCGGTGCTAGTCCGTGTATGTATCCGACCTCCGGATGCACATCATCTTCGAAAATACATCACCTTCGGATACATATCAGAGGGGCTGTCCGGGAAACCTCCGGACAGCCCCTCTGGATTTCCGAACAAGTCTAGGCGTTTCCCCTAACCGGGTGCGTGCGTTCTTGCTTTCATCCGTTCAGTCAGACACGGGCGCCATCATCGAACGGATTGTCGTGATGGGCATGCCCCCGTCGGCTCGCCGCCAATCCGGCAATGCCAAGCAGCAGGCAAATCGCGCAGACCGTCCCGATAATTCCCGTGAATTTGGGCACAAGCACCGAGGCGATGATTCCCAACATGCCGATGACTGTCAACGCGGTGAACAGGATGGTGCTGTGCGGTGTGGGCGTGAAGGAGGTGGGCGGCACAAAGCGGTCGCTGTATCGGTCCATCACGTCATCGGTGTCCAACCAACTTGAGCTCGTGTTGTCTCGCGGGCCGCGACCGGCCCCGATGGCATCGTCGGTGAAAGTGCCCTGATCGAGGTCATCGACCGAAAGCAGCGCTTTCTTCTCAGCACGGCGGGCGTGTCGTTCGAATCGTTTCGCATTTCGAGACCGCTCCACGTCCTCGAGATCGCGTGCGTGATCGTGAGCGAACGCCTCCCATGCCTCGTCAAGCGGCTCGCCGGAGGAGGAGCCGCCTTGCGAGCCTTCGCCGGGCCCAGGTATTGGACGCTCTCCTGACGCATTGGTATTGTTGTGCTCAGTCATAGGTACCACTGTAAACGAGCGTCAAGTCAAGTCGCTGGGAGGGAGAGCCCTCGTGCTCTACTGGTTTTTCGTCAAGACCCTTGGTCCGATTGCAAGGCGTCGGTTCAATCCAACTGTCGAAGGGCTTGAAAACATTCCGCGCAAGGGCGGGGCGATTATCGCCGCGAACCATCTTGCCGTCATTGACGACGCGTTGTTGCCGATGACATGCCCTCGCATGATTCATTTCATGGGCAAAGCTGAATATTTTGAAGGCAAGGGCATCAAAGGCCGCTTCAAGAAGTGGTGGTTCACGTCCGTGGGCGTGTTCCCGGTGGACCGTTCGGGAGGGTCGAAGTCCTTGGGCGCGTTGAACCACGCCAAGGAGATTCTTGAAGACGGGCACCTGTTCGGCATCCATGTCGAAGGCACCCGCAGCCCCGATGGCAGGCTGTATCGGGGGCACACTGGTGCCGCTCGTCTCGCGTTCGAAACCGGTTGCCCGATTATTCCGACGGCGATCATCGGCTCTCGCGACCTGCAAAAGCCCGGTCAGGTGATTCCAAACAAAGGCAAATCGAAAGTGATATACGGTGCGCCGATTCCGGTCGTGCGCAAGGACCCGCAGGATGTGACGCATGAGGAGCTGCGTGAGCTGACTGATCGCGTGGTTCGCGCCATCGCGCAGATGAGCGGGCAGGAGTATGTCGACGAGTATGCGCAGACCGTCAAGGCAAGGATGAAGGCCGAACAGGAGGCGCAGTCCGCGGCGGTCACACCACAGTCAGTGTGATCACGGTCTTGTTGCCGTTCGCGTCCCGGACACGCACCTGCTGGCCGGCGGACGGCGACTGCAACCGCACGGTGTGGGTCAGGTCGCCGAGCGGGGCGCTGACCTTCACCTCCAAACCGAGCGCTTGCAAGGCCGCAGTCGCATCGCTGGTGCTTTTGCCGGTTACATCAGGTAGCGTCACCATCTGTGGGCCCTTGGAAACCACGACGTCGACGGTATCTCCCCAGTGCAGTTGGGTGCCGACCGTCTGTGATGCCGAGATGATGTTGCCGTTTGGCACGGTATCGCTGTATTCCTCGCTGTAGGTGGCCTTGAGCTGCAAGCTGTCGAACAAAGCCTGCGCTTCGTCTTTGGTTCTGCCGACGACATCCGGCATATTGACCGGCATCGGTCCCAAGGAGAGTTTCACCACCACGCTGTCGTTATGCTCCATCGTGGTGCCTGGGTTGGGGGAGATGCTCAGCAGGGCGTTCTTTGGAACGGTCAGCGAATACTCGTCATCGTTGATGTTATGCGAAATGTTTGTGAAGCCAGCCTTTTCGAG
>JAXDRC010000007.1:0-64717 GCA_034091205.1 Parabacteroides sp. | reverse complement strand
ATCACCAGAAGATTTGTACCTTATTGTATTTTTTTACCTTTGCAGGTATAGTATGTAAAGCCTTTTAGTAAGACTTATTTTATCTGTAGAGTTTTTTAGTAACGTAACAAAAAAGTGTAAAGTAAATTTAGGCATAGTCATATGATTAAAGAAACACACACAAAACAGACAATATTTTTAATAAATCAATTATATTATTTGTGCTTAATAACGACTAAAGCTGTGCCAGAAAAAATCTGACACAGCTTCGCAAAAAAATTCATTGTTTTATATCATTCCCAACCAGGTGTAGTTTGTTTCAACACCGGACTTGCATTTAACTGGTTCTGAGGTATTGGGAAATAAGTTCTTTCAATTCCATCATTAGGATCTTTTTCTTTATTCCACCATTCTTCACCATATTTACCCCAACGAATCAAGTCAGGACGTCTACGACGTTCTCCTATAAATTCTCTACCATACTCATCCAAGAATTCTTTATCTGTCAACTTATCCAGATTCTGGACATAGCTATATTTACTCCATTCTTCACTAGGATAATTCCTGACACGAACGAAATCCAAAAGTTCAGCAGCTTTTGCTTTATTACCTTCTCTATAATAACATTCTGCTAAAGAATAGTAAATTTCTGACAATCGCATTTCAGGTGTTGACTGAGAACGGAATAATCCGTCATGATCAGGCAAATAAGGGAATTTATTAAAACGAATACCCGAGTTTTCTTCACCTGTTGTAACTTGTGAACCTTTCGCAATAACGTTTTCATCATTACAAACAAAATAACCACGTTTTGCGACTTCTTTCATATATTCAGCTTTACGCTTAGTATATTCTTCGTTACTTTCTCCTGCGTTCTGCTTAAGTTCTGCCTGTTCGGAAAAACGACCTACCTGGTCAACAAAAACCAAAGGAACTCCGGAATATTCTTCTGTACCATTAACCATCACATCTGTGAATCCATATTGTTTTGCAACGTCATATTGCATTTGTGGACCACTCAAGAAAAATCCTTCATAACCGCCTTTTGGATCTGTTGTGCGGAAAGGTTGTTTTCTGTAATCACAGTCTGCATATTTTTCAAAAGGATTACCCAAACCGCTTGCAAACTGATAAATTTCACCCTGGAAATTTCTTGATGGCTGCAATAATATACCATTATTTCCGCCACCATCACTACCTATTGTTTGAGCAGCTGTATAATGCATCACATCCCCCCACAATGTCTGTTGCTCCAATCTACCTCTATCATGCCAGAATTCAAACATATTTTCCGGAGATTCATAATCATTGATACCGGATCTGAACGGATCTCTATAATCAGACTGATTTATGCTATATGTACCATATTTGCCGGCTATAATATCTTCTGCCCATTGTTTGCAATCAGAATAACGATTCTGGCCAACCCAAACTTCAGAGTTCAGATACAAACGAACCAACAAACCTGCAGCAGGTCCTTGAGTCCATCGACCAATTCTTTTTTCTTTTGGTAAAGAAGGCAAAACTTCCTTAATTTCAGATTCTATGAAATTATAAACATCCTGAGCCGGACTCTGAGCTACAATTTCCTCTGAACCTTGTTGTTCTGTCGCAATAGGTACTTGTCTGAAGAAATCAAGCAAGAACATATAATACCAAGCACGCAAAACCCTCAATTCACCAAAATAAGCGGCCTTATCTTCTTCAGAAACACCGATTGCCGAAAAGTCAATAGTGTTCATATCCCTTAAAACGGTATTAATCTGGCTAATACACTGATAAGAGTTAACCCATGCGCCATTAATTTGTGGCTGAATATAGTTCCACTTATGTTCATGCAGGCGAATCCACATACCATCATCATATCCATGGCGACCTTTCTGAGTCCATACAAACTGGTCAGCAGTCAATTCCTGGAGTTTCCAAATATCACCACGCCAAGTTACATTGTCACTATGTTCATAGCAACGAACGACAGCTGATTCAACAGATTGGGGGTCTGTATAATAATTATCTTTTGTTAGTTCAGAATATATATTCTCTGTCAAATCAGTACAAGAAGCCAAACTCATAGCTCCTACTATACCTACTGTACACAAAAGAGATTTAAAAACTTTCATATCCTTAATTTCTTATAATCAATTAATAACTAATTTGCACTCCAAATGTCAGGTTTCTAGCTGTTGGATATACATCCATACCGCCGATACCCGGCCACAGACCAGTTGTTGTTACTGTCGTAGGATCAACACCTGAATATTTTGTCAATGTAAACACATTCTTCATTGTTGCATACAAACGTAAATTTGAAATCCATTTTGTATTCAACTTTGGAGTCCAGCCTATCGTAATATTGTCCAAGCGTAGATAATTTCCATTCTGCAAGAAATAATCACATATCACTTTAGGACCTTTAATATGAGCATTTTCTTCATAAGCAGAAGTCAACTTATTGTCAACAGCAATCACCTGTAATCCATAATACATTTCATACTGATTCATGATTTTATATCTGAAACGACCACGGAAGAAGAATGAAAAGTCAAAATTCTTATAAGTAAATGTATTACCCCAAGATAGTTCCCATTTTGGGACACCTGTTCCATCCAAATAAACTTTATCCTGCTCGTTACCGTCAGCACCTAATTTAGTAGTACCTCCTTCCTCGCCTTTTTCCCAAATCAGTATCTGGCCATTTTCATCAACTCCTGCATAACGGAAACCATAGAAAGAACCTATAGGAGTTCCATCCTGCAAACGTTGAGCTGAACCCGGATTACCCGGAGAAGGGAAACCATCACCTTCAATATAACCTAACTGATATTTCTCATTTGAGAAAGATTTCAATTTAGACGCAGTGTAAGACAACATTACATTTGTTGAATAAGAGAAATCTTTTGTTCTAACAACATCATAATTACCCTGGAATTCAAAACCTTTTGATGTAGTCGTACCTACATTGGCTGTAATACTTTCATGCAAATATGGAGGTAATGGAACTTTATAATCACCAATTACATCTTTACCGTCCCTGATGAAGAAGTCCAAGCTACCTGACAAACGAGAATTAAATAAAGTATAATCGAAACCTAAGTTATAAGATATCTGTTTTTCCCAACCTAAATCGTAATTAGGATTGTTTCCAGGACCGTAACCTTTTATCCAACCAAATCTGTCGCTATAGTAATCACCATATCCAGCATATTTTGCCAGTGATATATATTTATCGAATCCAGAACGTCCTGTCACACCATAAGAAAAACGCACTTTCAAATCATCTACAACAGAACTGCTTTCAAACACCGGAAGTTTTGACACACGCCAAGCTGCAGATGCTGCCGGGAACAATCCCCACTTATTATCAGCACCAAATTTTGTATTACCCTCATATCTCAAAGATCCAGTGAACAAGAACAAATCATTGTAATTGTAATTTACACGTCCCAGGAATGCGATAGTCTTTTCCTGGTTCTTATTTGAGCCCATACCCAAACGGCCATCAACTTTCTCATAGTCACCTGCACCTAAGTTGTTTGTCAAAAAGGCATCGGAAGGGAAGTTCCTGTTTTGAGCTTCCAGGTTTTCATAATTGAATTCCTGATAAGAATAACCACCCATGATTTTAGTGTTATGCTTACCTATTGTAAATTCATAATTTCCCAACCATTCCAAAGTCCAGTCTGTCCAATTCTCTTGTTTGATGAAAGCATGACCGTTATAGCCTCCGTCAATACATTCCCTATATGTAGAAAATTTATAATCCTGTTCTTTCTTATTATGACCTTGACGGCCTAATTTCAACTCTGTATTTAAGTTTTCAAGTATATTCAACTTAATATTGAAATCTACCATTGAATATTCTTGTAAAGCACCTCTGTCTCTTTCAGTCAAATTCTTAATAGGGTTATATGTATATCCACCGGAACCTTGGAAAGCTTCCATCTCATCAACACTATAAGTAGGATTCAACTGAACTGCCTGCTTGAATGAACCATAATCAGTGTAATCTTCATCTGCTATACGATAAGAGATATTACCACTAACTTCCAATCTATCTTCTAATGTGACATGCTTGAAATTACCTCTCAAACCATATTCTTTACGTTTAGAAACAATATCCAAACCTTCCTTCTGTTTGTAATTGGCTGAGATACGGAAGATTGTAGATTCACTACCACCGGCTAATGCTATATTGTGATTGTGTCCAAAATTATCTTTATTAATCAATTCATCATACCAATCTGTACGATAGCCATGGTCAACAGCTCCTGTGACTTTCTCCAAATAAGTATCGGGATCCAAAACATCGGGTCTATTAGCTACGAAATCATGCTCCAGATAAGCATCATAACTGATTGTTGTTTTTCCTGCTTTTCCTTGCTTTGTTGTTACCAAAATAACACCATTTGCACCTCGAGAACCATAAATAGCTGCTGCAGAACCGTCTTTCAACACCGTAATTGATTCAATATCTTGCTGCGCTATATTACGCAAATCACCACCTGGCATACCATCAATTACAATCAAAGGACTATTACCTGCCTTTAATGAAGATGCACCACGAACCTGAATACTTGAACTTGAGTTAGGATCTGAAGCTGCCGTACTATTTACCGTGACACCTGCAACTTTACCATCAATCATCTGCATAGCATCATTTACAGCTCCTTGAAGGAAGTCTTTGCTCTTAACACTTGTTACAGCTGTTGTCAAGTCCTTTTTAACTGATGAACCATAACCTACAACCACAACTTCATCCAAAGCTTCAGAATCTTCTGACAACTCTATATTCAGATTAGATTGTCCGGAATATGCAACTTCCTTTGCTTTAAAACCAATATAAGAAAAAACCAATGTACCCTTATCTGATGGTAATTCTAGTTCAAATTTACCATCCAAGTCTGTCGCCGTACCTACTGTGGTTCCTTTGAATACGATACTGACTCCCATCAACGGTTCACCTTTTGTATCTTTTACGACACCAGAGACTTTTGAAGACTGCTGAACTTCAAATATTTCACCTTTTTTATTTGTATTTACTGTATCCGCCAAAGAATAACCCGGCAGCACCATTAAAGATAAACAAGTGATACACAGCACTTTACCCCCCCCATTCGCAATTTTATGCAAAAAGCAAGGTTTTCCTTGATTTCCACTCATTTTCCTTTCCATAAAATTAAATTTAAAGTTAATATTAGGTTATTTCCAATTATATCTGTTTTTAACTACAATAATATTAGTTTGCCCAAATAAGAAGTTTAACAAAACATTATAATAAATATAATATTTTGCAGACAGTGTTTTTCTAAAAACAAAACTTAATACTAATATAGATTAAAGGCTTTATTTCATATCGCTTCACAAAATTAATATTTAATTTGAAAAAACAACAACCTTACATAAAAAAATATAATTTTATTCTTCTATAACTAAATTACACTAACTAAGTTTCATACTCAACACTCAAATTACAAGTTGGGAAATTAAGCGTATTTCAACAGAGAAGCCCTTTTTTGAATTTTACAAAATGCTACTATTTCCTCAATATTGCTATCACTTTTCACCCAAACAGGCATTTTCAATAACCCGCAATTTGTAAAAAACTTGCTCAAAACATTGAAAATACGGATTTATAAATGTCGTTCCGGAAAATGATTGCAATGATTTCAGAAAAAGATTGCAATCGTTTACCTGAGTCATTGCAATGATTTCGGAGACTCTTCACAATCATTTGGCGAAATCATCGCAATCATTTTTTTAACAAATGCTTTTAGGCCGGAAAATCCGTCCCGCTATCCCATAAATTGTACTTGAACAGGGCAATTTTCACTCAGGAAGAGTAAAAAAGATGAACAGGTTTACATTGTCATTTATCAACTATTTATCTGTTTACGCAAACAAAATGTTTGTGTAAAAGCAAATGATTGGGATAGATTCTTTATATTGTCAGGAAAAACAACAGTTTTGCGTCAATCTGTTTTT
Source organism: Parabacteroides sp. (assembly GCA_034091205.1). GTDB lineage: Bacteria > Bacteroidota > Bacteroidia > Bacteroidales > Tannerellaceae > Parabacteroides. Next base: position 58,756 of record JAXDRC010000007.1, on the reverse strand, counting down.
CCTTAACTTCATGAGAGCACCTTCTTTTTGATCTTTCTGACAATTACTCCAAAATATCGCAATCTCAGCATAGTTCATTTGACAATATGTCAAAAGTGACAAAATGATAATTCTCCTAACATTTAATCATAAGGAACTTGCCGACTAGTTTTCTGTCACCACATAATCATAAAGTCATAGGCTGCGCATCTTTAATAAAAAAGCTATTCTCTCTACATATTAACAAACAACCTGAAGCGGGAATAACCAGAATTAGACTCTGCTATGTTTAATTTATATTAAATCCAATCTGAAACAGCTGATAATATATAAACTTAATCCGTTTTATATGTGTTATATAATAAAGTATAACTAAAATGAAAACACCATGAAAATTTTGTTTGAGATTAAAGAAAACCTGCATGATATCCTTGAACAATTGCTCCATTCTGATTTCTGGATTACAGAAGTAGAGGATATTGATGATGAAAAAAAAATCATAAAAATCAGGGACTTTGCTTACCCTCAAGAGGCAAAAGCGGAAGTTACGCCTCAAGGAATATGCCTACAGACAGCATTGTCAAAATATACCTACAGGCTATTTGAGAAAGATGGTTCGTGCTGGTGTGAATATATAGGAGCATATCGAGGATTTTTGGAGCAGAAACTATTACCAATACTAACTCCCAAAGAGAATCTTCTGGACCAGCCTGTCAACAGTTCTCTACTTGGCGATATTTCCAAACCTCTGAGAGAGTATGCTTTAGATAATCTGAAGTTAAAAAAATTCAGGCAACAGACTTTTGGCGACATTGGTTTTTCAAACAGTGATCATCCAAAACGTGTTTACGATGCTTTTATCAAGGAAGATTATATTCCTGAATGATATTTCTTTAAAGTTGACAAGGCTTCAGAGACAAGTTGACAAGGTCAGAACTCTTGCCAACTTGTCAACTTGTCACCTAATAATATATTTCTTTGCAAATTCCTCAGAAACATAATTATCATAACTTTGGCAAACTTCTGTGGAGAAGTCTATTCCACAAGCTATTATTTTACTCCAGGTTTCTTTGTCAAGACTTGGCAAATCCTTACGCCTGATACCATATTTCAGCAAGCCGAATATAATACCCGCATTGAAGTTATCACCTGCACCAATTGTGCTCAAAGGCTGTATTTTCAGAGAGTCGAAATGCTCGTCCAACATGGAAGTACGCAAATGCACACCTTTATCACCATGGGTAGAAATGAAATTATCACAGTAGAACTTGATATTATCCTGATAAACTTCACCCATATCTGTTTTCTTGAACAAGTTATAAAAATCCTCATCCGAACCACGTACTATATCGGAATATTCGAAATTCTCAAGTACAGTAGGCATAAGGTGAATGGCTTCATGTGCATGCGCATTGCGGAAATTAGGGTCATAATATATAATTGCCCCACGTTCCTTTGCATGCTGAAGGAATTCCAGTACTCTTGGGCGCAGCACAGGATTCAAGGAGTAATATGAACCAAAAATAAATACGTCGTCTTCTTCAATAGGAGGAAGTGGAACTTCGAGACGCTGCTTGGGATAATTCTTATAGAAGACATAATCAGCATTATGATTGTCATCAAGAAAAGCTAATGATATCGGGCTCTTACCATCAGGGAAACAATCAACATAATCGGTTGAGATATTATTCTTTTTCATGAAGTTTCGGATTATCCCGCCAACTCTGTCATTTCCGGTTTCACTAATAAAAAGGACATTCTGTCCCAATCGTCCTAAAGATGTCAGTCCATTAAAGACAGAGCCACCGGGAACAGCTGCATGCGGTTGCTCGCCCCGGAATATTATATCCAATATGGTCTCACCTATTCCTATTACTTTTCTCATATGTTTTTAGTTTTTGAGTTTGTTGGTTTTTGAGTTTATTGGTTCAGGCAGTCCTGACTAATAAACTCAAAACCTATTAACCCTCCTAATTAGTTTTTACTCTGTCTTGCTCTGTTCACGACTCTTATCACCAAGATAGCCACCATGATGACGTTTTGCATATTCCTTATTGGTAAATCCTATTTCCTTCATTGTCCCAACAACAAGTATATCACCAATAACAGTCATAACTGTCGTTGATGTTGTCGGAGTCAAGCCTAAAGGACAAACCTCAGCAGGAGCACCTGTTGGCAAACATATAGTTGCTTCTTTAGCCAAAGCACTCTCAGAATTACCTGTTATAACGATAAATTGCATGTCCGGAGCCAAACCGCGTGTAAGAGACGTAAGTTCAACCAACTCTCGGGTTTTTCCGGAATTGGAAATAAGCAACATTATATCATTTTCGCGTATTATACCCAAATCCCCATGCTGGGCTTCACTGGGATGAAGGAAAAAAGCAGGAGTACCGGTCGAGCTGAAAGTGGTAGCGATGTTCATAGCAATCTGTCCGGCCTTTCCCATTCCGCTGGTAATGAGCTTTCCTCCTTTCTTATGAACCTGTTCAACAATCAGTTTTACAGCATTATCATAAGCTTCAGAAACAGGAATATTCTTTACTGCTTCCGACTCTCTTACAAGGATAGAATTTATATCGTCTTGCTTCATTTTATATTATAATTAAGTTTCCACAAATGTATAACAATTAAGCAATGAAGCAAAATTACAAATCAGAAAAGCATACTGGCTGTAAGTCCGGCACTAAGGATATTCATATCACCGGACATAAAGTCTCCGGACAATGTTGTATATGTATAATTCGTATATAAGCGCAATCCCATAGTCGGAGATATTTGACCTAACAAAGAAAGTCCGGCTTGAACAGCAAAACCTTTTTTCTTCAAATCATCATTCAACAGCAGATTACCTTGTCCCAAGTGCAATTTGGCGTTCCAAAATATACGGGGACAAATGCAGGCTGTATATTCCGGACCTGCAAAAAACAACGCGCTGCCCAACGTTCCTTTGTCCTTGCTGACTTTAGCTGTCATTATCGTTGTACTTCCACCAATACCCCAGCCAGACTTGAAAAAATATGCACCTGACAATGATGTGTTCATTCCTTGATAAGGAGTTACTCTCTGCCCGTCAAAATACAAAGAATGAGGTAAAATACAACTGTAACCAACAGAGTATTCCAAATATGATGATACCGTTGTATAATCATAATCTGAGTTATAAAATCTATGTTTAGGATTATTCTTATTAAATATCAAATCTGAGAAAAAATAACCTAGTTCTGTTGAAAATATACCCACTCCCGCTCCGAAAAGGACATCGGACATCCAATGCCTGTTATTCAGCATCCTGCCAACAGCCACCAATGACGCACAACCATATGAGCCTATGCCAACCCATGGGCTCAGCTCTCCATATTCTTTATAAAGCATTGTGGCAGACATGAATGCGGTAGCCGTGTGCCCGGAAGGAAATGAATTTCTCTTACTGTTATCAGGGCGCATTCTTTTAACGGTATATTTCAATCCATTTACTATTCCCGCCATTGTCGCAGCAGATATTACATCCGCTGTAAGCATCTCACCCCATGAACTACGTCCTTCAACTCCGGCAATCTTCATACCAAACATTGTAACCATAGGAACATATTGGATATAATCATCATATTTATTCTTGAAAGACGACAAATGAAAATCACGAGTTTCCTTCACCCGATAATCAATTGTTGTTGCAAGAGCGCTGGCGGCAAACAGAGGAATGGCATTTTTTGTAATAGTGTAAGCATTTGTCGAACGTAATTTTTCTATTGTGGTTTGATATTCCTCAGGATTTACTAATAACGTATCTGAAACAGACTGAGATTTCAAACCTGCTGGTTTTATTAATGATACTACAGTAATCAGAATTATAATTACTTTAGAAAGGTTTAGCATAGGTATTAAAATGTTACTATTTCTAGAATTTAGTCTTGTTAAATTGTATCTGGCAAAACTTCAGATTTTTATAATGCAAAAGTAGTGATAAATGTTATACCTTTGCATGCTGTAAATAAGAAAACTATGAATCATTATTTTTCACATACACTGCCAAACGGACTCAGATTAGTGCATCTTCCCTCAAATTCGAATGTGGCTTATTGCGGATTTGCAGTAAACGCAGGTACAAGAGATGAGCTTCCGGAGGAATATGGAATGGCGCATTTCGTTGAACATATGCTTTTCAAAGGAACAAAGAAAAGAAAGGCATGGCACATTCTGAACAGGATGGAAAATGTTGGTGGAGAACTGAATGCCTATACTACTAAAGAAGAGACTTTTGTATATTCAATATTTCTGAAAGAGCATTTCCAAAGAGCCTTGGAACTTCAGGCTGATTTGATTTTCCATTCTATTTTTCCTGAACATGAAATAGAAAAGGAAGTGGATGTCATACTTGATGAAATAAACTCATATGAAGACAGCCCGTCTGAGCTGATATTTGACGATTTTGAAAACAAGGTATTTTCCGGTCATGCCTTAGGACATAATATTTTGGGTGACGAGAAATCTCTTCTGGCATTCGGCTCAAATTCCGGCTGTTCTTTTATGCGCAGATTCTATACTCCGGGAAATATGGTATTATTCTCGATGGGAGATATAAAATTTGACAAAATAGTAAAATGGGCAGATAATTTACTGGGTGTAATACCTGATTATAAAGCTGAGACTAATCGTCAGGCTCCTCAAATTGTAGAAGCTTCGCAATCTGTGATAGAGAAAGATACACATCAGGCTCATGTCATAATGGGACAACGTGCTTTCAGCCTGCACGACGAACAAAGAATATCATTATTTCTGCTGAACAATATGCTTGGCGGTCCGGGAATGAACAGCCGCCTGAATATTGCTTTACGTGAACGCCACGGATTAGTGTATAATGTAGAGTCAAATATAACTTCTTATACTGATACCGGTATTGCCAGCATATATTTTGGTACCGACCCGAAAAACAGGGAAAAGGCAACCCGCCTGGTTTGTCGCGAACTTGAATCTCTCTGTGAAAAACCTTTGGCAGAAAAAAGCATTGCTGCTGCAAAAAAACAGCTCATTGGCCAGATTGGTGTTAGCAATGATAATAAGGAAAGCCTGTTCCTGGGATTGGGAAAAAGCTTCCTGCACTACAACAGATATGATTCCCAGGAAGAAGTGGTACGGCAAATTGAGGCTATCAGCACAGAAGATATATTTAATGTTGCAAACCAAGTGTTTGCTCCGGACAAACTGTTCAGATTGGTATATTTATAATACTATTCAAGTTTCGCAAGCTCAACTTCCAGATAACAAGTTGACAAGAAGACAAGTTGACAAGAATTTTGGATAATAATTCATGAAATTATAAGTGTTCAGACCTTGTCAACTTGTCTCTGAAACCTTGTCAACTTTTAAATTTCTTCACCAACACTCTGCATTCTCCTTCAATTCCGGAATAGATTCCTTTTCAAATACAGGGTCTTTTATACCAGAACGCTTCTGCTTCTGATAGTCCTGCAAAAGGATGAATGCTTGTTTACCAAGCATCAGAATTGCTACCAGGTTACATATTGCCATCAAACCCATGGTTATATCAGCCAAGCTCCATGCAAGTTTCAAGCTTGCCAAAGCTCCAAACATAACCATCGCGCAAACCAGCAGGCGATATACTATCAACACCCAACGGCGTGAGGTGATAAAACGAATATTTGCCTCACCATAATAATAGTTTCCTATTATAGAACTGAAGGCAAAAAGTATAATTGTAATAGCAATGAAAATTTCTCCCCAGGAACCGACTTCATTGGTAAGAGCACGCTGAGTAAGCTGAATACCATCCACTTCTCCACCTAAAGGAACATTGCTGAACAATATGATGAATGCAGTGCAGGTACAGATTATTAAAGTATCAGAGAAAACACCCAGAGCCTGTATCAATCCTTGTTTCACCGGATGCGTAACATGTGCCGTGGCTGCGACATTAGGCGCAGAACCCATACCAGCCTCATTGCTGAACAATCCACGCTTTATTCCTTGCACCAAAGCAGCTCCTACGCCTCCGCCCAGAACTTGTTCCCATCCGAATGCATGGCTGATGATAAGTTCTATAACAGATGGTAGTTTCGTGATATTGAACAATACTATTCCCAACGCCAAAACGATATATCCAAGAGCCATGACAGGAACAAGAATACTGCTAACTTTTGCAATACGCTGGATTCCACCAAATATAATAAACAAAGTGAGAACTGTAAGTATTACTCCCATAACAGTCGGGTCAAAACCAAAAGCATAATCCCAGGCAGCACATATGGTATTACTTTGCACAGAATTAAATGCAAAGCCAAAAGTAACGGATATAAGTATGGCAAACAGAACTCCCATCCATCTCAGTCCCAATCCATATTGCATGTAATACGCCGGTCCGCCAATATATGAATCTTTTCCCCGTCTTTTGTATAATTGAGCTAATGTTGATTCCACAAAAGCACTTGAAGCTCCCAACAAAGCTATAAGCCACATCCAAAATACTGCGCCCGGTCCGCCAACAGAAAGCGCCGTTGCCACACCGGCAAGATTTCCTGTTCCCACACGGCTTGCCAGCGACACAGCAAAAGCCTGGAAAGATGATATATGATGCTCATGCCCGTCTTCTTTCCTTGTTGAATCGCCAAGCAGACGAATCATTTCTCCTATCATACGGAATTGAACGAAACGGGTGTTAAATGTAAACCACACAGCACAACCTATAAGCATAGCTATAAGGATATAAGACCCAATTATGTCGTTGGCAAAAGCAATAATTTCGTTCAACTGTTTCATAAGGATAATTTATTTGTTCATGTTTCACAGGCTCAATTTTAGAAGTTGACAAGGCTTCAGAGACAAGTTGACAAGGTCTGAACACTTATAAATTCATGAATTATTATCCAAAATTCTTGTCAACTTGTCTTCTTGTCAACTTGTTATCTGGAAGTCGAGCTTGCTAAACTTTAATCATTTACAAAAGTAATGAAAAGCGAACAAGCAGACAAAAAAGGGAACAGGATTAGAAATCCCATTCCCTTAAAGCCATAAAAATCTATCTATTTATCAACTGTTTCCCTGGAATTTATTGCTTACTTTAATCAGGTTGCAACTGAATAATACGACGTTGGTAGCTTCCTGCAACATGTTGAGATAAACCATACTTACTTTTGTGCTACCATGCTGACCCTGGATTCTTCTAAGCTCTTCTTTCTTGAGCTGAACCAGGCGATTGTTCAGACGCACTGATTCTTCAATAAGGCTGACTAGTATGCTGTAATCGTTCTTATCTACCATATCGGCACAACGTCCCAAATATGCTGTTATTTCATGAACTATCTGACGGAAATCCGTTTTCTGGACATCAGACAAAGGATTAAAATTATTATCAATATGTTCTTTGCATGGTTCTGCCAAACGACGGATACTGAATACTATTTCACTTGCAAAATCGTTACTCTGATAGTAATACAGACCTTTTTCGACGGCAATATCGTGATCCAACTGAGTTACACCAAGCGTTCCGACACGCTTAACTTGCTTCAAGTGAACTTTTTCTTCTTCGATAGCAGACAAAGCCTTTCGAAGTTCCTTTAGGTTTTCATTCATAAAAGCATTTGAAGACTGTACCAATACATCTGCCGAAAAGCGCAATACAGAATCAATTTCCTCACGGCTATGTTTACGGAACAAGTTCAATGCTTCATAAGGATTCTTAGCTTCGCGAAGCTGTGAAACTGTTGAGTTGACTTCTTCTTTCAATGCTTCTTTCTTCAATTTTTTCTTATACTCCAACTGACTTCTGATCAATGAATAAACAGCCAAAGCAATCATACCTACTATAGCCGGAATACCACCAAGATGAATCAATATAGCTACGATGAAACAGATTGTAAACGCAGCACCGGCAGTAATAAACCAACCACCAATTACTGATAACACACCAGTGATACGGAAAACAGCACTTTCGCGACCCCAGGCACGGTCAGCCAAAGATGTACCCATCGCAACGATGAATGTCACATAAGTTGTTGACAAAGGCAATTTCAATGAAGTACCTACAGCAATCAACAGACCAGAAAGAACAACATTCACGGCTGCACGAACCAAGTCGAAACTGGCCTTATCTTCAATAATAATCTGGCTGCTGTCAAATCGTTTATCAATCCAAACTTTTACCGGTGTAGGAACTATGCTTGAAATAACCATTGCCGCATTTGTGCAAGTTCTCACCAAAACACGAGCAACCGGAGAAGTACCGAAGTTTTCGTCACCATCAGACTGGCGAGACAAATCCAAAGATGTTTTAACCACATTGTGCGCTTTCTTTGAAGTCATCAATGCGACAACCATAATTACACCTGAACCTATCAGGAAATACCAAGGAGTTTTAGCAGGTTCAAGCAATGATGTCATAAGGAATGTATCCGGAGTAGTTGTTCCTCCCTGCGCCATCAAATCCATATATGAAGAATATCCTGCCAAAGGTACACCGATAAAGTTCACAAGGTCATTTCCGGCAAATGCCATGGCAAGAGCAAATGTACCCATAAGGATAATCACCTTAAATACATTTACCTTTATCATATGCAGGATCTGCATCAGGATTGTGAAACCAACCATACAGCCCAAAACAATCATATCTGTGTTTGCCCTGATGAACTTAACAAACTCTGTTCCTTCAAGGTTGCTGCCTTTCAGACCTTTGATAAGCATGAAATAAACTATGGATGTAGCGGCCAAACCACCGAAAACACCTATAAAATATTTTGCCGTTCTCTTATAATTGAATGAAAATATAATACGGGAAATATATTGCACAAGCACACCAAAGAAAAATGCTATAGCAACGGAAAGGAATATACCCAAAATAACTGTCAAAGCTTTGTCTGTGTTCATCAAATCAACCCACGACAAATCAGGGTCGCTGACAGTTTTAATCAATGCATAAGCAACGGTACCGCCAAGCAACTCAAACACCATTGAAACTGTTGTTGATGTCGGCATACCGAGTGAGTTGAATATATCCAACAAAACCACATCAGTAAGCATAACTGCCACAAGAATACACATAATCTCGGAGAAGTAGAAATACTGTGGTTGGTAAATACCATGACGCGCAATATCCATCATACCGTTAGATAATGATGCTCCGGCAAAAACACCGATTGCTGCAATAACCATAATCACTTTAAATGACGCAGCCTTTGATCCAATAGCTGAATTCAAGAAGTTCACCGCATCGTTGCTGACTCCGACTACCAAGTCGAAAACAGCCAGGACAAATAAGAATAATACTAAAATCAGATAAAATGTTTCCATAAATTATTGGAGTATATGTTTCCGGGATGCAAAGGAAACTAACTCACATTATATAAACATTTCATAAATATTACAATTGTGTTACAAAAACCGTTATCACACAAAAAAAAGACTGAACCAAAAGCTAAGTGCCAACTTTCGGTCAGTCTTTTATATTCAGAATTAGTCAGTATCGGTATAACTTTCACAAGTTTTTCAGAAACAAGTTGACTAGAATTTAATTTACCCCAACTTGTCAACTTGTATCTGAAACCTTGTCAACTATCATTTACTGTGCTGTAAGTTCAAAAATACGGCTGTTCATAGAAGCCGGAGTAAATGCATACAAACCGACTTTCATAAGATAATCACCTGAGAAAACTTTACCATTTTGTGCAAAACGTGATTTTGTTCCTGGCATAAGATTTATTTCTTCAATCTTATATTTTTTGTCAGGATCCAAACCCTGGAATTTCACGTTAAATGTTTTTTCTGCAAATCTTGGGTGAATATCATATGCATAAACTACAGCCTTGTCTTTAGATTTATCTACATGCATAACTGCCATATGGTTTGCATCATAAGGAGAAACCAAACGATAGAAATCTCCATCAAGGATTACTTTCTTCAGGCGGTTATAATTTGCTACAGCATTTTGACAATATGTAAGCTCATCATTACTCAATTCCTTCAATCCTATATCAAAACCAAGCTTACACATCATAGCTACATCAACACGGAATTTAATACTTGCTTTTTTATTCCAGCTAGTAACGTGTGCACACATAGCCTTTGTCGGGAAGAACTGTGAGAATCCCCACTGTATATACAATCTTTCAACAGGATCAGTATTATCACTACACCAGAATTCAGTAAAATACTTCAATGCCTCATAGTCACATCTTGCACCACCGCCGGAGCAAAGCATCATAGGAACATTTGGATATTTCTCCTTCACTCTTTTGAAAACATTATAAACACCACGAACATGGTTTATATACAGATGATTCTGCTGTTCCTTCAAATAAGGAGAATAGATATTAGTAATCGGACTGTTACAATCCCACTTGAAATAAGCTATTTCAGGGTTTTCAGTCATAAGTTTGTCCACAACGCCGAATACATAATCCTGAACTTCCGGATTACTTAAATCCAGAACAAGCTGATTACGGTAATAATATGTTTCTCTGTTCGGCAAATGTATTGCCCATTCAGGATGTTTCTCAAACAATTCACTGCGCGGATTGACCATTTCCGGCTCAATCCAGATACCGAATTTCACACCGGCTTCTTTCGCAGCTTTTACAAGTCCCGGCACACCATTAGGAAGTTTTGCCTTCATAGCATCCCAATCACCAAGTCCGGCATGGTCGTCGTTACGCGGATGTTTGTTTCCAAACCAACCATCATCCAAAAGGAACATATCTACACCAAGATGTTTTGCTTCTTTCATCAAATCACCCAAAATCTTTTCATCAAAGTTGAATGATGTATTTTCCCAGTTGTTAAGCAAAGTCAAACGGTCACCTTTTCCGTCTTTCAGCTGATAATTGCGAGCCCATTCATGGAAGTTTCGGCTTGCCTTGCCTTTTCCTTCACTACTTCTGGTAAATATGAATTCGGGAGTGACAAACACTTCTCCAGGTTTCAACTCATAAATTGAGGCATAAGGATTTATACCTGAAATAACACGCAAATTCTTCAGATTGTCAACTTCAAACGTAAAACGATAGTTTCCGGTCCAACCGATTGTACCCAAAACTACTTCACCATTATCCTCACTGGCAGGCTCGCCAAAACCCAACTCAAAGAAAGGATAAGCATACATAGCAGCTCTTGAACCAAGTTTTGTGTCAACTATTTTCTTTCCATACTGCAATTGCTGATGACTCATCTGCATTTCCTGGGCCCAATCGCCACTAAATTCTGTCAGATAATAACTTGGGCGTTCGAAATATATCACAGAAGAAGCATATCTGGTAAGCTTTACCGGTTTTTTCTCATTATGGGAAATCTCTGTCCAAGATTTGATTATGTTCTCCTTGTCATAAGCTATATAATGAAGTTTCACCTGCAAAGGATAAGCATCATCCTTGAGAACAACAGTTGTTTGAGTGGCATTGCCGTCAATACTCTTAGTCTCACTTGAAACATATTTCAGCAGCGTACTCATATTTCCATCAGCATGAGTAACAGCCAAAGCCGGTTCAAAGCAATCTTCCATTCCGGAAGTCATATATGCTTCCCAGCCTCTGTTTGCAGCACTACCATCCGAGCCTCCGCGAGTATATAACGGAAGATTCTCAAAATCACTTTCATGTGCCAGTTTTTCACCAAGATAAATCTGATACAAACGTCCGCTTGGAGACGTTGAAAGAATCAAGTCTGTTTCCTGTGTACCAATACGAATATACTTACGGACTGAATCTGCCGCATAAGCTGATAGGGAAACAAAAGCTATCAGAAGAATAGAGAGTAGTCGTTTCATGGTTAACAAATTATTGATATTTATGCACAAAAATATAGATATTGATTCAAGTTACCTAATAAATAAGCGATTTATTTACAATTAAAATACAGCAAACAAACAACAAGATTAAAATTTCATGGTATATTTTCCTAAAAAAGCTGAGGGTGTTGCAAAACTAGTTTAAACACAGAGACACAGAGAACACAGAGATTTTTATTTTATTTATTCTCAATATATTACCTCTGTGACTTTGTGCCTCTGTGTTTGATTATTTATGTTTTGCAACAGCCACAGCTTTCTGATGAAACATAGGCATTACTGAGCTTTTTCCGCCTTAAGAATCTCTGCAACATACATTATGTGTAGATTTCCTTTCTTATCGTTATACCACATATCATGCAAGCCTTTATCAAGGAAAGCTTCTTTGCTAAGAGTTTCTCTATATAAGATTTTACATTCAAGTGTCAAGCGTGATTCCTCAAAACAAGGAACACCACTTTCTCCAAAGCAAGGAGTAAGACCAGTTTCGGCAACTTTATCAGTGTCACGTCCCGACTTAGAGCCGCAAATCTTATGCACTTCCTTATTATCGCCCATGAATGAAAGTGAGAAAGTTCCTTCCTGGTCCATAAATTCACGAGTGTATCTTTCAGGACGGATAAACACAAATACTACAGGCTTTCCCCACATTATTCCTGTTCCGCCCCAGCTTGCAGTCATCATGTTGAATTTATCCTTGTTTCCTGCTGCCACCAGCATCCATTCTTCACCTATTGCCTTGAAGAAATTGTCGTTTAATTCTTTAGGATTGATTTCTGTTTTCATTGTTGTCCAAATTTCTGCTAAAAAATAAAGCTCTATATGACAAAGATACAAAGAAATATCTATTTTTTTCATAGCTTTGCAGCATTGAAACAAAAACTTACAGCATTGAAAGAGAAAGACTTTGAAATAATGTCGCCAGTAGGCTCATACGAGTCTCTTATGGCAGCAATACAAGGAGGAGCGGATTCTATCTACTTCGGTATTGAAGGACTGAATATGCGCTCAAGGTCATCAAACAATTTCACTACAGATGATTTGCGCAAGATTGTGGCAATCTGCCAGGAACACGGAATAAAAAGCTATCTTACAGTTAACACTGTTATATATGGAGAAGACTTGGCTTTGATGCGCGAGATTATCGACGCAGCAAAAGAAGCCGGAGTTTCGGCTATCATCGCTGCCGATGTTGCAGCTATGAGCTATGCGAACGAAATCGGCCAGGAAGTTCACCTTTCCACTCAGCTGAATATTTCCAACATAGAAGCATTGAAATTCTATGCACGATTTGCCGACGTTGTAGTTCTTGCACGTGAGCTTAATCTGAAACAGGTTCATGAAATATATCAGCAAATCATTGAACAGCAGATAAAAGGTCCGAAAGGCGAGCTTATCCGTATCGAGATGTTCGCTCATGGAGCTTTGTGCATGGCTGTTTCCGGCAAATGCTATTTGAGCCTGCACGAGATGAATGCTTCTGCAAACCGTGGTGCTTGCATGCAGATTTGCCGCAGAGCTTACACCGTAAAAGACAAGGACAGCCAAATCGAGCTTGATGTTGAAAACCAATACATCATGTCACCAAAAGATTTGAAGACAATCCATTTCATGAACAAGATGATGGATGCCGGTGTAAGAGTGTTCAAGCTTGAAGGACGCGCACGCGGTCCGGAATATGTCCGAATAGTTACAGAATGCTACAAAGAAGCTGTAAAAGCATATTGCAACGGTGATTTCACCGAAGAGCGTGTAAAAGATTGGGACGAACGCCTTCGCAAAGTGTTCAACCGTGGTTTCTGGGACGGATATTATCTGGGTCAGAGACTTGGGGAATGGAGCAGCAAATACGGCTCAGGAGCAACCAGAAAGAAAGTTTATCTTGCCAAAGGCATAAAGTATTTCGACAAAATCGGTGTTGCCGAATTTGAAATGGAATGCGGCTCGCTCAAAGTTGGCGATGAAATCCTGATTACCGGCCCGACAACTGGCGCAGTTATGCAGAAAATCGAAGAAATAAGAGTAGATTTGAAACCGGTTGAAGAAACTGTTAAAGGTGAAAGATTCTCATTCAAAGTCAGTGAGAAAATAAGACCTTCGGACCGCTTATACAAAATGGAAATTGTTGAACCTAAAAAAGAATTAATCTGATGAAAGAATATCTTTTCAAGCTGTCAGACAAAGTGCGCGACTACGAATGCGACCTGCAGGGTGTTGTCAACAATTCAAATTATCAGCACTATATGGAGCATGCACGCCATGAGTTTCTGGAATCTATTGGCGAAAATTTCGGTTCGATGCACGAACGTGGACTGGACGGATTCGTTTCAAGCGTAAGCATCCAGTTCAAACATTCGCTACGCAGCGGCGACCGTTATATTTCATGCCTCAACGCATATAAGAAAGGTGTGAAACTGGTTTTTGAACAGGACATCTATCGTGAAAGCGATGGTGTAATTGCAGCGAAAGGTATTGTTGAGTCGGTTCTTGTTCAGGACGGAAAACTAACGAGAGGAGAATATTTTGACGAACTGTTGGCTAAGTGCAACAAGAAATAGTTTAGGTGACAAGTTGACGAGGTAACAAGTTGACAAGATTAATCCTTGTTTTCTTGTTCCCTTGTCAACTCGTCAACTTGTTAACTTGTATCTATATTAAAAACAAAACAAAATGAATATCCACCAATTAGCCTTAACGATGATAAACGGTGTCGGAAGCATAACCGCACGTCAGTTACTCGAATCTCTTGGAAGTGCAGAAGCTGTATTTTCCGAGAATCCACGACTTCTTGAGAGAATTCCCGGTATTGGCGAAACAACTGCTTCAGCCATTAAAGATTCAGGTGCTTTGCTAAAAGCGGAACAAGAACTGAAATTCATCGAAAAGAACAATATCAAATGTATATTTATTGAAGACAAGGACTATCCTAAACGTCTGAAGGAATGCAACGACGCTCCGCTGGTTCTATATTATAAAGGAAATGCCGACCTCAATGCGAAACATATTATCAGCATAGTAGGGACAAGGAAAATATCGGACTACGGACGGAATATTACCGAAAATCTTATCCAAGGAATATATGAGAAGTTCCCGGACACATTAATCATAAGCGGTCTTGCCTATGGCGTTGATGTTTGCGCCCATCGCAATGCCTTGAAATGCGGATTGCCAACTGTTGGTGTTCTGGCTCATGGACTTGACAGAATTTATCCGGCTGTTCACCGGCAAACTGCAATCGAAATGCTGGACAAAGGCGGCTTACTTACAGATTTTCCAAGTGATACTAATCCGGACAGGGCAAATTTCCTCAAAAGGAATAGAATTGTTGCCGGTATTTCCGAAGCTACGATAGTTGTTGAGTCGGCAGATAAAGGCGGTTCGCTTGTCACGGCAGATTTGGCTGTTTCCTACAGCCGTGATGTTTACACATTTCCGGGCAGAACAACAGACTATAACTCCAAAGGCTGCAACAATCTTATCAGGAATAATAAAGCCGGACTGATTACGTCGGCTGAAGACTTGATTGAATCTCTTGGCTGGGAAACTACATTCAAACAGAAAGAAACATCATTTCAAACCTGCTTTGATTTTGGACTTACTGAAGAACAGGAAGCTGTGCTAAAGGTTTTGTGCAATGAAGGAGAGATGCATATCAATGCTCTTTCCATCAGTTTGTCCATGCCGGTGCATAAACTAAGTTCAATACTGTTTGAGCTGGAGATGAATGGGAAGGTTAGGGCGTTGCCGGGAAATGTTTATAAATATAGTTGACAAGGGAACAAGGGAACAAGGTGACAAGAAGAATATAAACCTTGTCAACTTGTTCCCTTGTCAACTCGTCAACTTTCCTCATTTCGGAGTCATTGTTATAAAAGGAACAAGCATTTCCTCCATTGATATTCCGCCATGCTGGAAAGTGTTCTTATAATAAGAAACATAATAATTGTAGTTATTCGGATAAGCGAAAAAGTCTTCGTTTGTTGCAAAGATATATTTGCTGCTCAAGTTAGGCGAAGGCAAACCAACTTTCTCAGGTTCTTTTATTTCGAACACTTCTTTAGGATTGAAACTCAAATTCTTTCCTACTTTATAACGGAGATTGGTATTGGTGTTTCTGTCACCGACAACTTTCACCGGTGAATCAACGCGTATTGTTCCATGGTCAGTCGTAACTATCACTTTGTATCCTTTGCCTGCAATACGGCGGAACAGTTCCAAAGTTGTTGAATGCTGGAACCACGAGCGTGTAAGACTTCTGTAAGCTGCCTCGCTCTGCGCAAGCTCACGAATCATCTTGCTCTCGGTTCGTGCATGCGAAAGCATATCAACGAAATTAAGAACTACGACATTCAGCTGATTGCGAAGCAGCGACGGAATCATATTCAAAAGCTTTTCGCCATACTGCGAATCATGTACTTTATTATATGAATATGTATATTTCTTCCTGAATCTTTCAATCTGCGTGCGAATCAATGGCTCTTCATTAAGATTCTTGCCTTCCTCGCTTTCCTCGTCAACCCAAAGTTCCGGAAACATTTTCTCAATCTGCAAAGGCATCAATCCGGAGAAAATGGAATTTCGGGCATATTGCGTGGCTGTTGGCAATATACTGTAATACAGACTCTCGTCGAAAATAAAATATTCCGAAAGCAAATCTTTGACAACTCGCCACTGGTCGAGCCTGAAATTATCGATAAGAATAAAGAATATCTTCTCTCCTTCATCCAGCATTGTGAACACCTTTTTCTTGAACAAGTCCGGACTCATCAAAGGTCTGCCGGAATCATTCGGATTCTGTATCCAGTTCACATAATTACGCTTGATGAATTTTCCGAAAGCCTGATTAGCCTCAGACTTCTGCATACGCAGCATATCGGTCATTGCGACCTGACTGCTTTCGAGCTCCAACTCCCAATATATAAGTTTCTTATAAACCTCAATCCAGTCGTCTGCCGTAAGTGAATCATTAATCTGCATACCAATTTTGCCGAATTCCTGCTGATAGCTCACGGTGGTAGTTTCGGATATTATGACATTCTTATGAACATTCTTCTTTATCGAAAGCAAAAGCTGGTTTGGATTGACCGGTTTAATCAGATAATCAGCAATCTTGTTTCCGATAGCCTGGTTCATAATGCTTTCCTCCTCGCTTTTTGTCACCATAACAACCGGAACATTAGGAGCTATTTCCTTGATATGCGACAATGTTTCCAGTCCTGAAAGTCCGGGCATATTTTCGTCAAGGAAAATAATATCGAAACTCTCTTCACGGCAGCAGTCTATTGCATCTTGTCCGCTGATAACCGGAACAACTTCATATCCTTTGTCCTGAAGGAAGAATATATGCGGTTTGAGCAAATCTATTTCGTCATCTGCCCATAAAACTCTATCTTTTCTGATTGCCATTACCTATTATATTAACAAGTTAGTCAAAAATAGTTTTAAGTTGACAAGTTGACGAGGCTTCAGGAGACAAGTATTATCTTCTTGACTCCTTAACTACTTGACTACTTGACTCCTTTATTTAACTCCTAACACTCAAGTATCCTACGAAACCTAAGACTATTTCCACAAAGTTAAGCAGAAAGTAATGTTATGCAATATGTACCGCAAAGCTTTTGTAGTTTTTAGGAATTATCAGTTCTTCTTTAACGTATAATCCTTCACATCAAGAGAATGATAAGCCTGAACGAGCGCCTCATCATTATCAGATATTATAAGCAATATATCGTTTTCCCTCAAAATTGTCTGTCCGCGTGGGATAAAGAAGTTGCCGTCTCTTTTAACCATAGCAGCAAGCGTATGATCCGGAAGATTCAAGTCCATCAGACGGTTTCCGTGCTTAAGTATTTCCGGAGTAAGCACAAGTTCACTCATTGCCGACTTGATATTCTCAGGCAAGTCGAAATTGAACACTTCTTCCTGTTTCGGACTGTCAATCTGGTCAAGCCATTTGGCTGCCAAAGTCACAGTTGTTCCCTGAATCAACAGAGACAATATTGTTATGAAAAACACAATATTAAAGAACAAATGTGCATGTTCCAAGCCTTCCATCAGCGGATAAGTGGCAAATATTATTGGCACGGCACCGCGCAATCCAACCCACGATATGTATAACCTTCCTTTAAATGTAAAATTACGGAAAGGAAGAAGACTGAGGAACACACTGATTGGACGAGCAAATATTATCATAAATAATCCAATCAGAATGCTTATTCCGGCAACCGGCAAAAGTTCGTGAGGATTAACCAGCAATCCCAGGGTAAGGAACATTACAATCTGCCAAAGCCATACAAAACCATCGAAGAATGTTCCTATTCTCTTCTTATGCATAACTTTGGAGTTTCCAACCACCAGACCGGCAATGTAAACTGCCAGATAACCATTTCCCTTTGATAAGGTAACAGCTGCAAAAGTCAGGAATGCGATAGTCATTATCAACAACGGATATAAAGATTCGTTGTCGAGATTTATCTTATTAATCAGCCACACAGCTGCTTTTCCTAAAAGATAACCACCCAAAGCACCTATAACAAGCTGCATCACAAGAGATATTGCCGAACTTGCCACATCCATACCTCCAACTTTTATGTAGGAAACAAGCATCAGAGTGAGCATATATGCCATCGGGTCGTTACTTCCACTTTCGAGTTCCAGCGTTGGGCGCAGGCGTTGTTTCAGCAAAACTCCTTTACTTCCCAATATCGAGAATACAGAAGCCGAATCTGTTGACGACATTATCGCAGCAAGGAGCAAGGATTCAGGATACGACAAAGTGACGTATTTATCCATCAACTGACATAACTGATATATGAATGTTCCGGTAATAAACGTAGTAAGGAGCACACCAACAGTGGCGAGGACTATTCCCTGCGGAGCAATTGGCTTGATATCCTTTATCTTGGTATCCATACCACCAGAGAAAAGAATCATCGTAAGGGCTAGCATTCCTATGAATTGCGTCAAGCCGGGATTGTTATACTGTATGCCAAGACCGTCACTTCCGAAAAGCATTCCAACACCAAGGAACAGCAACAATGCTGGAAGACCAAACCTGTATCCTGCCTTTGTTATTAAAATACTAACCATAAAAATCGCCGATGCTATCAGCAATATTCCTTCAGCACTATGAATCATATCTTTTACTCCGATTTAATCATTCTATTATGTTATAATAACACTTAAAACTCTTATAATGTTCAAGAAGATATATTTAATTTCCTGTGAAGTCCCTATTTAAGTTCAAAACTAAGACTCAGTTTATAGAAACTCAGCTTTAGTTTTTATAAACTGAATCTTAATTCTTAAAAACTAAGTCTTAGTTTTAAGAATATAATTAATATTATCAGGTTTATCCGGCTGTTTTATTTAAAAGTTAACAAGGCTTCAGATACAAGTTAACAAGGAAGCAACAACTTCTACCAACTTGTTTTTCTGTCAACTCGTATATGAGGACTTTAAAAGATAAACTATTAATCACCAAACATTTATTTGCATATCACACAATAAATAGCTAATTTTGTGTGCACTAATTAAATATTATGAACAAAAAACATCTAATTACCTTTTTGCTCTCTTTGTTTATTCTGACAAGTTGCAGCAAACCAGCACATTTTATTACAGACGAGACTTATCGGGCTGAAGTGGAAAATGATTTTCAAGCCAAACAAAAAGAATTGCCTAACGGTGATTTGTTTGCAGTGTTTAACTCTGAAATGACTCCTGAGGAAAAAGAAGCATTGACATTCCTTTATGCTTATATGCCAATCGGAGATATTACTGACTACAGCGGAGAATTTTATTTGAAGAATATCCGCTCTTCTTTCCAGGCAAGAGAAGAAATGCCTTGGGGAAAAGACATTCCTGAAGATATTTTCCGTCATTTCGTATTGCCGGTCCGTATCAACAACGAAAATCTTGACGAAAGCCGTATGGTTTTCTTTGGCGAACTGAAAGACAGAGTGAAAGGTTTGTCACTATATGATGCGGTTCTTGAAGTGAACCACTGGTGTCACGAGAAAGTAATCTACACACCTTCTGACGCACGAACAAGCTCTCCTCTTGCTTCCGTAAAAACAGCTTATGGACGTTGTGGCGAGGAATCAACTTTCACAGTTGCAGCTTTGCGTTCGGTTGGTATTCCTGCCCGCCAAGTTTACACTCCGCGTTGGGCTCACACCGACGACAATCACGCTTGGGTTGAAGCATGGGTTGGCGGAAAATGGTATTTCCTTGGAGCTTGCGAGCCGGAACCTGTCTTGAATATGGGATGGTTCAACGGTCCTGCATACCGAAGCATGCTTATGCACACAAAAGTGTTCGGTAAATATTACGGCCCGGAAGATGTGATGGAACGTACAAAAGGTTATACAGAAATCAATGTTATCGACAATTACGCTCCATCGGCAAAGGCTAGCGTTAAGGTTACAGATTCTGAAGGTGCTGCTGTTGAAGGTGCATTGGTGGAATTCAAGATTTACAACTATGCTGAATTCTATTCTGTTGCAAGAAAAACAACTGATGCGGAAGGCGTATGCACTATGACTGCCGGCAAAGGTGATATGCTTGTTTGGGCTAGCAAGGACGGAAAATTCGGCTACGGAAAAGTTTCGTTCGGCAAAGATGAACAAATAACTATAGCACTTGACAAAACAGGTGGAAATATGGAAGCTGTTGAGCTTGATATAGTTCCTCCAGTTGACGGAACAATCCCTGTTGAAGTTACAGACGAACAGAAAGAAAAGAACGCAATAAGATTGCATCAGGAAGATTCAATCCGCAACAAATATGTAGCTACATTCTACACAGAAGAGAAAGCTGCTGCTTTGGCTAAAGAACTTAACACAGACGAAGCAAAGACTAAAGAATACATGATTGCCAGCCGCGGAAACTGGATGGAACTGGAAAAATTCCTACGTGAAACACCTGCTGAAAAGCGTAATCTTGCCATGGAACTTCTTGGCGTTGTTTCTGCAAAAGATTTGCGTGACACTCCGGCTTCTGTTTTTGCAGACCATCTGAACAATACTCCGGTTGTTGATTCTGAATTGTTCGTTGAATATGTATTGAATCCTCGTGTAAGCAACGAATTCCTTACTCCATATAAAGGCTTTGCATTGAACAATATTGATGAAGAAACTAGAAAAGCTGTTCAGGAAAACCCAGCAGAGGAGCTGGTTAATTGGGTAAAACAGAATATTACAATCAAGGAAGATTTGAATCCTCAGCATATAGCTATTATGCCTATGGGCGTTTGGAAATCACGCGTAGCTGACAAGCATTCACGCGATATTTTCTTTGTAGCTGCAGCCCGTAGCTTTGGTATTCCGGCACGTATCGAACCTGTTGCGAAGAAAGTGCAGTATTATCAGAACGGATGGGTTGATGTAGATTTCGAAGCTGCCGTTCAGAGCAATGCTAAGCAAGGTAAAGTTGTAGCTTCATACGCTCCTATCAAGGCTTTGCAAGACCCTAAATATTACAGCCACTTTACTATTGCCAAACTTCTTGACAACGGTAAACTTCAGACTTTGGATTTCGAAAGTGCAAACGGCGCTGATATGGGAGCCGGAAACACTTGGAGCGCATTGTTGAAGAATCCGTTGACGCTTGATGAAGGTAACTATGTTCTTGTTACAGGAACTCGTATGGCAAACGGAAGTGTATTGTCTGAAATTTCATTCTTCTCTGTTGAAGCAGGAAAGACAACTCAGATAAAACTTGAAATGCGAGAAAATCTTGACGAAGTGCAGGTTATCGGTAATTTCAACTCTGAAAACAAGTTCAAACCGGTTAACGGCGACAGCGAAACAAGTATCCTTGCAACAACAGGACGCGGCTATTTCGTTGTAGCAATTCTTGGCGCACGTCAGGAACCGACAAACCACGCTATGCGCGACATCGCAGCCGTAAAAGCTGAACTTGAAGCTTGGGGACGCGGAATGGTTCTTCTTTTCCCGGATGAAAAAGGATGGAACAGCTTCGACCCGAAAGAGTTCGGAGAATTGCCAAATACAATAACTTATGGTATCGATGTTGACAATAAGATTCAGAATGAAATTGCTTCGGCTATGAAACTGGCTAATGCAAACAATCTTCCTATCTTTATTATCGCAGATACTTTCAACCGCGTTGTTTTCGTTTCCCAAGGTTATACAATTGGCTTGGGCGAGCAGATGATGAAGGTTATTCATAAGTTGTAATTGAAATCTTAAATACATAATTATAAATAAAGACACACAATCAGGATATTTTTATATAATCCTACTGTGTGTCTTTTTTTTATTAACAAACAAGCTTTTAGCCTAATTAAAAATAATATTTTAAACCAAAGCTATGCTGAATATAGCATTTGTTACTTTTATATGATTCTGAATAAATCTGATGATTATATAGATAATCTACATTAATTTTTGTATTTCCAATAAATCCCAAAATATAAGCAAAATCATAGAACAAACCAAGCCTATCCAATAATGATAATTCCAAGCAAAGTCCAGGGGTAAAGGCCAATGTTCCACCTGATTTGTTTTTATCCGCACTTATGGCTGGAAGATGATATTTATTTACCCAATTCTCTGCCTCTTGTGAATTTAAGTTATCAAACTGATTAGCTCCTTGTACAGTTTTAAGGGTCTGATAGTATTTTAATCCTATGTAAGGGTAAAAAGAAATACCAAAATTCTTGTTATTACAGCTATTCCAGTCTAAAACTTTCCAATATATCTTTTGAGATAAAGATAAGTCTACTGATGATAAGTCAGTTCCAGAATAATTTAATACATCTTTATTTTGATATTTTATTTCTGAATCAAAAATAGATATACCTATTGAACTGACCATTCCTATCCTAGAAGCTACCGGATATGAAAAATCCACTGTTATATCTTTTCTATCTGACAAGAATTTACCATCAAGACCATTTGTATATGAATAATTTTTATTTGAAATTCTTCCTGTTTCGTATTTTAAACTGATAGCAATACGTTCTTTCTTAACTTGTGCATTGCTATTAATCATAACCAACAGCAATAAAACCATACCACAAAATACTCTTACCATTTTTATATCTGATTAAAATTAAATACGCCGGCAAAAGTAATTATTCCACTTTTGCCGGCGTATTTAATCATTTGACAAAAAATTGACAAACAATAAAGAACTATAAATCAGTTATAATACGATCCAATTTTTCTCCGCTCCCGTCTTCTCCAGTAATCTTTTTGTACAATCTTTTTCGAGCTTGCGTAATGGTAGAAGGTGTGCAACACAAAATAACAGCCATCTGATTGTTTGGAACAGAGAGTTTGATTAGACAGCAGATACGACGCTCTTTTTCTGACATCTTAGGATAAAGCAAGAAAAGGCGTTCTGAAAATTGTGGATATGCAAGATCAAGAGCTTGTTGTAATTCATGCCAGTCGTTTTCAGAAACATTACGCTGTTCAGAACCAGCTTGGAGAAAACGTTTGTATATAGAAGAATTTATTAAACCAACTTTCTGTTGTTGACGATTGGATGAGAAAATAAGAGCCTGTTGTTTGGAGATTTCAAGTTCTTTTCGTTGTAAGTCGAGTAATTGCCGGTAATAACAGTCCTGTTCATTCATTTGTTGCTCCATTTTATACAATTCATTTTCTTTCTCTTCGATGTATTGTAAACTTTTCTTCAACTCTTCAGCCTGAATCATTCGAAGTAATCGTTCTTGGGTGATTGCCTTTTGTTTCTTGTAACGTAAACGCTGAGCAATAATAATAACAAAAGCAATAGATATTATGGTTAATCCTCCAAAAATATAAATAAGAAACAGACGTTTTTCACTGATTCTTTTTAATTTATATTTTTCTTTATTTATATGTTGATAATTATAAAGGGCATGAACTTTAGCTAAAGCTTCGGTTTGTGTTCGTTTCATGATAGAATCGTTTCGTTCCCAACCTTTACAAAGAGCATTATAAGCCTGACGAAAATGCATTTGTTCAGCTTCAATCTGTGCTAAAACTCGGTAACTATCCCGTTGGACAGAAACATTATGACCTTGTATAGCTTTTTGTAAATAATATATTGCAGAGTCTCTTTGTTGTTTATAGTGATAAGCTATACCTAAATTATATGGAGCGAGACTACTTTTTTGTTTAACTTGTTCTGAAAGCTCTGGCAGTAAATTAATACCTTTTTCTATCATTCCATGATCCATATATACCGAGATTAATTCATCCAAAACATAATCATAGATATATGTTTCATGGTTATTAAATGCAAATTCATATGATTTGCGATAATAGATTTCCATACTATCAGTTTGTCCTAGTCGATCAAAAATACGAGCTTGGTTACGATAAGATAGAGCAATGCCTGCTGTATGTTGGCTAAGTTGGTAGTAATGCCGAGACTGAACTATTGCAGACAAAGCTTCAGGGTAAAGTCCTTGATAGGCATATAGATAGTTCTGGTGTTCATAAATTCGTGCCATAAGATCATAACGAGTAGTAGAAACACCTATTTTAAGAGCATGATGAAAAGCAGATAATGCACGTGGAGCATCGCCCATATCCCGATACACACGTCCTAATAGATAATAAGCTTCCAATAGCTTTTCTTTATTGTGTGTTTGTTTATAAAATTCGACAATTCGAACAATTAATGAATCAGAGGTATGTCGTTTGTTTAATTTATCTTCAGCACGCATTTTCATTAATGCATAATACATTCTAGTTTCTTCTGGTTCTAAAACTATAACAGAATCTAATGAAGATAATAAAAATAGAGTGCTATCTGGATTTGTATCAATATAATGAATTGCCTTTAACATTAAATCTGGATAATCTTTTTCTTTATTATTACACAATGATTTTGTAAGATAAAATATAAACAACACAAATAAGAGTGTTAAAATTTTCAAGTTCATATTATTTTTTCATTTTATTATTATGCAAATATAAAAGATAAATGTACGTATCATATTAAGTCATTTAATCAAAGAGTGGTTTTATTTTTATTAGGAGATAATTAGTTTGGCAGAATCAAACCAAAAATAATTTTTTGATTTGTCTCTCCACTCTCCTTTCACTATCTTTGCCTTCCGCATAAATGAGATAATACATCTGATTAAGGAATAAATATGAGAAACTTAATACTTTTAATAATTACAGGCTTTTGCATTCTGTTTTCTTCGTGCAAAGGAAAAGAAGCGCAACAGGGAAACAGCAATGTTATTTCCGTAACAATTGACCCTCAGAGATATGTTGTGGAGAAAATAGCCAGAGATAAATTCAAGGTAAATTGCGTTGTTCCTTTCGGCCAAAGTCCGGAATCATATGACCCGACTCCACAGGAAATGATAAATATCAGTCGCAGCAAGGCTTATTTCAGAATTGGAGAAATCGGTTTTGAACAGGCTTGGATGAAATCTATTTCCGAGCAGAATCCGTCAATGCCTGTTTATGATTTGTCAAAAGGAATAAATCTTGTAAAGATGGATGCACATCATCATCACCATCATCATGACGGAGAATGCGAGCATCATCATGGTTCTAACGACCCGCATATCTGGACTTCGGTAAAGAATATGAAAGTCATCGCGAGCAATGTTCTGGATGCTGTGATTGAACTCGACAAGGAAAATGAAGAGTATTACAGAAACAATTATAAAGCATTTGCTGACGAACTTGAAAATACAGAGGCTGAAATAGATTCTCTTCTGGTTCCGATGAAGGGCAAAGCCTTTATCATATATCATCCAACTCTTACATATCTGGCAGCTGACTATGGAATGACTCAATTGTGCATTGAAATAGACGGAAAAGAGCCTTCGCCTGCACAGTTGAAAGAGTTGGTCGACACAGCTCGCAAGAACAATGTAAAGATTGTTTTCATTCAGAAAGAATTCGACCAAAAGAATGCTTCCTTGATTGCCAAAGAAACTGGCTGCAAACTTGTGTCTATAAATCCTTTGGATTACGACTGGACAAAGGAAATGAAAGAAATTGCTAAAGCATTGGCTAATGAATAAGCTTATCAACATAGATAATATCGTTGCCGGATATGACAATAAAATTGTCCTGCACGACGTTTCGCTCGATATTTGGGAGAATGATTTCTTAGGCATAATCGGACCAAACGGAGGAGGAAAGACAACTTTACTGAAAATCATTCTCGGTTTGCTTAAACCTAAATCCGGTTCTGTGCGCTATTTCGACGGAGAGAAAGAAGTTTCATCTCTAAAAATAGGTTATTTGCCTCAGATGAACAAGATAGACAAGAAATTTCCTATTTCGGTAAGGGATGTTGTATTGTCCGGACTGATGGCAGAGAAGCCTCGTTTCCGTGATTTCACTGCAGAGCAGAAACAGCGAGCAGAGGAAGTTATTGCCCAAATGGGACTTCAGGAGCTGGCAAAACGTGCGATAGGCGATTTGTCCGGCGGTCAGCTTCAACGCGTCTTGCTCGGACGTTCTATGGTTTCGCGCCCGAAGGTTCTTATTCTCGACGAACCGAACTCTTATGTGGACAAACGCTTTGAATCTCATTTCTATAATCTGCTGGAAGAGATAAGCAAAGAAAGTTCCATCATTCTGGTATCTCACGATATAGGAACTGTTCTTTCAATGGTGAAGAATATCGCCTGCGTAAACGAGACATTGCATTATCACTCAGGTGCCGACATTTCGGCTGAATGGCTTGAGAACAAATATGCTTGCCCGATTGAGCTTGTTGGCCACGGTGATTTGCCTCATAGAGTTCTGAAAAATCATATTCATAAATAAATCTGTGCGTTATGGTTCTTTCATCTGTTTTAGCTTTAATTGGACTGCCCGAGCTTGGCTTTATTATCGGAGTTGCCGTTGTTATATTCGGTTGTACGGCAGTAATGCAGAATCCGTTTATAAGTACCGGGCAAAAGATATTATGGATATTAACTATTCTGGTTCTTAACTGGATTGGTTTACTATGGTATTATTATATTTATTATATTAAAAACAACAACAATGAAGACTGACGGACAGAAGAAAATACTTATAACCGGAGCAAGTGGTTTCATCGGTGGATTTCTGGTTAAAGAAGCACTGAACAGAGGATATGAAGTCTGGGCAGGAGTTCGCGCAGGAAGTAATCTTTCGAATCTCAATGATAAAAGAATAAAATTCATCGACTTGCCTTATAAAGATGAAGGTAAGCTAAAGGAAACCATAGAAAGATTTGCTGAGTCAAACGGCAAATGGGATTATGTGATACACAATGCCGGACTGACAAAAACAACAAACAAACAGCTCTTCTTTGAAGTAAATGCCGAAAACACCAGACGTTTCCTTTCTGCCTTATCCGGCAAGAATTGCCGTCCGGATAAGTTTCTTCTGATGAGCAGTCTGAGCAGTTTTGGTGCCGGAGACGAGAAGAATTTCACACCGCTGCGTCTTACAGATGAACAACGGCCGGACACAACATACGGACAGAGCAAACTGAAAGCTGAAAACTACGTTCGCAATAATGGCAACTTTCCATACATTATTCTCCGCCCAACCGGAGTTTACGGACCTGGAGAGAAAGATTATTTCATGGAAATAAAGGCTGTCAACAGCGGAGTGGATTTTGCTGTTGGTTCAATTCCCCAGAGAATTACATTCATTTATGTAAAAGACTTGGCTCGTGTTGCCTTTCTTGCTCTTGAAAAGGAAGAAATAATAAATAAGGAATATTTTGTTGCCGACGGTGACGTTCACACAGATGAATCTTTCGCCAAGCTGATTCAGGAAATATTAGGTAAGAAATTCGTCTTTCATGCACGCATTCCTCTCCCACTTGTTCATACTGCATGCATAATTTCAGAAAACATTGGGAAATTAATGAATAAAAGCATGACTCTGAACACTGACAAATATATAATCCTTAAACAGCGAAACTGGATTTGCGACACCGAGCCTTTACACAAGGACTTAGGTTTCGTTGCCGAATATCCTTTACGACGCGGATTAGAAGAAGCTATTGAATGGTATAAGGAGAATGGATGGATTTGAAAACTCACCAAAAAGAGTTTTCTTTAATGTTTCATCCTTTTCTCTCCTTTCCCATTACGATTGAACGGATATATATTTCAGGAAATACAATCGTTTAATACAATGACACTTTCAGGTCCCATATTAAACAATAGGTCAACGATACTCAAGTTTGGAATAAAACCGAATTTTTCACGAAATACCTGATAATATGGAACAGGAACAAAAGAAGGGTCGTTTCCTTCGTGTTTCGGACGTATTACTTCCCTGAAATCATCTTCCGTATTTGGAATATATTCTTCAGTGAGTATAACCCGAGGATTTATATCAATCAGATTACATATCAGTTCCCGAAGATTCTCGTTGAAATCCAACAGATATTCGTATTTCTTTTCATAAAAAGGAGCAAAGTCGTCCTCGTAATATTCAAAGAAAGGACTCATTCTGTATGCTGACACCAAAGCATTCCAATGAAGTTTACGCCAATTTCCATGGTCAGATATTTTTATATCTTTAATCATACATTTCAATGTATCAGGTTTCACAACAGGAATAGATAATGCCAACGGACCATTTGCCGTTGCAATGATACAGCGGTTACGATAAGTCTGTTTCAGGAAGTTTTCCTGTGTTTCCAGAAATATTTCCGGATATTGTATCATTTTACAATATTGCTGAACAGGACCTAAATAAGCTGTTGAAATATGTGCCATTCTGATTTGCCAATTATTTGTTATTTTATTTAAGTTTCGCAAGTTACTCAACTTAAAAGTTAACAAGGCTTCAGACACAAGTTGACAAGGTAAGAACACTTATAATTTCATGAATTATTATCCGAAATTCTTGTCAACTTGTTATCTGGAAGTTGAGCATGCGAAACTTGAATTATTTTATTCTTTTCATCATCTGCTGCTTATCTTTGCTTAGCCAGCAGAAAAAAGCTTTTCCAATCAGATGATTCTCAGGAATCATTCCCAAATGTCTTGAGTCTATTGCTTCGTTTATATTATCAGACAAAAACCAGTAATAATTCTGATGAAAGAAAAAGAAAGAAGTTTCTCTTCCATCCAGATAAAGTTTGCCGTCACGGAATTCGGCATCGCCGTTTGTTTCACGTAATATAGCTTCACGGCATGCAGTGATATTATATTCGCTAAGTCTGTATGCTCTATCCTTCTGAGGTATAATTAATTCATAAGGTTCAATTTTCCTGCAAACAAATCTTGCATTTATCTCTTCAGTGAATTCTTCCCTTAATTTATATTCCTCAAATGTTGTAAGACTTATTGTGATACCGAATGCTTCATTTTTCAATTCTCTGACAGGAATTTTCATTTGTCTGAGTTGCTGAAGAAAATAGTCTTTTATACTTAATGCAACAAAATAAGTATTCAAGGCTCTTGGTGAGCGTGGAAATGCTTGTCCGTTTATATAATAACCTTCTGATGTTATCCGGACTGTATCGCCTGGCATACCAATACATCTGCTTAAGAAAAGAGGGCTATATACAGTGTCTTGTAGTAAAGGGCTTGTAAATAACATAACATCATTCTGCTTTGGAGGAAAAAGGTCCAATAGTTTATTGACCAGTATATAATCTCCTTCATATAAAGCTGTTTCCATTGAAGACGTGGAAACATTATATGATTCTACAACCCATTTGCGAATAATGAATACTACGGATATTATAATAATCAGTGTCCCGATAAACCGGAACACTGATTTTATTATATGCTTCAATCCCATAAAGCTCAATCTTTATGAACCCAGCGGAAAATACGTTCCCATCTGATTCCACCGTCGAACAAGCTATGATCTTTGTCGAGTGAAAGCCATATCATAATAGGCTTACCAACAATATGATCTTCAGGGACAAATCCCCATGAACGGCTGTCCGCGCTGTTATGACGGTTATCACCCATCATCCAGTAATAATCATATTTGAATGTATATTCTGTTGAAAGCTGATCATTAATATAAATCTTTCCTTCTTTGACTTCAAGCTTGTTATTTTCATAATTCTTTATACAACGGTGATAAAGAGCAAGATTCTTTTCATCAAGCTTAATTGTAGCACCTTTTTTCGGAATCCAGATTGGACCGTAATTGTCGCGAGTCCAACCAGTTTTGTAGTCAACCGGATAAGTTGTACCTCCGATAGCATCCGGTTCGATAACTATTTTCTTTACAAAGGCGAATTTCTTAGCTATTGCCAAAGCCTTATTTGTAAGAGGCATTCTGTAGATTGGATTGTATTGTCCGTTGGCATTAGCCTGGAAACCAAGATAAGCCAGCAAATCCTGACCGTATCCGTTGCCACCGCCTAGCAATCCTCTGTCGTCCTTGCTGACATCCATCAGACTGAACTGCTCTTCATTGAACATAGTTCCGTCTGTTTCAATATAATAATTGAACTGCATGTTTTCCGGATTCTCAGCAGCTTTGCCATTAATATAAACCTGGTTGTCGCGGATACTTAATGAATCGCCCGGCATACCGATACAGCGTTTCACATAGTTCTCACGTTTATCCACCGGACGATACATCACTTCTCCAAAAGTAGCTTTGTTCAGATGAATAGCTTCGCGGCCGTATTGTGCAACCAAAGTATAATAGTCCGGATTCTGCTGGAGCAAGGCTATTGTATCTCCGGCAGGGAAGTTGAACACTACGATGTCGTTACGCTTGACTTCACCCAAACCTTTTACTCTTTTATAACCCCATTCCGGCCAATCGGTATATGATTTGCAATTAAGTATCGGCAATGTATTCTGCACTAAAGGAAATGAAATCGGAGTATTCGGTACTCTTGGTCCGTAGCTTAATTTGCTGACGAACAAATAATCTCCTACCAACAATGATTTCTCCAATGATGAACTTGGTATCTGATAGTTCTGGAAAAGGAAAATATTGATGAAATAGACTGCAACCAAGGCAAACACTATATCATCAACCCAGCTTAATATTGACTGTATGGTCGGATTGGTTGACTTTTTCCATGCTCCCCAAGGTATAAATTTGGTGAGATAAATATCAACCAGAACAATTTCGCCAAGCAATAGCCACCCGTTCTGCATCCATAAACAGAACAATGCATAAAGGAATGCGGCTATGCCAAACTTAATCCATTGTTTTTTGCTAAAACTCTTCATAATTCTAATATAGAAGTATTATTTATTTAAGTTTCACAAGTTGCTCAACTTAAAAGTTAACAAGGCTTCAGAGACAAGTTGACAAGGTTAAAATGCCTGTAACTTTATAAGTTTGTTATCTAAAAACTCTCTTCAACTTGTTCCCTTGTCAACTCGTTTCCTGCAAGTTGAGCTTGCGAAACTTGAATCATTTTAGAAATGAAACAAATCATTCATACCCAAAAATCCTTTTTTACCGGCAGTAAACTCAGCAGCAACAACGGCTCCTAATGCAAATCCGGCACGGCTTTTTGCATCATGTTTGATACTGATTGTATCAACTTCTGATTCATAAATTATTTCATGAATACCGGGAACTTCTCCTTCACGGATAGCATGGATAGGAAGGTCTGTTGCTTTTTCAGCTGTTTCCAAAGTCCAGCGGTCTTTTCTGTCGATATTTTCAATGATGCCTTCAGCCAAGGTAATAGCTGTTCCGCTTGGTGCATCCAATTTATGGATATGATGTACTTCTGTCATTTTTACATCATATGCAGGGAAGTTATTCATAATCTTTGCCAGATACTTATTCATAGCAAAGAAAATATTGACACCGATACTGAAGTTTGAAGCATAGAAGAAAGTTTTTCCTTCGTTTTCACACATAGACTTTATTTCTCCTATTCTGTCCAACCATCCAGTTGTACCAGATACAACAGGCACATTTGCTGCAAAACACTTCATATAGTTGTTGAATGCTGTAGCCGGAGTAGTAAATTCGATTGCAACGTCTGCGCTGCGGAATGCTTCCGATTCAAAGTCTTCAGGATTGTTTACGTCAATGATTGAAACAATTTCATGTCCTCTGCTCAACGCTATTTGTTCGATGGTTTTACCCATCTTGCCATAACCAATAAGTGCAATTTTCATAGATAATATAATTATTTGCTATTAATAGCACAAAACTACAAAAAACATTGGAAAGAACATAACAGTAAAATATACTATATTTGAATAATATAAGTATGGTATAACTTGCATAAACTGAATACATCATTTTTTATTTGTGTCTGTTCCTTTCTTTGTGTACATTTGTTTATATTAACTTAATAATATAATAGTTTCATGGGTGTCGCTTACTTATCAATTGAATTAACATTGGATTTGATAGCCTTTATTATTGGCTGTACTATTATAATTCAAGCAAAAGATAATTACCAAAAGAAATATTGGGGATTTATTTCTGCTTGTATTGGTTTAGTTTTTATGTGGGAGAATATAGGATGGATGATAAAAGTTACAGATAATCCTTCTTTCCGTTATATGGAACTGTTAAGTATTGAAAAAATGTTGAAATGGTATCTTCCGGCAAGTATTGTAAGTCTTTTCCCAATAGCTTCTTTACGTCCAGGATTTCTTACTCCGGTTAAAGTATTATCACTTCTTTTATTCCCAATAATGATGGTAACAATTGGAGTGTGTTATTATTTATTTAATGGATATTTCACTGGTATTACTTCTGTTTCAGACTTGCTAGTAAATTTAGATAGGCTTGATATTAAAGTACGTTTATTTATATTTTCGATGACTATAATTACTCCATTATTATTGGTAATATATCCATTGACTAAGAAATATTATTACCGAAAGATTAATAGGATGATGTATTTGTTTTATATTTATATGTTTATTTTCCTTGCTGTATATGTATTATTTACCCTTTATATAAATGAGTTTATATTTAATATGTTTGGTGCTACTGCAATAATTTTCACTTTAACATTTTCTGTTGCGTATATGATGAGTGAAAATCCATTCTCAATATATAAAATTGAAAATCTGGAAATTAATAACACACAAACAGTAAACTATGATACAAATGATGAGAAGTATATTTCACCTTTATTTTCTTTAATTGATACTGCCCTAAGAGATGAAAAATCTTTTACTGATAAAGATTACTGTATAAAAGATTTGTCTTTAAGGATGAAAGAAAAGGAAGTTATAATATCTGATGCTATAAAAAGTGCTGGTTATACAAGTTTCAAGGAATATATTTGCGATTTAAGACTCGATTATTTCAAGGAGCAGCTGGAAAACAATCCTGATAAGAATGTTAAAGAACTGATGTTTTCGTCAGGATTTAATTCCAGAGCAACTTTTTACCGTCATTTTACTAAGCGATATGGAGTTTCCCCGCTTAACTATTTTAATAAGAATAGTATCAATTAATAGAAGTTATGTACGAAATCTTAGAATTTCATTATTAAATGTGTCTCATTTCTTTAAAATAAGTCTCATTTAAATCTATTCCAAGCCTTTAGCTTTGCAATAATTTTATTTGATTCTAATTTTGTTTTTACAATTATTAAACAAAATATTATGGAAAAATTATTGCTATTGGTTATGAGAGCCATTTTTCATACTGCGAACATGCAAATTCAGACTGAAAAATGGGATAAAGTAATTAGTGTAAATGCTACTCCATTTTTTGGAAAACATTGGACTACTGTTTGTATAGGCTTTAAGCACCTATATTGTATCAATATCAAACATTCGAGAATGCTACCTAATTGTTTTTTCAAGAAATATTATGCAGTCATTTAGAATTGAGGTAAAATTTACTTCTATTGGCTTTTTAATGTTCTTACATGTCTATCTGATATTTGTTACCTGTATATCTGGTAAAAAGAACAATTAGAGTGTTATATTTCTGATTATAACAGACCAAGCATTACTTTATCGGAAGAAAAAACACCTATATACAGTGTTAATTTAGGTACATAGGAAAAGATATGAACTTAATATTTTTAATCTATATGCTAATCGATATTTAATATGAAAAAATACATAATTATTACAATTCTAGCTTTATATGCTATTAGCGGTTGGACTCAAACACAATTTTCCGCATATTTCATGAAAGATTTATCTATTAGTTCACAACTTAATCCCTCATATAATTCAACCTATGGATATTTGTCCATGCCTATAATAGGTAATGTTGGCTATGGAATGAATGTTGCCGGTTCTTCTCCATTGAAATTATTGAAGGCTATAAGTGGAACAGATTTATATAATGATAATCTTTATGATGCGTTATCAGATGAAACTAAACTAGGATTAAGTCTTAGAACGGATATTCTAAATCTTGGATTCACTAAAGGTAATGGTTTTTGGACAGTTAACGCAGCTCTAAGAGGTCAATTCAATTCTACAATACCTAAATCTTTTATTGATTATTTCAGAAATACAATGATATATGACGAAAGTTATGGTAGTGATTACAGTACAGATATTGATATTCAAAATTTCAATATGAATATAAATGCTTATGGTGAAATAGGTGTCGGATATTCACACAAGCTAAATGAAAATCTTTCCGTTGGTGGACGTATTAAGTTATTGCTGGGATTTATAGATTTAAATATGCAGATTGATCGAATGAACCTTAAAATGAATTTGCCTTCTGATCCTTATGATGAAAGTACATGGGTTGGAAATCCAGAATATGGAGGTTATGCAGAAACTGATGCCAATATACGTTCGGCATATGGAAAAGGAACGGCTCTTGATTTTGATGAGTCAGGACGGTTACAAGGACTCGATTTCGGAAGTTTTGGTATTGCGGGATATGGAGTAGGTTTTGATTTGGGGGTTTCATATTCTCCTATAGAAAGGCTTAACCTTTATGCTTCCGCATTAGATATGGGCATGATTAAATGGAAAGAAAGTTCTGTTTCTATGGCTGAAACTAATTCTAGTGAGTCTGTTAATATCACACAAGATAATTTTGAACAATATCTAGAGGATGATATATTCAACCCTGATATGTTTTCAATGCAGAAAAAGAAGTCTGAAGGGTATAAAACTAAGCTGAATACAACTTTAATGATAGGTGGAGAATATAAACTTGGTACTTATAAACAGTTTGGTGTTGGAGCCATTTATTCAGGCTTATTCCGTAATGGTAATATGAATTCTGTTATTACTATTACAGGTAACATAATGGATAAAAAAGGTAACAACGGACTTTCTTTGAGTTTTAGTAATATACAGAAGCATGGCAATTCGTTAGGAGCTACAATCAAGTTCGGCAAATCATTTATATATGCAGATTATACCCTTTCTGGTGTTGCAGCTAATACATTCAGTGTGATGGTAGGTTCATATTTTATATTGGGAAAGAAAACTGATTGAATACTTTTTTCAGACATTTCTGTTGATATTATGAAAATGGGGGGCAGGCAATAGATAACTACTAAAAACACAAATAATTGATATACAACATATATTCCGATTTTCAACTAGATTTTATCTTTTCTCAAACTGATACGTCATATTTTACAAGTATCTTTGCATCAAGAAC
Organism: Parabacteroides sp.; assembly: GCA_034091205.1. Lineage (GTDB taxonomy): Bacteria > Bacteroidota > Bacteroidia > Bacteroidales > Tannerellaceae > Parabacteroides. Next base: position 23,497 of record JAXDRC010000007.1, on the reverse strand, counting down.
AGAATTAAAATGAAGATAGGAAACATAGAACTAGGTGAACGCCCCATTTTCCTCGCTCCTATGGAGGATGTGACCGATATTGCATTCCGCCTGATGTGCAAGCAGTTCGGAGCTGATATGGTATATACGGAGTTTGTTTCGAGCGATGCTCTTATCCGAAGTGTGAACAAAACGCAGCAGAAGCTGAAAGTTAGCGAAGAAGAGCGCCCTGTTGCCATACAGATTTACGGTCGCGATGTGGAGTCGATGGTTGAGGCTGCAAAGATTTGCGAAGAAGCTCGTCCGGACATTTTGGACATAAATTTCGGTTGCCCGGTGAAAAGGGTTGCCGGAAAAGGAGCCGGAGCCGGAATGTTGCGCAACATCCCGCTGATGCTTGATATCACACGTGAAGTGGTAAAGGCAGTAAATATTCCTGTAACCGTAAAAACCCGCCTTGGATGGGATGCCGACAATAAAATAATTGTTGAGCTTGCCGAGCAGCTACAGGATTGCGGTATCGCAGCATTGTCGATTCATGGACGAACCAGAGCGCAGATGTATACCGGAGAAGCCGACTGGACTCTGATTGGTGCCGTAAAGAATAATCCTCGTATGCATATTCCTATTATCGGTAACGGAGATGTGACTTCAGCCGAGATATGTAAGCAGAGATTCGACGACTATGGCGTTGACGGAGTGATGATAGGTCGCGCAACTATTGGCCGGCCATGGATTTTCCGTGAGATTAAGCATTATCTTCAGACTGGCGAGAATCTTACTAATGAACCTTTTGCCTGGTATCTGGATATTCTGAAAAAGCAGGTGACACAAAGTGTTGAGCGTCTCGACGAGCGCCGAGGCATTCTTCATATCCGCCGTCATCTTGCGGCAACACCTTTGTTTAAAGGTATTCCGGACTTCAAGGCAACAAGAGTTGCTATGCTGAGGGCTGAAACCGTCAGCGAGTTGTTTGAAATTATGGACAGTATTCCGGAGAAATTTCCGGTAGAATAAATATTTGCCGTTCTTACGGGTGGGAGAGTTGAAGGTTTCTGCATTGCCGGAACAAACCTTCAACTCTTTTTTTGTAATAAAAAACTATCAATCGTGTAACATTTTTTCTGTTGCTTCGTCTATAGTATTAAAGAGGACAAGAAACAAGTTGACGAGTTGACAAGGTTATCAACTTATATCTGAAGCCTTGTCAACTTGTATCCGATATGATTATTAAACTTAAAAAAGAAAGAATATGAAAACACGAATTTTAGCATTGGTTGCAGTTATGGCGTTCAGCTTTACTTTTGCAACATCGTTAATGGCGAAAGGAATAAAAGGAAATGGTAAAATAACAACAAAGACTATTCACTTGAGCAATTTCGATGAAGTGAATCTTGGAAATATATCAACTTTCTCATTCTCCAAATTATTCTCAATGAGAGGAAACTACACAAATTCTCCAAAGTTGATATACAGACAAAGTTCTGAAGCCAGTTTGAAGTTGAGAACTGACGAGAATATTATTCCATATATCAATGTTAAGGTTCAAAGTGGAGTGCTGAGTATCTCAACAGATAAGGATATTGAAGTTTATCCAACGGAAATAAAGATATATGCATCATCAACATCATTGAGCAAGGTCAATGTTGGTGGCGGAAGCGAGTTTGAAATAGAAGGAAAATTCAATTCTCCATCTTTGACTGTTAATGTGAGCGGTGGCGGTGATTTTGAAGCAGAAGACAGAATCTCAGTTAAGGATGCCGATTTCAGCATAAGTGGCGGTGGCGATATGGATATTAAGAATCTGTCATGTGGAAGTATTGTAGCTAAAGTAAGTGGCGGTGGTGATGCTGATATTAAGGGCGAAGCCAAATATGCCGAATTTAAAGTAAGCGGCGGCGGTGACCTTGATGCTGATGAACTTATTGCTGAAGAAGTTACAGCAAAAGTAAGCGGTGGCGGCGATATAAAGGTTTATGCAAGCAAGAGGTTGAATGCGTCAGCTTCCGGCGGTGGTGATATTTATTATAAAGGAAATCCGGAAGTTGAAAGTTCAACTTCTGGCGGTGGCGATGTTCATAAAGTGAAATGATTTAAGTAGATAAGGAAACAAGTTGACGAGTTGGCAAGGTTATAAGAGCAGAAATAACCTTGTCAACTTGTATCTGTTGCCTTGTCAACTTTAATAAAATAATTTATTACATTTGCCGTTATGAATATAATTGCTTTCCTACGAGAAAGCCTAAACTAAACTATCAATAAAATGAAAGCGAAAGGACTACTTTTAATTGCCTTCCTGTTTGGTTTGCTTAATGCAGGACAGGCTGCTGACTATGTGAAAGGTAATGGAAAACCAACGACTGTTACTTTGAATATCGACGATTTTAATAAAGTGAACATCGACGGTGTTATGGATTTCAGTTATGTGCAATCCGAAGAAAGTGCTAAATTGGAAATAACTCTGGATGATAACTTGCACCAGTATCTTGATGTTGAGACAACAGACAGAGAACTTAAAATACGCTTCAATAAAAAGGTTAAAGTCAATCAGCTTACAAAGTTTGTTGTTAAGGCAAATTCAAAATGGCTCAAGGAAGTTAAGGCTGCAGGAAATGCAAATTTCATGACAAAGTCAAATATTACAGGTGATGAACTTAAAGTTAAAGGAGCAGACAATAGTCTGATTCAGTTTATGAAACCTGTTGAAGTTGGAGTGTTTGACCTGAATGTTGCTAACAGCGCGAATATTGTTGTTGAAGATATGAAAGTGGACCGCCTGGACTGTGATATGGACGGTTCAGGTTCAATGAGATTGAAAAACGGAACAGCCAATAAAGGAGAATTCACAGTTTTAAGCAGTGGTGATATTCATGCTTTTGGCGTTGCAATAAAAACTATCGACTGCAAAGTTGCCGGAAGCGGAACTGTGGAAATAAATCCAAAAGAAATGCTGAAAGCAAATCTTGTTGGTAAAGGAAATATCAGATATAAAGGTCCGGTTACAGTTGAGCAGCGCATCATCGGTAAAGGAACTATTCAGGAAGTAAAGGAATAAACTATTGAATTGGTAAAAGCGGCAAGGCTTCAGATACAAGCAGACAAGGTTGTATCTGAAGCCTTACTTTTCTCATTTGATAAATATTACTTGTTGAGCTTTTCCTTTTGTTGCAACCTGCTGTATTTTGTAGGGGTTGATTTCTATTTCCCCTATTATTAACTCAGGAATATTGAATGAATAAAGTTGATAATCATAGAAATCAGGATTCTGTTGAGGCAGAAGGAATGGCTTTCCTGGTTTCCCGTCTTTACCGATAAATCCGATATAAGGCAAAGTGTAAAGTCCGTTATCTCTTCGTGTACTGAAAACAATCCACGAACTGTTGCTGCTCCATGAATGATAACTCTCGGTGTCGCTACTGTTCAGTCCTGAAATATCAATCTGACTGTTATTGTTTAGATCCAACATTCTCAATTCCGCGTCTTTATGCCAGATAGGGAATTGTCCGTATTCAGTTTCTGTATACATCAGGAATTTACCATCCGGAGAAATACGTGGAAATGTATAACTCAGGCTGTCCGCCTTCACCAAGGTATCAATCGGCATATTGAGTTTGCCTTTTTCTGCGTCAAAAGCTACACGGCACAGATTATATCTCACCTTATTATAGTTTTTAGGCATTTCTGTTGAATCTGCACTGCAGAAATAAAGCCATTTCCCATCGGGCGAGAATGACGGGAATGTCTCGAAATGCTCTTTGGTGATAATAGACGCTTCAGACAAGATTGCTTTCTTTTCCACATCATAAATCACAATATCCGATTCCAGGTCAAATACTTCCATTTTCTTTTCCTTGACGGAATGAAAGAACTGCTTGATATCATTTACTGATGTTGTGATATATTTTCCAGAAGGATGCCAATATGGATATGTCATATTGCTTATAGTCTTGTCTGTCTTTGTGTTCAGCTTGATTATCTCATTGCCGTCGATTATGTAAGTACCTCCATTGGCCGCTCTCATATGAAACATCATTAGGTCAGGATTTCCGTTACAGAAAGAATGGCAGTTAATACAATTATAACCGGTCATATCATTTCTGATAATTGCTTTTTCTTCAAATGATTCAAGATTACGCTGGTAAAGCCCCACGATATGCCATTTCTCATATCCCGGCTCAATCAGTCTGTATGCAAGATGTGAGTCAATAGGCTTATCACTGACATGAATATCAAAAGCCTTCCAGTGAGTCCATTTCCCATCGTGTTTTGTGGCAACTTCCACTTTCAGGGATTTCCCTTTGTTGTCAGCCAATAGAGAGTGCCAATCTTTACTGTCAAATTCGATATGCTGTTCACCGAAATATTCTTTTTCTCCAATTTTAGCATAACATTTATCGGCAGTAGAATTGATTCTGAAATTCATCGGCGCAATATTGAAAGGGACAGTCACATCCTTATAATCCGGGAAAATATCCGGAGCGGCATCTTCAACCACAGCATCTGCAGGAATATTCTCAGATAAGAACATATTCTTGCCATAAATATATATCAGTATGATAGCCTGTATAATAAGGTATGAAGCTATTACATATCTTAATATTTTATTTTTTGCTTCATTTTTCATGTTTCTTACTTTTTACTTTGTCCTTGAATAATAATTTAATTTAAGTTTCGCAAGCTCAACTTAAAAGTTAACAAGGCTTCAGATACAAGTTGACAAGGTCAAAACTCTTGTTAACTTGTCTTCTTGTCAACTCGTTTACTTAGAGTTGGAATTGCTAAACTTTAAGTAATAATAATAATACGTATCGCCAAATTGCGACTTAAGCACAGCCGGAGACGAAGTTCTCACATTTTGTGTAAAACTGATGAACCGGTTCATAATATCCTGACTCACATTATACGAAGCCAAAGCATTTTTATCAGCTTTCATTCCGATATAGTACAGACATAGAGCCTCCTGATAATGTTTTGGCAATGATTTGTATTTCCCTTTTATAAGATTCATATAATGAATGAACGCACCCATATCTCCATACATAAGCAGAAATCCCATTCCATAGTCAAAAGCTGCTTTGTTTTCGATATGATCATCAATAAGGAATGCGATAGCATTTGGAAAACTCACGGTCAAATCGAATGGATTGTCAGTTATAGGCATTAAAGCTCTTTTTTCGGCAACCCACTTACTTTCATTACTGCTCTTCTCATTAAGCAAATTGCGCTGCTCTTTTGCCCATTTGGAATAATGCGGAGCAGACTCAAGTATTTTGATATATTTCTCGGCAGCCTTGTATTCTCCATTCACTATATACGTTTCAACCAGCCGTTTCATCAGACGTGGCTGAACACAACGCTGTGAACTCAACACACCCACGAAAGCAAATCTTTGCGCGGCATTTATCTGCCCCACTTGCCAGGCAACTTCACTAGCCTGAATAAGTCCCATTCTGCTTTTTGGATCTTTTGTGATAAAGCCGGATTCTCCCATTTGTGGAAAACGGAACATATCGGATGCCATTCTTCCTGTGTGAGATAAAGCCAGGTTCAGATAAACCAAAGCATCCATATCTTTGATTGAATGTCTTTCTGCATGCTTAACTATTTTTCCCCATTCTCCATTACGGGCATAATAGTCATATCTGTATGCCTGTTCCATTGGATTCTTTGTGTATATGAATATTGCAACTGATGCAGCAATAACCGTTATATAAGTTGCAATAGCCTTGATATTCTCATTCTTGATAAAAATCTTTCCTCTTGTTATCCACACCAATACAGATATTATCGGAAAAAAGTATAATAAATAATATATAGGCGAGGGAACAGGCTGTTCCGGATGACATAAATATTTGCTCAGATACGCTTCCCGCATAGGAAGTATATAAATGCTACGCATGGCAACCAGCGGTAATATTAAAGCCAGCGCCAGATTTATAACCCCGGCAATTGCAGCTTTTTTGTTGTCCTTAACAGATAACTCATAAATCAGACATAGCAAACTGAATAATATATGTGCCGGTGTTGCGATGAAATAAAGAATAATAATCAGAAGCAAACCAACCGAAATTCTGTATTTATAGTTGCTTATGTTGGTATAAATATAAGTGGCTAATAATGAAAAAGCCGCAGAAACTAAAACAGCCACCGACTCCTGAGGGAAAACCCAGAAAATAAAACAAGGAACCAAAGCAGCTAATATCCTGGAAGAAGAATCCATTTTTTTCAGAAACACATGAAACAGACATGAAATCAAGCCTAAAAACAATGCTATTACTAATGCTGCTCCTCCGTTATAGATAAATGCGAGACTTAGAAAACTGCTGATATATTCATTGAATCCTCCCGGCTCAGAAAGCTTTTCGGCAAGATAAAATGAATTGTTCTGAAACATTGAATATTGCTCAAGAAAAGCATATTGGAATTTATAATTCAGATTGAAAAATAAAAAGCTTCCTATAATAAAGAATATGGCAATAGCCGAATTGCAATATCGCGCAAGTATTTGTTTTTTCATTTGTGGTATTTTGTATTCTGATTTCCTGATGTAAAAGTACGGTAAAGTAAAAAGGTGTGCAAAAGAAAGATTGAGTTTTTGGTTAGGAAGATAAAAAAAACTCACAGCCATGATTATATCACGGCTGTGAGCAATAAATTGGAGAAGAGAAAAATAACTGAAAATATTATCTTGAAACACGACCTGAACCGTCACCTTTCATCAGGTTTTCTACTTCGGCAACTGTTACCATATTGTAATCGCCATAAATAGTATGCTTCAGGCATGAAGCAGCTACGGCAAAGTTCAGAGCTTGCTGGTCATTGTCCGGATATGTAAGCAGTCCGTAAATCAAACCTCCCATAAAGGAGTCGCCTCCACCCACACGGTCCACGATGTGAGTTATATCATATCGTGGAGACTGATACAAGGTTGAGCCATCATACAAAACACCACCCCAAGTGTTGTGATTGGCATTTACAGAACCACGCAAGGTTATGATTACTTTCTTTGCATGTGGAAAACGCTGCATAAGCTGACTGCACACACTTTCAAATTCAGCAGCATTAACTTCTCCTGCTGTTGCCGTAACATCAAAATTTTCCGGTTTTATACCGAACACTTTCTCCGCATCTTCTTCGTTGCCAAGGATAATGTCACATCCTTCAACTAATTCCGGCATAACTTCAGATGCAGTTTTGCCATATTTCCAAAGATTCTTACGATAATTCAAATCACATGAAACAACAACTCCCATTCTGTTGGCAGCCTTTATTGCCTCACGGCAAACATCTGCCGCACCCTGACTGATTGCTGGAGTTATACCTGTCCAGTGAAACCAGTCTGCACCGTCAAACACTTTCTCCCAATCTATCATTCCCGGCTCAATTTCTGAAATAGCAGAATGAGCACGGTCGTAAACCACTTTACTGGCACGGGCAACTGCTCCCGTTTCCAGAAAATAAATACCAAGTCGCTCTCCTCCATAAATGATATGGTCGGTTTTGACACCATGTTTATGTAAATCACACACACAAGCTTTAGCAATATCGTTGTTCGGAAGACGCGTTACAAATTGAGCGTCCATTCCATAGTTGGCAAGAGAAACAGCAACATTTGCCTCCCCACCGCCAAAAGTAGCCTCCAGATTGTTTGCCTGGGCAAATCTCAGATAACCCGGTGTTGCCAGACGCAACATTATTTCTCCAAATGTTATTATCTTTTTCATCTTTTCTTATTTTAGTTGACAAGTTGACGAGTTGACGAGTTGACAAGGCTACAGAGACGAGAAAGTTTAGGGTTTAGAGTTTAGAGTTTAGAGTTGAAAGTCAAAAAACTACTTGACTCCTTGACTTCTTAACTACTTGACTCCTTAACTATTGGCATCTAACTCCATCTACCTCCTTATAACTTCATCTAACTCCCTTCTCCTTAACTCCTTAACTCCTTATCTCCTCCTTAATCACCGCCATCATCCCCTCAACCTGAGCCAGCGCAAGCATCCTTCCGTGGAATGAATATCCGGCATTATATCCTTTGTCCTCATCTCCAAGCATTGTTCTGCCGTGGTCAACACGCATAGGCAATCCCGGATTCTCTTTCTCGAAGATTCTAATCAGATCGATAAGATGACCTCTGCCTTCCAAATGTGAACTTTCAATAAAGTTTCCGCCCGGCATAGCCTTAGTGCTTCTCAAATGAACGAAATGAGTACGTTTCGCAAATTTGCGAGCCAACACTCTTGTATCATTATGTTCACCGGCACTCAGTGAACCGGCACAGAATGTCAACCCGTTATGAGGATTGTCCACAGCGTTGAGGAACCATTCAATATCAGCTTCATCCGTAACTATTCGTGGCAAACCCAATATCTGGAAAGGAGGATCATCCGGATGGACGCACATATTCACCCCATATTCTTCGCAAACCGGCATAATTGCCGCAAGGAAATATCTCATGTTTTCGCGCAATTTATCACGGTCAATGCCTTCATAAAGAGCCAGCAATCTCTTGAAAATAGCAACCGGATTCTTGTCTCCCTCGCGAATATTACCATTTACGAAACCTTGAGTTTTTACAATTATACTGTCAATAAGCTCATCTTTTTCAGCCTCTGTTATCACCTTATCCAGAGCTTCAACCTTTTCAAGCTCTTCAGCAGTATAATCTTTTTCCGCACCCTCTCTTTCAAGAATTTTAGTGTCGAAATAAGCAAATCTCACTCTGTCGAAATACAGAGAAGTTGAACCGTCAGCCCAAGGATGATTCAAATCAGTTCTCACCCAGTCGATAACCGGCATAAAATTATAACATACAGTTTTTACACCGCATTTGCCTAGATTGGCAAGACTGACTTTATATTTCTCAATCAGTTCGTCTCTTTCCGGACCGGCATATTTTATAGCCTCACAAACCGGCAGACTTTCAACCACCGACCATTTCAAGCCATACGATTCTATATATGATTTCAAATCATTGATTGCCTCTTCAGTCCAAATCTCTCCGTTTGGAACTTCGTGCAACGCAGTCACAATGCCTTCCACCCCGATTTGTCGGAGCATTGACAATGTGATTTTATCTTTTTTACCAAACCATCTCCAAGTTTTAAGCATTTCAGACTTTATTTTTAATTGAAAACAGATTTTTAAGTTGACAAGGTTTCAGAGACAAGTTGACGAGTTGACAAGGCTACAGGAAATAAGACAATCCTCCTTGACTTCTTAACTCCTTGACTTCTTGACTCCTAAAATCAAACCCCACTAAACGCACTAAATCCCCCATCTACAGCCAATGTCGCACCGGTAATAAAGCTTGCAGCATCACTGCAAAGGAATTGCACCGCGCCATTAAGCTCAGATATATCACCAAAACGTTTCATAGGAGTTTTGGCGATTACTTTCTGGCTGCGTTCAGTCAGCGAACCATCCGGATTGATAAGAATAGCCCTGTTCTGGTTACCGATAAAAAATCCGGGAGCGATAGCATTAACCCTTATCTTCTCACAGAACTTTATAGCCATTTCCTGAGCAAGCCATCGGGTAAAGTTTTCAACCGCGCTTTTCGCCATTGAATATCCCGGCACACGGGTAATAGATTCGTATGCAGCCATAGATGAAACATTCACAATGCTGCCATATCCCTGTTCCGCCATAATCTCACCGAAAACCAGGCAAGGATAAACAGTGCCGTAAAGGTTCAGGTCAACAACCTTGTTCAGGTCTTCAACTTTCATGTCAAAGATGTTCTGGTCAACAGTCAGTGTTCCGCCGGGAATATTTCCACCCGCGGCATTTACCAGAATATCAATTTTCTGCCATTTGTCTAAAATCGCCTGTTTCACACTTTTCAGGCTGTCAATATCCAGAACATTGCAAGCAATGCCCCAAACCTCGCTGCTTATTTGATTAAGTCTGCACACAGCAGCGTCAACTCTTTCCTGATGAGCGCCGATAATAATTACTTTTGCTCCTGCTTTCAGAAAACCTTCTGCAATATTACTGCCCAAAACGCCGGAACCTCCGGTAATCACGGCAACTCTTCCTTCTATATCAAATAGATTATTCATGTTTTATCAGTTAACAAGGTTCCAGAGACAAGTTAACAAGAGAGTCTGATATTCTTGTCTCCTTGTGCTCTATAATTTATACCGCAAAAATAGAAGAGAAAATCACACGATGTTTTGCGTATTTTTGCTATTGTTTTGTATATATTTGCCAAATGGCGGAAACAAGAGAGCGAGCAGCATATTCTTCGTAACCTTGTCAACTCGTCAACTTGTTGCCTTGTTACCTTTTAAAACATCTATTCATCATGAAAAAAATATTGAACGAACAGCTTTCCATATCCAGTACAACACCTTTGAAAGCTCGCTTTTATGACTACTCACATTTCACTTATCCGTGGCATTTCCATGGTGAATATGAATTTATTTATGTTGAGAAAGGAAAAGGCCAGTGCCTTATAGGCGACAGCCTGATTGATTTTGATGACAACACGCTTATTCTTTTCGGTTCCGAACTTCCTCATTGTATGCAGAATCTTCCGGAATATGAAACAGATGAATCTCTTCGTGTAAATGGAGCCATAATACAGTTTGAAAAGGACTTTATGTATTACGCCTTTTCCCATTATTCCCAGTTTACACAGATAAATGACTTGCTGAAGGAATCTCAGCGTGGAATAAAATTCTCATTGGAAAATGATTTGGAATCGCAGTCATATATAAAAAATATAGTTACGGCTGAAGGAGCTCTTCAGATAATATCACTGCTTAGTTTGCTCCACCGTCTCACGGGCTATGATAAATATGAGTTTGCCGCATCTCCGGACTACGAGCAGGAGAAAATGTTTTTCAAGGACAGAAAGATGCAGAAATTAATTGCTTTTCTCAACACCAAATATACCAGCCGCCTGTCTTTGGAAGATATAGCTTCATTTATGGCTATGAACCCTGCTGCTTTCTGCCGCTATTTCAAGAATAATACAGGAAAAACTTTGAGTCAATATATAATGGAAATGCGAATTTCATATGCCTGTAAACTTCTCTCCTGGACTGATATGTCAGTAGGCCAGATAGCTTATGAATGTGGCTATGATAATATGGCGCATTTCGACCGTTGTTTCAAAACCGTCACATCACAAACACCTTCTGCTTATCAGAAAAAGTTTGTGAGGATTAGGAAGAGTATGTGAGGTTATACTTATTGATATTCGTAATATTAATATATTATCATGTATTTTTGTTGGATAAATGCAGAATTATGAATAGAATTGTAATCATGATTAAAAAAACCTTTTTCATTCTGTTTTTAAATAATACATTGTTATGATGATATAATTATGAAGAAGTCTCAGGAAACATATTCGGTTGATTATTTGATAATTCGTATATCTGTTAATGATGACGAAGAAGCATTCCGGAAGTTGTTTTACGACTTTTTCTCTCCTTTATGTGTTTTTGCTCAAAGATACATCGACTGTAAAGAAACTTGCGAAGATATTGTGCAGGAAACCTTTTATAAAATATGGAAGAATAGGAAATTTTTGGATATAAAAACTTCCGGACGAAATTTCCTTGTCACCAGTGTGAGGAATAATTGTCTGGATTACCTCAGACATAAATCCACAGAAGCCAATTATATTGAACAGAAGCTGGTTGATATGAGGGAAGATTATGATGAAGACCTTTATACAACAGAAGAACTGGAAAATTTGATAAATGAAGCTTTAGACAAACTCCCCGAACAAATTGCCTCAACATTCCGCATGAATAGGTTTGAGGGAAAAACTTATAATGAAATAGCTGTAGAAAAAGGAATTTCAGTGAAAACGGTTGAAGCTTATATGACAAAAGCATTGAAATTTCTTCGCTGTGAACTGAAAGATTACTTGCCTCTTTTGATAGGATTACTGTAAACAGTTTAAAACTAAGTCTTAGTTTTTATAATCTTAGATTCAGATTGTATAAACTGTATCTTAGTTTTTAAAAACTAAGATACAGTTTTAAGATTATAATTAATATTTTAAGTTTCGCTAGTTACTTAACTTAAAAGTTAACAAGGCTTCAGAGACAAGCTAACAAGGTCAAAATACCTGTAACTTTACAATTTATTATCTAAAAACTCTTGTTAACTTGTTTTCTTGTCAACTTGTTATCTGGAAGTTGAACTTGCGAAACTTGAGTTAATATTTTGGATAATATCCATGTTTACATCCCTACGTTAAAACAGATAAAAGTTTTTTAACCGTTAAAAAATAGATATATTGAAAAAATACGATATTTTATTGTAACAAACCAGTATATCAACTCGTCATTATTATGAAACTTTCAAATAGCTATAGAAAGAAAAGAGAAGTTGAGAAGTTGTCGATACTTCTAAAAAACATATAACCAGGAATAAATTAAAATGTCATGAAAAAATTATTTATTATAATTGCTTCATTTCTTGCGATAAGCGAGTTATCATACGGTCAGAATACTGTTGACGATTTGTTCAAACAGTTTGCGAAAAGAGAAAATACTACTTCCGTTCATATCGGAAAAATGACAATGGGCCTTGCTTCCTTGTTTACTGAAACAATGGGCGTGAACAATATCGAAGTTATCAACCTTGAAGATTGCAGCGGAAACATCGGAGCTGAGTTTTGCAAAGCTGTTTCGGAACTGAAAGATCCGGAGTATGAAACCATGATTTCGAGCAATGAAGATGATGAACGGACAAGAATACTTGTAAAAATGGATAAGGATTATATCAAGGAATTGGTCATCCTTACTTCGGGAGATGACAATGCCATGGTGAGGTTGAAAGGTAAAATCAAACCGGAAGACATAAACAAAGTAATCAACGAACACAAAGATGAAAACTGAGGAATTCAAAAGAAAATTCCTGTCATTTCATCCCAAACTCTACAGAATTGCTTTTGCGCTGACCGGCAACCGTGAAGATTCTGAAGATTTGCTTCAAGAAACATACTGCAAACTTTGGAATCAGCGCGACGAACTGGAAAACATAGAGAATCCGGAAGCATATTGCATAACAGTGCTGAAACATAAATGTCTGGACTATCTCCGCTCCGCACAGGCAAACCGCACGGAAGTTGAAATTGAGAGTTGTTTTGATTTGCAAAGCGGGGGTTCGCCGGCAAAGGAGCTTGAAGAAAAGGAGAAACTGAAACAGGTGAAAAAGGCAATCGATATGTTGCCCGAAAATCAGAAGCAGGTTGTCCGGCTTCACAGCATGGCGGAATGTTCGTATGAGGAGATAGAAGAAATTACAGGATTAAGTAACAACAATATAAGGACTCTCCTGTCGAGAGCCAGAAAACAGATAAAAGACAGAATTGAAAAATTATATGCACCATGAACGAGAAAGATATTGACAACTTGATAAAAAAGGCAATGGAAGATGAGGGAAAGTTGCCCGAAGGCTTGTCGATGCGTCTGGAACAGTATATTGACAATCTGGAAAACGACAATAAAAAGCAAACTTCCATCGGACGTATGTGGGTTTGGGCCGGCGGAATCGCGGCTTCTCTTCTGTTGGGTTTGGCTCTCATCCAATTTGATGGAAATGACAGGCGGCAGGACGTAATGATTGCCGACACTTTCACAAATCCACAGGATGCTGCAGCCACTGCGGAAAAGGCTTTGTGTTTCATCTCCACCAAGCTCAACAAAGGTCTGGACAAGGCTAATTCTGCCGACAGACATATCAAAAAAATAAATGATATTTTCAACAGTATTAACGACACAAAAACAAATCAACAATGAGAATAAAATATATTTTGATGGCATTATGCCTGATGATTTCTTCCGTTTGTATCGCTCAGGATAAATTATTTGAAAAATACGGGGAAAAAGATGGTGTTACTTCTGTGTATATCTCAAAGGCTATGTTCAAGATGATTCCATCACTGGATATTGAGGATTTGAATCTCAAGAATATGTCCGAAAAGATTAATTCCATGCAGATTTTATCCTGCGAGAAAAAGGAAGCTGCAAAGGAAATGGAAAATGATTTCAAGAAAATAACCGGTTCTTATACTGAGCTGATGAGGGTAAAAGATGATGGTGACTCTGTTTTCTTCTACACCAAGCAAAAAGGAGAACTGATTGAGGAGCTTTTGATGCTGGTTTCCGAACCTGACGAGTTTACGGTTATAAGAATTACGGGGAATTTCACGATTGAAGATATTCAGAAAATAACGGCTAAAGCAAGTTGACGAGGGAACAAGGGAACAAGTTGACAAGGGAATTATATCCTGTCAACTTGTTTTCTTTTTACTGTCACCCTTTAACTATTTTCTTTATCTCATTGAGCTTGTTCAATGCTTCAAGCGGAGTAAGATTATTGACATCAATATTTATTATCTCGTCACGAATCTGGCTGAGAACCGGGTCATCGAGCTGGAAGAAACTCAACTGATATCCGCCGTCTTTAGATGTTGATTTAGATGCTGTTTTCACGGATTTGCCGGAAATTCCTTCCTGGCGGTTTTCACGTTCCAACTGTTTCAATATTTCATCGGCTCTGCCAACAATACTTTTCGGCATACCTGCCATTTTTGCTACATGAATACCAAAACTGTGCTCACTTCCGCCCGGAACAAGTTTACGAAGGAATATCACCTTGTTTCCTACTTCCTTGACCGACACGTTATAATTCTTGATGCGCTTGAATGAGCGTTCCATTTCATTCAACTCATGATAATGAGTGGCAAAAAGAGTTTTGGCATGTGCATTCGGATGTTCGTGTATATATTCAACTATTGCCCAGGCAATTGAGATTCCGTCGTATGTGCTGGTTCCTCGTCCGAGCTCGTCAAAAAGAACAAGGCTGCGCGATGTCATATTATTCAGAATGTCGGCGGCTTCGTTCATCTCGACCATAAAGGTTGATTCGCCTACGGAAATATTATCGGAAGCACCGACACGGGTAAATATTTTGTCAACTATTCCGATTCGGGCGCTTTCGGCAGGCACAAAACAACCTATCTGCGCCAGAAGAGTTATCAGCGCTGTCTGACGGAGCAAAGCTGACTTACCCGCCATGTTCGGTCCGGTGATTATTATTATCTGCTGGCTGTCCTCGTCAAGATATACATCATTCGATATATAAGACTCGCCGAGAGGCAACTGCTTTTCAATAACCGGATGTCGTCCAGCCTTGATATCAATTATATCTGATTCGTCAACTACAGGACGAATATAACGGTTTTCCTCGGCAACCTTTGCAAACGACAGCAAGCAGTCCAAACGGCCAACAAGGTTTGCATTGCACTGTATTGGCGGAATATATTCCGTTAGGCAAAGCACCAAATCATTGAAAAGACGTGATTCCAGAGACAATATTTTCTCTTCAGCTCCAAGGATTTTCTCTTCATATTCCTTGAGTTCTTCGGTGATGTAGCGTTCGGCATTTACCAGTGTCTGCTTTCTTATCCAGTCCTGTGGAACTTTGTCCTTATGCGTATTGCGTACTTCAATGTAATATCCGAATACGTTGTTGAACGCGATTTTCAGACTTGGGATTCCTGTTCGCTCAATCTCACGCTGCTGCAACTGCAAAAGATAGTCTTTTCCGGAATAAGCAATTGAACGGAGTTCATCCAATTCGGGATTAACACCGTTGGCAATCACTCCGCCTTTATTTATGAGTGAAGGCGGGTCGTTGTTGATTTCCTTCTCTATTCTGTCACGTATAAGCTGGCAAAGGTTTATCTGCTCGCCAATTCTGCAAAGAGTCGGTTCGCCGCTGTTCATACATGCTTCTTTGACCGGTTCCAAGGCAGACAAAGCCACTTTCAGCTGGACAACCTCACGCGGAGAAACTCTTCCAACTGCAACTTTTGAGATTATTCGCTCCAAATCTCCTATCTGCTCGAGTTGTGAATCCAGCAAGTCTTTAATCTCCGGATTACGGAAAAAGTAATCTACCACATCCAGACGCTCATGAATTGGCTTCACATCCTTAAGCGGGAAAAGAATCCATCGGCGGAGCATACGCGAACCCATCGGAGAAATCGTTTTGTCGATAATGTTGAGAAGGCTCTTTCCGTCTTCATTCATCGTTGATACAAGCTCAAGACTGCGGACCGTAAATTTGTCCAATCTCACATATCTGTCTTCCTCGATTCGTGAAAGAGATGTAATATGCTGTATGTGTGTATGCTGTGTTATGTCGAGATAATGCAAGATTGCACCGGCAGCAATTATGCCCAGTTTCAGATGCTGCACACCAAAACCCTTGAGATTCTTGGTTTCGAAATGTTTCAGAAGTCGCTCATGAGCTGTTTCGGAAGTAAAAACCCAGTCGTCGAGCTCGAATGTGAAATAACGAGGTCCGAAACATTCCTCAAAATGCTTCTTCTCATTTCTCTCAATAAGAACTTCCTTAGGGGAAAAGTTGTTCAGAAGTTTGTCCAGATAGTCCGGTGTTCCTTCTGCTGTAAGAAATTCGCCTGTTGAAATATCAAGCAAGGCAATGCCGCCATTGTTTTTCTCGAAATGAATTGCCGCAAGGAAGTTGTTTTCCTTATGGTTAAGTATATTGTCGTTGATTGAAACACCGGGAGTTACAAGTTCGGTAACACCTCGCTTCACCAGCTTCTTTGTCATTTTAGGATCTTCCAGCTGGTCGCATATCGCAACACGCTTTCCGGCTCTCACCAGTTTTGGCAAATATGTATCCAAGGCATGATGCGGGAATCCTGCCATTTCAACAGACTGGCCAACGCCGTTTGCCCTCTTTGTCTGAACAATACCTAAAATCTCGGCGCCGACAACAGCATCGTCGCCATACATTTCATAAAAGTCGCCTACTCGAAACAATAATACTGCATCAGGATGTTTTGCCTTGATGTCAAAATACTGTTTCATTAAAGGTGTTTCAACTATCTTTGCCACACTAATTTCGTTTTGAATTGTAACGTGCAAAAGTAGTAAAAAGTTGACGAGTTGACAAGCAAGGCAACCGTAGTAAAATGGGGATGTTGCAAAACTAGTTTAAACACGGAGGCACAGAGCACACAGAGATTTTTATTTTATTTATTCTCAACCTATTACCTCTACAGCTTTGTGCCTCTCTGTTTGATTAATTAATGTTTTGCAATAATTTAGTGTTTGTTGACAGTAAATCTAGCGTATTTTTCATACTTTGATCCTTTGGTGAATGCAGTCGGCAGACGTTTCGCTACAAACTGTAATTTCTCATCGTCTGTTTGGAAATCCGTATCTTCACAAAAACTTTCTATATATTTGGCAGCATCAAGAAATGCGTTCATTTGGGATTCAGTGACAACCGGTATTTCCTCAATGTCCGCCTCCACCGCTTTTTGAGGATCAACCGGAGCAAGCATAAAGATTTTATCGTTGCATTCTCCTTCCTTGATGTGAAACTCCAAATACTGTTCATTTGTAAGTTCAAGGAAATCCTCTTCTTTTGGAATAAACCCATACCGGAATATTAACCGTATGGCTTGTCCGCCCCAACCGAATAGGAAATCGAAGATGTTCATGTTTTAAAGTTTTTTATATACTAATTGTAATCTTAGTTACGGTTTCAAAGGTATTTCCTAAATTCTAACTATTTGTCAATTTAAGTGAAGATTCAAGAATAAACAAAAGCCTACATATCGAGTAGTTTCGGGAAGACTACTCGATAAGCTAGCTCATATTTTTTATAATCCAAATGTCTATAAAAAGGACTAATATTGGAAAGGTTGACTCTTTCGTCCCCTTGTCTCTATATTACAAAAGTCCTTCCTTAATTATCTCTCCAACTGTTGGATGAGGGAATACGAAAGAACGGATTTCTTCTGCCTTCATTCCTTTTTCTATCGCAATTCCTGCAATTACAATCAACTCAGAAGAAGGATTTCCCAACATGTGTGCGCCAATCAGAGTTCCATCTTCCGAAAGGATTAATTTGCAAACGCCATTTCCCATTTCATTCTCGGCAACGAAACGTCCGGAAAATGCCATAGGAACTTTCTTAACTGTATAAGGAACGCCTTCTGCCTGAAGTTCTTCTTCAGTCTTGCCAACTCCGGAAATCTCAGGATTAGTATATACAACACCAGGAATAGCTTTATAGCTCATTTTGCGAGCTTTTCCAAGTATATGGTCAATTGCGACTTCTGCTTCACTGACTGCTGTATGTGCCAACAATGAAAAAGCAGTAATGTCACCACAAGCATAAACATTTGGAAGTGATGTCTGCATATATTCATTAACTTTCACACCATTGCGGAACGGTTCCAATGAAAGATTTTCCAAGCCAAAACCTTTTGTCACAGGGCGACGTCCGGTGCTCAACAGAATCTTTTCGCCTGTCAACACAGTTGTTTCTCCATCTTTCTCTATCGAAACTTCTGTGCCGTTTACGGCTGTCACCTTATAATTCAGATAGAACTTAACGCCACGTTTTGCATATTCTGCCTGAAGCATTTCCGACAACTCACGGTCCATCGGACCAAGAATTTTATCAATCATTTCAACAACATGAACTTCAACACCCATGCTGTTGAAGAATGATGCGAACTCCATACCAATCACACCGCCGCCAATCACAACCAATGATGAAGGAAGTTCCTTAGCCTGCAATGCTTCGCGGCTAGTCCAGTATTCAGTTTCGCTCAATCCCGGTATTGGAGGTATAACCGTTTCAGAACCGGTGCAAATAAGAAGATTCGCTGCCTGATATTCATTTTCGGCGCAAAGGATAGTAATTGTTCCGTCATCATCACGACGCTGAATTTCAGCAACACCGGAAACGACTTCAACGCCGTTTTCTTTCATCTTCATCTTTATACCGGCAGTCAGTTTTTTCACAACCTTGTTCTTTCTGGCTATTATTTTCGGTAAATCAAATGAAGGCGATTCTGCTGATACCGCATATTTTGATGCGTGTTTGATATTGTCGTATGTCTTTGCAGAATAAAGAAGTGTTTTTGTTGGAATACAACCTTCATTCAAACAAACACCACCAAGAGCATTCTTCTCGAAAAGAACAGTTGACAAACCGTTCTTAGCTGCTAATTCTGCCGCTGTATAACCGGCAGGACCGCCTCCAATTATGGCTACGTCGTATTTCATAATTTTTAGTTTATAAGTTTATAAGGTAATTAGTTTTTGAGTTGACGAGTTAACATGTTGACGAGTTGACAAGCTAACAAAGTTATAATCTTCTTGACTTCTTAACTTCTTGACTTCTTAATTACTCCATTATCTCTATCTCCGGATTAATCTTCTGCAAAACCTTGACAAATTCTGCTTTTCGCGAAGGTGAAATAACTAACCAAGGTTTCTCTCCTTTCCATACAACCAATCTGTCGAGAGATAAAGCATAACTGGATACTGGAGTGCTTGTCGGTTCCAATGCCGTTATTTCTTCAATTGCTATTTTCTTTTCAGGGAAAAAACTGCAATGAACTATTAATTCTCCATCAGCTGTTATTTTATACCAAGTATTCAAGAGTATATGTATACATTCCAGAAAAACCAGTAATGATGATACCATAACAAATGCCGAAGCTCCCATGATAAAGGATTTAACAGCATAAAAACCTATAAGAAATAAAATTAAGTGATACCAAAGTCCCACTTTAGATTTAAAAACTCTATCCATTTTTACTTTTTTGCCATAAAGGTAATGAAAAAACATAATAGCAAATATGTTACTCTTACATTTTGTCAAAATCACATATATGCATAAAAAAAATGTATGCCCTTCTTTCACAAGAAGAACATACACAAAATTAACCTACTAAAATATCAACTTATTGATACAATTACAGTTAGCACTAAATCAATTACAAAAACCTTTATCGTCTTTTTTTATATGGGAAAATATAAAATTACTATTTAATATCCCTTGAAATATTATTATTTTATATACTGTATATTTTCATGGTATTAGAAATAATACTGTATAAAATATAGTGTTTTTACTTTTACTACTTTTCTTGCTCATTAAATTACACAGGCAAAAATATACAGATAAAAATACAATGATTTATCTTATAAATTTCATACAAATATATATAAATAATAAATTACTAATAAACAATATATTATATATAATCTATATACTAAAAAATATAAACTTTATATACATAAATCAACAATAAAATAGAGATAAAACATAGTATATTTATTCAATAAATATGAATATAAAAATATAAAACAAATTGTTTTAATAGTATATGAAATAGATATATAAAAAGACAGTTTATAATTTGTAGAAGAAATAATACAATAAATTAAAGCTAAAATTCAAAATAGCTTAAACATTATACAGAAATAATATACACACTATGAAATCTAAAAAATATACTGGGAAAATTCAGGGAAAAACGTAAATAATAAGAAGAAATAAATAACCTAAACCTTTTTACCTAAAGATAAATACGAAAAACGTCATATTAGCAATGAAGATATGTCAGAAAACATATCATTTATATCCATTATCTTTTTGGATATTAATTTATGATTATTGTAAAATTATAGAAAAAGAAACATCATATCATTTTATATAAATATTTTATAAAGATACAATATATATAAATTATTAATAATCAGAATATACTATAAAAATATTATTAATAAAAATATAAATGATATAAGCTTTTTTATAGAATATAAAACCTACAAATAAACTCAAATCTATTAAATTTGCAAACAAAAGCACAAATATATATGAAAGCCATTTTAGTCATAATAACTATCATTTCCTTTATATTTAATATTAAAGCGGATAATACCTCAAGAATAAACAGCAGTCTTAAGGAACTGGATAATACGCTTAATAAGCAATGGAAATACAATCAAATGAAAGAAGACGATATTTCCAATCTTCATGAAAAACTACACAATACCCAAAATATTAACGAGAAATATGAAATATACGGAGATTTGTTTGAAGCTTTCAATAAATATCAAATGGATTCAGCTCTTTTTTACGTCAACCAACAAAAATATCTTTTACACAAGAATCCCAATATTGGTTCTATGGAAGACATTCTGCTTAAAAGGGCTGAAGTTATGAGCATGATGGGTATGTATAAAGAGGCTGTTGAAACATTAAATGCTATAAAACGTGACTGTTTAACCAAAGCATCTCAACTCGTCACCTACTACGTTCAATCCAGAAATATTTACGGATATATGTCCGACTATGCCTTAAGCCAATATGAAAGGAAAAAATATAGAGATATTGCGAATCTTTATCAGGATTCTATGACTTATATTTACGATCAGACTAAATGTAAATGTTATGTTTTATTACTGGCAGACAAATTAAGAACTGAAGGTAAACATGAAGAATCTTTGAAAGAGATTGAAAAACAATTCAATGATACGACTATAAACAAAAGGTTAAAAGGTATGCTCGCATATAATATTGCTGAAGCTTATCAAAGACTTGGAGATGATGACAACTATTTGTATTACCTTATACAGTCAGCAATATATGATTTGCAGCTTTCAATAAGAGAGTATGTTGCTCTTCCAAAACTTGCTCTTATTCTATACGAAAACGGAGACATTGTAAGAGCTTACCGTTATCTGACAAGCTCAATGAATGATGCAGTAATATGTAATGCCAGATTAAGAACAATTGAAACTACCAGCATCTATCCTATTATCGACCGGGCTTATAAACTAAAAGAGAGCAGGAATAATACCATTAAAAAAGGTCTGTTCACTGGTATTACAATACTTATTCTTTTCCTTGGAAGTTCTATTATGTATGTAAAAAAACAAAATAGTAAACTTGCAGATGCACGAAAAGCTCTTAGTAATGTAAATATTCAGCTTTCTGCAGCAAACGAAGAGCTCTCACAACTGAATCAGGTAAAACAGCAATATCTGGCTTATTATCTGGATCAGTGTACTATGTATTTGGACAAGCTTGAAGACTACAGGCGTTCGTTGAGCAAACTTGCCATAAACTCTAAAATCAATGAACTTTTCAAGGCTATTAAATCTGAACAGTTCATTGAGGAGGAAAGAGTAAAGTTCTATAAAAGCTTTGACGAAACATTCCTGAAGCTTTATCCTAATTTCGTTGAGCAATTCAATAATCTGCTAAATGATGATGAAAAAATTTATCCTAAAAAAGGAGAACTTCTTTGTACGGAAATAAGAATCTTTGCTCTGATCAGACTTGGTATATCTGACAGTAATAAAATAGCGCGATTCTTAAGATATTCGATAAATACTATATATATTTACCGAAGCAAAGTCAGAAACAAAGCCAAAGGCGATAAAAATGACTTTGAAAATCAGATTATGAAGATTAAAGAGTAACAGATTTCAGTTGACGAGTTGACAAGATACAAGTTGACAAGGAAAAACTGATATAACTTTAATTCTTGTCAACTTGTATCTGAAGCCTTGTAAACTTAAAAATTAATATTATGAAAATCAGTTTGTTTACCTTTCTATTATTATTGTGTGGAAGTGTTTTTGCACAGAATAAAGTTCATAGTTTTCTGGAAATTGTAAATATAGAATCCGGAGAGAGAAAAGTCATTAAGGAGTTCCCTTATCTTGTTGAAGCTCCAAACTGGACTGTTGACGGGAAATGGTTAATTTACAACAGCAAAGGTAAGTTATTCAGACTTCCTGCCGACGGAAACGGCGAACCGGAAATTATCAACACCGGATTTGCTACAAACTGCAACAACGACCATGTTCTTTCTGCCGACGGACAGCAGATTGCTATCAGCCATGGAACAAAAGAGGATCATAAATCCCGCATTTATGTTCTTCCCCTGAATGGTTCTGATTATCCTCAATTAATAACACCGATGGCTCCGAGTTATCTGCACGGCTGGAGCCCGGACGGCAAATATCTGGCTTATTGCGCCGAAAGAAATGGCAATTTCGATATTTATACAATTCCTGCTGCCGGTGGTGAAGAGAAAAGGCTTACTACGGCTGACGATCTCGACGACGGACCTGAATATTCTCCATGCGGAAATTATATTTGGTTCAACTCTGTGAGAAGCGGACTTATGCAAGTGTGGAGAATGAAAGCAGACGGTTCAGAGCAAACTCAGATGACTTTTGATGAAGAACGTAATTCATGGTTTCCGCATATATCTCCCGATGGTGAAAAGATTGTTTTCATTGCTTACAGGAAAGGCGACTTAAAACCTAATGAGCATTTGGCTAATAAAAATGTTGAATTGCGTTTGATGCCGGCTAAAGGCGGTGAACCTAAGACAATTGTAAAATTATTTGGCGGACAAGGAACTATAAATGTCAATTCCTGGTCGCCGGACAGCAAGCATTTTGCTTTTGTAAGTTATAAGGTAGAATGAATATAAAGTTGACTAGGTTTCAGAGACAAGTTGACAAGGAAAAGCTGATAACACTGATATGACCCCCAAAAGTTGGACGGTTTAACATTATATTAGGAGGCGGACTTCGATTGGAATAGGGCTCGGTATTGTACCGGGCTCTTTCCATTCAGCCTCAGTTTGATCCTGTCATTGTTGTAGTAGCGTATATACTTA
>JAXDRC010000006.1:0-22386 GCA_034091205.1 Parabacteroides sp. | reverse complement strand
GGCAATGGTTGGCAAGCCAACCATCCCGCTGCCCCTCGACTTGCATGTGTTAAGCCTGTCGCTAGCGTTCATCCTGAGCCAGGATCAAACTCTTCGTTGTTTTAAATTGTTTATGTCTTATGCTCAAGATTCCGTTACTATCGATTTATCAAGTATTGACGGTATTTATTCTCAAAATACTTGTACTACTTGTTGATATATGTAATATTTTCAAAGAACTTGTTTCGCTATCGTTATTTTTGATTGCGGTTGCAAAGGTAAGAACTTTTATTTCAAACTTCCAAATCTTTTCGGAATTTTTTTTGTTTTTTTCTTCAGCTTTCGGAATTTTGCTTGGATTTACCAACCTTACCTATCTCTGACAGAAACTCTTTCCTTCACCTCTCCATCATGTTGACTACCGCATCTCTCTCGATTGCGGGTGCAAAAGTAGAACGGATTTTTGAACTGACAAAATATTTTGCGAGGTTTTTTTGAATTATTTTAAAGGTTGGCTGAGTATCAGAGGAATAGAGAGGGAGGGGATTCAGGGGACGAGTTGACGAGTTGACAAGTTGACGAGGGGACAAGGTAAAGGAGCTAAATTTATTGCTTCCTCACAAAAAAACATCTCTCGCTATATTTACAAGCAATATTATAAAATCACTTATGAACATCTTCGTAATAATTTCTACAATTCATAATTATAATAAACCGGATTCTTCATGTTAAATTTATCGGCTCACCCAGGTGAGTTAATCGGCTCACCTAGGTGGATTGATTGGCTCACCTAGGTGAGTTGATTAACCCACCTAGGTGAATCGATAAATTCAACGAATAGAAATCTTATTATTATAAGCATAATCTGAACAAAGCATTTAGATTAAGTGATGTATTCTAAAAGATCGGGAAGTTTATTGACAGGAAATTCATTATAGAATAATATATCACATCATTTTTATCTACTGTAAATGACAAGTTATTAAATTCTGTTTTTAATTTTGCCGGAGAAAAAGAAAAGCTGGACAATAATGAAAAGAGTATATAACATAGGTATAATAGGTTTGGGTTATGTGGGGTTTCCCCTTGCCTGCCTTTTTTCTCAAAAATACAAGGTTATCGGCTTTGACATAAACAAAAACCGTGTTACAGAACTGAATTGCGGTAAAGATACGACAGGCGAGGTTGATGAAGAAAAAATAAATGCAGCATTGAAGAACGGATTACTCTGTACAACAGATTATACGAAACTGAAGGACTGCAATATTTATATCGTAACCGTTCCTACTCCGGTAAATCACCAGAATACACCTAATCTGACTCCGCTGAAAGGCGCTAGCGAAACAGTGGGGAAACTAATAAGCAAAAATGACATAGTCATTTATGAATCAACGGTATATCCGGGCATGACCGAAGATGTATGCGCTCCTATTATAGAAAATATTTCCGGAATGAAACTCAACCGGGATTTTTATATGGGCTATTCACCTGAAAGAATTAATCCTGGAGACAAAATACATACTGTTGAAAAAATAAAGAAAATAACTTCCGGTTCAACGCCTGAGATAGCTACTGAAATCGACGAGTTATACAATTCTGTTCTGAAAAACGGAACATTCAAGGCTTCGTCAATCAAAGTTGCTGAAGCCGCAAAAATAATAGAGAACTCGCAGAGAGATGTGAACATCGCATTCATAAATGAAATAGCTATGGTTATGCATGCCATGGACATCGACACTCAGGATGTTCTGGAAGCAGCAGGGACAAAATGGAACTTCCTTCCTTTCAAGCCGGGACTTGTAGGCGGACATTGTATAAGTGTAGATCCGTATTATCTTATACAGAAAGCCAAATTCCATGGAGTTCTGCCCAGAATAATGAGCGAATCCCGAAGAGTAAACGATGCAATGGGAAGTTATGTGGCAAGCAGAGTAGTGAAATGCCTTAACGCAAATGGTATTTTGGTGAACAATGCTGAAATCCTGCTTCTCGGTTTCACTTTCAAAGAGAATTGTCCGGACATAAGAAATACAAAAGTTGTTGATGTGTATTCTGCTTTAATGGATTTCACAGAAAATGTGTCGGTATTTGATCCTTGGGTAGATAAATATGAGGCTGTACGTGAATATGGTATCAAGATAGAAACGGAAATACAGGATATTATAAACAAAAAATATGACGCTGTTGTCCTATGTGTCAACCATGAATATTTCGACAAAATGAATCTGCCGTCATTACTTAAGAATCCTGGGATTATATTTGATGTGAAAGGCAAATTGGACAGAAACATTGTTACTGACAGACTGTAAAAGAATAAGGTTGTGTCGAAATAGATTAAACACAGAAACACCAAGATACAGAGTTTTTTATTAAATTCAGCGTCTCTGTGTTTTATTTTTTTGTATTTCGACATATCCTCGTTTTTGCAGACTCCCAATTTTACTATTTCCAGAAATAATATGCTGAGCCTGCTCCTAAAAATTCAGTTTCTTTTTCGCTTTCCCAATACAGCCGGACATGCTCAAATATCAGCATCGAAGTATCATTACGTAATGATAATATTTCTGAACGAAGCGAGTCAGGCAAGACTTCGGACAAATCAAGCCCTATTTTTGCATATTGTTCACGCATGAATGTTTTCTTTTCAAAACTAACCCATACACTGTCTCCTACCCCACAACAAATCGTATCTCCCAAAGAGTTATCCCAAACATCCAGCTTTCGGTAGTGATTATAACCGGACACGTCATGGGTTAAAGTATCTTCTATTATTATATAATCACTTTCAAAAGCAGTAACATTCTCCGAAGAAACGTCAACTCTGCCGTTTTGTGAAATCCTTTCAATATCACCGGCAGATATGCCGGGAACATAAGTAAGCAGAGCCAAAAGTAAAATAGTGCTCCAAACTGTTTTAAAATAAAAATCAGGACGACGAAGCAATGATGTGATGCAAAGAACCAGCATAACCAGACCGACAACAACAAGATAAACCCTCATGACTGTCCAGCCGTATTGATTGATACGATAAAACGTGCCAACTGCATACAAGAGAAGAGTCGGCATAACAAACCATGCCAGATAATCGTAAAACCAACGGCAGTATGATTTTGAAAGGAACATGAAAATTCCCTTCAACAAAAATGCCACAGCTACAAAAGCCGTTACCATAAAGCAGACTCCTCCTTCAGGTAAGGATTGGGTAAAAACTATCTTTCCCATATAAACATAGAAAAGAAACGAATAAACAAGCAATACCGGAGATAAGATGAAACGGGATAATATATCTATGACTTTTCTGTTATTACCGATACTGTCATCTCTATCGAATATGAGAAAAAACATCGGGAACATTCCTTCCCAGGCTACAATAGCCGCATATACACCATAATCATCGGCAAACAAATCTATATCAAAAAGATAGCGCACTGCGCCCCAAACGGACAACAGAAGCAAATAAGAAATGGCAGACAAAAGCATTGATAAACCAAATGCCCAACAAGAACGTAAGAGACGGATTACAAACACTACATCATTCTTTCGCGAACCTATCTGCCAATAAAGTAAAGTGAGTATTATCAATGTAACAAACCATGAAGGTTTGAAAAGCCAAGAGGAATCAGCAAAAATTATTACAGGAACAAGCAGTAACGCAGATAAATAATAAAGGATACGATAATTTCCCTGTTTTGTCCAATCATTAATTGTGTGAGCTGACATGAACAGAAGCGGAGCATAAGTAAAAACATAATCATGCCACGGATTGGAATTACCGTATCCTACAATACTATACAGAACAAAAAAGATTACAAAAAGCATCTCTACAGGATTATATTCCAAAGATGTACGGAACAATAAAAACCAGCGAGACATCAAATGCCATATTTTATTCTTCATAATAATACCCCTTCACCTTAAAATATTACTCGGAGCATAAATTTACAGAGAATCGTTACATGGCAAAAGATTTATGCCAAGAATTTGTATCTAGTCGTTTATGTTATCAATGTTTGACTTTCACTGTCTTCTCCCCTATACGCAAAATATATATGCCATGCGCCAAACCACGGAAAGATATTTCAGACTTACCTTCCGGTAACAATCGCGATTCAACTATTGAGCCTTGCATATTATATAATGTAAGATTCTGCCTGGAGGCCGAAATATTATCTACAAAAAGAATATCAGATGATGAGTCAAATCGCCAACGGACTGGAGTGTCTGCCGAAATTTCCTCGTTATGTGTCACAATATAGTCGGAATAGAAATTACGGTTCTTAACCTCTAAATCAAAATCGCCATAAGCTTTTTCCAAAATCTGGTTTCCACGTTCGTCAAATTCATAAATATATCCGTATTCATCATTCCATTCACCGGAATCGTCGCGGACATAATGACGGATCACATAATCCTTTCCGGTAGCGTCTTTATATTCAAATTTGATTTTCTCCATCAAAATCCAGTCTTTGGCGGTTTCGTCCCATAAAAGATAATCACTGCTCTCAACTCTTTTTGCCACATCGAAAGACAATGTCATTTTTGTGACAGTCAGCATACTTCCTTCATATGACGAATCAACGACAGCTGTCGGATAATTATCTTTTATTTCAACAGGCTGCCAAACCCAGGTTTTAACCCAATCTCCGTCTATATAGCTGTATTCCTCAAAATAATCTTGCAAGCCACTATCCAAAGCGTGGTTCTTGGAGCGTGAAGTTTCAATCCATTTCCCTTCTCCCTTGTAATTAAAAGTAGATTCTTCCCAATAAATTCCGTTGTTATCGTCTTCCTTGTAATTGCGGAACAATGTCTTATAAACCGGACGGAATTCCGAGGACATGGAATATCGCTGCTTACTCTCAACAGATTCTTTGCGTCCTTCTGCATCATAAGAATAATACAACTTTTCAGAAAGTATCCCGTCCGAATAGACATAAACGGAATCCAAAGTTACAGATTCAGCACTTTTCAACAGATTTATTTCCGGCTGAACCTTAATAAATTTCTCAACATGATTACCATTCTCAGAAGAAGCCATGGCAAAAGCCGGGACAAAACACAATGTCAGTAAAAAATTTCTCATACGCTTATTTGTTTACGCTTTGCAAAACGGTCAAGAGAAAAGTTGACAAGGCTTCAGAGACAAGTTGACAAGGCTTCAGAGACAAGTTGACAAGATTATAATAGAAAATTACTATAAAGTATTATTATCAACAAGTTTACAAGCTTTTTGCCAACTCGCCAATCATACATCGAATTGCAAAACTTAAGTCATTAATAAATTATTCAACAATAAGACACACGAGAAATAAAAACCCCTATTGGGGATTGAGATAAGTTGACAAGGAAGAGGACATACCTTTACAGATTTTAACGCTTGTCAACTTGTTTTCTTGTCAACTCGTAACCTGTATATTATAGTAAAAGCAGACTTACCGCCATAACCATCATACCCAGAACGACACCTAATATTCCCAAATGATGATGACCGTATTTCTCCATACCGGGCAATAATTCATCAAACGAGATGTAAACCATAATGCCGGAAACTAAGGCAAGAAGTGAAGCGTTGATTTCAAGAGTCCAGAATGGCATAAGGAAAAGGAAACCAACCAAAGCTCCTACAGGTTCAGCCATTCCGGAAAGAAAAGAATACCAGAAAGCTTTACGGCGGCTTCCTGTGGCATGATATATTGGAACGGAAACGGCTATTCCTTCCGGAATATTGTGGATTGCTATCGCGAACATAATAGGCAAAGCTATTTCGATATTTGTCATTGCCGAAGCAAAAGTTGCCAAACCTTCAGGGAAATTGTGAATACCGATTGCAAGAGCCATCATCAGTCCGGTTCGCTTCAAGTTCTGAGGCTTACTTTCATCACTCATCGAATGTATTTCGTGCGGATTTTCTTCTTCCGGAACCAAGCGGTCGATTAACGCTATAAGAGCAATACCGGCAAAGAAAGCCAAAAGCATAAAGACTGTAGCCTGTTTGCCGGGATAAAGTTCTTCAAACAAATGAACGGATTCCGGCATCAGTTCCATAAATGATACATAAATCATCACTCCGGCTGAAAGTCCTAATGCTGTTGAAAGGAATTTGGTGTTTGTCCGCTTTGCCACAAATGCTATCAAACTTCCTATTCCTGTTGAAAGCCCGGCAATCATTGTCATGCCGAAGGCTAATAATAATGTGCTGTTGTTTATATCCATTTTGAGTTTTTGAGTTTGTTAGTTTTTGAGTTTATAAGTTTAGAGCAACTTAAAAACTAAGGGACTTATAAACTCACCTTATTATTTATTATTATAAAACAGAGAATAGTGTGTAATGGTTTAAAGAATACTATTTGGCTACCTAAAGAATTGTAGCAAAAGTAGCGGATAACTCATATACGGATTACATAACTATCAAAAACGATTGCACTTTTTGTTATTAATAAGACGTTTATATTTTATCATCATAATAAAAACCAACTTCTTTAGGATGATCTATCAACAGTGCATTATCTGGAACCTTTTTTGTTAAATAATAAGCTATTATATCTCCGAGACCTCCCCATATTAACATAACTCCAGAAAAAAATACTATAAAGTTTCCTATCAGAAAACCGGTTAATGCAGGAAAGAATCCTAATAATAAAGTAGGCATTAAGAGTACTATTCTATATTGTTTAGCTGTTATAGCATCATCACAATGGCAATATGGTGCAAATTTGCTCCACATAATTCCAAACTTAATACTTTTAGTTCCTCTTTTTGCATAAAGAGAAAAAAATAGCCCATGTATAAGTTCATGTAAAAAAACAAAACCCAATATAACTAATACTAACACTAACAACAAATATGGATTTTCCTGCAACACATCACGAAATTCTGTACCATGAAAATATCGGTATATAATTATGAAAAATGGTGTTCCTATTATTATGCATGGCAAAGAATATAAATTTACTTTATTAATATTTATCACAACTTCTTTCATGTATCAGATTTGTTTTTTTCATTTATACTATTTCCCTTATTTTCATACAATCAAAATATATGACATAACAATTATTCCTATGATAGAACCTATGATAAGTCCATAATAAAACCATTTCTCTTTCTTATTCCTAATATTCATATTCCACTTTTTATAATGATTTTGTTTACTTAAGCAAAGATAACGAAGTATAAGAATACATTGGTTATTCCTATATTGTTTTTAGATAAATATGTTGATGTTTCAATTTATGTTAGTAATCCAAAAACTGTATTTGCATTAAAGGTTCATATATTATTATGAGATTATATACATTTCGTATTGACTAATTGATACAAGCCAGAATATCAAAATCAAAAACAAGTTTTTATTTTGCTCCGCACTCAACTTTACATATATTTGTGAAAACTCACAAAAAGGAGGTATTTATGAAAAGATACTATTTTTATTCTTTTTTGATTAGTCTCATTTCATTAGGAGTTTGGTCTTGTAATTCTGATGAAATGATAGAAGATGTTTCATTATCTACAAAATTTGTAGTAAATGATAGTTTTTCTGTACATGAACAGGTTAAGAATCTTTATGATTCATTTACTGCTGACACTAAATCGACAAGAACAGAATCAGTCGAGTTTCCTGATTATTTTGGTAGTTCATTTGTTAATGAAAAAGCAGAACTTGCAATTTTAGTAAAAGAAATCCCGAAACATTACAAAGATAAATTTTTTCAAATGGAGAATGGCTTAGCTAAAGCAAGTGGTTATGAAATTAATAATTTATTAGATTATATTCTTACTGGACCTAAAGGAACTTATTTTTGTATAAACAATTATATTAGCTTAGGTGCAGAAGGAACAACTACTACAAACTTTAACATAACATTGCAAGGAAAATCTTTTTTCATATCATCTTTTCAATATGTAAATACAAACTCTTCCGGGTAATATGATATGTTTATGTATACCCGTACAAGATTGAGTAACAATTATGATATTAGAGGAGGTTTGATTCGTCAACAAATGGGAACATATACTATGTCTGGAGCTCTTCAAGATAGAGGAATTTTACTTGTTGCACCTTATGCAGATGCTTACGAAATGGAAAATATATTTAGATAAGCAGATTCTTAATATACATATCATATAAACTATTTAGAGAACAAGCCTTTCTATTAAACTCTAAATAAAATTCCTGCAAATAAACAATATAAATTTTAGCAATAATTTTTTATGGGTACTTTAGGTTGTATAAATGATATGATGCGGAGGGACAAAGAAAACCGAGAACTTCGCAAATTAAATAGGGATAGAATTAAAGAACACTATAAATACCTTGTAGAAAAAGGAAAAGATGTTGATTTATCAAATATGTCAGTTGAAAAATTAGAAGAAATCCATAAAAACACATTAAGAAAAGAAAAATTAGACAATAATTATATATTCAAAATAAAACTAATTCTTTTTGCAAGTGCTTTATTATTATTTTTATTATGTTGGATTTTATACCAATTCTGTTTTTGACATGGTAACTCTCCATAACTTTCTTTTATATACAAATAATGACCAAGCAACATTATTTATATCTTTGCACCATGGGAAAGAATAAATTAGCTAAGTTTGACGATATGGCGGGCTATCCGCATGTGTTCCAATATCCTTTCAGCGTATTGAAGGAAGAAGGTTTCCCTATGCGCGGGCATTGGAATGAGCAGTTCTTCAAGAATGACAATCCTATTGTCCTTGAGCTGGGCTGCGGCAAAGGTGAATATACTGTTGGTTTGGGAAAATTGTTTCCTAACAAGAACTTCATCGGTGTAGATATTAAAGGTGCGCGAATGTGGAGTGGAGCCAAGGAATCACTTGAATCAGGAATGACAAATGTTGCTTTTCTGAGAACAAGTATTGAGCTTATTGCCCATTTCTTTGCTCCGGGCGAAGTTGCGGAAATATGGATAACATTCCCGGATCCACAGATGAAGAAAGTAAACAAACGACTTACTTCAACAAGATTCATGAAGATGTATCGCGAGATATTGTCCGGCGAAGGATTGATCCATCTGAAGACTGACAGTAATTTCATGTACACATATACATGCGAAATGGCGAAGGCAAACAATTATCCGGTAAAAGTCAGCACTGACGATTTGTATAATTGCGGCCTGGCTGATGATATTCTGTCAATCCGTACATACTACGAACAGCAATGGCTGGACCGAGGACTGAACATCAAATATATCCAGTTCGTATGTGAAGAGAGAGAACAGCTTATTGAACCGGATATTGAAATTGAATATGATTCGTACAGAAGTTTCAACCGAAGCAAACGCAGTGCGTTGGCAGCAGGAAAGTAAATACAGGAGACAAGAAACGAGTTGACAAGTTGACAAGGAAAAATAATCTTGTTCACTTGTCACCTTGTCAACTCGTCACCTTATAAACTAATAAACTCAAAAACTTATAAACTCAAACATATGACCCTTTATCCACAATTGATCCTGGACGCACTGAAGAACGTGCGCTATCCGGGAACAGGAAAAAACTTGATCGAAATGGATATGGTGGAAGACAACATTCGTATCGACGGTATGAATGTTACATTCTCACTTATTTTCGACAAGCCTAACGATCCGTTTATCCGTTCGGTGGTGAAAGCTGCCGAAACAGCAATCCTGACTTATGTAAGTCCGGAAGTAAATATAAAGAATAATATTACCGTTAAGGCTAAGCAGCTTGCACGTCCTGAACCGGACAAACTTCTGCCGGAAGTAAAGAATATAATTGCCGTATCTTCCGGTAAAGGTGGTGTTGGTAAAAGTACAGTTGCGGCAAACCTGGCCGTTGCATTGGCTAAACTCGGATACAAAGTTGGTTTGCTGGATGCCGATATTTTCGGTCCTTCACAGCCTAAGATGTTCAACCTTGAAGAAGCACGTCCTTATATGGTTGAAGTTGGCGGCAGAGAACTGATTGAACCTGCAGAAAACTATGGCGTGAAAATGTTGTCAATCGGTTTCTTTGTGAACAAGGAAGATGCTGTTCTTTGGCGTGGAGCAATGGCTAGTAATGCATTGAAACAGCTGATTGGTGATGCAAACTGGGGCGATTTGGATTATTTCCTTATTGACCTGCCACCGGGGACAAGCGATATTCATCTTACACTTGTCCAGACATTGGCTATCACTGGAGCTGTTGTTGTCAGCACACCTCAGGAAGTGGCTTTGGCTGACGCGCGTAAAGGTATCAGCATGTTTACAGGAGAAAAGGTAAATGTTCCGGTTCTTGGTCTTATTGAGAACATGGCTTGGTTCACTCCTGCGGAATTGCCGGAAAACAAATATTATATCTTCGGCAAAGAAGGTTGCAAGCGTTTGGCTGAAGAGCTTAATGTTCCTCTTCTTGGCCAGATACCAATAGTGCAGAGCATTTGTGAAGGCGGTGATGCCGGAACTCCTGTAGCATTGAATCCAGAATCAATCACAGGAATTGCATTCCGAGAATTGGCAGAGAATGTGGTTGAGCAAGTAAGCTATAGAAATGAGAACCTTGCTCCGACACAGAGAGTTCACGTCACAAAGAAATAAAACAAAATTTCATAAAAAATAAAACCGGAAGTTTTTCAAACTTATGTTTGTCGAACTTCCGGTTTTATTTATAACAAATCCAGGTTATTTACGTCCTTCAAAATCAACTTCAACAGTAAGGTAATTTGTCAAAGCTGTAATAGAAAGATCCAGTTCCTTTTTATCCAACTCACCTGTTAAAGAAAATGGAATCTGGCCAATTCCAGGAATATCCAAAGTTGTTGAGCCATTCAGAATATATTCATCCTTATCCTGAGATTTATGAAGGTTACATTTTACTTTCATTTCAGAAACCGGGATTATATCCAAAGCCTGAATCTTTAATTCGACCAAAACTTTGTCTTCATCACCTGAAGGAACAGAGAGTGTTGCTGTTGCCGGAATTGACTTGGCAATGTCGG
The DNA here is from genome assembly GCA_034091205.1 of Parabacteroides sp. Classification (GTDB taxonomy): domain Bacteria; phylum Bacteroidota; class Bacteroidia; order Bacteroidales; family Tannerellaceae; genus Parabacteroides. Next base: position 11,444 of record JAXDRC010000006.1, on the reverse strand, counting down.
CATCATTATACTCCACATCAACCCTTCCATTATAAACACCAGACAAATCATTGATAGAAGGAAGTTTGTCGCACGAGAACATCAATACAACACTAAATGTAAGCAATAAGTAAGAAAATAATTTATTCATAATACGATATTTATTTATATACATTAAAAATTTGTTTCATTTTAAATGAGAAATTACAAACCTTTTTCCAACAAAGCTCGTTTGACAGCCAATGCACTGAAATAAGGATTTGTCAATACTTCTTTTCCCAGTTTTTCTTCAATATAAGATTCACAATATGCCATTGAGCCTTGAGTAAATACTATAACATCAACACCATCGGCAACTTTGCTGATTTTTTCAACCATCAGAGATTTAAGTTTGTCTGCCTCAAGTCCGAAACCGCCTTCTATCAGGACTTCCTTAATATCAACATTTCTGTTCATCTCACGGGCTACTCGTCTTAATGTATTTCCTGTCGGTGACAGCGATGTTTCGAAAGTCGAAACAACTGCAATTCTATTGCCTTTACGCACAGCTTCCCTGCACATTTCTTCATTGACCAGAACTATTGGAATCCCTGTATATTTAGCAATAGTTTGCGAATTATACGCTATATCTTCGACTGTTGAACAAATACTCAATATCACATCAGCTCCATCTTCAACCGCACTCATATAATATTTAATCATCTTTGCAGCAGAAGCAGCAGAAACACAACCTTCGCTCTTTATAGCCTGAAAGACTTCAGGAGCTTCATAAACCAGCAGTTTAACGTCATCTCCAACCTGTTGCTTTATTTCTCTTACAACGTCAGCCTTGAGTTCAGGCGTGGTTACTGTATAAATCAATGCCAGCTTTACATCTTTTCTTTCAGTATTTTCAGCCCTGACTTTATTTGAAAAAATAAAAGGCAAAGCCAAAACAAACAATAAAGCTGCACAAAAGGACTTACAGAGATATAACAATTTACCCATAAATAAAGTTTTAAACCAGATTTAAGTTTCGCAAACTGAACTTTCTTTCAGCAAGTTGACAAACTTTTATTCATTACCTCGCTAACTTGTATCTGAAAACCTTGTCAACTTTAAAATTATATTTTCCAAAAGTAATCAATAATTTGAAACAAAAAAATTAGGCTGTTCCTCAAATGAAGAACAGCCCTCTTAATAATTATGAAAACAAGAAACTCTCTATTAATTTTCTTTTTCAGCAACAGCTCTCTTGTTTATTTTTCTCTTCTGCAATTCGTATGCAATTGGAGTTGCAACGAACAGAGTTGAGTAAGTACCAATAATGATACCCAACAAGATTGCAAATGTAAAGCTTCGTATTGTTGCACCACCAAGAACGAAGATACACAATACAACGACCAAAGTTGTCAAAGATGTATTGAATGTACGGCACAATGTAGAATTCAAAGCATCGTTGATTACCTGATAACGGTCGCGCTTAGGATATATTGAAATTGTTTCACGGATACGGTCGAATACAACCACTGTATCGTTGATAGAATAACCAATGATAGTCAGGATTGCCGCAATAAATGTCTGGTCAACTTCCATTGAGAATGGCAACAGTTTCCACAACAAAGTATAGAATGAAATAATACACAATGTTGTTGTTGCAACTGACGCAAACGCTCCGGCAGAGAAAGAAATATCACGGAAACGAAGCAAGATATATGCAGCCATACAGATCATAGAGAAGATAACTGCAAGGAATGCTGCATTCTTTATATCATCAGCCATTGACGGACCTACTTTCTGTGAGCTTTGGATATAGTTACTAGTGAACTGTTCCAAAGTTGTTCCTTCCTTCAATAGAGGTTTCAAACCTTCATACAATTTAGATTCGATTTCCTGGTCGACAGAAGCATCTGATTCATCAATCTTATAGTTAGTTGAAATACGAACCTGGTCCTGTGAACCGATAGTAATTACACTGACAGCACCATCTAGCGGTTTATCCAACAAATTACGAACTTCTTCTGTCTTAACATTATTGTCGAAACGAACAATATAGTTACGACCACCAGTGAAGTCTATACCTTTGTTCAAACCGATAGTCATCATTGAAACAGCACCAAGAACAATGATTGCAAGAGGAATCAAATAACCAATCTTACGAGCGCCAAGGAAGTTTACTTTAGGATTAGTAAGCAAGCCTTTAGTGAATGAGGTAGTAAAGGTAATGTTCTTCAATTTATCCTTTGCAAGCAATCCTTCATAAACAATACGGGTAAGGAATACAGCGGTGATGAAAGAAGCAACCAAACCGATAATCATTGTTGTTGCGAAACCACGGATTGGACCTGTTCCGAAATAGAACAATACAACACCTGTAATGATTGATGTCAAGTTTGAGTCGAAGATTGCAGAGAACGCATTTCCATAACCATCGGCAATAGCCTTGCCCAATGATTTACCTGCACGCAACTCTTCTTTTGTTCGTTCATAAATCAACACGTTAGCATCCACTGCCATACCCAAAGTAAGCACCATACCGGCAATACCCGGCAATGTCAATACTGCCTGGAATGAAGCAAGGATACCCATTGTGAAGAAGATATTGACAACCAACGCTGCATCGGCGATAAGACCAGGAACAAGTCCGTAGAATGCACACATATAAAGCATCAACAAAACAAGAGCAATCGCAAATGAAATAACACCGGCAGTAATTGCTTCCTGACCAAGTGAAGGACCAACAACGTCTTCCTGAACGATATGAACTGAAGCAGCCATCTTACCAGACTTCAATACGTTTGCCAAGTCTTTTGCTTCTTCAGGAGTGAAATTACCGGTAATTGAAGAACGGCCACCAGTGATTTCACCGTTTACGTTAGGAGCAGAATATACCATACCGTCAAGGACAATAGCGATAGCACGGCCAACATTTTCTTTTGTCAGACGAGCCCAAGCTTTCGCTCCTTCTGCATTCATAGTCATCGAAACTTCCTGTTCAGACATACCAGCTCTCTGAACAAAGTCCGCATTTGCATCAGTTACCACTTCTCCACCAAGTGCCGGAGAACCATCACGGTTTGAAACCTTGATAGCGAACAACTGATAATACATTTCTCTTTCATCAATAGCCTTAACACCCCATTTCAAAGACAAGTTGCGTGGAAGCGCGTCTTTAACCTGCTTCATGTTAAGATACTCATTGATTTTCTCCATATCTTTTGCCTGGGCAACACCAACAACAGCACTTGGCACCAACTGGCCGTTGTACTGGTTGATTGAAAGCAATGCAAACAACGGATGCTGTTTTGCGAATTCTTCCATTGACTGATTCTGAGCTTCCGGCTGTTCGCTCTTGATATTTGCAAGCAAAGAATCAGCTTCGCTCACTTCAGCTTCGGCTTTTGGAGCAGCTACTGAATCAGTTACTGCAGTTTCAGCAGTTTCCTCTGATGACTCGGCAAGCAAAGAAGCCAAAGCAGCATCGGCAGCTACAAGGTTCTGATAAATTTCAGGCAACTGGTATGTTTCCCAAAACTCAAGGTTTGCACTACCCTGCAAAAGTTTACGAACACGTTCCGGTTCTTTTACACCTGGAAGCTCAACCAAGATACGACCGGCAGTTTCCAATCTCTGGATATTTGGAGAAACCACGCCAAAACGGTCGATACGAGTACGCAACACGTTGAATGAATTATCGATAGCACTCTGCAATTCTTCCTTCAACACTTTGATTACGTCTGCATCTGAACTCTGTGGAGTAATTTTATCTTTCAAATCGAATGTACTGAAAACAGAAGCAAGACGAGCGTTGCTGTCCAGTTTCTTGTACTCTTCGGCAAACAAATCAATGAAATCTTTCTGGCTTGTTGCCTGATTTGCATATGCCAATTCCAATGCCTTGTTGAAATTTTCGTCCTGGTTATTTCCAGACAAAGAACGAACCACATCAGGAACGCTAAGTTCCAAAACTACGTTCATACCGCCCTTCAGGTCAAGACCCAAACTGATTTCCATCTCACGGCATTCTTTTAAAGTATAGCCAAGCCATACTTTCTGAGTAGATAATGAGTCCAAATACAGACTCTCTTTCGCAGGGTCGCCTGCAGCATACTCAACGGCTTTACTGTTGTAATGTCTTGTTACAAAAGAGAAAGACAAATAGAACAAACATACAAGCGTCAGCAACACTGCAAAGACCTTTACAAATCCTTTGTTTTGCATTTTTGAACTTTTTTATTTTTATTATTATTATATTCCAGGATAATCAGGACAATGCTTTTTAACACCAATTTTCATTGGATACACTGATGTCCATTTTTGATTTTTGCAGCCTTTAAAAGCCACTAAATTCGTTTAAATAGTTCACTACTAATTTAACAAGGTGCAAATATAGAGTTTTTTTCTATAATAAGAGTATTTATAATAATTATTTATTTAAGTTTAGCAAGCACTCAACTTAAAAGCATAAAAGCGCCAAAGACGGGTCCTCTTATTTAAATTCAAACAACTTGCGTAACTAAAATCAAAATTAATATGCCAAAACCTTAATATTATCAATCAAAATATTCTAAATTTAAGCGCAAAATTATATCATAAAAAAGCAGACTCAATATGAAAATAATCACATCCAAAGACATTAAAGAAAATATCTCTTTAAGCTGCCTCATCGATGAAATGGCTAAAGCTTTTATTTTGCTTGAAGGCAATAAATCCTATATGCCGTTAAGGACTATCACGGATATGGGAAAAGACAATCCTATTTTGTTTTTCAAACCTGCCATAGACAATACCAACGGATATATAACCATAAAGCTGTTAAACCAACTCAAGGGGAGCAGTCCTTTTGGTTATCCTACAATCCAAGGGATGGTAATTCTGCTGGATGGCTTGAAAAACAGGATATTGTCCATAATGGACGGAAGTATTATTACAACATACAGGACAGGCGCCACATCAGGGTTAGCCACAAAACTTCTTTCCAAAGAAGATTCTTCCGTACTTGCCATTTTCGGCGCAGGAGCCCAGGCTTATACACAAATTGAAGCGGTAATGGCAGTAAGAAACATAAAAAAAGTCATTGTTTTCGATATCAACAAAAATTCTGCTTTAAAGCTGATAGAATATTTCAAAACCCGAAAAGATGCTGAATTCATTGAAGGAACTGACAGAAAAACGCTAAGCGAAGCAGACATCATATGCACAGTGACCAATTCTACAAAAGCTTTATTCCAGACCAATGAATTAAAAGAAGGGGTACACATCAACGCTATCGGTTCTTTTGCAGAAAGCATGAGAGAACTGCCTGATGATGTTTTCAACGGTTCAGCCCTCTATGTTGACCATAAAGATTCATGCTTCAAGGAAAGTGGAGATATAATCGTTCCTTTAAAGAACAACAGGATTGACAATTCAAATTTTCGTGGAGAAATGAAAGATTTGATAAAAGGTTGCATCCCGGGAAGAAAGGACGAAAAGGAAAGAACTATATTCAAAAGCGTAGGTATAGCAAACCAGGACCTGGTTGCTGCCGAATACATATATAACATGTCGCTGGACAAAGGATTCGGAACTGATATTGATTTCTAAATTATGAGCAAACCTATCAGCATATTCAATGAAATATTAGGACCAGTTATGCGCGGTCCGTCAAGTTCGCATACTGCTGCTGCCTACCGTATTGGGCAGATTGCCAGACAATGCCTGAAAAACGGGTTGAAGAAAGTTTCTGTAAGTTGTTCAACGCAAGGCTCCTTGCCGACAACATACCACAGCCAGGGTTCACAGACCGGGCTTTTGGCAGGATTAACCGGTATTCCAATTGAAGCGGAAGAAATAAAAGATATATTGGATATATATAAGGAAAAAGGTCTTGAAGAGGAGTTAATTGTTAATGACGAACCTTGTTCACATCCCAATACCTACGAGCTGGCCATTACAGACAGTAAAGGAATAAACACTTATATAAAAGCTATATCGACAGGCGGAGGAATGATAAAAGTCACAAGGATAAATGACTGCGACGTAAACATCGAAGGTGATACCTATGTAAATATTGAAGGCATAGGCACATTGTCTCCAATTCTTCCTATACATTATAATAATAAAGCAAATCTGCCTTTCGTTGATGCCTCAGGATTTGAAACATATTTTCCCAAAACCAATAAAGAAATGTGGGAATATGCTTTGGAATATGAAGCAGAAAGAGGCGGCATATCTAAAGATGATGTTTGGGAGATTGCAAAAGAAATTTTACATACTATGAGAAAGTCTCTGCAAACGGGACTAGCCGGAACAGATTATAACGACCGCATACTTGGGCAGCAATTCCACCTCATCGATGAAGGAGTCGCAAAAAACAAACTTATCCCTTCAACTCTAACCAACAGGATAATAAAATATGCTCTGGCCATAATGGAATGCAAAAGTTCATTTGGCGTTATTGTGGCAGCTCCAACAGCCGGCTCGTGTGCAGTTGTTCCTTCTGCGATTCTGGCTTGTGCCGACGAATATGGTATTGATGAAGATACATGCATCAAATCACTGCTTGCTGCCGGGCTTATTGGTCTTTTCATTGCCAAAGACTCCACTATTTCGGCAGAGGTCGGCGGATGTCAGGCAGAATGCGGAGCCGGCTCAGGAATGGCAGCCGCGGCTATCGCCCAAATGATGGGCGGAAATTCACACGAATGTCTCAGCGCCGCATCTTTTGCATTGCAAAACATTCTCGGAATGGTTTGCGACCCGATAGCTAAAAGAGTTGAAGCTCCTTGTTTGGGAAAGAATATAATGTGCAGTATGAATGCGATATCATCAGCTAATATTGCATTGGCAGGTGTTGATATTCTTATTCCTTTAAGTGAGGTTATATGTGCGATGAACCAAACGGGTAAGGCTATTTGTCCGGAATTAAGATGCACCGGACTTGGAGGATTATCGGTGTGCAAGACTTCATTGAGAATAGAAAAGTCGTTAGATTCCACCAAATTAATATAATTGCAAAGGGGAAATAGCGCATAAACAACGATTACAAGCAAACTTAAAGAAATATACGAACAAATAAACTAAATTGTATTATTATGAAACATTTACTCAGAAACTGCTTATGCATATCAATGCTAGCATCTGCCACCTGTGCTTTTGCGCAAGATCCTATTCCGGTTGAGATAGTTACCGGTCCACAAAAGACTCAAAAAACTGTTGAATTGAAAAACAGACTTGAACTTAAATCCATTTTTGAAGACAGATATTACAGAAGTGAATCTTTACCGGAATTCAAATGGTTGCCCGACACAAAATCATATTCTTTCATCAAACATCTTGGCGAAGGCAGACAACAGATAATCAGAACTGATATAAAGACAGGCGAAACTTCCGTACTTGTAGATGCCGACTTGCTTAAATACAACGGCAAACAAATATATGTGGAGGATTATAATTTCACCGATGATTTATCTACAGTAATATTATTTGCCAATTCACGAAGAGTGTGGAGATATAACACCAAAGGCGATTTCTTCTTGTTGAACATCAAAGACAAGAAAATCGTCAAAGTCGGTCCTGACGCAGCTCCGTCTGAAGTGCAGTTCGCAAAACTTTCACCGGACGGAACAAAGGTAGCTTTCGTTTATAAGAAAAATGTTTATGTACAGAATATTGCAACCAACGAAGTAAAACAATATACTTTCGACGGAACAGACACAGTCGTCTACGGAACATTCGACTGGGCTTATGAAGAAGAATTCTCATGCAGGGACGGTCTGAGATGGAGCCCGGACGGGAAGAAACTTGCTTTCTGGAAAATAGACTCTTCCGAAACCGGTGTTTTCAATATGATAAACTATACTGACTCAATATATTCAAGAGTTATCCCTATTCCTTATCCAAAAGTGGGAACTGCAATGTCCGGCGCATTCATAGGTGTAGTAAATACTGATACCGATAAAATACAGTGGATGGATATAAAAGGTGATCCGTATGACAATTACTTGCCTTATATGGATTGGGCTGATTCTTCTGATGAACTGATTATAGAACAAATTCCAAGAGTACAGACAAAGAACAACATAATAATAGCAAATGCCAATGACGGAACGTCAAAAACTATATTTACGGACGATACCCACGGTAAATACTGGATTGACGCCAACGAACGTATCATCTGGATAAATAAGGGCAAAGAATTCCTTTGGTTAAGTGAACAGGACGGATGGAGACATCTGTTTGCCATTTCCCGCGACGGACAAAATATCAGATGTATTACTGACGGAGAATACGATGTTCTCTCAATGAACTACTATGATGCAAAGAAACAGATTGTATATTTCACAAGCGCGCTGAACAGTCCGGTGACAAGAATGGATTATAAGATTTCCATAAACGGCAAGAAACCAGCCGAAGCTATAAATCCGGATTTAACCTATGGTTCACATTCTTATAATATAGCTCCGGGGTCTAAATACGCCCTACATTGCTATTCATCGGCAAACGAACCGATGGTTGCAGACTTGATTGAACTAAAAAGCAACAAGATTATTAGAAACGTTGTATCAAATGCAACACTGAAAGAAAGGCTAAATGCCCTGAATATGGTTAAACAGGAATTCTTCAAAGTTCCTATCGGTAACGGAGTTGAACTGGATGCGTGGATGATAAAGCCAAAGAATTTCAATCCACAGAAAAAATATCCTGTCGTATTCCATGTTTATGGCGAGCCTGTAGGACTTACTGTTACAGACAAATGGGGCGGCGATAACTACCTGTTCCACCAGTTCCTCTCACAGGAAGGATATGTAGTTGTAAGTATTGAAAACAGAGGAACTCCTTCTCCAAGAGGAGTAGAATTCAGAAAATACTGCTACAAAAACATTGGTGTCAATGCCCCTAAAGACCAGGCAGCTGCCGTAAAGGAAATACTGAACAAATTCCCGTTCATTGACTCCAAGAGAGTCGGGGTTTGGGGATGGAGCGGCGGAGGCTCAATGACATTGAACGCAATGCTTAAATATCCGGACTTATATACAACAGGCATTTCCATTGCTCCTGTGCCCGACCAAAGATTATACGATTCTTTCTACCAGGAAAGATATATGCTTACGCCGGATTTAAACCCTGAAGGTTTCTTCAACGGTTCGCCGGTTAACTTTGCATCCGGATTGAAAGGAAATCTCCTTCTGATTCATGGAACAGGTGACGACAACTGCCATTATCAGGGAGCAGAAAGAATGATAAACGAATTTATCAAACATAAAAAACAATTCACCATGTTTGCTTATCCTAACAGATCACATGGCATTTATGAAGGACAGAACACGTCTATACACCTGAGAGAAATGATGTTCAAATTCTTTAAGGACAATCTATAATCAGTAAACTCGACTTTTTATAAAGTATGCGAGGAAGCAGAAAACAAAGAGTTGCTTCCTTGCATACTTGAATCTCATTTTACATATTTGGATATATATATTAGGATAAGGCTCGGCATATCAAAATCAAAAACAAGTTTTTTATTTTGCTCTGCGCTCGCCTTTTCGTATATTTGAAGCCAAAGATTAAAATAATATTATGATGAAAAAGGTTTTGCTATTTTTATTCCTGTTGCCTTTTTGCGCGTTTGCGCAGGAGGACTCTAAATACATGGAAGGTGCAGTGCCAGAGGTTGACGGCAAAGTTGTATTCCAGACAGAACTGACCTCAACTGTTTTGTCTCCTGATATGTTATATGAAACCATAAACAAATGGATGCATGAACGTTTCAGCCGCGAAGGATGTCGGGTTGTTTATGAAAATTCTGAAGAAGGACAAGTTGCTGCAGCAGGTGAAGAATATATTGAGTTTTCAAGAACAGTTCTTGCTTTGGACCGCTCCAGGATGCAATATCAAGTAACAGCAGAATGTAAAGGACAATCTTGTTTGCTGCAATTCAAGAATATCAGATATGAGTATGATGTAACTTATCAGCGTGAACCTGAAAAATATATTGCTGAAGAATGGATAACTGACAAATATGCTATCCATAGAGGAAAGTTAAACCGTATAAGCGGTAAATTCAGAACCAAAACAGTTGATTTCGCAAACCAACTGTTTGCTGATGCTAAAAAGGCTCTAGGCATGAATACCCTTGAGCTTGAAGAAGAAAAGGCACAAGCAACAATTATAGAAAACCCTGCGAAACAAAAAGATTTACCGGGGTATAAATCTTATGCAGTTTCAGAACTTCCTGAAATCATGAAATCATTGTTGTCGTCAAGTCCATTCTCTGTTGAAAACAACGGACAAACAATTATTCCGACAGGCAAAGCAGAATGGAAAGGAATGGGTACAATGTTTGGAAAGAATATTGCTTCGTTTGCAACTCCAGCAAGCAACTCAGACATCAACAAACTTAATGACAATGATATTTACAAATTATCATTCTTCAAGACAGCAAATGATAATGAGGCTTGGATTATTATCGAATGCAGGAAATCCGGCAATTCAACAGAGAACGAACAGAATGTAACAATTGGTGAAATAACTAATATTTGGGTAAAATAAGATACGAGTTGACAAGTTAACAAGGGAACAAGGTTTCAGATACAAGTTGTGTTGCCAAACTTAAAAAATCAAACACAGAGGCACAAAATCATAGAGGTAATATATTGAGAACAAATAAAATAAAAAATCTCCGTGTACTCTGTGTCTCTGTGTTTAAATTAGTTTTGCAACATCCTCCCTTGTAAACTCGTTACCTCGTCAACTTGTCCCCTTGCTATGTACTATGGAAATTATAAAACAAAAAATACAAAACGGAAATATCGACGAGGCTATACAAGAGCTGGACACCATTATTGAAAATAATCCATCTTCTGATGAAGCTTACTATTTGAGAGGTAACGCCTACAGAAAAAAAGGAGACTTCCAACAAGCGTTGAACAATTACCTGCATGCCATGGATATAAATCCTGAAAGTCCGGCAAAACTTGCTCACGACATGTTGATGGATATAATGGATTTTTATTACAAGGAAATGTATAACCAGTAAAGCCGGAAAGGCTTCAGAAGCGAGTTAAACTTGCAAAATCGAATATTAATTATTTCAAGAAAAACATCGTAGTGTTTTTCTTGAAATGTCAAATATTTCCGGAAAAACAACAGGAGGTTTTCTGAGAGAAGTTTCACAACAAACTTACAACACTGGCTCTCTGGATTTTCATGTGATTCAAGGATATTAGGATTAGAAGTTTTAACCATAAAGATAATAAGGTAACGTGCAGAAATAATAATGTTAAAAAATATTCACAAATCACATCTTCTCTCTTATAATTAGAGATTTAACGAAGTTGTGAAAATAACTATTTAATATAATGGGTTCTTCGTCAATTTAGGTGGAGATTTCGCAGCATTTTAAAGACATAATTCTTTGAAACAAAAAGAGATTCACTAGATTTTTTGTAGTGTTGTTTCTATGAAAGATATTACAAGGAATCAAATAACCATTAAATATTGTG
>JAXDRC010000005.1:0-73539 GCA_034091205.1 Parabacteroides sp. | reverse complement strand
GAGGCAGTCTCTTCCATCGCCATATAATTCGTTGTTTCCGCAAAGGAAGCCTTCACATAATAAGTTCCGGCATTCATTGCCTCTTCCACATTCGTTTGGTAGGTGTCATCTGAATAATATGCAACCGAGGCTGTCAAATCTACAGTTTCGTTTTCAACTCCTTTAACCGTAGCTGTCACCTCTTTGGCTTTTCCGTCATATACGAGGGCTTCCCCTGATGGCACATTCAATGTGATTTTCGGAGTAGCTTTCGCGATCGTGAACTCCTTCGTAACAGCACTACCTAATAATAGTGAACCTTCTATAGGCGTAACCTTCACTATTGCCGTACCGGCATTGGTGTTGCCCGAATAAGAAATCGTATAGTCTGTATATTTTGTATAAGCAACACCATCATTTGACACCGTAACTTTCGGTTCAATTGCATTTCCTATATAGATGTATTTTTCCTCTTGCAATTTTATCATATCCGCGGTAAGAGGAATCGCAACCGTTCCATTTCCTGTCACCGTTCCATTAATCGTCCCATAATTAATAATCTTTCCGTTGTTAGTCAGGTTGCCATTGCATTTGAGAGAAGAACCATCCGGGACGGTCAGAGTCTCGCCCTCGTTGATGGTGAGGCTCTCGTCCAGGGTCACATCGCCGTACACGGTGCCGTTCTTATCGTCAAAGACGATGCCGCTGCTATTATTACCCGTTGGTGTCGGCGTAGGAAGCGTTTCCGAAATTCTTGATGCACTGATCCCGCCATTTCTGGCGTCCACAATGGCATGATCGGTGACGGTCAGGCTGGTGGTGGCACCGGTGGCTTGAGATTGTCCCACATAAAACAGTATCCCATCACTGTTTCCAGTGCCGCTGGCGGTCAGGCTGCCGCCGTTGACGGAAAGAGAGATATTCGGGGAGCCGGTGGCGTTCACGCCGGACTGCACATAGACGCCGGTGGCATATCCGCCATTGGTGCTGCTTGTGACAGTGGCTTTCTCGATGTTCAGGGAGGCGTTGCCTGTTCCGCTTTTGACAAATATTCCGTGATTAGAACCAGATACTTCCAGGCTGCCATTGTTTTCACCCGTAATAGTCAGGGAGGCGTCTGTACCATTGCTGTCCGCGCTTATCTCTGCATTCACATAAATCCCATAGTAGCCTGTGATGGTATTCTCGCCAATCAGTTTGATAGTCAGGGTAACTGATTGACCGTTGCTGCACTGAGCATAGATCCCGGCGCCATAAGGAACTGACCCGGTAGAAGTTCCTCCCTGAATCGTCGCCCCGCTTAAGGTCAGGGTGGCGGGGGTGTTGTCGCTGCCTTTCGTATAATGGAAATATGGCTCTGAAGGCGGTATGGAAGTATCGCTAGACTTCGTCCAACTACCTTCAGATTGCGTATAATAGCCCTCGTCAATAATCGCTTGCCCAGCTACATACAGCGTCTGAGGGGCATCTACCGCCGCCAGCACCGTAACAGGCAGCACCATCAGCAAAATAAATAAAGTAAAGATTTTCTTCATATACTATTCAATTTTTATTATTTGTCCAAGAAAAAATTTCATACATTAAAAAGGGAAAGATTTTCAAAAATATCATTCACACGAACCTCGTAAGTACAAGGTCTTCTTACAATTAAGTTATCAGATGGTAAGAAAAAACGGTCGTTTGTTTTTACCAAGGTTATCCCCTTCATTTGCCACAAATCTAAAAAACTTTTTAATAGATAAAGTGCTAATTCTGAATTTTTTTCAAAAAATTTTTTTTGTCGATTTCCCCCTCTTTTGGGTGGTAAAAAAAACGACCGTTTTTTCTTACCACCCAAGGGAGTAAAATCAGATATTTTCCATAATAGTTTTTCAGAAAAAACACTGCGGTGTTCCGGAAAAAACACTACCATGTTCCGGAGGAAACACTGCGACGTTTTTTACAATAAGTACCCGTCATTTTCCGGGCAAAATCCGGAGAAAAAGTCCTCCGAGTCCTCCGAGTCCTCCAAATCCTCCTATTTTTCGGAAAGGAGGTGCAGACCCTGCTCCGTTTTCACGTAACAACCATATGATTCTCGGACAATTAAGTCGCATTTCAAAGCCCTCATAAGCATCTTTTCGATTCGAGATTCGGAGATCTTTCCGGTCGCTCCCAATTTTACCGCTTCGGCACGCGTAAACTTGTGCGAAAGTTTTACAAAAAGGGTATGCATATCGTCCGGCATTGTATAGTGGATTTTGTCCTTTTCTTTCGACAATGATGTCGCCACAAAATCGGAATGTTTCAGGCAAACCTTTATAATCGAAAAGGCGGTTTCGAAATCCACATCGTCCACAAACATCTCGTTCAGCTTCCATCCGTCGTCATATTTCCTTGCGGCAGTCAATATCTGCGTGAGGCGGAAAAGCATCAGGGCATAACGCTGCACGGTGCTGTTGCGCTCACGGCACGAAAAGGCGATGTTGCTGACATAGCGCGATTCGAAAAAGCGGTTCACCCGCTGGCGCTGGGCGTCGGTCCATTTCACCATTGTGGGATATTCCCAAAGATAGTCCGCCATCTCAAGGAGGTAGGCAGCCTGGCGCTCCAGATTCTCGTCGGTCGAAGGGCCGTCTTCCGAAGTAAGCGGGATGAAATGGTCTGCCGGGCGGAGGCGGTAAATCAGCATTCGCGAGAAGGTACCGTTCTCGGCATCGGGTATCATTTTCCTGAACATTCCCGGAGTGCCGCTCATCACAAGGCTCAGCTTAGGGCAATCGACCGACTGCGAGCCGCGGCTTATGGTGTGGCTGCCCACGAACTCGTGCTGGAACACCTTGTTGAGCGTGTCGTTATACATCCCGTAGTCCGAATTGTTGAGCTTGTTGATGGTTTCCATCTCTGTTTCGAAAAACAGGGTGCAATAGGGCGCGTTCACCGCAAGCATGTCGTCGAGCTTTGCGGCGGTGACATAACCGGAAAGGCATAGCTCCTTCTGATAGACCTCCATCGGCTCTTCGGCGGTGAATTTCTCCTTGCAGCCCGGGTTCTGGAGGAGTTGCTTGCGATGGGCGGCACGGAGCTGCTCATAGTCGTCCTTCTCCTGAAGATAGCGGCGCACTTGCTTTCGCGATTCGTTGGAGATTTTCTTGTGATAAAGCGAAACAAGCTTGTAGAGCGGCGCTATCGAACCCTTTCCGCTTCCGGACTCGCCGATTATCGAAACAAACAAATCCGGATAGACTTCCCTGTGGCGGAACACGCCTTTGACAAGGGGCATCGCCGACCCGCTTATTGTCAAAATCGTGAGCAACGATATATCCCTCAAAGAGCCTTCCAGATGCTCCGGAAGCAGTTTTTTCAGACCGTCCGGAAGGGAGTCGTAAACATTTTGCGGAAAGACGGGCAAAAACTCGCCACTATCCTCAATGTCAACCTCTTGAGGCTCTTCCTCCGGATTTCCTCCTCCAAAATGGGAGGATTTGGCGGACTCGGAGGACTCGGAGGACTTCCGGAACGGCTTTTCCTTCCTGTTTTTCCCGAAATCCGCCCTACCCTTATTGTATATTCCGCGGATTACGGATTCGATTTCTTTCTCCCCGAAATCCGGTTCGGCATAGCGGCGGACGCACTCGCTGATTGCCTCGTCCATATCGAAGCCGGCGTTCACCAGGCAGCCGGCAAGGGATGCCAGCTGCGTGTGGCGGCTGCCGCTCGCCATGGTGATTGAGGCGGCGTCGAGATAGCGGGCGATGCCGGTTATCAAGGCGCGGTTGTCCGAACTGTTGTTTTTCTGCTCTTTGGTCAAAGTGTGGGGTAAGTGTAGAATGCTGGCGTTGGGATTGTAATAAGCCTCCGGGTCGTGACTGAGAAACATCACGCGCGAAAGGTCCTTGCACGCGGGGTCGATTTCCTCGCCAAGGGCGGCGGTGATTATTTCCGCCACATGCTTATACACTTCCGTGTGATTGGCAAGGCACACGTCTGCCCTGACAATTACATGGACACCCTCGCCACGGACGCTGACCGTGGCAAGCAATACGTAAGGAAGCTGCGACGCGCGGCGGACCACCTCACGGGCGGGCGCGCCGCAATGGTCGATGTCGAACATCAGGCAGCCTGTGTGCGACTCGGCATTCTGCTCCACCCTTCCGCCGCTGAACACGGCATGGGGCAATATTCCGCCCAGACGCCGCTTTGCGGCATCCACTTCTTCCTTCTTTCCCTCCCCGGCTTGCAGCCTGCGGATTTGCTCCGTCTGCTGCCGGAGACTTCCTCCGGTTATAAGGTTATACACTTCGCCGGAGGTCATGCTCCGGCAACCGGTCTTTTCATAAATTGATTTAACGTAAACAAAAACGTTTTCCATCGGATTACTTTGCGTTTCCATTATTGATAATTTATTATTAATGAATTAAGTTTTACAAGTTGACAAGGCTTCAGAGACAAGTTGACAAGGCTATTGTCCGTTGGGACAGAGGCCCTCTTCTCCTTGACTCCTTGACTACTTAACTCCTTAACTCCTTAACTCCTTAACTCCTTTACTCCCTCACGGCTCCCCAAAATGGTCCATAAGAATCCGGACCTGTTTCGGCGTATAATACTTGTTGAACTGCCGGTATCCGGCTTTTGCAAGGCGTTCTTTCAGTCCCGGCGCCAGGGCTATCCATCTCCGCATTGTTTTGTATGCCGCCGTTGGTGTCTGATGCGGGAAATAGAGCATGGCAAATTCGCTCACCCCATAGCTTCTTATTAGTTTATTATCCATAATAATATAGTTTTTTTGTCCTCTTAAAATTAAGGATATTTTATTAAATATCAAAATTTTAAGCAAAGAAAATCGAGTTTGTTCCAACACAAAAACACGGAGGCGCGGAGACACGGAGGCATGGAAAAACATCGCAGGCACAAAATCAAAAACGGGTTTTTTATTTTGCTCTGCGCCCGCCATTCACTATATTTGCAAAAATCACCTTGAAACACAATTTTAACAAATGAGTAAAGGAACAAAAAATATAATCTTCTATTTTGCTATGATTCTCATTTTCGGAGCTTTGATGTATTTCATAGTAAAAGAAGGCGAGAGTCATGAAGTGTCGAACCTTGTAACCACTTCGAAAAACGCCCCGGCAAACCTCAGCGAAGGCTTTGACGTATTCCGGTCCCTGGTGTTCCATCATGTAAGGTCGCATATAGGGATACTGCTTCTGCAAATCATAACAATCCTGCTGACTTGCCGCCTGTTCGGTTGGATATTCATAAGGATAGGGCAACCGACGGTGATTGGGGAAATTGTCGCCGGTATTGTTCTTGGTCCTTCAGTGCTGGGAAATTTGTTTCCGGAAGCTTCGTCTTTCATATTTCCTCCGGAATCATTGGCAAATATTTCCATCCTAAGCCAGTTCGGGCTTATACTGTTCATGTTTGCCATCGGTATGGAGCTGGACTTGGGCGAAGTGAAGAAAAAGCTGAAAGAAACCATCCTGATAAGCCATACGAGCACTGTTGTCCCCTTTTTCTGCGGTATGCTTACGGCGTTCTTCACCTATGATACTTATGCCGACAAGACAACCCCATTCCTTTCGTTTGCCTTGTTCATAAGCATTTCGATGAGTATCACCGCATTCCCGGTGCTTGCCAGAATTATCCAGGAGAAAGGTCTCACGAAATCACATCTTGGAACAATATCCCTTGCCAGCGCGGCAAATGGCGATATAACGGCGTGGTGCCTGCTTGCCGTGGTCATAGCTATCGCGCAGGCGGGGACAATGCTCAGCGCCGTATATAATATTTTCTTCTCGATACTGTATATAACTTTCATGTTCTTTGCCGTGCGTCCGTTCCTAAGGATGATTGGCAATATCTATCACAACAAGGAAGTTATAAACAAAGGCCTTGTAGGTTTCATGTTCCTTATCCTGATAACATCATCCTACCTGACCGAAATCCTCGGGCTTCACGCATTGTTCGGCGCGTTCATAGCCGGAGTTGTCATGCCCAGCAATATCAAATTCCGCAAAATCATGACCGAGAAGGTCGAGGATGTTTCGCTGTCGCTGTTCTTGCCGCTATTCTTCGTGTCAACGGGTTTGCGCACGGAAATAGGCTTGCTGAACACTCCGGAGCTTTGGACAATGTGCGTCATAATAACCCTTGTCGCCATAGCCGGGAAATTCGGCGGGGCTATGATTTCGGCACGTTTCGTCGGCGAGTCGTGGAAAGACAGCCTTTACATAGGCGCTTTGATGAACACCCGCGGGCTTATGGAACTTGTTGTCCTGACTATCGGATATGAGATGAAAATCCTTACTCCTCCGGTTTTCGTGATGCTGGTGCTTATGACCCTTGTCACTACTTTCATGACCACTCCGCTAATTTCATTTATTGATTTATTCTTCTCTTCCGAAAAGAAAAAGAAAGAGCCTGTTCCGGCACAGCCGTTGAGCGGGGTTTTCAAAGTGATGATTTCATTCGGACGTGCCAGCAACGGGCAGGTGATGCTCGACGTGGCACACCAGATGTTTGCGCAGAAGAAAAACAAACTCGAGATTACGGCTCTTCACCTGACTGTTGGTCCTGACGTAAATCCCATACATACTGAAAACTTTGAGGAAGTCAGCTTCGGCCCTATCCTTTACGGGGCGCAAAAGCTTAACATCCCTATCGAAACCAGGTATGAAATTTCGACAAATGCCGGACAGGACATTTGCGACATCGTCAACAAGGAGGGCTTTGATTTCCTTCTTGTCGGCGCAGGTATTTCAATGAGCGACATTCCGACCGACATGGATGCCAACAGGCTGAAGAATTCCATCTATAACAGGTTCATCAAGCACCTGAAAGCTCCGGAATCGTGGTTCCTTCCCGGCGAACTGCTGAAAGACAAGACCAAGATGTTCATTGAGCAGACGAAATGCGCCGTCGGTGTGTTTATCAACCGCCAGTTTGTGAAAGCTACCGATACGATTATCATTATAAACTCCGAAAAAGATTTATTCCTTCTTAATTACGCGAATACGCTGCAAAGGGCTACAAACACCAACGTCACCGTATTGAACAGGGTGGATGCCAGCCATCCTGAATATCAGAATATAGTGAAAGAGCTTTATGCTTACAGCGAATTGCAGCAGCACGGAGTGATTTCGGACGAAAAAGACCTTAGCCAGGCTCTCCTGCGTGAGTTCAATTTCATGCTTATAAGCTATGAAACCTGGAATATTGTTTCTGAGGACTCGAAGAAGGCTTTGCAGAAGATGCCGTCAACTTTGATTTTGAGCAAATGAGGTATCAGGGGACAAGTTTTTAAACCCACATATTTGCTTATCTCATATATCTTTCCGTAATTTGCGGTTTAAACTCAAACTGCAATTAACTAATATGGAAACAAAACAGTTGCATGGGCTAACCCAACAACAAGTAGAAGAAAGCCGTCGTCTGCACGGGGAAAACGTACTGACTCCTCCGGAAAAGACATCTCTTTGGAAACAATTCCTTGAAAAATTCGAAGACCCGATTATCCGGATTCTTCTGGTCGCATGGGTTTTGTCAATGGTAATAGCCGGGGTCCACTGCTGGGGTCCGGAAGCAAAAGGTTTCTCAGCATTCCTCGAACCGCTGGGAATTCTGTTTGCCATACTTCTTGCAAGCTGCGTAGGCTTTGCTTTTGAGGTAAAGGCTAACAAGGCTTTTGAAGTTCTGAACACGGTGAACGATGACATTCTGGTAAAGGTTATCCGTGACGGAAACATCAGCCAGGTGCCGCGAAAAGATGTGGTAGTCGGTGATATAGTGGTCCTGGAAACCGGCGAGGAAGTTCCTGCCGACGGTGTCCTGCTGGAAGCTGTCTCCCTCCAGATAAACGAATCTACCCTTACCGGCGAGCCTATTATCAGCAAAACAACAAATGAAGCGGAATTCGACAGCGAGGCTACTTATCCTTCAAATGTGGTGATGCGTGGAACAACGGTTGTTGACGGCCACGGTATAATGAAGGTGGAAAAAGTAGGCGACGCCACAGGATACGGAAAGGTTTACGAAGGCTCGCAAATCGACAACAATATCGACACGCCGCTGCAAATCCAGCTCAAAGGTCTTGCCAATGTTATCAGCAAAGCCGGATATACAATCGCTACAGTTACATTCGTTGCACTGGCAGGAAAGCTTTTCCTTTCGGGACAGGAATACTCTGTTATGGAATATATCTCACATTTGCTGAACTATTTCATGGTTGCCGTGACTCTTATCGTTGTTTCGGTGCCTGAAGGTTTGCCGATGAGTGTGACATTGAGCCTTGCCCTTAGCATGAACCGTATGCTCAAGACAAACAACCTTGTGCGCAAGATGCATGCCTGCGAAACTATGGGCGCGACAACTGTTATCTGTACGGATAAGACAGGAACTCTTACCCAAAACCAGATGCAGGTTTTCGAAACCCGTTTCTATAATCTGGAAGGCAAGAAACTTGCCGGCGATGAATTGAGCAACCTGATTAAAGAAGGTATTTCGGTAAACTCAACTGCTCATCTTGATTTCACTGATCCTGCAAAGGTGAAGACTTTGGGAAATCCGACGGAAGCGGCATTGCTTTTGTGGCTTAATTCACAGAACGAGAATTATCTTGAAATAAGAGAATCTGCCCCTATCGTAAGCCAGCTTACATTCTCGACTGAGCGTAAATATATGGCTACAGTTGTAAAATCTCCGCTTTTGGGCAAGAAGGTTCTGTATGTCAAAGGTGCTCCGGAAATTGTTCTGGCAAACAGCAACCGTGTTGAGACAGGCGGCGGATACAAATCTGTTGAAGAATGCAAGGCTGACATCGAAAAGCAATTGCTGGATTACCAGAACCAGGCAAAACGCACGCTTGGCTTTGCTTACCAGATTCTTGACGACAACGATAATGATTCGCCTTATGCCGACGGCAAACTGCACAATGTGGATCTTACTTATCTTGGCATCGTTGCTATCTCCGACCCTGTCCGTGCTGATGTTCCTGCAGCGGTGCAAAGCTGTATCAGCGCCGGTATCGACATCAAGATTGTAACCGGCGATACTCCGGGAACGGCAAAAGAAATCGGCCGCCAGATTGGAACATGGACAGATAAAGATACTGACCGCAATATAATAACAGGTCCGGCTTTCGAAGCATTGAGCGACGAGGAAGCCTTGGACAGAGTCCTTGACCTTAAGATTATGTGCCGCGCACGTCCGACGGACAAGCAGCGACTTGTCCAGCTTCTTCAGCAGAAAGGCGCGGTTGTGGCTGTTACAGGCGACGGAACGAATGATGCTCCGGCATTGAAGGCTGCTCAGGTTGGTCTTTCCATGGGCGACGGAACTTCTGTGGCTAAAGAGGCAAGCGACATCACTATCATCGACAACTCTTTCAGCAGTATCACACGTGCCGTTATGTGGGGACGCTCATTGTACCGCAATATCCAGAAGTTCCTTTTGTTCCAGCTTACTATCAACGTGGCTGCATGTCTGATTGTTCTGCTCGGCTCACTTATCGGAACTGAATCACCGCTTACCATCACACAGATGCTTTGGGTGAACCTTATCATGGATACATTTGCTGCCGGCGCTTTGGCTTCGTTGCCTCCTAACGAAAGGGTGATGAAGGACAAGCCAAGGAAGAGCGGACCGGACGGCGATTTCATTATCTCACGCCCGATGACTTACCGCATCTTCGGTGTCGGTATTGCTTTCGTTGCCGTGTTGATGGGATTGCTGCTTCACTTCCATGCAAATGAAGGGCTGACACCTCACGACCTTTCATGGTTCTTCAGTTTCTTTGTCATGCTGCAATTCTGGAATATGTTCAACGCAAAAGCATTTATGGAAGGACGTTCTGCCTTTGCAGACCTGAAAGGGAGCAAGAGTTTCTTGTTTGTTGCCGCGCTTATCATCGTAGGCCAGATATTGATTGTTTCGTTCGGAGGCGAAATGTTCAATGTTGTTCCTCTCCCTGTGGAAGAATGGGCAATAATAATCGCTTCTTCGTCTGTTGTGCTGTGGATTGGCGAGGCTGCAAGGCTTTTCCAGAAAGCGAAATAACATAGTTTGGGACAGATGTCCCTGAGGATGTGTCAAATTTCATTCCTTATCCCCCAACAACCAACCATAAAATGCCATAGCTGCCACTCCATATTTTCACGTATATTACCTTTGTGACATAGAAAATCAATCAGTGTTTTGTATGGAAGTTGACGAGTTAACAAGGCTACAGGGAACAAGGATTATTTACTTATTTCCTATAAACTTAATACTCCTTGTCAACTTGTTAACTTGTCAACTTTAAAAACTTCTCCTGCAAAACACTAGTTACTAACCTTTAAATTCTAAATCTATGTCTATCAAGTATCGTTTAGTTAAAAGAAAGAACATGAGCAAGGGTGCCGGAGCTGACGAAAAACTGGTGTATGCCCAGGCAAGAACTTCCGGGGAATTGACTTTTGAAATGCTTTGCAAGCAAATTGCGGCACAGTCCACTGCTTCGTTCGGTGATGTGGAGCTTGTGATCAGAGGTATGGTAAGCGTCGCTACGGACGCATTGCTCAGGGGCGAATCGGTGTCGCTCGGAGCGTTGGGCAGACTGCGTGTTTCATTGGGAAGCCAGGGTGTGGCTACGGAAGAGGAGTTCACCCCAGCGCTTATCCGCAAGCCGAAATATGTGTTCACTCCGGGCAGTGAGCTGAAGAAAGCCACATCGGATATGTCGGTGGAAAGAATGGCGGAAATAGTCAAGGAATGCGACAAACCTCATCTTGAATAACCATGACGGCAACTCAAATCCGCTTCGTCAAGCAGAACCTGCCCCATGCCATTGCAGCAGGGGCGGCTTTTGCCATGAACCCGATTGTGATTCTTGCGCAGGCAGCCCTGGAAAGCGGCTGGGGCGAAAGCAGGCTTGCCAAGGAAGCTAAGAATTTTTTCGGACTGATGGCTTATGGTTGTTCCAACGAGTTCTGGCAGGGAAAGAAGTTCCAGGCGGGAAATTCTCCGGATTCGATGAAGTTCCGACTGTATATGAAAACGGAAAATTCGTTTATGGACTTCGCCCGGCTTATACGCAACAAATACCGTTCGGCATGGCAGATGAGCGACAAGCCGGAGGCTTATGCCAAGGAGATTGCTTACAGTATGTATATCACGGAACTAAACGGGGACAACAGGGAGGTGTACAGGAAATCGGTTGTCTCGTGCGCCGGTACGATCAGGGCTATTGTGGAGTTGATTGCGGATTGGGGGGAAGATGTTTAAACACGGAGGCTCCGAGGCACGGAGGATTAGTTTTGAAGTTGACAAGGCTTTAGAGACAAGTTGACAAGGGGGAATTGAAAATTGAAAATTGAAAATTGAAAGTTGAAAGTTGAAAGTTATTTGATAATATCATCAAAGGCAATCGGCTTCTGACTACTTGACTACTTAACTTCTTGACTCCTTGACTTCTTGACTCCTTGACTCCTTGACTTCTTAACTCCTTAACTCCTTTAGTCCCCTCGTCCCCTTGTCCCCTCGTCAACTCGTCAACTCGTCAACTTATAAACTCAAAAACTCAAAAACTCACATATATGACTAAATTTAAAAAAATCCTTGAATTCATTATTGCTTTTCTCAAATTTCTGTTCAATTTCAAAAGCAGTGATGGCGAAGCTGCAAAAACTCCTGTGGTTTATCCGGGACGTGACAGGACGTATGTTCCGAAGACGTAGGAGAAGGCGCCTGCAGGTTGAATTCGGATGGATGAGACTGAGGGTGCTGCGAGAGAATTATGATTAAATCATAAAAAAATACGGAGACAGCGGGAAGGCAGAAATTGTCCACCCGTTGTCTCCGTTTTATTGTTCAGCCCAAATTTTCCTGTCAAGAGGATGTTGCAAAACTAATTTAAACACAGAGACACGGAGAACACGGAGTTTTTTTATTTTATTTATTCTCAATATATTACCTCTGTGGCTTTGTACCTATGTGTTTCATTATTTATGTTTTGCAACACCCACCTTGCAAAACTTCAGTTATTCCCTGATAATACCAAGTTTCGACTCTTCTACAAACTTAACAATATGTTCGATTTCCTCGCTTGAAGGAACCTGGTCCTTTATCATAAGAAGAGAATCAAATATACTGGCATTACTCTGATAAATAATCCTGTAAGCATGGCCAATATGCTTGATGACCTTTTCATCAAATCCTTCGTGCTGCAACACATAGGCATTGACACCATAATATGCCGTAGGCTCTTTTGCCGCAACAATATAAGGAGGTATGTCCTGGCGGAAACGGCAACCGGTCTGAATCATTGACCAGCATCCTACACGACATCCCTGGCTCATCAACACATTGCCACAGAAAATAACATAGTCCTCAAGTACGCAATTTCCGGATAATTTGCTGCCATAGCCGATAACGCACTTGTTACCTATAACAGTATCATGCGAAACATGCACACCTTCGTGAATAAAATTGTTATTACCTATTTGAGTTTTACCTTCGGCGAAGGTTGCCCTGTTGATAACAACATTCTCACGTATGACATTATTATCACCTATGCAAAGCAAGGTGTCACCTCCTTTGTATCTGAAATCCTGAGGTTCCGCACCTAGTACCGCATGCTGGAAAATCCTGTTGTTTTTCCCCAAACGTGTACCACTCAAAACGCTGGCATAAGGCATAATCTCGCAATTATCACCAATCTCAACGTTTTTGTCTATATAGGCAAAAGGATGAACTTCGACATTCTCTCCTATTTTTGCACTGGCATCAACATAAGCTAATGGACTAATCATAACATTATTATTTTAAAGGTTATTCTCTGCCGCCACCTAATGCGCTATACAGGTTTATTACAGCCTGTATCCGCTGTATGTTGTCAGAAACTTCTGTCAATTGAGCACTTAACAAACTCTGCTGGGCAGTCAAAATTTCAAGATAGCTTGCGCTTCCACTTTGGAAAAGGTCCTTAGTATATACAGAAGCTTTCTCCAACTGCTCAATCCGGGCTTTGTCTTCAACGAGTTTTTTATTAGCAGCATCATAAAGATGGAGAGCATCGCTAACTTCTTTGCCAGCCTGAAGGATGGTTTGCTGGTAATTCATCTTAGCGATTTCCTCCTCAGCTTTTGAGACTTTCAAATTGGCAACAAGTTTACCATTATTGAAAACAGGCTGCGCCAACGATGCCAAAGCCTGGAACATAAACTGTCCGGGATTTGAGACAGTAATTCCGGAACCATTTGTCCACCCGGCTGTCGCCGTAATATTAAGTCCGGGATAAAATGCAGCTCTAGCCTTATTTGTAGTGTAGTATGCCCTTGCCAACGTCATTTCCGCAATCTTAACATCAGGACGATTCTCGAGAAGTTGCAAAGGGACGCCTGTTGTCAGGTCGTCAGGCATAGCCTGCTCTTCCAATGAGCCTCTTTCAATCCTTTGAGGAGCTTTTGCCAACAATACAGCCAAAGAGTTCTCAACTTCGCGCACCTGCCTGTTAAGTTCAACCAAAGAAGCTGAAACCTGGTGATAGACAGCACGGATTTGCGCAACAGCCGCTTCGGTTGTCATTCCGGCTATTTTCATAGCTTCCATGGCACGTACATTCTCCTTATAGATGTCAACTGTTTTAGATGTTATATCAACCTGCTTGTCAAGCATCAACAGCGTAAAATAAGTGTTTGCTATGCCGCAGATCAATTGCGAGCGGACAGCTTGGCGTGTATATTCGCTCTGCAGATAAGCTGCTTTCTGGCCTCTGCTTGCATTCAATAATTTACCAAACAAGTCAACTTCCCAGGAAGCGGCAGCAGGCAATGTGTAAGCTTTGGCGTAATCAGAGTTTCCAATTGTTGTAAGCGACCCCTGAGGGGCAAGATTTATTGACGGCAGGAAAGACAGACGGGCTGATGTAAGCAGCACTTTTGCTTCTTCAACACGCAGCACCGCAGCCTGCATATCAACATTATTTGCCAAGCCTTCCTCAATCAAAGACTGAAGAACAGGATCACGGAACACCTCTTTCCAAGGGAGACTGCCAATATTTGCCGTATCAGAAACAGCCAGGGTATCGGTTGGGGATACAGGATCTCTATAAATACCATCGGCTGTAATATCTTCCGGACGGTCATATGCTTTGTAGATATGGCAACTACTCAAAAGAGCAGTTGCGCATACCATATAAATTATACTTCTTTTTTTCATCCTAATCATTCTTTAGTGTGAGCATATTGTTCTATTTCCGTATTCATGTCGCTATTGTCCAAATCTGTCCATTCTATCGGTTTAATCTTTTCCTGGAGATACTGGAATATAACAAACAATACCGGAACAATAAATATCTGGAATATCATACCTATCAACATACCACCGATAGAAGAAGCGCCCAAAGTCCTGTTACCATGAGCACCTGCTCCCGTAGCAATCAGCAAAGGAATCAAACCGACAATCATTGCCAAAGAAGTCATAAGGATAGGACGCAAACGGGCTGCTGCGCCCAGAACGGCAGCCCATGTAATACTCATACCCATTCTACGACGGTCAAGGGCAAACTCTACGATAAGAATAGCATTCTTAGCCAAAAGACCCATCAACATGATCAAGGCAATCTGCATATAAATATCGTTAGACATTGAGCCTAATACCATCTTTAAAGCAGGGATACTGCCTAAAGCGCCGATTCCGTTCACAAACAAGAAACTGCCTAACAACCCGAATGGTATTGACAACAATACAGACAGCGGCAAAATATAACTTTCATATTGCGCGCTCAGCAACAAATAAACGAAGACAAAACACAATACGAAGATAATAGCTGTTGAGCTTCCACTGGTTTGAGCTTCCTCACGTGCCATACCACCTAATTCATATGCAAATCCGGCAGGAAGTATTTCTTTTGCTACTTCGGAGATAGCCTGCAGTGCCTGTCCTGAAGTATAACCGGAAGCCGGCGCAACCATCACCTTGATTGATGTATAAAGGTTGAAACGGTTGATTACGTCCGGTCCGTAAACCTTGCTCAATTTAACGAACTGTGTGATTGGAGCCATTTCGCCCTTGCTGTTTCTTACCTTTATAGAATTCAAGGATTCCATATTTTTTGTAGCATCCGGCTCTGCCTGAATCATTACACGGAACATCTTACCAAAACTGTTAAAGTTGGAAGCATACATACCGCCGTAATAACCTTGCATTGTTGAAAGAATGTCACTCGGGCTAATTCCGGCTCTTTTACATGCGGCAGCGTCTATGTCGAGCATATATTGAGGGAAACTCGGGTTGAAGGTTGTCTGCGCGCGACCTATTTCCGGACGTTTCATCAAGGCATCCATATATTGATGGACGATGTCATTGAACCTGTTCAAATCACCGCCGGTTTTATCCTGCATATTCAATTCAATATCACTGGAAGCCGAATAACCCGGAATCATCGGAGGAGCAAAAAACAATACCTGAGCATCCTTTACTACCTTTTGAGAGCGCATGAACAAAGTTCCTACGACAATATCAGAAGTCTGCATTAACGAACGCTCTTCCCAATCCTTCAATTTAATGATGAAAGAGCCGTAAGAAGGACCCTGGCCACCGATAAAACTGAAACCGGAAACCAATGTCCGGGATTGTACGGCAGGTTCGGCAGCAACAAGGCTGTCAACACGCAGAAGGACCTCCATAGCCCTTTCCTGTGATGTTCCCGGAGGCAAAGTCACCGCACCCATGATTGTTCCTGTATCTTCGTTTGGAACCATACCTGTCGGTGTACGCTGCATGAAGATAACCAACAGCAATATTGAAGCGACAACAATACCTATGGAAAGGACTTTCTTCTGTATAAAAAATACTACTCTTTTCTTATAGCTTGCCAATAAGCTGTCATAAGCGGCATTGAACGATGTATGGAAACGGGAAATGAAGGATTTCTTTTTCCCTCCTTCATGTTCATCATGGGGCTTAAGGAAGATAGCACACAATGCAGGAGACAAAGTCAAGGCGTTCAATGCGGAGAATCCGATTGAGATAGCCATTGTCAATCCAAACTGGCGGTAGAATGTACCAGCTGTTCCTCCCATGAAACTTACAGGAATAAACACGGACATCATGACAAGTGTGATTGACACGATAGCACCTCCCAATTCACTCATCGCATCAATCGAAGCCTGTTTAACAGACTTATATCCCTGGTCGAGCTTGGCATGTACACCCTCGACGACGACTATGGCATCGTCCACAACAATTGCAATAGCCAATACCATGGCAGACAATGTCAACAAGTTCAAGCTGAATCCCATAAGTTTCAGCATAAAGAATGTACCAATCAAGGCAACAGGAATTGCAATCGCAGGAATCAAAGTTGAACGCATATCCTGCAAGAAAATATACACAACAATAAATACAAGGATAAATGCCTCAATCAAAGTCTTGATAACTTCATGGATAGAAGCGAACAAGAAGTCGTTTGCATTTTGCGCAATATTGATACCCAAACCTTCAGGAAGGGATTTCTCAGCATTTTCCAACACCTTCTCCAGGTTTGAAATAGTTTCGGTAGCATTGGTTCCTGCCATCTGATAAACAATACATGACACAGCCTTGTGACCATTAACCCTATTGACAAACGAGTAGGTCAAACGTCCCAACTCCAATTCGGCAACATCATTCAAGCGCAACAAATTCCCGTTTGGGAGAGCTTTAATAACAATATTCTCGAATTCACTTGGTTTCTGCAAACGTCCCTTATATTTAATTGTATATTGGAAAGTCTGTTTTCCCCTTTCACCAAACTGTCCGGGAGCGGCTTCGATGTTCTGCTCTGCCAAAATACCGGCGATGTCGGCGGGGACCAGATTGTACTGAGCCATAACTTCAGGCTTCAGCCATATACGCATAGAATAGTCCGTACCGAGCACGTTAGCGTCGCCCACACCTTTCACACGTTTTATTTCCGGGACGAGGTTAATGTTGGCGTAGTTTTCAATAAACTCTTCAGAATAAGAATCTGTCTTGTCATAAATTGAAAACACCATCAACATTGAGTTCTGTCGTTTCTGTGTGGTTACACCCACTTTTGTTACTTCGGCAGGCAACAATCCCAGAGCCATAGACACACGGTTCTGCACGTTTACGGCTGCCATGTCCGGATCTGTTCCCTGGTTAAAATATACATTAATATCTGCAGCTCCCGTATTGGTAGCCGAAGAAGATATGTACATCATATTCTCCACACCATTAATCTGATCTTCCAAAGGAGAAATAACAGAATTCAACACTGCGGAAGCATTGGCTCCAATATATGTAGCCCTTACAGAAACTGTAGGAGGAGCAATATCCGGATATTGGGTAATTGGCAAAGTTGCCAAGCCAATTATACCCAAGATGACTATCAAAATTGAAATAACGGTTGACAGCACCGGACGGTTAATAAATTTATCTAGTTTCATTCTCTAAAATCCTTTCAATTATATAAAACGATATTGTTTAATTAACTAAAGGCAGTCGCAATATTACCTTCACGCTGGTCTTTCAAGGCTTTCTGATACTTGGCTTCCTTTTGTTCAGGAGTTATAGGAGTAATCTTCTGGCCATTATGCAATGTCTGCACACCTTCTATAACTATTTTATCATTAGGGTTCAGACCTTTAGTAACAATATATTTTTCACCGTCATTCAAATCAGAAATATTAATTTCCGTATATTTCAAAGTACTGTCAGGCTGAAGGACAAACACGAATTTCTTATCCTGGATTTCAACAGTAGCAGACTGCGGAATAAGAATGATATTTTCTATCGTGTATGGGAAAATCACATTTGCCATACCTCCACTTCTCAATATATTTGAGGAGTTAGGGAAAATGGCACGCATGCTAACAGAGCCTGTAGTTTGATCGATAACGCCGCTAACGGCATCGATTTTTCCTTTTTCGGCAAACATTGTCCCATCTGAAAGCTGGAGTTCGACTTCCGGCATTTTTTCCAGTTGCTCCTTCAATGTACCACCTGCTTTGGTCAAATTCAGAAGTTCCTTTTCTGTCATTGAGAAATACACGTACATATTCTTTATTTCAGAAACTGTTGTGAGAGGCTGTTGGGTTGAAGGGCTGACCAAACTACCTACACGATAAGGGAATGTCCCGATAACTCCATCAGAAGGGCTTGTAACCGTACAAAAATCAAGATTCTGCTTTGCACTTGTCAAAGCAGCCTTTGCCTGCGCCAAATTAGCTTCGGCTGACAATAAATTATTCACGGCTGTCTGATATTCAAAATCACTGATGATTTTCTTATCATGCAACATTTTCTTGTTCTGCTCAGTCAAACTTAACGTATTAACATTTGCTTCTGCTGTTTTGACAGCTGCTTTAGCCTGGCGAAAAGCTGCTGCATACTGAGTTTCGTCAATCTTAAACAAAGCTTGGCCTTTACGAACTGTAGCACCCTCATCTACACACAACTTTACAATAAAACCTGATACCTGGGGACGGATTTCAATATCCTGCGTACCTTTTATTGTTGCCGGATAAGAGGTCGTTTGATTACTTGATGTTGACAAAACCGGCATCACCGTAAATTCATCATCACCTAACTTCATTCCACCTTGTCCGCCTCCGCATGCAGTTAGCAATGACACACTTACTGCACATAAGGCTCCTCGCCTCAATTGGGCAATCGCAAATTTCAATATTTGTTTATCCATATATATATAATTAATATTTTTCAACTTTCTTCTTTCTCCTTTATGCCCATTTCAAGGCGTTTGCCAGTTAAATGCCTGCAGGCTTCAGATACTAATATCGGGATTTAACTCCCATAGTTCCTTTAACTTCTTATTATCCTGTAATCCCTCAAGTTATAACACTTGCAAAACTTAAGTGGTTAAAACGATTCCTTGCTGCTATACAAAACATCCATTAAACGCCTGATTTGGTATAAATACTAAAAATGTTATGCAAAATTACAACATTAAGCATTGATGTATATTTTTTTCAATTTATTTTTAACCTTAATTGAGAAGATTCTTTTAAATACACCTTTTTTATAATCAAATCATAACAAAACACTAGTCAAAATCCCTAATATTTTCGACGATTTTAAACCTGAAAAAACTATTAAAAACTGTGTAATCAAACATAACATTCATATTTTTCCTAACTTTGCATATCATGAATTCAAAAATATACAAAACAGCTAGTATTTATATTTTCATTTCTGCAAGCTTGGCTTTAATGTTGCAAGCTTGTATGTTTTCGCATATCAAAAACGATAATGGAAACAAACATTTCGTCAAACAAGATGCCGTATTCCCGAAATCGAATATTCCATTACCCAATATTTCTGATTTGACTACTTTTCTTCCTGAAAGTTTACTGGACACAATAAAATCTCCTAAAAAAAGTATTAGCGAGACTCTCTCCGCACGTGACATCAACCACGTATCCGTTCAGGATCCCAAAAGATTTGCAGATGGTAATACAGAAATAATAGACTTATCAGCTATTCAAGCCGAAGACTACGCATTTCCTTTACCAGGAGCAAAAACTATTTCACCATATGGTGGAAGAAGAAGACACCACTCTGGTTATGACATTAAAACAAAAGCCAACGACACAATTGTTGCTGCTTTCGACGGAATAGTCAGAATGTCCAAACCTTATTCCGCATATGGAAACGTCATAGTCATCAGGCATTATAACGGATTGGAAACGGTTTATAGCCACAACTCCAAAAACATGGTGAAACCTGGGGACAAAGTGAAGGCCGGCGAACCTATAGCTCTGACAGGGAGGACAGGTAGAGCAACCACGGAACACCTACATTTCGAGGTAAGATTCAATGGAATACATTTCAATCCTAATTATGTTTTCAATTTCAGGACACATAAATTAAGACACAATTATCTTATATGCAAACGTAAAGGAAACAGTATTTCCGTGAGTCCTATAAAAGTGAAAAATGCCTTACTGTCTCCTGATGTAGTAAAGGAAGTTTCAAACAAGCACAAATAAAAAAAAACGACAAACATTTTCAATACATATACATTATTGTGTATATGCAAAAAACAAGATGGCATGTATAATTGACGGTTAATCAATTCAAACATGCCATCTTGTTTTTTCGGGAAACTTCTTTCAGCAGAATGTTCCCTTTTCAATATCTAATGGAGCAAATCTTTCGATTAAATCTGATTCCAGGGAATCATTCAGCTTTAGGAGTTTCTTCAGTTGTTGAAGCTGCTTCAGAATTTTCTGCTGGCGCTGCTGACTGCTGAGCTGTGCCAAAATCAGGGGCTACAGTATTAGGATCGATAGTAACAGCTTCGTTTACCTGTTTTCTGATTTCAGACTGGTTTCCATTTTCTTCGCGAGGGATAAATGCAGTAATTACAATACTTAAAACAATAACAGTGCCAGCCAAAGTCCATGTTGCCTTTTCCAAAAAGTCTGTAGTTTTACGCACACCCATAATCTGGTTTGAAGAAGAAAAACCGGAAGCCAATCCTCCTCCTTTTGAATTCTGAATCAACACAATCAATATCAAAAGAATTGATGCAATCAGAATTAAGATAGAAATAAATACGTACATTTTTGCTTTATTTTTTAGTGTTAATAATCAATTTTTCCAAAAACCTGATTTGGTCTGCAAAGTAAACATTTTTTTCCGGATATTTCAAGCTTAAGTTTTTAATAATTTGCAAAGCCTTATCATATCTTTTCTGTTTAACATAAATTCTTGCCAGTGTTTCTGTAAAATATGAGTTCTCCGGCTGTTTTGGCAAAGGTAATTCTGGATTATCCGTTTTTTCTTCCGGCTTATTGTTCTTTAATGATTTAGGCGCAATCAACCTGTGCTCACCTCCTTCAATAAAAGAATCAATAAGATTCTGATGCTTTAACTGCACATTCTGCTCCGGATGTACGTAATCCGATTCTTCCGTTTCCCCAGTTTCTGGAGAAGACGACAATGACCAGTTAAAATAGTCACTTGACGCAACAGAAGAGCCTATTAGAGTATTGACCAAAGAACTTTCACTTTCTTCATGAATACCGGAATCCTGGAGAAAAGCATCTATCAATGTGAAGGTGTCGTTATCATCAGATGTAGTCCCGTTTCCTTCAGATATTGATAATTCGCCGACCAAATCCTCAATCAGGACAAACAGCTTTTTCCGGTCAGGCAACACGGAAGACAATTGCTGTAGTTTGCACGGGAAATCCGGTGATTTATCTATCGACAACTTTTTCAGAAGCAAAATACCAGCAGCATGAAAATACGGATATTTTTCCACCACGGCGGATAATTCTTCTAAAGAAGCATCGGCTAGACACGAAGGCTCCTGCATATACCGGTAGAAATCATCGCTCAACATAATTACCAATTCGCTACTGTTGCGTTATATATCTGATCTGCTATCTCCTTTATCATTTCCGCACACAGAGCATCCTGCACATCCTGCAGCATCTGTGTGTTAGAGAATTCACGATATGCAGAAAATGTCTGCTCAAAATCTTCCTCTGGCTTTGTCCTGTTCGAATATCTTACCTTTACTGTTATCGTAAGTTTTGATTGCGAAGCGAAAGCGTTCTCCTTGACCGCAAGCTGGGTCAAGTCGTAACCGGTAATTTCACCCTCCAAATCCAAATCCCCGTTATCACGGACCATATTCAGCCTTGTCTGTCTGATATAAATATCCTTCAAGCCTTCGGTGAACTGCTGTGACAATGGCGGATAAACTAGAGGAGCCTGGTTTGGAAAATCCTTTATAGATATAGTCTTCACCTTTGTATAGTCAATGGATGCACCATTGAACTTATATGATATGGTACAAGCTGACAGGACAAAGGCGACAAGCAAATATGGGAAAAATCTTTTGAAACTCATTCTTATTCCAAATTGTATTCTTTAATTTTACGGTACAAAGTCCTTTCGGAAATTTTCAAGTCAGCAGCAGCATTCTTTCTGCGTCCGTTGTGGCGTTCAAGTGCTTTCTTTATCATATCCTTTTCTACATCCTCAAGAGACATCGTATCATTTTCTTCGACAGTCTCAGCTTCCTGTATCTGGGTTTCTGCAACAGCAGACATCGGAGAAACATTTGTTACTGTCTGTATAGGATGGGCAGGATACGGATGAGAATCTGTATTCACCGGCTGCATCTGGATGTTTCCACTCATTATATCATGAACCAGTTTCTTCAAATCATTGACATCCTTTTTCATGTCAAACAAAACCTGATATAATATTTCACGTTCGGAATTGAACACTTTCTGCTCATTATCCTTATTGCTGACAACAACAGGGAATTTGTCAATTCCTGCGCCAGGAATATATTGCTCCAAAATAGCAGCTGTTATATTACGGCTTTCTTCTATCACAGAAAGCCGCTCTGTGATGTTTTTCAATTCACGCACATTGCCAGGCCAACGATAAGACAACAACATCTGTCGGGCGTCATCTTCCAGATGAATTGCCGGCATATGATATTTTTCAGCGCAATCAGCCGCAAATTTCCTGAACAGCAAGATAATATCTTCGTTTCTGTCCCGCAATGGAGGAACTTTCACTGGAACTGTGTTCAACCTGTAATAAAGGTCCTCCCTGAATTTACCTTCAGAAACAGCCTTTTCCAAATTAACGTTTGTAGCTGCAACAATCCTTACATTGGTTTTCTGAACTTTTGACGAACCAACTTTTATAAACTCGCCCGTTTCGAGGACACGCAAAAGGCGAGCCTGAGTTGGCAGAGGCAACTCCCCTGCTTCGTCCAAGAATATTGTTCCGCCGTCGGCAACTTCAAAATAACCTTTTCTGTCAGCAAGCGCACCGGTAAAAGAACCCTTTTCGTGTCCGAACAGTTCTGAATCTATTGTTCCTTCAGGAATAGCGCCACAATTCACAGCAATATATTGGCCATGCTTTCTGGCACTGTTCTGATGTATTATCTGAGGAAATATTTCTTTACCCACTCCGCTCTCACCGGTAATCAAGACTGACAAATCAGTCGAAGCAACCTGCAGAGCAATATCAATTGCCCTGTTCAAGGCGGGGCAATTGCCAATCACGCCAAAGCGTTGTTTAACCTGTTGTATATCAGTTCTCATTGGATAACATCAAATTAATAAGTTATTTAAACTTGAAAACAGCACATTTACCTGTTTGACGAATATGTTCTATTATATAAGAACTCAGCAAGTTTCTCATCTTCCGGAATTCCCTTTATGTCTTCAGGCGAAACCGGCTTGCCAATATACACATCCACTGTACGGCCTCTTTTGTTAAAAGCCTCGGCAGGAACCCTCAATGTTCTTATTTTCCAACTTAAGACACCCAGGATATAAAAGAAATTTGAATTGCGGAAATCAAAATAAACCGGATAAACAGGAGCATTTGCTTTCCTTATCAATCTAATCACACTGCGCGCCCAAGTCAGATCTCGAATTTTCTTAGCTTTAAAGTTGTAAAAGGACATTGCACCAGCCGGGAAAAAGCCCATCGGATGCCCCTCTTTCAAGCGCTGCAACGACAGACGGACACCGTTGATATTAGCCGGATTGCCATTTGCCCCGTCCCTTTTGGTATCTGGTCTTACAGCAATGAAATTATCCTCCATTGCTCCAATCTTATTCAAGATCCCATTAACCATAACCTTGAAATCAGGACGGCGCGAAGCCATAATATCTATCAATATTATTCCGTCCAACGAACCGATAGGATGATTCGACACAGTGATAAAAGCTCCTTCGGGAAGGCTATCAAGCACTTCCTCGTTATGAATCTTATATTTCACATCAATCAATTCATCCTTCAGCAATGCAGTCGTAAAGTCTGCCCCCCGTAAATGACAACTATTCTTATGAGCTTTATTTACCTTTTCTATAGACAGCCATTTAATCAGATATTTACCCAGAAATGTCCCTGTTTTACTCTTGAA
This sequence comes from Parabacteroides sp., assembly GCA_034091205.1. GTDB lineage: Bacteria > Bacteroidota > Bacteroidia > Bacteroidales > Tannerellaceae > Parabacteroides. Next base: position 49,664 of record JAXDRC010000005.1, on the reverse strand, counting down.
AAAAGGAAGCATTTCCTGCAAATCATGGATATCGATAACTGTTTCTTTCATATATATTTATTGCTTAATAAATGAAGCACACATCTGTTCGTGTTTTTTCATACAGAAAAACAGAACGGCATTCAACACTAATATCTCATACAAATAATACAGGTAAACTTCCCCACTTAGGACTATCACAAACATTATTATTGTACGACCGTTGAATGTCATAAAATCAATATACTTCATCAAAGCCTTGCTTTTCTTTCTAAATTCCACCCTGATATTTTCAGGTATGTCATCTCCATACAATGAATGCATCTGATTCAACATCTTCTGTAATGTAGGTGTCACTTTCACCTGCAACAAAGAGTACCAACGATACAGAAAGTAGAAGAATTTTGCCACTCCATATTTAAGCTGCTTGTGCTGGGCTTCGATTTGCTCTATCGACTGGAACTCTGCGCCTTTGTCCTTACTGATGAAATAAAGGTGCAACGTCTTGTAATAATCCGTAATATTTGCCTGAAACAAATGAGACATTCCCGACATAACTGCCAAAGCAAAGAACCAATAACAGCCTGTTTGTTCTGAAAGCCGCAAAGCAAAACCTATGTAAATGCAGGCAAACCAAATATCACCCGCAAAACCGTCAAGTATTCTCCCTATCTTTGATTTTATACCCGTCAAACGAGCCAACTGGCCATCTACACAGTCCAGGATGTTAGCCATAACAAGGAACAAAATACCTATTATATTATATACAATATCAGTCTTGTAAAAGAAAAATCCTGCCGCAGCTCCTACAAAAATAGAGATAACAGTTATCATATTCGGAGTAACTCCGGTATTTCGCAAAGCCTTTGCTATACGGAAACCTATCGGACGATAAAAAATTCTGTCAACAAAATTTTCAGTTTCTATGGACTTCAGCGAAGCCTCATATTCTTTATTCAGCTCTCCCATTTTTATTATTTATAAGAATACCCTCCATCTATTACAACAATTTCACCGTTGAAATAGTTGTTTTCAATCAACATTTTATACACTTCTGCCACTTCTGCCGGTTCACAGAATCTTTCCAGCGAAACTTTCCGCTCAATGTTGCGGCGGATTTCAGCCGGCTTTGTCTTTTGCCATTCAGTATCAACAAACCCCGGCGCAACAGCATTTACCCTCAGACTATATGGAGCAAGGAACTTAACCAAGTTTTTCACCAATGAATGCACAGCACTCTTTGTCACTCCATAAGCCAATGAAACAGAATGCGGCTCAATTCCCATCAACGAGCCTGTGAAAACGACAGAACCACCTTTAGAAATTCTGTTAACTATGCGCTGAAGCAAAAATACAGGGAAATGCACATTAGCATAGAACACTTTGCTCCACGATTCAAAGGATATGGATTCAAAAGAATCACGGCAAGTAAGACCCGCATTAAACACTATTGAATCCAGGATAATTGATTCTTTTTCCAGATATCCGTCAATGATGCCGATAGTTTTATCGTCTGTGATATCTGCTTGCAGCAATCTTACATTTGAATCTGAGCCAGCCTCAATTTCCTTTTTGCTGGCTTCTGCCGCAGGACAATCCGAAGCATAAGTAAGGATAAGGTCATAACCGGCCTTTGCCAAGCATAAAGCTACCGCCTTGCCTATCCCCTTAGTACCTCCGGTAATTAACACCAACTTTTTCATCTCTATTTTTTATCTTTCGCCAAAGCCTTTCACTGAATCCGGCTTTGATTGTCTTTGAGACTGTAAATTCTTTTCATATGAATCATGTATGGTTTTCTTCAGATTTGAAGAAGAAACTCCTGTTCCATAAGGGAAATAGAAAACCTGGACTCCCAAATCCTTAAGATAATCGTATTTGCCATACCAGTCATCACCAACGACAAATGCGTCAATATTCAGTTTCTTGACTATTTCAGAATGGTCCAATGTGTGCTGAGGAATAACTATATCCGGAGTCTTCAATGCCTCAATAATCTGCAAACGTTCGTTGAAAGGTATTATTGGTTTAGGCTTATATGAAGATACCAATTCATCTGTACTTACACCCACAATAAGTATATCAGCCAAACTTCTGGCATAGTTTATCATTCGTAAATGATTGTAGTGGAACATATCAAATGTTCCTGACGTATAAACGATTGTTTTATCTTTAAACATAGCTTTATTTGTCTGTTTTCAAAAATGCAAACTTACACAAACTTTTCCGTACTAAAAAATTTCACTTCCATAATTCATTTGAGATATAACTTTTAGCACAATTAATCATAAATTCTGACCATTCAATATTTAAGTTTTGCAAGTTGTTCAACTTAAAAGTTAACAAGGCTTCAGATACAAGTTGACAAGGTAAAAACACCGGCAACTTTACAATATATTATCTAAAAACTCTTGTCAACCTGTTTTCTGAAAGTTGAGCTTGCGAAACTTAAGTAAATATAACCACAAAGGCAATGATGCAAATTCAAAAATATCTGAAATAAGTTCAAAACTAAGCCTTAGTTTTTATAATCTCAGTCTTAGTTTTCGCAAACTTAAGATTAGTTTTTAAAAACTAAGGCTTAGTTGCAAGAATAAATACTCACCTTTCGATTTTAAATTGCTTCATTAAAAAAACAGCAAACCTTATTTTTCAAATATGCAACAAGCAAAAAACAACAACAGCCTCAATACCGGAGACACATAATATATAAAACAGGCATCATTTTTAGATGGAATTTCTTAAATTTGCCATCACAAAAATTGAAAAAACAGAGATGCTGATAAAAAAATCGAAAAAGAAGATTTGCCTGTTTGCGCTTATAGGCACAGTTTCCATGTGTTTACTACTGCCGTCGTGCAAGGAAAAGCGTGGAGAATTGAAAAAAATATGGTATAACGGAAGTTACAACAGAGACTTCAATGACTTGAACGATGTTCAGATGAAGGCAGCAAAAAAGCTGGGGATTGAGCCGGTGTCCAACAGGGAAGAAGCACTCCATGCTTCAAAAGATATGGTTGAAATCAAGACAAACGACTACTATGAAGTTGAAGAACTTACACATTCCATACCTTTCCTTGTTCCGGAAGCTGCCGATTTGCTGGAAGATATAGGAAAGAATTTCCAGGATACATTAATCAACAGGAACGCTTCGCTCTACAAAATCAAAGTCACAAGCGTAACACGCACTGTTGACGATGTAAAGAAACTTAGGAAAAGAAATTCCAACTCGTCCAAAAACTCCACTCACCAATATGGAACCACGTTTGATATCTCGTGGGTTAGATATACAAAAGTGGATGAAAAAGACACATTAAATATAGATAAAGACAGGTTGAAGATGGTGTTGGCAATGGTTCTGCGAGATTTGAAGCGCGACGAGCGTTGCTATGTAAAGCACGAACGGCGCCAAGGCTGCTTCCATATCACTGTAAGGGAATAAATCACAGGCTCAAATCCAAAAGGCTCGGATTTCAGAAGGAATAAAAACTTACTCTTATAAAGCCAAGTTGGATGTTTTCAAATAAATCTGTGTAACTTTGCAGTTAACGAGTTAACAAGAAAACAAGTTGACAAGAATCCTCAGATAATCAAATACTACTTGACAGGTATCCAACCTTGTCAACTTGTCTCTGAAGCCTCGTCAACTTTTAATACGAGCAACTTGCGGAACTTAAGTAAATTAAATTATGGCAAAGAAATCAGTAAGCGCTAAGCGCGATGAAAATAAGGTTAGTAAAATTGGATTGTTGAAATCTTTTTTCACCGGGGAAAGAACGAATTTTATTGTAGGACTGCTCTTGTGCATATTTTCGTTGTATGTGGGGCTTAGCCTTATATCATTTCTTTTTACGGGAGGAGCCGACCAAAGCAAGATAGAGAATGTTCCGTTCTGGCCGGATTTGGCTCTCAACAAAGGTGCTGTTGAGAACTGGACAGGTTCGCTTGGCGCATACATTTCAGATATTCTTATGAACCAGGGATTCGGAATATCCACTTTATTCATGGTATATTTTGTTGCCTCAATCGGTGCACGACTGATGAAACTGCGCCGTATCCCATTGCTGAAGCGTTTCCTCTTCTGTGCCTCTTCAATGATTTGCGGTTCTATTCTTTTCGCCTTCCTGTTTGTGAAAGGTTATGAAGACACTTTCCTTTATTTGGGAGGACGACATGGTTATGTGATTTCCGAATTTATGATTACGAATCTTGGTGTTCCAGGAACATTACTTATATTATTAGGTATTGTTGCTATCATTGCTGTTTGCTCAAGCAAAAGAGTTATCCCTGCTTTGCAGAATCTTTTATCGTTCGGATGGCTGCCTAAATTCAGAAAGAAAAAAGCAGAGTCAGTTCCTGTAGCAGAAAATAATGACGAATCACAGAATGTTTTCGACACTCAGAAAGAAATAGAAGAGGCTGAGGAAATAAGCAAGAAGAAAACAGAAGCTGAAATGCTGCAGAAAGATTCTCAACCTGTTTTCCAAGCTACTACTGAAGAACCTGTTTCTGAAGAGATTATCCCGGTAGAAACATATCAAAAAGAGGATACTGAAGAGTATATTCCTGAAGAAAATATGGAAAGCGTTGAAGCTGACACAGAACAAAAGGAAGAAAATGCAGAAAAACAGGCATCAATTATTGATGACCCGACTTTCAATGTCGAGATAATGAAGGAAGAAGAAACGGACTACGAAGGGAAAGAATTGGGTGATTATGACCCACGTCTGGACTTATCAAGATACGTTTTCCCAACTATTGATTTATTGCGAGACTACGATACTTCAAACTGCCAGGTCAGCCAGGAGGATTTGTATGCCAACCAGCAGCTTATCAAGCAGGCTTTGGAAGATTTCAGTATCAGTATTGCATCTATCAAGACTAGCGTAGGACCAACTGTAACACTTTATGAAATTGTACCCGCAGCAGGTGTCCGCATCTCAAAAATCAAGACATTGGAAGATGACATTGCCTTGAGTTTGTCGGCTCTTCAAATTCGAATCATTGCCCCTATGCCGGGTAAAGGAACAATCGGTATTGAAGTGCCGAACAGAAATCCTCAGACGGTTTCCATGCAGTCTGTAATTGCTTCACGCAAATTCCAGGAATGCAAATACGACCTTCCTGTTGCTATAGGTAAAACTATTACGAATGAAGTGTTTATGTTTGACCTTTGCAAGACTCCTCACCTGCTTGTTGCCGGTGCTACCGGTCAGGGTAAATCTGTTGGTTTGAATGCGATAATCACTTCGTTGTTATACAAGAAGCATCCCGCAGAACTTAAGTTCGTGATGGTGGACCCTAAGATGGTTGAGTTCAGCATTTATTCGAAGATTGAGCGCCATTATCTTGCCAAACTTCCTAATTCGGACAATCCAATTGTTACGGAGCCGGCAGATGCTGTCGCAACTTTGAACTCTCTTGTTGTTGAGATGGAAAACCGTTACAAACTTCTTGTAAATGCCAATTCAAGAAATATCAAGGAATATAACGCTAAATTCATCAGCCGTAATCTGAATCCGGAAAAGGGACACCGTTTCTTGCCTTACATAGTTGCTATCGTGGACGAGTTCGCCGACTTGATTGTTACGGCAGGACGAGAAATAGAAATTCCTATTTCGAGAATTGCGGCAAAAGCCCGAGCCGTTGGTATTCACATGATTCTTGCCACTCAGCGTCCTGATGCAAAAGTTATTACCGGTACGATTAAGAGTAACTTCCCGAGCCGAATAGCCTTCAAGGTTGCGTCAATGATCGACTCTCGAACAATTCTTGATGCTCCTGGTGCAAACAGACTTATCGGACGTGGTGACATGCTTATTGTCGTTGCCGGAAGTGACACGGTGCGTGTTCAGTGTGCCTTCGTCGATACTCCTGAAGTTGAGACTTTGGTTGATTATATCGGAGGTCAGGTTGGTTTCCCGACTGCATATCTCCTACCGGAATATGTTGCAGAAAATGACGGGGCGAAAGCTGTTGGAGGTGCTGTTGATTTATCAGACCGCGACGTGTTGTTTGACGATGCTGCCCGTTTGATTGTTATTCAGCAGCAAGGTTCAACATCTCTTATCCAGCGCAAATTCTCCATTGGATACAGCCGTGCCGGAAGACTTATGGACCAGCTTGAGGCAGCAGGTATTGTAGGTCCTTTTGAAGGAAGCAAGGCTCGCCAGGTTCTTGTTCCGGACGAATATACGCTAGATCAGATATTGGAAGGTCTGAAGAGAAACTAAAGGAGATTTCTCCTAAATATTTATTTGTAGTATAAAAATCAATAACAAATGAATTTATTCAAATTGTCATCACAGTTGCGTCTGGTATTTTCAGTGCTTTTATGCTTTGTCAGCATTCAGGCATTCTCACAAGATGCAGCTTCAATTCTGAAAAAGTCCGCCGAAGCATATGAAGCTTCAAATGGAGTGAAAATAAATTTTACGCTGAGAGCATATTCAGAAGAATCTAAATCCGGCGAAAGTTTTGATGGTGTAATAGATATGAAGAACGAAAAATTCAAATCCCAAACACCGGACATGATAACTTGGTATGACGGAAAAACTCAGTGGACTTATATGGACAGAACGGAAGAAGTGAATGTTACAGAACCGGACGGAGCGGAACTTCAGTTCACAAATCCTATTGTTTTCATAAATTCATACGAAAAAGGATTCAAGGCTAGTCTGAAGGGAACAAGCACAACAAGACAAGGGAAAAGCGCTTACGACATTGAGCTTACACCGAAGAAAAAAGGTGATATAACTAAGGTAACAATTCAGATTGAAAAGAATACCGGTAATCTTGCCTCAATTGATATTGAAGCAAAAAACGGATTACGCAATACAATTGTTATCTCAAAATGGCAAACAAACATGAACCAGCCGGATAATTTCTTTGTTTTTAATGAGGAAGATTATCCTGACGCTGAAGTTGTGGATTTAAGATAATTATTCCGGAAAGTAATTTCTTTGAACAAATAAAAAAACTTAAGTTTCAAATTATGGAGTTACAGGAATTAAAAAAGGAGTTATAGGAGTTAAATGCCAATACTATTTGTATCTGAAATCTATCGGCTTTTAACTTCCAGGCTATGCGAAGCATAGTCATAACTACATATTACTACATATAACTCCTGAAAGTTGAGCTTGCGAAACTTGAATAAAATACGATAACATTTTTAATCATTAGAATAATATGAGCGAAACAACAAACGAAAAGGTAAGATGCCTGATTATAGGTTCAGGACCTGCAGGCTTTACTGCAGCAATATATGCGTCAAGAGCAAACTTGTCTCCGGTTTTATATGAAGGTATTCAACCTGGCGGACAGCTTACAACAACTACTGAAGTTGAGAATTTCCCTGGCTATCCGGAAGGAGTTACAGGTGTTGAACTGATGGAAGACTTGAAGAAACAGGCTCAGAGATTTGGAGCAGATATACGTTCAGGTATAGCAACTGCAACTGATTTGTCTGCAGCTCCATATAAAGTTACAATTGATGGCGAAAAAGTTATTGAAGCTGATTCAATCATCATTTCAACAGGTGCAACTGCAAAATATCTTGGTTTGGAGGATGAAGTGAAATATGCAGGTATGGGAGTTTCAGCTTGTGCTACTTGCGACGGATTCTTCTATCGTAAAAAGACTGTTGCTGTTGTTGGAGGCGGCGACACAGCATGCGAAGAGGCTTTATATTTGTCAGGATTGGCAAAGCAGGTTTATCTGATTGTCCGCAAGAATTATTTGAGAGCATCAAAAGTTATGCAGGAAAGAGTGTTCAACACTCCAAATATCACAGTTTTGTTTGAACATAACACTGTTGGTTTGTTTGGCGAAAACGGTGTTGAAGGCGCTCACCTTGTAAAACGCAAAGGCGAAGCTGACGAAGAAATGGTTGATATTGCAATTGACGGCTTCTTCCTTGCAATCGGACACAAGCCAAACTCTGACATTTTCAAACCTTGGGTTGAAACAGACGAAGTTGGATATATCAAAACAATTGACGGAACACCAAAGACTAAAGTTCCGGGAGTTTTTGCGGCAGGCGACGTTGCTGATCCACATTATCGTCAGGCTATCACAGCTGCAGCAAGCGGATGTAAAGCTGCAATTGAGGCTGAAAGATATCTATCTAATTTATAAATAACAGATTTTTACCAATTGCTCAACTTTTAAGTTGACAAGATTTCAGATACAAGTTGACAAGACAATAAAATTCCTTGTCAACTTGTTTTCTGAATAAACAACCATATTTTCTCCGTATTATTATGAATAAGAGCAATTTATTAAAAGTGAACAAATGTCTGATGGCATTTGCCCTTATATTATTCAGTCTGGCAACAGTCAAGGCACAGAATAAAACAGAAGTTATCGCGCACAGAGGATATTGGCAGACAGAAGGCTCGTCACAAAACTCTCTGACCTCATTCAGGAAAGCAGCAGAAGCAGGCGTTTATGGTTCGGAATTTGATGTACATCTTACTGCAGACAATGTTCTTGTTGTTTATCACGACAACAAAATTGATGGACGAGAAATTCAGAAATGCAACTATAAGGATTTAACTAAGATACGATTATTCAACGGAGAGAAACTTCCAACTTTGGAAAAATATCTGAAGAAAGCAAAAAAGCTGGATAATATTGAACTTATATTCGAATTGAAATCACACGAATCAGCAAAGCGTGATGATAAAGCTGCAAAACTCTCAGTCGAAATGGTTGAGGAAATGGGACTCGCAGACAGAACAACATATATTGCTTTCAGCAAATATGCAGCAGAATCTTTAAGAAAATATGCCCCAAATGCAGAAGTATATTATCTTAACGGAGACTTGAACCCAGAACAACTCAAAGAAATGAAAATGTCCGGATTTGATTATCACTATAAAGTTGTCCAAAAAAATCCGGAATGGATTAAGGAAGCACATAATTTAGGAATGAAAGTCAATGTATGGACAGTCAATGACTCTGACACTATGAAAGAAATGGTGAATCTTGGTGTTGATTATATCACAACGGATCATCCTGAAACAGCTGTCAAAGTTATTAACTCATATTCCAAATGATTTATAACATATTAAATGAAAAGATTTTATTGGCTGTTAACAGCTCTATTGTTTTTGTCTAATTCATTTTTATATTCAGCAAAAATTCCTAAACATGAAATAAGGGCAGTTTGGCTAACTACGGTTTATGGGCTGGACTGGCCTCATTTCTATGCGACAAATGATAAATCAATAAAGGCTCAGAAAGATTCTTTATGCAGAATATTGGATAAATTACAGGATGCCAACTTCAACACTGTGTTCTTTCAAACCAGATTGAGAGGAGATGTAATTTACCGTTCGGCAATAGAGCCTTCGGCGAAAATACTTACAGGAAAATATGGCCGGTCGTTGCCGTATGACCCACTTTCATTTGCCATTGAGGAATGTCATAAACGTGGTATGGAATGTCATGCCTGGTTTGTAACATTTCCTGTTGGAACAGACAAAACAGTTGCTGAACAAGGAAAACAGTCTGTAGTGAAACGCCATCCAAAACTTTGCAAAAAACATAAAGGAGAATGGTATCTTGACCCTGGTGTTCCTGGAACATCAGACTATATTTTGTCTCTGGTAAGAGAAATCGTAGATAATTATGATATTGACGGTATTCATTTCGACTATATAAGATATCCTGAAGAGGCAAAGAAATTTCCTGACCAGACATTGTATAGAAAGAATGGCAAAAAACAAACTCTCGCTGATTGGCGAAGGAATAATATCAACAAAATAATGGAACGGATTTACTGTTATGTTAAATCCGTAAAACCATGGGTGCAAGTCAGCAGTGCTCCTCTTGGGAAATATAGCCGTATTCCCAAAGTGCCGAATGCAGGATGGACTGCTTATGAAAGCGTATATCAGGATCCAAAATACTGGATGGAAAATTGTATGCATGACATGGTTGTTCCTATGATGTACTATAAATTTGACAATTTCTTCCCTTTCCTGGATAATTGGGTTGAGAATTCAAATGGCAGATTTGTAGTTCCGGGTTTGGGAGCATACAGAACAGAAACTTCAGAAGGTAATTGGGAACTGACTGATATAACAGACCAAATTGATTATTCAAGATATTATGGAGGCGCTGGTTGTGCATTCTTCAGATGCGAAAATATACTGGACAATAAAAAAGGCATATATGACATATTGAAGAACGAATATTTCCGCTATCCTGCAATGTTGCCTCCTTTGAACTGGCTGGACAGTGTAAAGCCCAATGCTCCTGAAAATTTATTAGTTGAACGCATTGGTAATGAGCTAAAGCTATCATGGTCAAAGCCTAAAGAAGAAAAACAGGACTTAAGTTATACAATATACTGTTCCACTTCTGATTCGATTGACTATAAGTCTCCCGTATCAATCATATCAACAGGATTAAGAGATACTGTTGTATATTTGCCTGTTGACACGGTAAAAGAAAGAATTTTCAACTTTTCTGTTTCAGCTTCGAGCAGGTATCACCAGGAAAGCATACATTCGGAAGAGGCATTTTATTATTTATCTAAATATTTGAAATAATAAATGATGCAAGGTGTTCTGCAGAGCAGAGTCAAAAACAAGTTTTTTATTTTGCTCTGCGCTTGCCTTTTTATATATTTGTGCGTTTTTTTTAATAATCGGTGCAGCATTTTTATGAAATATTTCATCATATATATGTAGTAAATATGTGTAGATGATCATAAGAGTGTAGCTAAGTAATACGCTGATGGAGGAACAACAGCTAATAAATGAGTGTAAAAAAGGAAATCGTCTTGCTCAAAAAGAACTTTATGACAAATACTCCCGTAAAATGATGGGTGTTTGCCTTCGTTATATCAACGAAAAGGAAACTGCCCGCGATATATTACAGGATGGCTTTGTAAAAGTTTTTACAAGCTTGGATTCATTTTCCGGAATCGGCTCATTCGAAGGCTGGTTGCGAAGGATTTTCGTAAATTGCGCATTGGAATTCCTAAGAAAATCTGATGTATTGCGTGAAGCTACTGACTGGGATAACATAACGGAACCTATGCCTTCCGAAACGTCAGTTATATCGGAGCTTTCAGCATCTGATTTAATGAGACTAGTCCAGGAATTGCCAACAGGTTTCAGAATGGTCTTCAACTTATTTGCTATCGAAGGCTATTCGCATAAAGAGATTGGAGATATGCTGAATATAACAGAAAGCACATCCCGTTCTCAATATACACGAGCCCGACAATTATTACAAAAAAGAGTAAAAGAATTATTTGGATAGACCATGAACGATAAGGAAAGAGACCAAATAGATGATTTGTTTCGTGACAGTTTATACAACTTTGAAGCTGAAACTGATCCGGCAGACTGGATGGCTATTGAAAGCCGTTTGCCGGAACAGGGAAAGGTTGTGTCTTTCCATAGAATGATAAAATATTGGAGTGCAGCCGCAGCAATTCTGCTTATTGCTATTTCAACAGGTGTATTTTTGTTAAGAAATGATGTGCCGGACAAAGAAATCCAAGTTCAAACTATAATAAATACAACAGAAACTCAATCTCCATCAGAAAGTAATATTCCAAATCAAAACAGTATTGCTTCAGTTTCTGAGGTTAGTTCAAATAAAGCTGTTGTAAAAAAGGAAAGTCAAAAACCAAAACTTGCACTTATGGCTTATTTGGTTGATGTTCCTGAGGATGAAGATTATAGTTCAGACCTTTCTCCTGTCGAATATTCTGTTTCTGACAATAAAGCAAACGATAAAATGACTGTAGCAAGAAGTGCTATGGTTATGAATAATACAGAAGTGAATCAAAGTAACAATACTAAAGAGACAGCAACTATTGAACAGAACCAGAAAACAAAATCACGCAAATGGGGATTCGGTATGGGCGGTGGAAGTATTACTGCCGGCTCAAACAACACATTGCAATCATCAGTTCTGAAAAATACTCTGGTTGACGATACTGATTTCGACAGATTGAATGCTGCATCAAATAATTCTCTGTCAACCAATGTCCCAAGCACAAATGTAAGTCATAAGATGCCTGTTTCCATTGGTCTTGGTGTCAGTTATTATCTCAATGACAGATGGGCTCTTCAAAGCGGCCTGAATTATTCAATGCTTATTTCAGACTGGGCAAGCTCCGGTATTTATCATGGAGAAACACGCCAGAAATTGCATTTCATCGGTTTGCCTTTATCCGTATCTTATAAAATAGCAGAATGGAACAAATTCCGTTGGTATGCATCTGCCGGAGGAATGGCTGAGATAAATGTGGCAGGAAAAACTAAGACAACACTTTATTCCGGTACAGAAAAAATGGGAACACTTACTGAACATACCAGAATGAAAGAAGTATATTGGTCGCTTAACGCAAACACAGGTATAAGTTACCCTATAATAAAATTTGTAAGTGCTTTTGCTGAAGTCGGTGCAAGTTACTATTTTGATAACGGAACTGATATAGAGACAATACATTCAGACAAACCTTTTAATGTAAATTTGAGCATCGGCCTCAGACTAGGTTTTTGAAGAATTATAATTAATAACAAATATTTTATTTAGAATGAAAAAGATAGGAATTTTGGCAACAGCAGTTTGTTCTGCTTTAGCATTGTTGACTTCTTGTTTGGGTGAGACAACTAACTCACAGACTTTATCAGGTATGCCAGGTGTTATTTACACAGGTGATGCATTAAGTGGTTATAAGACATTGGTAGATATAGGAAGTTTCCCAATCTATTCGAAAACATTGGACAAAGGAGAACTGCTGCCTGGAGATTGTGTTATAACAAGCTTTGAAGTTGACTACAGCTCTCCGGAAAATGCGACAGCAAACACTCAAGGATATTATAATGTAAGTTTCTCCGCATGCCAAAAAGTAGATAAAGACAATGTACGCTCATTATCTTTGCCAACAGATACGACAATGTTGCTCACAGGAGAACTTCCTGTAAACAATTCCGTTGAAGGAATGTATATGCACTCGTATGTAAGAGGTCACCAATTCTTGTGGCCAAGTATATATCTGAAGAAAGACCAGACTGCCAAAATGCAACTATATGTTGATATGGGCAAAATTGAAGCTTGTGATGAAGAAGAAGGCTTGAATTGCTATCCTATGTTCCTTCGCGCTGTTGAACACCACCAAGCTACCGATGACAACAAAACACTTACTCTTATGACATGCGCATTCAATGTTCAGGCATATATCGATAGGATTAATTATATGGAAAAAGCAGAAGAAAATGATTATTATCTGATTAGAGTTTACTTTGTCAAAGAAATCAAGGATAACAAACCTGTTTGGGATTACAAAACTCTACAGATGGCTACTGTAAAAGATTAACATACTACAGTTCCATACATATATAATAAAAATGTCGGTATTTTTTTCCCAGGTCAAATACTGGAGAAAAAATTACCGATATTTTTTCAAAAAGCTGCCGATGTTTTTTCAAAAAGCTGCCGATATTTTTTTTGAAACATCGGTAGTTTTTTGCATCATGACAATATCTGAATTTGAGAAGAAAAAATATCCGAAAGTAATTTCAAATATATACGGAAGTAAATAAGATTTGTTTCGAACGTAAATCATATTACATCCGAACCTAAACTAAGTCAGACTCGGATGTATTTCCTTTCAATATTTATTTAATATTTGGATTAAGCTTATTCCATTCACTGATAGCTGGAAGAACACCCATTTCTATAACCTCATCACGAAGTTTGCACAAATGTTCATAGCTCTTCTGAAGTTCAGCTTTTTCAGCTTCTGTTCCCTTAATGTCTGCATAGCTTACTCCATTAGCATCAATTGTTGTTTCCATTGCCATCATGATATGGTCGAAACCATTAGAATGCACATATGTTCCAGCCGGCCAACGGAATGCTTCACCACCCATTGCTGCACGAATCATTTCAATAGAAATGTATGCCGGGCTCTGGAATGAAGAACGTCCACGCAAATCGATGATTTTCTTACCACCCTGAACAACATCATGACGGATAGATTCCCACTGTTCGTTTGTCAACTTATCTGTTCCAATCAAATCCAATAATGGAGTTCCTGCTACAGTTGCAGTTGAAGCAAATACAGCCATCTGTTCGCCATGGCCACCAAATGTACGGCAATTCTTAACTTCACACTGTGGAATACCAAAATGTTTAGCCAAAGCGCTTTGCAAGCGAGTACTATCCAAAGCAGCCAAAGTCGTTACCTGTGATGGTTTCAATCCTGAATATAAAAGTGTTATCAAACCTGTAATATCTGCCGGATTGAAAATAACTACTACATGTTTTACATCCGGACAGTAAGCTTTAATATCACGGCCAAACTGTTCTGCAATCAAAGCATTTCCCTTAAGCAAGTCCTCACGGGTCATACCAGCCTTACGTGCAGCACCACCAGAAGAAACAACATATTTAGCACCGGTCAACGCTTCTTTTATGTCCGAAGTAAATGTAATATGAGTTGTGTCAAAACCACAATGGAACATTTCTTCAGCTACACCTTCCAATGCCGGAGCAAATGGATCATACAAACAAAGTTCAGAAGTCAAATTCATCATCAATGCTGTCTGTGCCATGTTTGAACCGATCATACCTGCTGCGCCAACTATTGTCAGCTTTTCATTTGTCAATGCTTTCATAATATCACAATTTTAATTTATGCCTATCTGTAAAACAATAGAAAATAAAATAAGTTCAGAAACAAACCTTAATTCCCCACTTTTTACAGAAGCAAATATAGACAAGAATATAATATCTCGTATATAAGATTTTGGAATAAGACATAACATTTAATTATAGAAAGAATGATACAAGCAATAATATTTTTTTTGGCAGGTCAATTCAAATTAGCTTCTCTTGGGTACCTAATCCATCCATTATAATTATTACCAAGTTCTGTTACTGAATTTTTCCAGAAGTCCTCGCCTTCCGCAAAAAATATGTTCTTAGGTTCCTTCATATAATTGACAACCCACGAATCCTCTTTTATTTCCTGCATCAACTGTCCTTTCTCCCATCCGGAATATCCAAGAAAAAAACGAACACTTCCTTCAACCGAATTTCCAGCCATTATAAACTTCTTCAAAACTTCAAAATCTCCATCAAAAAACAGATTATCAGATATTTTAACAGAATCAGGTATTATCAGTTCTCCCAACGAGTGAATAAAAAAGAGCCGATTGGAAGACACTGGTCCACCGATGAATATAGGAAGTTCTTCTTTATTCTTCAGCTCAGGGAAAAATTCATTTACCGTAAGGTCCAATTTCTTATTTACTACGAATCCCATACTTCCTGATTGGGAATGGTCAACCAGTAAAACAACGGAACGCTGAAAATAAGGATTACTGAGCAATGGCTCAGAAATTAATATCCTGCCTTGCCTGGGCAAAATACCCTTATGTTTTATTGCATGTATATCTTTATCCATTGCCATCTTTATATTATTAATGAAGGTTTGTCTTATCGGATGAAAAATATACAGAAAAAACAACAAAAGCAAATTTTACAATAAAAATAGTACAAAAAGAAACAGTTTTGGCATTTATCTAAAAAAGACAACACCAAAACTGTCTTAATATTAAATATTTGAGGAAAGACACAAGACTTCCATCTATTTATATTCAGGCAATAGGATGATCCATTTCAAACGCAGAAAGACGTTCGTCAAGCAAATCATACTGATTATCCTTAATAAAAGAAGTACAAATACGCAAACCTTCCTGATGACTACCTGTGGTTTTCAGAGAAATCGCGCTTATTCCATAATATACCAGCTCTTTCATCAGCGTACTGCTGTCCATTCCCGGATAAGTTATAGTAAAATAGAATCCGTCAGCAACCGGTTCCGACAAATCGTGATCATAAACAAGCTTGAATCCATGGTTTATGAATATAGACTTCATTTTGTTGGCACGTCTTCCATATTCTTTTATTTCTGAAATAAAATCATATGTTCCGTCAGACGCAGCCTTAAACATTGCTGCCAATGCATACTGAGCTGAATGTGAAGTTCCGGAAGAAAGTGCATACAATACACGATGAATATAAACTGTACCGAAAGTTCCTCCGCCATATCGCTTCGTCAATCCAGGATAAGCACGATGATACAACTTATTTGAAATAGCCGTTACTGCTATACGCTGTCCGGCATAGCTGAATGCTTTAGAGCCTGAAATCTGCATTATATAATTATCAGTATATCTTGCCACTGACACCTGGAATGGAGCAACAAACGGTTTACTCAAATCCTTGCGGAAATCCATTGCAAAATATGCCAAATCTTCAATTACAATGACATCATATTTATTCGCCATTTCTCCTATTATCTTCAGTTCGTCTTCTGTCAGACAGAACCATGCAGGATTATTCGGATTTGAATATGTCATTGCCGCAATATTACCTTTTGAAAGATATTCTTCCAGTTTCTCGCGCAGCTTCTCTCCTCTATATTCGTAAACATCGAAGGACTCATATTTATATCCCATAACAACCAATTGCTGTTTCTGAACCGGGAAACCCGGGTCGATAAACAGAATTGTGTCTTTTTTTTCATCACACTGTCCGCAAGTAAGGAAAGAAGCAAATGTTCCCTGCATCGAACCTGTAACCGGAACGCAACATTCCTCATCAATATCTATATCAATAAATGCTTTAATAAAACGGGAAGCTTCTTTCTTCAACTCCGGAATACCGTTAATATTAGGATATATAGAAGCAACCCCACTTTGCAATGCCTTTATTTCAGCATCAACACCAACTTGAGATGCTTTCAATCCCGGTATTCCCATTTCCATATGGATAAATTCCACACCGGTCTCTTGTTCCAATTGAGACGAAATAGCTACAACCTCACGAATAGTTGCTTTTCCAAAATCAGCAAGATTATATGATGAAATTATCTTGCTGGCGGTATTATAATCAATAGGTGTATTTCTCATAATATTATTTTTTGTTTTTGTTTAAACAAATATACTGAATTTATTGTTTATACAATATAAAATGGTTAAGTTTGTGAAAAATAAGGAAGGTGTAGAACTAAAACGTGGAAATATTCCACAATGCAATACACACATTCCACAACAATCCACAACATTTTGGGAAACACCAAAATAGCCGGAATAACATAAACAATTATAAAACAACCTTTTATATAAACACAATGAAAATAAAAAATGTTTTGGCACGGATTTAGCACATATATATGTGAGAATGATTAAAAATGTGTTTCTACATTTATCCGTAGATGAAACTTAAAGATTTAGGTTGTTTTTTAAAGAGATAAAAAAGTAAGTTTAAAGAGGTTTTTTTTGATTAAGTCTGCACACACACAATGGAAAGTAGCTTTCGTGAGAAAGCTACTTTTGTTTTATATATATGTAATTCAAGTTTCGCAAGCTATACTTCCGGGAGTTAAAGAAGTTATAAGGAGTTATGGCTCAGCTTCGCATAGCCCGGAAGTTAAAAGCCGATAGATTTCAGATACAAATAGTATTGGCATTTAACTCCTATTACTCCTTTTTTAACTCCATAACTCCTTTTATAAATCCCATTGACACAACTATCAACTCAAGTGCAAAGGTTTTTCATTTTTATTGTTGTATATTTGTCCTTATAATTTATGGATATACAGAATTAAGATTTGTATTTTCCCCATTCATAGATATAAACTCATTGTGTTTTATTTTAAATGAGTTTATCAACTAAACAATTACTTATGTATTTCAAGGATATCATAGGACAGGACGAACTGAAAGCCAGACTTATAAGATCTGCAAATATAGGATTTGTCCCTCATTCACAAATATTCACCGAAAAAGGAGGAACTGGAGCTTTTCCTTTGGCTTTGGCTTATGCAAGATATTTGAATTGCCTGGACAGGAAAGATAATGATTCGTGCGGACATTGTTCTTCTTGTATAAAATTTGACCAGCTTGCACATCCTGATTTGCATTTTGTATTTCCTATTGTCCAGAAAAAAGACAAAAAAAAGGAAATATGCGATGATTATCTGCCGGAATGGAGATGTTTCCTGAAAGAAAATATTTATTTCGGACTAAATGAATGGATGGAATATATCGACGCAGGAAATTCCCAGCCAATAATATATGCCCGCGAAAGCGATGAAATAATGCATAAGGTCAGCCTGAGAATTTCTGAAGCTAAATACAGAATACTGATGATATGGCTTCCTGAAAAACTTCATCCCTCTTGTGCCAACAAATTGCTGAAGCTAATTGAGGAACCGCCGGCAAACACTATCATTCTGATGGTTTCAGAAATCCCGGATTTGGTGTTGGGAACTATTATTTCACGCTCACAAATGATAAATGTTTCTCCTCTAAAAGAAGAAAGTCTGAAAGGCACTTTGATGAGCAAATATATGCTCTCGGAAAATGATGCCGAATATATTGCACATTTATCACAGGGCAGTTATCTGAAAGCTACCGAACTTATCAGCACCAACGAAGAGAATATGTTCTACCTCGAACAATTCAAAACCATAATGAGAAATTCATGGGCAAAAAACGTAAAAGGAATGAAAGAACAGGCTGAAATGCTTGCAACCATAGGCCGTGAAAAACAAAAGAATTTCCTCGCCTATTGCCAGCATCTTATCAGAGAAAACTTTATCTATCGTTTCCAGGCACCGGAAATGAATTATCTTAATATGGAAGAGGCTTCTTTTTCCGTCAAGTTTTCTCCTTTCGTCAACGAAAGAAATGTCTTCGGATTGATGGAAGAACTGGAAAAAGCCGAAATGCATATCTCTCAAAATGTCAACGCTAAAATAGTGCTGTTCGACCTTGCGCTTAAAATAACTGTTCTAATCAGAAAATAATATGTCAAGAAAAGAAGAATATAAATTGAAGAACGAGGAATTCCTCGCTGGACTGGCTGCAAATGAAGATATAAAAAGTCTGCCATGCGGTGTATTGTATAAAGTAATAAACGAAGGAAACGGAACAAAATCACCGACCTTGAGCAGTGTTGTTTCGGTGCACTATCGCGGAACATTAATCAACGGCAGAGAATTCGACAACTCATACAAAAGAAATTGCCCTGAGGCTTTCCGCCTGAACCAGGTTATCGAAGGTTGGCAACAAGCCTTGCAGCAAATGCACATTGGCGACAAATGGATTATTTATATTCCTTACACTCTGGGATATGGCACAAGAACTTCCGGTCCTATTCCCGGTTTCTCAACTCTTATTTTCGAAGTGGAACTTCTAGGCATTGCCTAAATATACATAACTCAAGTTTCGCAAGCTCAACTTCCACAGATAACAAGTTGACAAGAAGACAAATGAATAGACCTTGTAAACTTGTCTCTGAAGCCTTGTTAACTTTTAAGTTGAGCAGCTTGCGAAACTTAAATATTTAATAATATGAAATTCCTGATTTCTCCGGCAAAAACAATGAGTTCTGTTCCTTCGGCTACGACTCCGACGGTGACAATTCCACAATTCAAGAACGAAGCAGATATAATTATCCGCGAATTGCTGAAATTTCCGGCAGATGAGCTGAAGTCTGTTCTGAAATTAAGTCCGAAACTCGCTCTTGAAAGTATGGAAAGGCTGCGTTCATTCTTTTCGCCCGACGTTGCAGATATTCCGGCCATACTTGCTTACACTGGAGTTGTTTTCAAGAATATGTCTCCAAAAGACTTTACGGCTGAAGATTTCCTGTTCGCGCAGGATAATCTGAGAATTGTGTCCGTAGCATACGGACTTCTCCGTGCATTAGATGGAATCAGACCTTATCGCCTGGAATATGACGTAAAAATTCCGGAACTGGAAGATGATTCTCTTTATAATTTCTGGAAAAACAGACAGACAGATTGTTTTATCGACGAGATAAAGAATGACGACGGTATTCTTGTGAATCTTGCCAGCAAAGATGTTCAGCCTTCATTCAACTGGAAAAAAGTTTGTAAAGAAGTGAGAGTTATCACTCCTGAGTTTCTAGTAAACAAAAACGGGAAGCCTAAAACTGTGGTGATTTATGCCAAAATGCTTCGCGGACAAATGAGCCGTTTCATTATAAAGAACAAAATATCCGATCCGGAATTGCTCAAGACATTCGAATGGGAAGGTTTCTATTTCCGCCCTGAAATGTCGGACGCAGACAGATGGATTTTCATGGCATAATAAATGGGGGTTCAAAAATATTTTTATAAACTAAGTCTATCCGGGACAACTTACAGGAGTTATAAGGAGTTACAGGAAGTTAAAGCTTTGCTTCGCAACACCAGGAAGTTAAAAGCCAATGGATATTAGATAAAAAATAGTATTGGCATTTAACTTCTATTACTCCCATTAACTCCTTTTACTCCATAAATTACACAACAATCAAAACTCAAAACGTAAAATTATTTTGAACAGTTACTTATCTTAGTTTAATATTATATTTCCTGAATCTCTCCTCCATCATATACGAAGGTATGATTTTGGATATCACTTCGCGCACAGCATTCAGAACACGCTCACGTACAAAATCTTCCTTTATCAGTATCGAAACGCACCGTTGCGCCGGTTGTTTCAGATTGCTTAGAACTTTGGTATTCTTTTTCTGCTGTTCCGTAAGAAATGCCAAATGCAACTCAGGAATAATCGTGTAGCCTCCGTTTCTGTCCACAATTCTCACCAAAGTGTCAATACTTCCTGCTTCATATATGTGATTTCCTTCCTCCTTATTTTTGCAAAAACTGAAGCTGTCACCTTGTATGCAATGACCTTCTTTCAGAATCCACATATGTTCAGTCGGAATATTTCCGTCGTCAAACAAATTTCTGCCGTAATTGCATTTCTCCGAAAAATAAGCAACAAAATGTTCTATATAAATAGGTATTTCCAGGAACTCGGAACCGCTTCCCGGCGATGTAGTTATTGCCATGTCTATATTTCCGAATTTCAGCTCATTCAAGAGCGTATTATTGGCTCTTTCATCAACCACAAGTTTCATTTCCGGATAATCATTACGGAAATGATAGATAAAATCCGGAACGATATATGGAGCAATTGTCGGAATTATCCCGATATGCAGCGAACCACTCATAGTGCCCACCTCATCGGCAACAACTTCCTTTATTCTGTTTGATTCATTGAGGGCAATCCTTGCCTGGCGGATTATTTTCTCGCCTACCGAAGTTGGCGTTATGCCTTTCTTGTCACGGTTGAATATCTTTACGTCCAGTTCCTCCTCCAGTTTCTGTATCATAGCGCTCAGAGTTGGCTGAGTCACTCCGCAAGATTCGGCAGCAAGTACAAAATGGCGGTATTTGTCCAACGCCAATATATATTCCATCTGTTGAAGCGTCATAAGCAATATAGATTTTATCTATACAAAGATAGAAAAAAGCTGTTGCTGACGATTGAACACATATATAATTTTGCAGTGTAACAAAAACAAAACAAGATATGGAAAGCTTATTGAGAAACTGGGATTCAGTCCGCATAATTCGTATGGCATTGGGAATAGCAATCAGCGCCTATGCCTTTTGGAGCAAAGAATATATACTGGCTCTTCCGGGCGCTTTGCTGATGCTTCAGGCAATTCTTAATCTGTCATGTTGCGCATGTGGAAACTGTGATACCGGAAAGGAAGACAAGCAACTATATAAAGATGTAATAAAAGAATATAAGGCAAACGGTAAATAAAGAAATCCGGGAAAAATAAAAATAAGAATAATAATAAAAATAGGAGAATATAATATGAAAACAATCCAATTGACAAAATCAGAGTTCTTGAATAAAGTGGCTAATTATGAAGCTAATCCATCGGAATGGAAATTCCTGGGAGACAAACCTGCTTTGATTGATTTCTATGCCACATGGTGCGGACCTTGTAAAATGCTGGCTCCCGTCCTTGACGAGCTTGCTGAAGAATATGACGGAAAAGTTGATATCTACAAGGTAAATGTTGACCAGGAAGAAGAATTGGCATCAGTTTTCGGCATCAGAAGCGTACCAAGCCTGTTGTTCGTTCCAATGAGCGGAACTCCTCAGATGGCACAGGGCGCAATGCCAAAACACAGTCTGAAAGAAGCTATAAATAATGTATTATTATCAGGAAAGTAAGTTTCGCATGTTATAAGTTATGGAGTTACAGGAGTTAAAAAGGAGTTATAGGAGTTAAATGCCAATACTGCTTGTATCTTAAGTCTATCGGCTTTTAACTTCCGGGCTATACGAATCAGAGTCATAACTCCTTATAACTTCCTTAACTCATGAAAGTTGATAAGAAGACAAGTTGACAAGATTTCTAAATAATTCGTGAAATTATAAGTGCTCTGACCTTGTCAACTTGTATCTGAAGCCTTGTTAACTTTTAAGTTGAGCAACTTGCGAAACTTAAATTAATTAATATCCGCCTGCAACAAGCAAGTTGTATCCGGCAGTCCTTCAGAACTTGCAGTCAGACGAATATTACCATTATTTCCATTATTCTGAATAACAACAAGGCATTTTCCGTAGAAAGCTTTACGCTTATTGTCCTTGAATCGTTCCATTGACGTCTGGCATCCATTGTCAACACCGGCTATGAAAGCTGGCCCTTCAACATTGAAGTGAACAATATTATCTGCCCAAGGGCATAAGTTTCCGTCTTTATCGACAATCTCAACTGTCACGAAACTCAAATCAATAAAAGACTTAACCTCCTATCTCCGTATAATATCATTTTCTTATCTTGTAAGAAGTCTGAAACGATGCCACAGCAAAAGTCCCAGAGTCGTCAAACTCACAGGAAAACCGCACCACACACCCACAGAACCCCAGTCCAGCACAAAACCGCAAATATATCCGATAGGCAATGCAAGGCAGATATGACAGAAGAAAGCCGCCCGTGCCATATATTTAACATCTGTCAAACCTCGAAGTGCATTTGCAAAAACTATCTGAAGTCCGTCGCCAAACTGATAAAGGATAACGAACCAGCAATATAGGGCAACAAGGTCCACTACTGCTTTTTCACTAGTGAACAGATAGCCAATTTGTGTTCTGAAAATAAGTAAGAATATAATAAATAATATAGCACTGCTCATTATTATATTCAATCCGGCTTTTGCTGCATCACGGATGTCGCTCTTGCTTCCCTTTCCGTTGAACCCGCTTACACGGATAGTAACGGCAGCTCCAACACCATAATAAAGCATAAATCCTAAAGTAGTTATTACTCCTGCAATCTGATAAGCAGCAAGAGCATTACTTCCAATCCAACCTATCATTATCACACTGAGACTGAAAGAACCTGTTTCAACTCCCATCTGGAATCCAACCGGCAGTCCGAGTCTGCAAAGATGAGAAATAGAATTTCTGTTGATTTTGGATTGTTTGAAACCTTCCCAGTAATTGCGATATTTTGCTTTGCTCGTAAACAACCATATAAAAGCCAGCAATGTTATTATCCGGCTTGCCAGTGTTGATATGCCGGCACCTGTCAATCCCATTTCCGGAGCTCCGAAATTTCCATATATCAATATGTAATTTCCAATAATGTTCAGCACATTGGCGCTCAGCATTATACACATTGGTGTGACGGTATCGGTTGTTCCGTCGCTGAACTGCTTGAAAGAGTTGAACAACATTGTGAAAATCACAGAAACCAACTGAAGGCTGTAATAAGGAATTATATACGGATACAATTCCTTAGGCTGATTGAGATAGTCGATGTTCAGAAGAAGCAAAAACATGAACATACTCAACATAATGCCTACAATCAAATTTATAAAAAGGCTGTTTTTCAGCACTCCTCCTATTTCAGTGAACTTCTTCTGTGTGAAAAGTCCACCTATTATCGGAGTTAGTCCATAGGAAAACCCCATTCCGAAAATAAAAGCCAAATTGAAGAAATTGTTCACAAACGAGGCTGCTGCCAGCTCCTGCGTGCTGTGGTGACCCACCATTATATTATCGGCAAAACCAACAATAATTATTCCAAGCTGACCAAGCATGATTGGCACTCCAAGACGAATAGTTTCTTTGTAGTGACTCATGTATGTATTATATTATTCAAGTTTCGCAAGTTGCTCAACATAAAGACCAACAAGGCTTCAGAGACAAGTTGACAAGGTCAAAACAACTGTAACTTTACAATTTATCATCTGAAAACCTTGTTGACTTGTCTCCTTGTTAACTTGTTATCTGTAAGTTGAGCCTGCGAAACTTAAGTTATTTATTCCTGCGCCAACACCTCAACTGATATAATTGAAATGTTTTCTGTCGGACGATCTTGTCTGTTAGTTTTTGATTTCTCTATTTTCTCAACAACTTCCATTCCATCAACAACCTCACCATATACAGTGTATTGATTGTCAAGGAAAGGCACACCACCAACTGTTTTGTAGATTTCTTTCTGTTCCTCTGTAAGTTTTGCTTCATCCTTACGCTTTTCAGCTTCCAGTTCAGTCTTGCCAATCAAGGTGTCACGCAAAATTGCCAATTCAGCTTTGTCTCCGGAACGATACAATTCCATAATCTTAGACTTATTTTCTGCCTGCAAACGAGCAAAAATGGATTGTTTCAGACGATTCTCCAATTGTTTTTCCATCTGCTTCAATTCACTGTCACTGTATTTCTTTCCTGTCACGATATAGAACTGTGAAGCTGAAGATGCCTTTTCCGGATTCACCTCATCACCTGTACGAGCAGCGCACAAAGCACCTTTCTTATGGAAATATTTAGGATAAACAAACTCAGCCGGCACAGTATAGCCAAGGTCTCCGGCTCCAAGTTGTTTGTTCATAGGTGCATCTTTTGATGTCACATCACCACCCTGAACCATAAATTCCTTTATCACTCTATGAAATAAAAGTCCGTTATAAGTTCCGTCATTAACTAATTTAAGAAAATTGTCACGATGTTTTGGAGTTTCATTATATAACTTCAATGTTATATCTCCAAGAGTTGTATGCATAACAACTTTTGTTTCAGATAAATTTGTCATTATAGTTTTTTTAGATTAATATATTAGGGAACGAGTTGACAAGTTGACGAGGGGAAAAGCCTTGCCAACAGAATCACTTCTTGACTATCTTCATCGATTTAATCTTAATATTCTTAAGCGGACGGTCATCCTCATTGGTTTCAGCCATCTGAATTTTCATGACAGTTTTCATCCCACTTACCACTTCGCCGAAAATAGTATATTTACCATCAAGGTGTGGAGCACCGCCTTCAAGCATGTAAGCCTGTTTCTGTTCCGGTGTAAGAGTTATATTCTTCTCCTTTTCCATCTTCTCCAACTCCATTTCAGTAAAGAACTTACCGGTAACAATATAGAACTGTGTAGCAGATGATGCCCGTTCAGGGTTTACGTCATCACCCGTGCGTGCCGCGCAAAGCATTCCTGCTTTATGAAAATATTTAGGATAAACTATTTCCGCAGGTATCGTATAATCCAAATCGCCATCACCCAGATGTTTATCCATTGGAGCATCCTTTGAATTAACATCGCCTGCCTGAATCATAAACTGTTTTATAACGCGGTGAAAAAGCAAACCGTCATAAAGTTTTCCGTTAACATTCTTAATGAAATTATCACGATGTTTGGGTGTGTCATTAAACAATTTGACCTTAACTTTACCCATATCAGTATCAATCAAAACAACAGTTTCTGCTTCCTGTGCTCTCAAATCAGACGCCAAAGCAAAAATCATCACAAAAGAGATGAGCAATGAGGAAAAAATATATTTCATATTACAGATAATTAATTTGTTTTTCATCCGACAAAAATAAGCAAAACTCTTCTATTTAAAAGCAGATAAAATAAAAAATGAAGCATTTGGCTTTATAAATGAATATAATATAAAACAAAGCCGCATATATCCGGAAGTAAATCCAAATATATACGGCCCCAATAAAATTTAGGTCCGACCCCAAATTACAATATATACGAATCTATTTTTCGTGATTCTTACTTTCAGATTTTACCCTAGCAAATCTTTCAACTTGCCTTCAGACTGCAAACGGATAATCAATTCACCGAACAATGTATTTGCCCAGGCAAACCATGAACGTGTGAATTTCTTAGGATCATCCTTATGGAATGATTCATGCATGAATCCGGTATCAGCGTCTGTATCGCGAAGCATCTCAATGCAAGTTCTGATTTCTTTTTCATCCTGTGAAGTATGCGCACGCATCACAATACTCATAGGCCATACAAAGTCAAAACCGATATGAGGACCACCGATTCCCTCTCCTGCTTTTCCTTTGAAGAAGTATGGGTTAGAAGTGCTCAACACGAAATTACGTGTATTTTGATAAACCGGATCGTTCACATCAATACAACCAAGGAACGGCAAAGCAAGAAGACTAGGCACATTGGCATCATCCATCAAATTCACGCTACCGAAACCATCAACTTCGAATGCATAAATCTTACCGAATTTTGGATGCTCAACGATTGCATATTTCTTAATTGCAGCCTCAACTTCATTTGCCAAAGCTTCACATTTCCCAGCCAATGCAGAATTATTCTTTATTGTTCTCAACATTTCAGAAGCCTGGCGAAGAGATGTCACAGCAAAGAAGTTTGAAGGAATAAGGAATCCGAACAATGAAGCATCATCAGAAGGACGGAATGAAGATACAATCAATCCAACCGGATTAACAGGGCTTCCATATCCGTCGTTGAGCAATGTGTCTCCCTGACGGTCGGTTGTACGTGTAAATTTATAAGGACCAAGACCGTCTTTACGTTGTTGTTCAATGAAAGTAGAATGTGTTGTCTCAATCGCTTTTACCCATTTATCGTCAAACGGAGTTGTATCACCTGTTACTTTCCAATAATGATAAGCCAGACGGATAGGATAGCAAAGAGAATCAATTTCCCATTTACGTTCATGAAGTTCTTTTTTCATGTCAGTATGGTCGCTTTCCCACTCGCTGCCAGTCGGACCTTCATTAAAACCATTTGCATATGGGTCGATAAGGATGCAGTCTGTCTGACGGCGGATAACACCTTCAAGCATAGTCTGCAATTTCTTATCTTCTTTAGCCAAAACAACATATGGATAAACCTGAGCAGAAGAATCGCGCAGCCACATTGCGTGGATATCACCTGTAATAACAAATGTATCTGGTTTTCCGTCTTTCATCTTATGCTCGCATGTTGTATCCAACGTGTTAGGATAACAATTCTCAAACATCCAGGCAAGTTTCTGGTCTTTTATGCGTGATTTCACGGCAGCTATTTTCTTTTCTACTGCTTCAGAAGTAAATTTACGTGCAGAAAGAGCCGGGCGTTTACATTTAAAATTGGTAGCACTTTGTGTTTCAGCAAAGAAATTTGCGGTAGTAGTCTTGTCGATTGAAGTTACTGTTGCATACAAATCTTTTCCGGCAAGCAAACCTGCAACAGAAGCTGCTCCCGTTCTCAAGAAATTACGTCGTGTTGTCATGGAATAATTTTTAAATAATCTATATTTTGATGCAAATATACTATTTTCCTATAAACCTTATAAAAAAGTTAGGCTTTCAACTCACAACAACAGAGAAGAAAGCCTAATAATTCTTTCAAAAAAACCTCTTTTTCACAAAGAGTTAACCTAAATAAGATTTCAAAAGCTTGCTACGAGTACCTTGTCTTAATCTTCTGATTGCTTTTTCCTTGATCTGGCGGACGCGCTCACGTGTGAGTCCGAATTTGTCGCCAATCTCTTCCAATGTCATCTCCTGACAGCCAATACCGAAAAACATTTTGATAATTTCACATTCTCTTTCGGTCAGTGTAGCAAGTGCCCTATCAATTTCCTTCGCCAACGATTCGTTCATTAACGACCGGTCAGCAATTGGAGCATCATCGTTCACAAGCACATCCAGCAAACTGTTGTCTTCGCCTTCAACGAAAGGTGCATCAACTGAGATATGACGTCCTGATACTTTCAAAGTATCGGAAATCTTATCCACAGGGATTTCCAATTCATCTGCCAATTCCTCCGGAGACGGACGACGCTCGTTTTCCTGCTCAAATTTAGAGAAAGCCTTACTGATTTTGTTAAGCGAACCTACCTGATTCAAAGGCAAGCGGACAATACGAGACTGCTCTGCCAAAGCTTGCAGGATTGACTGACGAATCCACCATACAGCATAAGAAATAAACTTAAAGCCACGAGTTTCGTCAAATTTCTCAGCAGCTTTTATCAGACCAAGATTTCCTTCGTTAATCAAGTCAGGCAAACTTAATCCCTGGTTCTGATACTGTTTAGCCACAGATACTACGAAACGCAAGTTGGCTCTTGTCAACTTCTCTAATGCTCTACGGTCACCTCTTTTGATGGCCTGTGCCAATTCAACTTCCTCTTCTACTGTAATAAGATCTTCACGACCGATTTCCTGAAGATACTTATCCAAAGAAGCGCTTTCGCGATTGGTAATGGACTTAGTTATCTTTAATTGTCTCATCCAACGATTTTAATTGAAAAAATACAGGTTGCAAAATTAACTATTTTCTGATAAAGAGAACAAGCTGAACAGAATATATGTTCAGCTTGTTCAAATCTTTTAACAAAAATTCAGTCCGAATCTATAAAACTCTTGTCAACACGTTAACTGAAAGCTAAGATTGCGAAACTTGGATAATATTTATTCTGCCAAATCAATTGCATAATATTTAGTTCGTCCGTTAGGATAAAAACCTTTGATGAACAAACCCTGGTCTTCAGTACGTCCTTGCAAAGCATTTTCAACTATCTTTTCAAAATCTTCAGGAGTCTTTATCCTCTGATTATTTACAACCATAATTATAAAGCCTTTCTTGATTCCTGCATCTTTTAATTTTCCGCTTGTAAGTCCAGTTACCTCAATACCATAGCTTACTCCCAATTCACGTTTTTCCTTATCTGACAATGCCTTGAAAGCTGCACCCATCATTTCTGTACCATCAGCCTTTTCTACGACTTTTGTACTTCCCTGCGCATTCTTCAACTCCACAGTGAAAACTTTTTCTGTTCCTTTTCTGTTGACTTTAACCTGAACTTTATCACCAGGACGATATTTGCTAATCTGCTCCTGAAGGGCATTTGCATTTTTAACCTTGGCATCATTTATTGCAATAATAACATCGCCTCTTTCCAAACCTGCTTCCTTGGCAGAACTGCGCTCAGCGAAATCACTTACACATGCACCTTCTGATACTTTTACCATTTCCTTAAGCTCTTTTAAATCCTTTTCCAGGTCTTCAGGAAGGTTAGGATAACTTAGCATATCGTCCAAATCACCAACGCTACGCATCATAACACCCAATACTGCTCTCTGAACAGTTCCATACTGCTTCAAGTCGTTTGCAACTTTTCCGGCGATACTGATTGGAACTGCAAATGAATATCCTGCAAAGTTTCCTGTTTCAGAATAAATAGCAGTGTTGATTCCTACAAGTTCTCCTTTTGTATTCACCAACGCACCACCACTGTTTCCCGGATTCACGGCAGCGTCGGTCTGAATGAATGATTCAATCTTAGTTTTATCACCACCAACAGAAATACCACGACCTTTGGCACTAACAATACCAGCAGTTACGGTTGAAGTAAGATTAAACGGATTGCCTACAGCCAACACCCACTCTCCGACTTTCAGCTTTTCAGAATTCCCGAAAGGTATTGTCGGAAGATTCTCTGCTTCAACCTTAATCAAAGCTATATCTGTTGACGGGTCTGTTCCTATAAGTTTAGCAGCAAATTTACGGTTGTCATTCAATGTTACTTCAAGTTCATCTGCTCCTTCAACCACATGATTATTTGTTATAATATATCCGTCTGTTGAAATTATGACACCAGAACCGGAACCAACTTTTGGCTGAGGTGTAGGACGCTGGAAGTTTCCACGACCGCCGAAACCAAAGAAATATTCAAAAGGATCAAAATAACCTTCACCACCAGAAGATGAACGGGCATTAGTTGTTGCCTTAATATGAACTACACCATGAACAGCACTCTCTGCTGCCATTGTAAAGTCTGTATTTTCTGCTGCAACAGCTGAATAACCAACCGTACGAACCGGCTGCTTAAATGTATTTTCAAACTCACCTGTACTTACAACCTCTGTATTTTTCTGTTGCATCAAATAAGAACTAGTTCCTATTGCTGCACCTGAACTGATTGCAGCCACAACTACAACCATTGCTACATTTTTCCAAATTCGTTTCATACTTTATTTGTTTTTAAAATGTTTTCTATCAAAAATTCTTGTTTTATCTTTTCACACCGGCAAATTAATATCAAAATCTACTGATTTAACTATTTTCCAACTCATTTTTTATCACTTTTAACGGCACTATAAATGTGCTTAACCGCACTTAACAGTACTTGGCTATGCAAAGTACCTTTTTTAACAGTCTGCTTAACCTGACATAATGAATAAGGAATAACAACAAAAAATAGCCTTGCAGATAATATATAAGATAAAAAACTCTTTACTTTGCACAGTCTAAACGCAAAACAATATATATTATGCTCACTTTCCTAAAAAATTGGACACTGCCTATAGCCATGTTATTTGGTACGTTTGTTTATCTCATATTTGCAAACACTGTATGTCTTAATCCTATAAAACCAGCTGTCTATAAAATAATAGAATATGCAACACCTTTTCTTATTTTTGCACAATTGCTACTTACATTCTGTAAAGTAAATCCCAAAGGATTAATACCTACAAAATGGCATTTATGGCTGTTGATATTCCAATTACTGACATGTTTGTTTGTCGCAGCTGCAATAATTGTATTGCCCGTCAGTCAATCTTTGAGATATATTCTTGAAGGTGCAATAGTTTGCCTGATTTGTCCAACGGCCACTGCTGCAGCTGTAATTACAGGTAAATTAGGAGGGAATGTATCCGGACTTACCACATATACCCTGCTATCAAATATTTTGGCTGCTATCATTGTTCCATTGGTATTTCCATTGATGGAAACACATAACGACATAGATTTTTTTACAGCATTCCTACGTATATTAAGTAAAGTATTCCCATTATTACTTCTTCCTTTTATAATAGCTCTATTACTACGAATATTTATACCCCAAATACACAAATGGTTTTCCGAACATTCTGGTATAGCTTTCTATCTCTGGGGAATAGCATTGGCAATTGTCAGTGGTCAGACTGTACGTTCTCTGTTAAATGCCGATGCATCCATTTCAGCAGAAATCGGTTTATGCCTTGCCGGATTAATAACATGCTGCATCCAGTTTTATATAGGGAAAAAAATCGGTACAGCATATGGAGACCGCATCAGTGCCGGACAAGCACTCGGACAAAAGAACACAGTCCTTGCCATATGGATGGCATATACATATCTTAATCCACTCTCTTCTGTTGCCCCGGGAAGCTATGTATTATGGCAAAACACTTTCAACAGCTGGCAGCTTTGGAAAAAAAGGAAGGCTGAAAGCTGCCAGACATAGAAAATACATACTAGTTGATAATAAAACATGTTTACGATGTTTCATTCCTTTATATATTAATGAAAAACTTTTTCCATATATTGTGAAAATATTTTTTCATCTAGATGAAATTTTTGTTCCATATAATATGAAAAAAGTTTTCCAGGCAATAAAAATCTGTTGAAAATATAAACAACAATCTGTCAATACATTAAACAGACAGTAATTCTTAATACATAATCTTCACACAATTGTAACCCCATATAAATACTTTTATAACATCAACCCATTAGTTTTGCAGTGTACAAAAGAAAAGACGTTATTTCATAACAAAAATACACGAGGAAGTGAGGCTGTTTACATTAACCTTGAAGCGCTACAAGATTTGCCTAAACGGCCCTTCCTCTCTAGGAAATTGAAAAGGAATTGTGCAAATTTCGACACAGGACAGATAGAAAAAGAATCATATTCTCTCTATTTGTCCTGTTTTTTTTATTATCAATCAACCCTTTACAAGATGTAACAAATATGTAATAATTTATAAACACTTTTATAATATTAAGAATATTACTTTGCACCAGCTAAGGCAAAAAACTATAATAAACAAAAATTATTAGTCGAACAAATGGAATTATCTAGTAAACTTCTCCGTATGACCGGAGTTCTCTGTGTTGCAGGAACACTACAAGGCGTACCTTCTATTTTGGCCTCTGTTCCAAACACGATTCCTAGCATTGCACAACAAAATGACACTTACACACTAACCGGTACAGTGCTTGATCAAAATGGAATACCAGTAATTGGTGCAAACGTTATTGAAAAAGGAACTACTAACGGAACTGTTACAGACTTTGACGGAAACTTCTCAATACAAGTCAATAAAAACTCTGTACTTACAGTATCTTTCATCGGTTATGTTTCACAAGAAGTAGCTGTAAAAGGTGGAAACAAACTGAATATTACTCTTAAAGAAGATTCACAGGCTTTGGACGAAGTCGTTGTTGTAGGTTATGGTACTCAGAAGAAAGTAAACTTGACTGGTGCTGTTGAACAGGTAACAAGCGAAGTGTTCGACAACCGTTCTGTACCAAACGTGACACAGGCTCTTCAAGGTTCTATTCCTAACTTGAACATCAACATTACTGATGGTAAACCGACACGTACAGCTAGCTTCAACGTCCGCGGTACAACTTCTATCGGTCAGGGTGGTGATGCTTTGGTTTTGATTGACGGTGTTGAAGGCGACCCTTCAATGCTTAACCCAAATGATATTGCCAGCGTATCAGTGTTGAAGGATGCAGCTTCGGCAGCTATCTACGGTGCCCGTGGTACATTTGGTGTAGTGTTGATTACTACTAAAGAACCAAACAAAGATAAAACTTCTATTACATATTCCGGAAACTTCTCATTGCAGCGTCCTGCAACAACTCCAGACTTCGTGACAGATGGTTATGAATATGCTAGTCACTTCTATGAAGCATACAATGCATGGAACAACTATTCAGCCGATCCTAAGAACATCAACAAAACTCAAGAGTTCTCACTTGGCTGGTTGGATGAATTCAAGAGAAGAAAAGAAGCTGGTATTACTGATGAATGGGATATCGACCCGGCAACTGGTAAATATATTTACTATGGTAATACAGACTACTATGGCGAATTGTATAAGAAGAACACATTCGCTCAGGACCATAATCTTTCAGTAAGCGGAAACAATGGTAAATTGAACTACTACGTTTCAGGTCGTTTCTATGGTTATGATGGTTTGTTCAAATACAACACAGATGACTATAAGACAATGAACCTTCGTGCTAAAGGTTCAATCCAGGTATTCGACTGGTTGAAGATTGAGAACAATATGGAATTCTCAAATATGGATTACCATAACCCGATGAACGTTGGTGAAGGTGGTTCTATTTGGAGAAATATTGCTGACGAAGGACACCCAAGTTCACCAATTTATAACCCTGACGGAACTTTAACACATTCTGCAGCTTATACAATCGGAGACTTCATCTATGGTAAAAACGGTATTGATACAAGAAACCGTGTATTAAGAAATACTACTGGTTTTACTGCATCATTCCTTGACAATAAGATGCACGTGCGAGGAGACTTTACTTTCCGTAATACGGACAACTCTCAGACTCAGCGTCGTGTAGCTGTTCCTTATAGTACTACAGAAGGTGTAATCAGCTATTTGAGTACTAAATACAACGATTTGCAGGAATATAAAACTGAGACAAACTACGTTGCTACAAATATTTATGCTGATTATGAAAATACCTTCAACGAAGCGCACTACTTCAAAGGTATGATTGGTTACAACTACGAGCAATCAACTTACAACGGATTGAAAGTTCTTCGTAACGGTTTGCTTTTCGAAGATTCTGAAAATATCAATATGGCTCTTGGAGATGCTATCACAACTTCAGGAGAATATAACAGATGGAGAGTTGCCGGGGGTTTCTTCCGTTTCAACTATGCTTTCAAAGACAGATATTTGGTTGAAGTAAACGGACGTTATGACGGTTCTTCTAAGTTCCCGGTTGACCAGCAGTGGGCATTCTTCCCTTCAATTTCCGGAGGTTGGCGCCTTTCTGAAGAAGCATTCTGGAATGTAAAACCGGAAGTTCTTTCTGATATCAAGATTCGTGCTTCTTATGGTTCACTTGGTAATGGTAATGTTGCTCCATACAGCTACATGGAACTTTTGAGCATTTACACTTCAGACAGAGTATTGAACGGTTTGAAAAACAAATATACAAATGCTCCAGGAGTTATGCCTGACGGTTTGACTTGGGAAACAGCAACAACAACAGACGTAGGTGCTGATTTCGGTACTCTTAACGGACGCCTTCGTTTCTCAGGAGACTATTACATCCGTAAAACAACCGACATGTATACTGTAGGTGAAACTTTGCCAGATATCTTCGGTGCTACATCTCCTAAAGGTAACTATGCCGACATGACAACTCGCGGTTGGGAAATCACATTGACTTGGCGTGACCAGTTCCAGTTGGCAAACAAACCTTTCAACTACGAAATCCGCGGTACTTTATCTGACTATATTTCAACAATCGACCGCTACAACAATAAAGACGGTAAATTGTCTGACTACTATGCAGGACAGCGTGTAGGTGAAATCTGGGGTTATGTAACAGAAGGTTTGTTCCAGAGCCAGGAAGAAATCGACAACCATGCTGACCAGACATTGATTCAGTCATCTTCTCAGCGTGTAACATATCCTGGTGACGTTAAAATCAAAGACTTGAACGGCGACGGCGTTATCGACTACGGACAGAATACAGTTGACGACCATGGTGACAAGACAATCATCGGTAACAGTCTTCCCAGATTCTCTTACAGCATGAACCTGAGCGCAGATTGGAACAATTTCTTCTTCTCTGCATTCTTCCAGGGTGTAGGCCGCCAGCACTGGTATCCAAGTAACGAATGTATTTTCTGGGGACAGTATAACCGTCCTTACAACAACTTGCCGGAATGGCACCTTGACAACTACTGGACAGAAGACAACCGTGACGCATATCTTCCAAGATACGCCGGTTACAATTCATCTTTGAAATCTACTACACAGACTCGCTATTTGCAGAATGTAGCATATATAAGATTGAAGAATCTTCAGTTGGGATACAACTTGCCACAAACTGTAACTTCTAAACTTCGCATGCAGAATGCACGTGTTTATGTTTCAGCAGAGAACTTGTGGTGCTGGTCTCCTCTTTACAAACATACAAGAGACTTGGACGTAACTAATATCAACGGTTCTGACCCTGATTTGACTGACGGAGGTAGCGGTGACGGTCACAGCTATCCACAGATGACAAGTATAAGCTTAGGCGTATCTCTAACATTTTAATTGAAAAACAAACACAATGAAAAAAATAATTATTCCTTTTATAACAGCATGTGCCCTCCTGTCTTCTTGTTCAATGGATGAAATTCCACAGGCATCAGTTGATAAAGAGACAGTTTTCAATACAGAAAGCGGTTTGACAACTTATTCATACTCTTTCTATAATATGCTCCCTTCCGTAACAAACGGATACAACATGGATGCAATGTGCGACTACGGTGCAGTTACAAACTATGATGACTTTATCCGCAAAGGCGCTTATTCTGCTGAATTAAGTTCAGGTTGGAGCTGGTCAGATTTGAGAAATATCAACTATTTTATCGAAAACTGTACAAGCGAAGCTGTCGACGAAGAAGTAAGAAACAATTATATCGGTTTGGCTCGTTTCTTCCGTGCATATTTCTATTTCAACAAGGTGGTTCGTTTCGGTGATGTACCTTGGGTTAACAGAACTCTGACTGTTGATGACGAATTACTTTATGCTCCACGTGATTCACGTACAGTTGTAATGGATCATATTCTGGAAGATTTGAACTTTGCTTGTGAAAATATTACTCGCACAAGCGACGAAACAGGTTCACTTGTTACAAAATGGGTTGCTTACGCATTGAAATCAAGAATCTGTTTGTTCGAAGGTACATTCCGTAAATATCACACAGAACTTGGTCTTACTGATTCTGCCAACAAATGGTTGCAGGAAGCTGCATCTGCTGCAGAAACTGTAATGAAAGAAAGCGGTCATTCAATCTATACCGGTGGTGGCGTTGAATTGTCAATGAGAGATTTGTTCACAAGCAACACTCCTATCACTTCTGAAGTTATGCTTGCAAGTGTTGCCGACGAAGGTCTTGGTGTTCTTGGTTCTGCAAACTGGTGGTGGACATCAGGAACATATGGTTCACGCTTCAATATGATTCGTTCTTTTGTAAATCTGTTCCTGATGAAAGACGGTACACCGTTTACAGATAAGCCAAATCACGAAAAGATTGAATTCTATGAAGAATGTCAGAACCGTGATGCACGCCTTGCCCAGACAATCAGAACTCCGGGCTATATGCGTGACGGACGACCTGCTGCTCCAAACTTCAATGGATATTCTTATACAGGTTACCAGCCTATAAAATACACATTGGATGATTCAAAATATGACGCAGGCCAGCTTAACACAAACGCAATTCCTTTGTTCCGTTATGCCGAAGTGCTATTGAATTATGCTGAAGCAAAAGCAGAAATGGGAACTTTGACTGACAGCGACTGGGCTGCAACTGTAGGTGTTTTGCGTTCACGTGCAGGTATTACAGGCGGTTTGACTTCAAAACCGACAAAAGTCGACAAGTATCTTCAGGAAACATATTTCCCTGAAATCTCCGACCCAACAATCCTTGAAGTTCGCCGCGAACGTTCGATAGAGCTTGCTCTTGAAGGATTCCGTTTCAATGACCTTCTTCGCTGGAAACGTGGAGAGTTGATGATGATGCCTTGGACAGGTATTTATATTCCTGAATTGAACAAGGAAATGGACTTGGATCATGACGGAACAACAGATGTTATCTTCTATAAAGGTGAAAAACCGGCAAACATCTCAACTAGCTGTACTCCGATTGCTGTTGACGGTGGAGATGTAACTCGTCAGGGTATTACCGGCAGTACTTCCGGCAACCTTACATGGTATGATAACGACCCATCACGTGTTTGGTATGAAGATGGCAGACAGTATTATTATCCTGTACCTCAGTCTGCAATCAATCTTAACACTAATCTGAGCCAGAATCCGGGTTGGTAATTATTATTAAGAAATAATCATAGAAACAAGGTTCAAACTCAATCAAGACTGAGGATTGAACCTTGTTTTTTATTGTTATATAAATGATTATAATTTATTTCCTGCCACGTATGTAAATAAGACATGTATTTATAAAATTCAATTAACCCACCCCAATATACCAAACAACCACAACTCAAAACAGAATAATAAAATGGGGAATAATATAAGTAAAATAGCTTTTAATACCCCAATTCTTTTGGGGTTGTTGTAATGGTTCATCAAAGCAGCCTTTCTTGCTTTTCTATAGCGAATACTTAACAACACAGGAAGACACAGAATATGAAAACCCCAATAACAAACTATAATATCAGTATTATTCCAAACTTCCGGTATTTGCACTAGAAGAAAATAAACGGGAAGAGCTATTAAAAATATGTTATAAAATAAAAGCAAAAAAAGGCCCGACATCCGCCCATTACTTTTGCTCCATAACTCACCCAAAAAGTACAAATAGTCAAAAAAATAAAATCTATACGATTTTTGCATAGAATCAGCTATAATTTGCGCCTCTTCCTCGTCCTCATTATCAAGAACAAGGTCTTTAATATATCCATCTCTCCAAATAAAGCTAAAGCTATGCTCCAAGTCATATGTTGTAAATGTAACTTCGAACTCATCATTGTCTGTTTCAGAAGCCCAGACAGATTCCAAATAAAAATGTTTTTTCCAAGTGCTAAAAACACTTTTACCTTTAGTAAATTGTATTCTCTCATGGATTGAGGAGTCAATTTGCGAAAGCATTGTTTCCCAATTTTCCAAAAACCTGTGTAAGCAGGATATTTGTATTTGGAAAGGAGAATTTGCATCACCATTTATACAAAAGGTTGAATTTTCTTGATAAGACTGTAGTTGCAATTCCAGCAACCAATAATAACAGTCATTTTTCCAATAATCGAAAATTTTACTACTAAAAGTACCTAACCCTTCTGCCTTATATTCCTTCCTGCTCCCGAACAGATTATTAACCAATCTTTTAATAAAACTCATAAGCTATATTCTTTTTAATGCAAAATGAAACTTTATTTATACCTTACATAAGTTTCCAAAATCAAAAAAGGTTATATGCCTGAATACTACCAAATAATAATCCAAACACATAACCTTTTTTAATAAATATATTTATCATTTTACCACTCCATCAGATTCCAAGGAGAATCCTCTTTTTCATGTAACACAGAAACTATCTCATATGCGGTATCACAATCATCAGTATCTCCATGCCATACACCACGGCCAAAAACAAAGCTTAACCCATATTCTTCCCATGAATTAAATGTATCTTTTGCTTTATGCATTGCCATACTCATCAAATTCCACATATCCGCTTCATTCAAATATCCACAAAGAAAAGACCATCGGGCAAGGTTCACGATTCTTACCAAATCCCAAGCCAAAGCAGTAGATGGCAGTTTTTCTGAAGTACAATAACCTTTTTCAAGCATATGCTCAACAATAAGACAAACATCTTCCATTTTACTATCATCATCCATATCTGAGTCAGATATACATTCAATTCCTTTTTCAAGGACAAACGATAATGATTCGTCTGCATCAGCATGATGACCTTCGTTCAACAGCCAGTCTGCTATCTCAAGAGTGGAATCTTTATCTGTAACATTCCACCAGCATTTCAATTGCTCTTTAAAAGCTTCTGCATCTATCCGGCTCTCAATTGCATTAACATCTTCACTGTTATAAACCAACAAAGGAGCGCCAAAAGCCAATATATGATTCTGTTCATCTGTTAGTTTAGCATCATTATTTCGTCTTATTTCCCAAGCAGTATCTGACAGATCAAGTAAATCTCCCCAAATTTCCGATAAATCTTCTTGTGACAGAGAACTTTCACTCTGGATATTTGCATAGGTATCATTTAACATACCTTTCATCATCTGTGAAGCATATGCCATATTTTGCTCTGCTGCATTGGTTACAGTTTCAGAGTCTATACCACCGAGTGTACCAGTTTCAGCTTGCTGTGCTTGAATATCATTAAGATTAGGAACTGCTGCTTTCATTTGTGCATTAATTTGCTCCTGAAGACTATTCATATCGGGCATTTGGAATCCCGGTATTCCACCAAACATAGACTGCGCTTGTTCCATCGCAGCCTTTATTGCAGCTTCCTGTGCCGCTTTCGCTATTTCCTCAGGGCTTTGCGGATTGATTTTTTCTTTTGACATAATTTTAGATTTTATCAGTTTATATTTATATTCGTTATTCAGCCTTCGGCTCCAGCCTCAAGCAATATTTCAACAAT
Source organism: Parabacteroides sp. (assembly GCA_034091205.1). Classification (GTDB taxonomy): domain Bacteria; phylum Bacteroidota; class Bacteroidia; order Bacteroidales; family Tannerellaceae; genus Parabacteroides. The sequence goes on along the minus strand of JAXDRC010000005.1, from coordinate 10,327 downwards.
TTCATTGTATCCCTTTTCTGTAGCATAATGAAGTGCGGTGTTACCAAAATTATCAGCAATGTTTACATCAGCTTTATGCTCGACAAGCAATCTTACAAATTCATTTTTACCTTCACGTGCAGCTATTATCAGTGATGTTCTTCCGTCACTATTCCTGGAATTATAATTTGCATTTGCCTCAAGCAAAGTTTTTCCCAAATGAATATTACCGGATATAGATGCAAAATGTAACGGGGCGTTACCACCCAAGCTTGCTTTGTCAACATTTGCTCCAACCTCGACAAGCATCTTGGCAATCATTGAGTTTCCCATCATGCAAGCAATAATAAGAGGAGTTTCTCCTTTGTCATTTGTAATATCAACAGTTATATTTCCAGAGGACAGCAAAATCTTTACTATTTCACTTTGTCCATTATATACAGCCTGATGAAGCGGAGTATTACCTGACGAATCGCTTGTTTCATTATGTGAAATATGTTCCACCACTTCCCTTAGCCCATGTGCTACAGCATAATCAATAGCCTTATGTCCATCCGAATCTGCCAATTCCGGATCTGCGCCTTGAGTTATCAGGAACAAGGATGCATCCGTGCGTTTATTGTCCAAAAGATGTAACAATGCCGTACGTCCATTCTTATCTGTTGCATTTATTTCTGCTCCATAATGAATAAGACACTCAATAATTACTTTATTTCCGCTTTTTGCAGCAAAATGAAGAGGAGTTTCCGAATAATTGTTCGGCATATTCACATCTGCCCCATTTCCAAGGAGGGATATAACAATATCACGATATCCTTTGGCACAAGCATAATGCAAAGCAGTATTCCCTTCAGCATCTCTTTTGTTTATATCCAAACCTCCTTTCTTTAGAAATATCTGTACGATAGTTTTCTGCCCGTTACGACACGCATTCAAAAAAGTCAGACTATTATCCATATCTAAGATTTTTTAAGAAGATACTTTATCATATCCTCATTATTATTAGCTATTGCAACATCCAAAGCTCTTAAACCTTCATCGTTCACAGCTTCCGGGTCTGGCATTCCAAAGTCTTCCAAGACTTCAGATACTTGACGCATTTCAGGGCCTTTACAACAAGCAGCCAGATAATGCAGAACAGTATTACCCCAATTGTCTTTGCATAAAATAGATGCCCCTGCTTCAAGCATTGGTTCAAAAACTTCCATTTCATCTTTTCCAAAACACCTCCATCCATATGGATAATTTCTTGGAAGTACAGGAAGAACAGGTAATTTCCCATCCCAGTAATTACCTCCACAAAGCAACATAAGCGGAGTCTGTCCACAGTTGTTTGCAACATTAGCATCCACGCCTTTATTAAGAAGAAAACGAATTGCAGTGTTACATGGACCATGACCGGAATTAAGACATGCAACACCAAGTGCTGTATTGCCTCTATTATCCGATTGTTGCTCAGCATCCCATCCACATTCCAACATAAGCTGAAGCATAGAATGATTCTCTTCTTCCGTTGCTGAGGCTCTTCTGTTATATGCCCACACGGCAAATGCTGTTTTTTCGTCAGGCATCCGCCAATTAGGGTCTGCGCCTGCTTCTAATATCATTTCTGCCGAAACAAAATCTGACCACATAAGAGCGCAAGCTAATGGGGATTTACCTTTAAAACCAGTTACTTTGTCATCATCATAAGTAATCTGCAAGTCTGTTCCCATACGCAGTATTGCATCAAGCGCAGACGTGTTTCTATTGATTATTGCTTGGAAAATATTCATACCTCCACTAATTGCAATAAGTTCATCTTCCTCTGGGTCATTTCCCGAAAGCAAAGCACTTATGAATGTTACATTATGTTCCAATGCAATATCAATAGGGCGTTTACCAGCAGATGATTTTTCTTCCAAATCTATAGTTCCATTTTCAAGAATCAGTTTCACAAGTTGGAATACTTTTTTTTCTTGAATTTTGTATTTTATAAATTCGTCTTTTGTCTCATTTATTTTTTTCTCAGGATGCCACCCTTCATTTTTCATTTCCTCAAGGAGTTTTTCATAATTTCCCCTGTCACTTGAAATAAACCAAGCAACAAGACAAGCATGATGAAGAGCATTTTCTCCATTCCCATCAACAGAATTGATTTTTGAACCAGATTCAACAATTGCTTCCGCAATGCCAAAGTGTCTGTTTCGTACAGCTTCAATCAGTGCAGTTGTATTTTTTCCGGAACGCGGAATTTTAGCACCTGAGGTAATTAACATTTTTGCAACCAATTCCAATTCATTCTCATCCACTCGTCCATTCCTACAGCTTGCCAGTGTGCATAATGGAGTAATGCCTTTATTATCCTTCACATTTACATCAACACCTCTTTCAAGAAGAATTGAAACTGCTTTACTGTCAGCAAAACGACAAGCTAAATGAAGAGGAGTATATCCTCCGTTTTTCTCATCACGGTCTGTAACATCAACATCCTTATATGCATTGTATATTTCATAAGGCTGACTATGTTCCAGATAAAGATTATATATTTCGTTGCAAGTCATCACTTTCAATTTTAAGTATCAACTGGTTAATATGCTCATACTTGTTTCCCAATGAATTGGATATACACCTTACCTCATCATAAAGATGTAAGCGGAAAGCTGCCTCCGCCTTAAGCCTTAGTAACTGTCGTTCCAATAGACAATCAGGAGTATCAGCAATGGCAGGTGAAAGAAATGGACTGCATTTGTATTCCCATTGCATTATAGCAGAAGGAATACTGTCAATTCCTGATTTGCACAAAGTATTGTTAAGCAGACTTTCCGCATCCTGCAGAAGCCTGAAACATTCATCATATCCACCAACCATATAGAAGCATATAGCTTTATTATATAAGACTACAGGTAACTTTTCGGAAACGGATTTAAGAGATAAGTATGCTGCATATGGATTTCCGCTACATAAATAGAGGAAAGCTGTATCAAGTTGTTTCCGGTAATCATGACACAGCTCACCTTGTAATCGTGACTCATTACAAAATTTCGCCATAAGAATCAATCAGAATCATTGTCACACATTTGCCTGATAAAAACCTCGTTTTTTTCATATTCTTCACCAGATAAAATTATTGGATTTGCCAATCCTACAATTTTACTGCCTGGAACATATGTAACAAGAATACAATAAAGCTCACGGCCTTTTTCATCTTTTTCCACCTGCAATTGAACAGGCTGATTGTTACCGCTAGGCAAACTACATAAATACTCAAAATCGTGACGATTGAATGCATCTATAATATCGTCCAGATTGGTTTCACTACTGATAAACTTCTTTGTCTTGTAATCTTTAATTTCCCCGCCACTTTCCTTGTTATATATTTCAAGGTCAGAAGATAAAGCTGAAAAGATGAAATAAATGCCAGCTAAAACTCCTGCAACCCTTATCAACCATGACGGAATAAATGGTAATACCCCTGGAAAAATGACTAACAGCACGCATACTGCGACCAAAGCCCAATACATAATAGGTTTCACACTGTTTTTCCTCTTTTCAAACTTTTCCGGCATAGCATCATAAACTTCTCCAAAGTGACTGGGAAAATGTTCACCAACATTCATTTCACGTTTGTTTGTTTCTTCCATATTAGTACTGTTTTAATAATTAATAATTATAATGCCAAAGATAAAATAAAAACTCCATTATTGAACGTCCGTTCAGATATAAATAAAAAAATTAAAATAAGACTTCTTGTTTATCAAAGATTCAATGTATAAACTACACATTGCTTTATATGTCAATCCACTACCCTTTAGGCTCTTCTTTAAATAATATATTGATTTTGAACATCAATGATTAATCCTGATAGAAGCAATTATATCACGGGCTTCGGATTCATGAGTTTCATTTGCTGTCATTGAAATTATAATGAAACCATCCAATGTCTTTTTATTCATGTGAAAAATAATGCTTTGATTTATATTTATGCTACCTCCACCTGCTACAGGATATTCCATAATACCTGAAATTTTCTCAAACTCTGTTCCGTTGATATTTACCCTTTCAGGTTTGAATCCGTTCATAGACTTCAACAACAAATTACGTGTATTATCAATTTCTTCTGCAGAAGAAAACTTGTCATAATTGAAAACAATACTATTGACAGTATTTCCCATAAGCTGTAATACACGTTTGTTATCTGATTTTCTTACAGCTTTCCATCCTTCCGGATATGTACATCTTAAACCACACGCTTTATTCACATACTCTCTTTTACCATTTCCTATACTTTCATCGCTACCGGTGAAGTTTGCTGAATTATCTTCTTCATGCGGCATATAGAAATTATCATTCGCCCCTCCTTCCTGCATCTCTTCTTCAGAACTGAATGATTGGGCATATTCCTCCAATGTTCCATCTTCCCACATATTCCTAATTTCCTCAAAGTCCGAAGGTATATTTTTAGTCTGTCCAGCAAAAATGAACACAAACACTATCAAGAATATTATTTCAGTAATATGTGTGATGTATTGTGAAATTCTTTTAGATTCATACTTATCTGCCAAAAGATATATTATTCCCAATATGGCACCAGAGATAAGTCCTCCTATGTGTGCAGCATTATCTATTCCCTCTTTCCCGGCTCCAAGCAAAAGATTGTAAACCACAAAGAAACCTATACTATATAAAAGAGATTTTCTCTGGTGTTTGTCTATTCTGTGATTGAACAACAGGTAAGACAAAAATATACCATAAAGTCCGAAAATTGAGCCGGAAGCTCCTGCACTTATTATTTCAGGATGAATCATAAGACTTAACAGTGCAGAGAACAATCCTGTCAGAAAATATGCAATTATAAGCTTTCTGCTTCCTATAAACTGTTCCAAGAATATGCCTATGTATAATAGAGCATACATATTCATCAGTATATGAATTATTCCTATATGTATAAAATTACAGGTTACAGTTCTCCACCAATCTCCGGTAAGCGTAAGCGGTCCGAAATTTGCCCCCCACTTAATCAAAGAAATTCCTGTTGGTTCTATAAAACTTACCCCACATATAGACATTATTATAAACAACGCTACATTTATATAAATAAGCAAAGGAGTAGCAATGTTTCCTTTTCTTAGAGTTATTAATGAAAGAAAAGACATATCATTGCCATCATATTCACTTATCTCTTTATCATCAGAAAAGTTATACGTTATAAAATCCTCAGAATTATTCTTTCTTTCTCTATCTACAGTATCGATAGCAGATATTAGTTTTTCCAGATTCTCCTTATTCTTGCCCCAATCAAAAAACTGTACGGACGTACATTCACTTTTAGCAAGAAGACATCCCTCTTTTCCTTCAATACGTGAAATAATAACCTTTTCCTCCCAGGATTTCATACTGACAGATGTATAAAACTCTAATTTATCTCGTTTAACACAACCAATCTGCCATCCAAGATATTTCGCGGCATTAACAGCCAAAAACATAAGTTCATCGGAAGAATAACCCTCTTGTTGTATTACCTGTTCATATTTTGGTTTAAATCCTGTTGCCATATAATTTCAGTTTATTATTATTTATTCCCCAAAGATATATTAAAGAAATATTTTTTGAACGTTTGTTCAATAAAAATATTACTAATAAGCAACTGTTCAATATTAATTTTATATTTTAAGTTTATGCTAGTTGTATAACTTCAGTGGTTACAGGCAATTGTCAAACAAGCCCGAAAAGTCTTGCCGTAAAATATCCGGTCATTGATTTTGTGAATAAGTTATGCCACAAATCCAAAAGAGTAAATAATTAGAATTATAATATGCGATACTATGCAATGTTCCCCCGTCAACCCATCGTTTAAATACTTTTCTTATTTTGTTTTCTCTATCGTAATACATAGTGAACAATATATTAGCATTCTTTATTTGAGCATCATCTAAGATTTTGTATGAATGGATTTGATTAAACTCCATATATTCATCATTTATCACTTTCCCAGAACTATCCAAAGGAACAAGGTATGCAATCCACAAAGGCATTCCGTTTATTGCATCAATCTCTGTTTGAATAGCCTCATTGTAACTCTGCGCGAAAATATAAGGTGAAAGTAAAAATAGGATGTAAAGTATAATTATTCTTTTCATATTGAGACTAATAGCCTAGCAGAGGACGGCTTACCGTTATCCTGCGTCGTTAGTATTATTATTTTACTATTTCATCCATTGCAAAAGTAAACTTTCAATTTCTTTTGCACCTGTTTCCCTAGCCAAAGAAATAGGGGTATTTCCTTCACTATCCTTTATATCAAGATCTGCATGATATTCTAAAAGCAGCTTCACCAGTTCTATGTTATTATTGGCAATGGCTTCCATAATTGGATATACTTTATAGGTATCGCATGGACTTTGGTAACCATTTACGTCAATGCCATGCTCCAACAATATACGGGCTAACTTCACATTAGACAATTTGCAAGCATATGTCAAGAGCGTTAGCCCATATTCGTCACTATATACTCTATCATTAATGTCCTTATATCGGGAAAGGGCATATTTCAGAACATCTTCTTTGTTAAAGTATATTGCCGTATAGAGTATATCAAAATCATAATAATCATTACCCATTGCCATAGGTTCTTCTTTACCTGCCAGAAAACATTTTATAGTTGCCATGTCATTGTCACGGCAAGCCACCCCCAACGGATAAAGTTGGCAGGTTGCATCCTTTACAGTATCTTGTTGCGACAAGCTTGCTTTCACACCATCTAGGCAATAAAAAAACGTTACAAGAAATAATATTGTCCAATATATTATCTTCATATTTATTTTTTTTAGCCGCTCGTTAATACTAAGCTTCGGTGAGGGACAGCATTAGCTGTTATCTCTACCTTGTTATGAACCTATTCTGTTAAAAAATCTTTCGGATGCTGTTTGATGTATGTGCCTATCAGTGTGTAGAGCTGTTTGTTATTTTTCATCAAAGCGTAATACTCTTCATCAAATGTATCAAACAACTTTTCTTTATAACCATAAGAGAATCCTTCCATTGTTCCATTCCAAATCGAATGTAGTTTATCTCGATTGGCAACATATTGCTTGTTTGCACGTTTCACGACATCCGCAACCTGCATTGCTCCGAGTTTGACAAAGGTATTCTCTGCTCGTTCCGCACGTTCGCCAGCAGTATTGTAAAAATATTGATTGAAACCGCCATTGATCACTTCCGCATCAAGCTCCACTGCACACATTATGTTGTCAAATTCTTCGGTCTCAATGTCAGCATCCAATTCTATGTCTATATATTTCCGGCAAAGCTTGTGCGCCGGCAATCGCTCAATCAGTTCCATTGTAATCCTCTCTGGATGCTCCAATCCTAATATTTTTCTTATCCAATTCATATTACTGTTGTTTTATTGTTTAAAAAGTTTCAATAAGGAATAGCTTACCTGCTATCATGCTTTGTTTGTAGCTTTACTCTGCAGAGAAATCACCTAAGAAGAAATATATCAGCATAATGATACTGAACAAAATATACATGCCTATCGAAAAACATACTATCAATATTATTTTCTTTCCGATACTGCACTTTTTCTTTCTAAACAAGAATAGCGATAATAAAATCGCTATAAGTATAATAGTTATTGCACATACAATCATATATTTTGAATTTGTAAATTATGCTGTTATCACTAATTGTTCAGCGAAGAACGCTGTCAAGCATTATCCCGGTTTGTTAGTAATATATTCTATCGCACTCGCTTCAAATCCCCGATAAATTGGAGTAGCATTTCTATATACGGAATAGCATTTAGAATTTTGATATTATCTATTGATTCTATACCACCCGATGCCAATGCAGGAACGTATCCGTAACATTCATCCAATGCAGGGACACCCTTTTCTGATTTTATCATAGGATATTTATTTAAGGAAAACCATGATTCCAAACAACTCTTGTTGAAAATTACCACATTCAATAGTATATCAACATTCTCGGATAAAATCTTGAATGTTCCGTATCTCACATTTATGAATACGACATAATTTCCTATCACGGGATTCTTAACATAAGCAAAAATATTTCCAAAAACAGTTGTCATAAATGGAGTTGCTGTTTCATACTCATACAGAGGATAACTGTCATCTATTATTGTCTGATATTTATCCGGGGCAATAATTCTGAACAATCCATCACAAAACGTTCCAAGTCCAACTTCTTTCCAAAGTTCTATTATTTTTTCTGATACCGCATTAGCGTATTTTGCAATAAAAGTATCATCTACCGTTTGGCGAGTGCTGTTTAGGCTCTTATCTAAAAACTTTTCGTACATATTGATTGCTTTCTTTATTACTAATGTTTTGGTGAGGAACGCTGTCAAGCGTTATCACGCTTCGTTAGAAACTTATTCTTTTCCTTTTCAGTATATCCTCTAACCAATCAGGAATAAAACGATGACTTCTTGGATACAACAGAAAATCATCTATAAAATTATAGTCTTCAAAATTTTCTTGTAAAATCTTCCCCCTAACATCATAGTTAAACTCTTTCACAAAATCACCGTTTTTGTTTAATTTCATTTTTAATTCATAAAATCCTCCTTCTTCTTTTTTATTTTTGTACATTTCATCTTTTATATCATTTACAAACTTATCAATATGCATCAAAACACCAACACTTAAATTAAAATCATGTATTGCACCATCTTTATAATAAGAAACATTATCAAAACGAACTTCAGCAACTATATAAGCATCAAAAATCAAAGCATCCCATTTAGTAATTTGCAATATTTTTGTGAAAATATCTTTCAAATGATTGAATGATGACATTATTCTTTCATTATTTACATATTCGTTTATTTGTGTTCTTGGCTGTTCCGGAGTTTTGTATATAGGTCGCTCAATTTTATAGTCATTTGTCAACATCTGTTTTTTTTCAAATGCTTTTGATAAACAATCTGTAAGATACCAGTTCCAAAACTCTTTGTTGCGCACGTCATCAATAGAATCCCAATCGACAATACCGCCATTATATACTAAACTTGCAAGGAAAACCGTATCCCATTCGTCCGGGTCTTCTATTTCTTCATCAGAATCATAATCACTGATAACCATGTCTGCATCTGAGCCGGCATCATAAGCAGCCTGAACAGCTACCTTGGCTGCAAATGCGACTGTTATATCATCTTCCATGTAATTATCGGCAAACACATCCAGATGGTCAGCATTGCTCAACAGTTCATTTTTGCCTGTTTGTCCCAACAGGAATTTCTCCGTGTTCTTTATCAGTCCGATGATTTCCGTATCCTCCTTGAAAAATTCATTCCATATCGGATATACTTTCAACACACATAAGATACTTATTCGTCCAATAACAAGTGGGTCATTGATGGCTTGTAGTATCGCACGCCTTGTAGGAAGAGACAAATGCCCTTTGTCTGAATGATTGACTTCATTCAAACCTTTACTTATCAATGAGGATATGGCTTCTGTATATTTCATCGCATTAATTGTTTCTAATGTTCAGCAGGGAACGGCTTACCGTTATCCTGCGTTGTTATCAGTATTGTATCTTTTTCATTATTTAATCTAATGGTTCTTAGTCTATTGTAGTTAAAACAATTATTCTAATTGTGTGTCTGTCTTCATTTCTCTCTGTTTGCTTTCCCTTATCCCATCTATCTCTTTATAGGTATCGACCACAATCTGATGGGATTCCGTATTGAGTTTCTTTGCATATCCTTGAACAATAGAATTTATTTCACGATAAATCCAGGCAGCTACAATCAGTATCGCAAAGACAGCCAATATTTTCCTTATAGGTTTGTAGCGTAGCAGATAGCCCAAGAAGGCAAACAGGATATAACCGATGTATATACACCCGGTATTGAGCGTCCTGCCAAAATATTCTTGTTTATGACGTTGCAGCTCGTTTGACGTTTCCCATGCACCGATTGCGTGCTGGTACAATTCTGAATGTGCTATAAACATCAGACTGTCTTCGTTAACAGCAGGATGAACGGCATATTGATACACAACTCCAATTTCTTTCAATCTGTAGCTGTCATAGGCTTTCGATGCCAGGGTGTCCGGAAGTATTGAGAGCAGCAGCCCGCATGTGTCAATATCAGCCTGAAAAGATGTTTCAAGAGAATCTATCTGGGCTGTCAGCTTAGTCTTGGACATAGACATAGGCTTTTTATTCAATATCTGTTCCATGCTTACACCGTACTTGTCTGCCAGTGACTGGGGATAGCTCTGTTTCATTTCAACTTTTTTTATGACGGATATGACCATCATCTGTGGACGCACAAACCAGTCATAATAATAGGTCATTGCCGACAAAGGCAGGACAAGAACCAGCCCGATTGCCA
>JAXDRC010000004.1:0-160100 GCA_034091205.1 Parabacteroides sp. | reverse complement strand
GAGGCAGTCTCTTCCATCGCCATATAATTCGTTGTTTCCGCAAAGGAAGCCTTCACATAATAAGTTCCGGCATTCATTGCCTCTTCCACATTCGTTTGGTAGGTGTCATCTGAATAATATGCAACCGAGGCTGTCAAATCTTCAGTTTCGTTTTCAACTCCTTTAACCGTGGCTGTCACCTCTTTGGCTTTTCCGTCATATACGAGGGCTTCCCCTAATGGCACATTCAAGGTGATTTCCGGAGTAGCTTTCGCGATCGTGAACTCCTTCGTAACAGCATCACCTAATAATAGTGAACTTTCTTCAGGCGTAACCGTCACTATTGCCGTACCAGCTTTGATGTTGTTTGAATAAGAAACTGTATAGTCTGTATAAGTAACACCATCTTTTTCAACTGTCACATCAGGAGTAACTGGTACACCTGTATAGGTCGCATCTGCAACAGTTATCATTTCCACTGTAAGTGGAGTAGCTACTGTTCCTGTCACCGTTCCTTTAATCGTCCCATAATTAATAATCTTTCCGTTGTTGGTCAGCTTGTCACCAGTGTTGAGGGTAGCCCCCTCAGGGATGGTCAGGGTTTCGTCCTTGCCAATCTCCAAGTTCTCCTGCAAGGTCACATCGCCGTACATGGTGCCATTCTTGCCGTCAAAGACGATGCCGCCGCTTTCACTATCAGCTTTTGGGGTAGGTACACTTGCCACGGATGCACTGATATCTGGTATGGCTTTGATCAATGCACTGCCACTAACCGTCAGGGAAGTGCTTGGGTTGGTTCCACCTCCTGAAAAATACCGAATTCCAGACTTTCCTTGTGCGGTCAAACTTCCACCGTTGACTGTAAGAGAAAGAATAGGGGCGCTGGCAATCAGGGACGCTAAGCTAACGCCAACATAAGATTGGCTTTCGGTACTTGCCTCAACAGAAGCATTATTGATCGTCAGGGAGACACTGCCATTATCGGCTGAAACTTTGATTCCGTTCCATGCGCTGGCAATCACTTTGAGGTTGCCCGTTGGATCATTTCTGTCAGATTGAATGACTAGAGTTGCGTTACCACTAGGTTTAGCTTCAATACGAATTCCATCGATTCCACTGACTGTATTGCTGCCAATCAAATTGATCGTTAGAGAGACCGATTGATTGCCTGTGGGAGCAGCATAAATTCCGTAATCTTCAGGTTGCATATTACTTGAATTACCTCTACCTTGGATTGTCGCATTGTTCAGCGTCAAAGTACCGTTGCCGTCGTAGTGGACATTGTAGGCACTTTCACTACCAGGTTCCAATTTTCCATTATCAGTTGTTTTCCAATAGCCGCCCGTAGTAATGTCCGTCTCACCCACATAAAGCGTAGCCGGTTCATCTGCCGCCAGCACCGTAACAGGCAGCATCAGCAGCAAAATAAATAAAGTAAAGATTTTCTTCATATACTATTCAATTTTTATTATTTGTCCAAGAAAAAATTTCATACATTAAAAAGGGAAAGATTTTCAAAAACATCATTCACACAAACCTCGTAAGTACAAGGTCTTCTAACAATTAAGTTATCAGATGGTAAGAAAAAACGGTCGTTTGTTTTTACCAAGGTTATCCCCTTCATTTGCCACAAATCTAAAAAACTTTTTAATAGATAAAGTGCTAATTCTGAATTTTTTTCAAAAAAATATTTTTTGTCGATTTCCCCCTCTTTAGGGTGGTAAAAAAAACGACCGTTTTTTCTTACCACCCAAGGGAGTAAAATCAGATATTTCCAAAAAGCATTTTAACCCAGGTCAATTTCAATTATATTATACTACGTTTTTATGGTGGATAATACCGAAAAGGCTTAGCATAATGGGCTTTAATGACTTATTTAGCCATATCAAAATTCCATAAAAACAAACAAATTAATAACTTTTTATTGGATATTGCTTATTTTTGCTAACCTATGATTTGGATAAAAACAAACAAAAATTCAAATCTGAATATGTAATTTTTATCATTTCAGAAAATCATTGCAATGATTTCGGGAAATCATTGCAATCGTTCATCCATGTCATTGCAATCATTTCCCAAACTCTTCACAATCATTTTCCCCAATCATTGCAATCATTTTTTTAACACACGGCATTTATCTTCCAAATGAGCCTGTCAACATGGAAAATCAAGCCTGAAAACAGTGTTTTTTCATCAAAACGCTCAAAATCCACATTCGTTTTTAAAGTGTTATTTTGTCAGATTTCTTCCCCTTGTTTCTTACATTTTTATTTTATTTTCTGAAACCATTGCAATGAAATTTCTTTAAAGAAAGCAAATTAACGCTATTCCTGTCATATTGTATTTCCTTAACTCCGCGAGAATGCCAACGATTTCTGTTTCCCGTATTTTGTCCCGAAATATCAGATTCTCACAAGGGTTGGGATGACAGAATGATAGTTTGACATTTTGTCGGAAATGCATCTAATCCGGAACTGACGAGAACCATGCTTTGTGGCAGAATAATTAATTCTACACAACCATCCGAACCTACCTCAACTTAGGGCCGTATATATTTGCGCGTGGGGCCGTATATATTAAAACGTAGGTTCGAACCTACAAAAATTTTCTTCAGAGATTTATTTCAATATATGCGCAGAAAGTTAGAAAAAAACACGAAAAACATTGAACCTTTTGAATCCATGTTCTGTTATTAAATTAAAGCAGAATATCAGTAGTATTTGTTTTTTCATATAAGTAGAGTTTGTTATTTGTTTAGTCCGTACAGAGCTGTGAAGTTCTGTACGGATTTTTATTTTTTAAACAGAGAAATTCATTAAATAGATAATATAAACAAAAAAGGGGAAATTCCGTTAGGAAAATCCCCTTTTGTATAATAAAAGCCGCACCGTAGATATGAACAAACTCCGTATGACAGGATTTGAGTGCTTTACCGTCTTTGTAATCCGCCGTGCGAAGCATACCCCGAAGGGCGCGGCCCGCCATTAACGATAAGAGCTATGTCTCGGAATTGTGAAAATTTGATGAGTTTCCCAATCGAACAAGTGCGGCTTAACTCTTTAAGCTTTTTCTGTAATTCTGTATTGCAAATATATGTGATTTTCTCTAACTACAAAAAATATTTTGAATAAAAATATTACCAAAACATATATTTCACATATTTTTGTAATATCAAAAATACACAAAATATAACTATTTAATTCACTAATAATATGTTGACATTCCCTAACGCAAAAATCAATCTTGGACTTAATATAGTTAGCAAACGTCCTGACGGTTATCACAACATAGAAACAATATTTTATCCTATTCCGGTAAAAGATGCGTTGGAAATAATTCCTGCAAATGAGACAGAATTCACACAAAGTGGTATAAAAATAGATGTTCCGGCGGAAAAGAACATTGTTGTTAAAGCATACAATATCCTGGCTGAGGAATATGAATTACCGAAATTCAACATTTATCTTCTTAAAAACATTCCTTTTGGAGCCGGACTGGGCGGAGGTTCTTCAGATGCTGCTTTTATGCTTAAAATGCTGAATGAAGTTTGTAATTTGAATATCAGTAATGACAAATTAGAAAACATCGCATCAAGAATCGGAGCGGATTGCCCGTTCTTCATCAACAACAAACCCGTGTTTGCTTCAGGCATAGGAAATATCTTTGAACCTATAGAACTTTCATTGGAGGGTTTGTATTTATGCCTTGTCAAACCTGATATTTCGGTTTCCACACCTCAGGCATATTCAAATGCCAAACCTTTAGCGCCGGAAATATCACTTAAAGAGATTATAAAACGTCCGGTAGAAGATTGGAAGGATTTAATGATTAATGACTTTGAGAAAAGTGTTTTTCCTCAATTTCCCCAAATAGCTGAAATAAAAAATAAATTATATGAATCCGGAGCGATATACGCTTCAATGTCCGGTTCCGGTTCATCTGTATTTGGCATTTTCAAAGATATGACATCATTAAAAGAGAATTTCCCTAACTGTTTTGTGTGGGAAGGAAAAATATAAAGGAGGTTGCCTCACGGCACCCTCCTTTTAATTATTGTTATATATTAAGTTATATGAGTATTATAAAACACCTCCACCTAAAGCTCTATACAAATAAACATTGTTGATACATTTATATGTATTAAGCTGAATTCTTTCCAGTTCGCAATCCAGATATCTTTCATCTGCAGAAAGCACTTCAAGATAGCCGACAAAACTCAAACGGAACAATTCGTTAGCATCACGTATAGAACGATGATGAGTTTTGCTTTCTTCTTCTTTCAGTTTATATCTTTCAGAAATATTATCCTGGGCAACCAGCAGATTAACTACTTCTTCGTATGCCTTTAAAACTGTTTCATGATACTTGGACAAAGCAATCTTCTGATTACTCTTGGCTTCTTCCCATAAAGCTCGAATTTCATGCTGGTTGAATATTGGAGCTGAAAGTCCTGCTGCAAGATTATATACAAGTGACGCGGGGGCAACAAACCATTTACTTAAGTCAAATGCATTAAATCCACCACCGGCACCAATGACCAAAGACGGGAAAAAAGCTTTACGTGCAGCTTCAGCATCTGCCTTTGAAGCTAACAGTTCCATTTCTGCAGCGCGAATATCCGGACGGTTGGCAAGTAACTGAGCAGGAATTCCTGATTTAACAGAAAATTCCAAATTTCTCATTTCCTCAAATGATATTCTTTTTATTTCGAAAGGGAAAGCACCCAGCAAAGTTGCCAAAGCACGTTCTTTCTCACCAGTCAGTTGCTTAGTTTCAAGCAACTGTCCTTCCAGATTCAGCAATCGAGACTGAAACTGGTCAACAGCCAGCTGAGTGACCTCACCTTCCTGCTTCAACTCATAAGTGAGTTGATAAGCTGCCTCTGTATTACGGATAGCTTCTTCCAATATTTCATACTGAGTGTCCAAACCAATTAATTCGAAATACTGAACCGCGACCTCTGAAATCAGCAAAGTTCTGGCATATTGAGCAGCTTCTGCTGACGCCATCCATCTTTTAATGGCAGCTTGTTTTTTATTACTTAATTTACCCCATATATCAGCTTCCCACTGGAATTGAATACCAAGATTCAAATCTCTATATGGGTCAGGTATATGTTTTTCTTTATCCAAATCAGGAGTGTTGGTAGTAGCATTACCAACACCATCCATACTATATTCTCCAAAACGCTGAATGCCGGCACTAATTCCTGCTGAAAGTTGCGGGAACATAGCGTTTTTGGACTGCTTCATACGTGTTTGAGCTATATAAACTCTTTCCAATATCTGCTGGAAAGAGTGATTATTGCTCAATGCCGTACGAATATATCCTTGGAGAATTGTATCCGGGAAGAACTCCTCCCACTTCATATCTGCCATTGTTGTAGTATCTCCCAACGATGGCTGTCCGCAAACATATTTATCAGGAAGTTTGATCTTTTCATCAGCTGTCATTTCCGGAGCTTTACAACCCCATGTAAAAACCGACATAAAACCGACCAAACTATATGCTATATATTTAATCTTCATCTTCATATGATTTTTTATTACCCTTCAAACGAGTTTCTAATGCCTCAAAAATAATGTAAAGACCAGGAATAAGGAATATACCGACAATTGTTCCAACTAACATACCTCCTGCAGCAGCTGTACCAATTGACCTGTTACCCAAAGCTCCGGCTCCAGTTGCAAAAATCAATGGAATCAAACCGCAAATAAAGGCAAAAGAAGTCATCAGAATCGGACGCAAACGGCTTGTTGCACCTCGCAATGCTGCTGTGAATATATCCATACCCTGATGTCTGTACTGATTTGCCATCTCAATAATCAAGATTGCATTCTTACCCAACAAACCAATCAACATGACTAGCGCTACCTGAGCATAGATATTATTTTCCAGACCTGCCAACTGCAAGAAGAAGTAAGAACCAAATACACCTGCCGGCAAAGACAATATAACAGGGAAAGGCAACAGCAAACTTTCGTACTGAGCTGCGAGCAACAAATAAACGAATAGCAAACAGATACCAAAAGTTATCATTGTCTGTCCGCCGGATTCTTTTTCCTCACGAGTCACACCAGACCATTCAATATGATAACCTCGCGGTAACATTTCGTCTGCAATTTCTTCAACTGCGGCAATAGCTTCACCGGAACTTACACCTTCTGCAGATGTACCGGTAATCAAAGCAGATGTAAACATATTATAACGGGTAATCTGACTTGGTCCGAATACTCTCTCCATTGTCATAAAGTTAGAATACGGAACCATATTACCCTCTTTATTCTTAGCAAACAAACCATAGACATCATCCGGGTCCATTCGGTATTCTGGAGACGCCTGAATCATAACTTTGTACATCTGACCGAAACGAATGAAGTTTGAAGAATAGAAACTACCAATATATGACTGCAATGTTTCCATTGCATCTTCAACACTAACACCCAATTTTGCAGCTTTTGGCAAATCAACTTTCAAAAGATACATTGGGAAGTTAGGGTTGAAACCAGAAGTAACACCTTCAAGACGAGGGTCATTATTCAATCTTTCCACCAATTCATCAGCAACATTTGCAAAATCCTCGAAAGAACCGGCAGTTCTATCCTGCAATCTCAACTCAAAACCGCTGGCATTACCAAAGCCTGGAACTGCTGGAGGCAAGAAGAACTGAATCTGAGCATCTTTGATATGTGATGTTCTGTCAGCAAAGACTGAAATCAAATCATTGGCACTCATTTCACGCTGATCCCAAGGTTTCAAGTTAACCATACCCATACCAAAGCTGGCTCCTTCGGTTTCTGTCATCAAACTGTAGCCAGCCAATGTTGATATACTTTCAACCTCATCAAATGGCAGCAATGCAGCCTGTACGTTGTTCAATACCGCTTCACTTCGTTCCAATGTTGCTCCAGGAGGTGTGTCAACATTTACATAAATCATACTTTGGTCTTCATTCGGAATAAAGCCGGTTGGCAAAATGCTGCTCATACCCCAAGTTGCCAAGAAGAAGATAATCAATGTAGCATATGTAAAGAATCTTCTATTTAAGTATGTAGACAAGCCTTTTGCATATTTGTTTTCAAAAGACTCATAATGCTTATTGAAGAATCTGAAGAAACGGCCCATCAGACCTACTTTCTTGTGAAGTTCACCTGGTTCCTTCAATAACATTGCGCACAATGCCGGAGACAAAGTCAAAGCATTAACACCAGAAATAACAATTGCTGCAGCCAATGTCAACGAGAACTGGCGATAGAAAATTCCGACAGTTCCTTCCATGAAACCTACAGGCAAGAACACAGCAGACATAACCAATGTAATGGCTATAATAGCGCTACCAATTTCTTTAATTGCAGCAACTGATGCTTTATAAGGTGAAAGCCTTTCATTATGCATCTTAACATGGACGGCCTCAACCACGACAATCGCATTATCCACAACTATACCGATTGAAAGCACAAGGGCAAACAATGTAAGCATATTGATAGAGAAGCCCAGCATCTGCATGAAGAAGAATGTACCAATCAATGATACCGGTACAGCAATCGCAGGAATCAATGTTGAGCGGAAATCCTGAAGGAAAATATACACAACTATAAATACCAGCAAGAAGGCCTCAACCAAAGTTCGCAACACCGCTGAAATAGACGCATCCAAGAAACGTGATACGTCATAAGATATATTATAATCCATTCCGGGAACAAAGCTGCTCTCCTTCACTTCTTCCATTTTTGCCTTGATATTCTGGATAACCTCACGAGCATTAGAACCCGGACGCTGTTTAATCATAATAGAAGCAGAAGGACGGCCATCTGTCATTGAAATCATATTATAATCTTCGGAGTCAAACTCAATAGTTGCGACATCTTTCAGACGTAACAATGAACCGTCAGACATTGCCTTCAGAACGATTTCACCATATTCTTCCGGTGTAGAGAACTTACCGGTATATTGCAACACATATTGCAAATGCTGCGGAAGTTTATCAGAACTGATACCTGTTTTTCCAGGCGCTGCCTCAATATTCTGGTTTCTGATAGCTTCTGTAACATCCTGTGGCGACATATTATATGCAGCAAGTCTGTTCGGATTCAACCAAACACGCATTGCATAATCACGGCTACCCATAATTTCCACGAAACCTACACCATCAATACGCTTAAGCTCACGAAGAATATTAATATCCGCAAAGTTGTAAACGAACTTTTCAGTATGAGTGCTATCTGTACTGTATATATTCAGATACATCAACATACTGTTTACTTCCTTTTCCGTTACCACACCGGCACGGATTACTTCTTCTGGCAATTCGTCCAAAACTGTAGTTACGCGGTTCTGTACGTTTACTGCTGCTACGTCAGGGTCTGTACCAACCTTAAAGTATATTGTTGTCAAAGACATACCGTCATTAGTACAAACTGTTGTCATATATGTCATACCAGGCACACCATTGATGGCACGCTCCAAAGGTGTTGCAACTGTCTTTGACATAACATCCGCACTTGCTCCAGTATAACGAGCTGTTACTGTTACTGAAGGCGGCACAATGTCGGGGAACTGAGTAATTGGCAATCCAATAATTGCCAATATACCCAGACAAACAATCAATACAGAAATAACCCCCGACAAGATGGGTCTTTTAATAAATAACTGAAACATAAGCTATGGGATATATTATTGTTTATGGGTAGTGTCTGATGTATGATACGATTCCATCAATATTGACTGGAACTTAACCGTATCTGCTTTAATTGTAGATCCATCTTTTATGCCTTGTATTCCTTCATATACAATAGTTGTTCCAGGTTCAAAATCCTGTGTAACATAGAATTTCCCGTATCTTTCCAAAGGTTGGAAACTACGGATTTTTGCCACACCATTTTTATCAACGACATAAACATAGGTAAAATCCTGTATTTCAAATGTAGCCTTCTGTGGCACAAGATACACATTATCCATATGAGTCTGCATACGTATTTTACCTGTCACACCGTGCTTCAACAAACCTTCCGGGTTCGGGAAACGTACACGGAAAGCGATTGAACCTGTTCCTCTTTCAAAGTCTCCTTCAACAGTTTCCAACTTTCCTTTATGACGATATACTGTACCATCTGAAAGAACCAATTCAATATTGTTCATTTCCGGAAGTTTCTCACCTGTCAGCTGAGCCTTCTTATATTTTAGATATTCACTTTCATTTACTCTATAATATGCAAATATTTCTGACACATCACTTACTGTAGTCAGCAAACTTGCTGGTGTTACCAAACTACCAACCTTATACGGAATTCGGTCAATATATCCGTCAAACGGAGAAGAGACTGTTGTATATGCATAATTTGTTTGAGCCTGCTGCAATTGAGCCTTTGCCTGTTCAACCTTCATTCTGGCAACTTCCTTTTCTGTATTAGCCTGATCCAGACGGATCTTTGCAATGATGTTCTTTTCAACCATTCTCTGGATTCGTAGAGATTCATACTCAGCCATCTGATAACCGGCTTCTGCTTGCTTGAAATTTGCCTGAGCTTCTTTAACTCTTTCAGCATACTCTTCAGAGCTTAGGCGAAACAAAGGTTGCCCTTTACTGACTTTCTGACCTTCGTCCACGAGGATCTGATTTACATAACCTTCCACTTTCGGCTTTACCTCAACAAACTGGATTGCCTGAACATCCGCAACATAAGACTGAGGCAAGTCAATTGTTGTAGGCTGCAGAACAGTAATCGGTGTTGCTGCAGAGGAATGAAACACAGTTCCACGCTGAGCTTCATCACATGAACTTAACAGCCCAGTTCCAAACACAAAGGCTGTACACATCTGATACAAATTAATTTTCATAATGTTTAAAGAAGATAATACTTGTAAGTTTAGTGTACGACTCAATAAATACTCGTAAAAAACATACGAATAAAAACAAAGAATAGCCAAAGTCTATTCCAAATCAAAGTCGCAATAAAAAATTATTAATTAAGGAAATACACACAGGTTCTCAGAAACAGAACCTTAATTATTAAAAGATAAGAATGATTAAATTCGAAATACACAAAATGCAGTATGGAAACTTTCGTAACCAAACTTAAAATCAATATTGTCTACAAATATATTCTCTTTATTATACTGAGGTGTATAAAATATATCAGGCAAACATGCTAACATATGCAACGCAAACACTTCGGAGCCTAGTCCTGCTCTTGAAGCTTGTCTATAATAGTCATCAGTATCCAAATTTTGGATTGCATCATCCGGTTCTGCCTGTATTAATTCAATTGCGGTTGTTGGTATTTTAAGATATGAATAATCTACAGTCAACACGTCAGACTGCACCAATAAAACGATGGCGCATAAAAGACGAATTACAGTGTTTTTTATATAGTCTTGCGTTGACATTTATCCTATTCATTTTTTCCGTTTGCAAATTTAAAATAATTATCTAAAAACACAAAGGAACGTCATAATTTTTAATTCAAGTTTGGCTTTTGATTACTCTTCATAAATCATTTTCTTTGTCATTCCACCATCAACAGTTATATTTTCCGCATTAATGAAATCATTTTCTGCTTGAGACAGAAACACACATATTCTAGCTATGTCCTCTGGTTTTCCAACCCTTTTCGACGGATGCTGTACATGATCAATCGGACGTAAACTTTCATAATCTGAATTCTGAATCCAACCGGGAGAAATACTATTGACTGTTATATGTAAATCAGCCAAGGATAAAGCCAAAGCATGAGTAAGAGAATAAATTCCTCCTTTAGATGCAGCATAAGCCTCACTTCCCGGCTCACTCATCAAATACCTGGTTGAACATATATTAATAATCCTGCCATACAGATTGGGCACTAGAAGTTTTTTACGATGTATAGCCAAGAATCTTGAAGTAATAAAAACAGATCTCAAATTAGTAGACAAAATTGAGTCAAAATCTTCGACACTAATATCTGTTAATGGAGTGAATATGCTCACACCTGCATTGTTTATAAGGATATCAATATCCCCCCAATCTTCGAAAATCTTTGACATACAAGATTCCAACTCCTCTTGCTTTCGTATATCAACTTTATAAAAAACAGCTCCAGTTTCTTTTGCTGTCTCATTGCCGGACATTTCGTCAATATCACAAAAAGCCACACGATAATGCCCCGGATCAAAAGCTGATACTATCGCTTTTCCAATACCTTTTGCTCCTCCTGTCACAAAAACTATTTTCTTCTTTGTCATTTTTGAGAAAGTTTTTTGTTTTCCTAAAGCAGATGTTTTTCTGGAGATTTTTCTCTTCTGCATTTCTTCAAATTTTCTTTCCAAATAATTATCAGCCATAATATAAATTAGAGCAAAAAGATTTTCTATTTAACAAACAAATTAAAACTTTTAACTGCAATTATTTTTCCGTTATACATAACAGACAAAGTCCATATTCCTGCCTTATCTTCAATAGGCTCCCAAACTGTATCACCCAGGAAAAATTCAAAGTCGTTACTATTGACGAAATAAGAGCCTTCAAAAGGAGGAGCCAGTTCTCCTTTATCATCATTAAAAGGTGGATGTTCGATTATATAATCCAAAAGTATTCCCTTTCCCTTTTTTACAGAAATAATAAAGCCAAACTCTACTCCTATTTCAACCGGAATTTCTGTTGTATGCTTTATGATTTTCGGTAACGTTTTTGAATTTCGTTCCCATTCTGTATAAAGACCATAACTTTTCATTGAAAAGACAGGAGATATCTTAGGCATAAGTCGTCATTTTACGTAGTTAATATTTACCAAGGCAATACATTATCCCAAACAGGATTATAGAAATACATTGCTTTTAATCCAGTCACTGAATTTATATAAATTCCATCCTCGCCTGCAAACATATTCGTTGCCTGGTTTATTTCGGTTGGAACTTTAGCCTTTTTAGTCCAAGATTTATTTACAATATCATATAACCAAATATATCCATCAGTGTCTAATAAATAGACGGACCCTTTGAATGCTGTTGCACAAAGTACACCATTTGACGGGAAAGGAGTTTCTTCTGTCCATTGCAGAACATCGTCCTCATTAAATGACACTGACCACCATTTTTTACTGAAAACATCAGACAATGTTCCTTTAACTCTTCCCAAACCGACAAAATGTTTACTATCATTGACATTCAGAGCTACGCTTCCATACTGAGGTTCAGGAAGAGGTGTAGATTTTGACCAAGAAGAATTTAAAGTATTGAAAACCCATACTTCATCAGTAATCTTCTCACTGGAAGAAGAGAGACGTCCTCCAACAATATATATATTGAGACTATTTAAAAACGCAGCTGAATTACACATAGGAGCTGGGACTCCATTTTCTCCTACGTTATAGGCAACTTTCCTCCACTGATTATCAGCATCTACATATGAATACATGTCATTTGACAATTCCGAGTTTTCTCCCATACCTCCAAAAGCCAAAATATTAGAAGAATTATACGCAATCAGGGTCTGCCATTTTCTTTTAGAAGGAAATGCTGCTCTTGAATTCCACTTATTCTTAGAAATATCATATTTCAAAAATTCATTTGTCAATTCAGAATTATGCGTATTTCCTCCCAGTACATAAGCCACAGATGATGTAGACGCAGTTGATATAGAAAGAATATCTAAAGGTTCTCCTATAGCAGAATTCCTTTCTTCGAATATTTTAGGAAGTTCCACTTTTTCAACTGCACTATAAGAAGTTCCCTCTGAATTGGTCGCATAAGCAACAATATAATATGTTTCTGAGCCTTTCAACCCGGAAATTTCAGCCATCAAGCCTGTTGACTCCGGTTCAAAAACATTATTGTATGTTCCATTTTTATTGGTTAAAGAAGGTGACTCCTCTACAGAATTAGTCCAGCAGAATCCCGCTGAAACTACATCAGACATACCTTCTGACAATATTGAAGCCGACAAAGACAATGTTCCGTTTTCGTTGATGGTTATATCTTCTATACCAACAGTTGGTTTCTGATTCTTCAACACAAAAGGTATTCCTTCGCCTTCGCTATACGAAGTTCCATAATGATTTGTTGCAAAAGCACGGACATAATACTGTTTCTGAGGTTCCAAATCCTTCAATGTCGCAGTAAACTTACCATCAGGCTGTAATTCCGCAAAAACATGCATTGAATCCAAATTAGGCGATTTCTTTGTAGCATAACAAAAACCAACTTGTTTTACAGCAGAATCACCATTAGAAATCAACGAAGAACAGAAAACAGCGTCAGTAAATGAAATCTCTACAGTATCAGGAATTTCAACAATTGGCTTTCCGCTTGTTGTTGTAAATGTCTTTACACCTCCCGTTATGACACCGAATGAATTCTTAAGATAAGCTTCTACCTCATAATTAATTTCAGGTTTCAAACCGGTAATCTTTTGATAAAAAGAGTCAGCCTTCATTTCAAAAGCAATTGTATCTTTTTTCTCAACACCTTTAACTGATAAATAGACACCACGCTCAATTATATCGCCTTCCCCCGGATCTATAATCTTTCCTCCACAAACCACAGAGCCGGCTTTCACCAAAGAATCAACGACAAAGGTTTTCATCAGACCTAATCCTTCAGTTGTATTTTTCTGAAATTCTTCGCCATAACTTGTTCCAACCTTATTTGTTGCATAAGGTCTGAAATAATATAAAGTTCCTGGTTTTAAGTTTTTTGCTAGAGCTTTAAATTCACCGACTCCATTTCCACATACAGTTGTATCATTTGATTCAATTGTAGGATTAGGTTCAGTTCCCCAACAAACACCATATCTATCAACAGGAACACCGCCTGCACTAACGACTTCTGCATGGAAAACTATAGATGTAGCAAACATCTCAACACTATGTTCCTCATCTAAAAGAGTAACAACTTGAGGAAGCTTTGCATTTCTGACATCATCATCAAAAACAGGATCCTCGACACATGCATAACTCAATGACAGTAATAAAATAATATATATAATATGTTTACTATTCATGTCCGACATTTTTAAAAGAACACACCTACTCCAGCATTCAGATCAATATATTTAAAGTTCACAGTACTACATCCGGCACTAATATAGAATGAATTAATCTTGAAAATCAAATCACAATCACCAGCTATACCGGAAACAGTAGAATCAACATTCTTTGCCCAACCAGCATTTTTATCTTTTCCTGAATTTAAATCTGATTCAATATATTCATAATACAAACTACGATTTCCATATCCCAACCCGACAGAGGCATAAAGCCATGACGTACATTTAATCATTGCTCCAAAAGTAGCAGCATATGCACTAGTTCTGGTTCTATTAGTAAAACGATATACATCAGACGATCCATAATCAACCAACTCACCGCCATTATTATTAGTACATTCAGCATCACCCTTTTGGAAAGACATATTAGTTTTAAACCTTAAATACCAACCGAAACCATTTCGAACACCTCCAATATTTACACCATACGGCATTTCCATCGAATAAGTATATCCAATAAAAAACTTCATTCTATTATTTGTCTGTTGCGATTCAAGGCGTCTGACATACTCTTCATATGAAACTTTTGGTTTCCGCAATTCGTCAAGCTTTTCTGTCCAATAAGATGAAAGTTCTTCATTCAAAGGTGTACCTATTCCCTCTTTGTAATAAAGGATAAGTTGCTTAATTGCTATTGTATCATTTTCCGTACCTTTTACATTCAAACAATTCAGGCATTTATTCATAAGACTCCGCATAGAAGGACGCATAGAAGGACTTTTCAACCATATATCCGTAAGCCTGTCTATACTGTAAGAATCGCAATTAGCAACGCCTTCCTCATACCACATCTTAGCATCGCGATAATCATTTCTTCTCATCGCATCATCACCTTTTTTATTGTAATTAACATCCTGCTGTGCTACAAGTATTGCAGGATTCGAAAATATCAAAAATAAGAATATAAAAATATAATTTCTCATCATTATACTTTATTATCCCTAACAAACAAGTATTTAACTGAAAGGACAAACGGACAGGATAAATTAATATCTGTCCGATCAACTAATCAGCTAAAACATGTTTGCTAAGAGTTAAGTTATCTACGAAACTTATGTTTATTATTAGCACGAATAAAGGCCGGTTAATAATACGCCGCACCTTCATTTATCAAATTACCATTAACATCATATATGTCAAACAAATTATCTGTCCTTTCAAACGCACGCCCTTTGTCAGACACACCTACACTAAGATAACGGCAAGGTATTTTCTCTACACCTTCATTATCAATCGCACCATATCTGCCATTATCCTTTCTTCTTACTATAATATATGAGCCGAAATTCATTTTCTTTTCATAAAGCAAGATTCTGTCTTTTATTCTTTTATCTGCAGCTTTTTCATCACACTCTATCATCAACCTCACAACTTCTTCAGTAAGCTTTATATTTTTAGCTGCAGAAAAATCCTTTTTAGCGCCAATATAATCTTCTGCTTTCATCCTACCTTTTCCGGAAGCGAGCAAATCTCCATATTGCTTATCCAATTCTTCAGAAGACAAAGATTCTTTTTCATTATCATCAGATTTAACTATTGAAGAAGGAGCTTCTGCCTTCAATTCTTCATCCTTTTCTCTTACATTAGCAGGAGAAACATTATTAAAATCTGAAATGTTATTATCTGTCTTTGTCTCTTTCCTCACAGATGAAGGCTTGTCTTTTTCTACTATATTAGGATTAGCCTCTTGCTTTTCAACAGGAACTTCTTTCTCTTGTTCCGGAGATTCTTTGTCATTAACATTGTTAGGCTGGTTTGCTTCTTCTTCCTTTTCTTCAAAATCAGATGACATATGACTGACGTTATCATCAGTAGCAAGAACTTTATCCTTCAGCACTAACCCAACAACAGAAAAGGCAAGCAAAGATAAACATAAAACCAACAAACGCAAATAATTCTTTTGTTTTCCTGGAGCGATATTCCTATCTTCATCCCTACTTTCCAAAGTGGAAGAAATCATATTACCTGAGGTATTCAAAACCGTTTCATCTTCATCTTTAACGGATGTAATAAGCTGAGTTTCGTCTGAACATTCACAATCATCAGGCAATTTTTCCGAAACTTTACCAATGTGTTCTTTCACTTTATCCAACGATGAAAAATCCAACGAATCCATCATTTCCCTAACTGTTTGGAAACGGTTTGATGGACTTATTTCCATAGCCTTAAGAATAACCAATTCTGTTTTTTCAGAAATTGACGGATTAATATCTCTAGGATTTTCCATTTTCCTGGTTGCACGTAAAATAGACTCTGTAGGTATTTTGCCTGTAAGCATATTATACATAGTTGCCCCCAAAGAATAAATATCCGGGCATGGAGAAAAGCTCAATGTTCCTTCATTGTCATATTGCTCAATTGACGCAAAACCTTTTGAAAGAGTAAGCATTGTAGTGCTTGTTTCATGATTGTCCAAATCATAACGCTTACTAACACCAAAATCAATCAGCCTGGCGTCATCATTTGAATCTACAAGAATGTTACTAGGCTTTATATCTAAATGAAGAATATGTTTCTCATGAACAAAATCCAGAGCTTCTGCAATTTGTTTGACATACTTCAATGTTTGGTTTTCCTGCAGAAATCCATTATGTTCAATTAGAGACTTTAAAGATTGTCCAGCAATATACTCCATTACTATATACGCGGTATTATTAGCCTCAAAAACTTCCAGAACATTTACAATATAAGGATGATGCACTTCCGACAAAATCTTAGCTTCCTTTATAAGCTTATCACGGAATTTCTCAAACAAAATCCGTCCTGTTTCAGAATGGACATTAACAAAGTTAGTTTTAGGATCACGATAACAATAATCCTTAAAAAAGAACTCCTTAATACACACAGGAACTTCTGTGCGAACTGCACCTAACACACCCTTGACATCAGTAAACCAAACACCTTTATATGTTATGCCAAACCCACCCTGTCCTATAGATTGTGTAAGTTTATATTTTCCATCTTGAAGCAAAAATCCGTTTGGCAAATTCATAACAAATACAAATGTAGTTACATTTCATATGCCAAAAGTAATCTTTTTATAGGAAAGAATAAAGAAAAGACAAAATATTTTGTTTTAAGCCAGCTGTTTCATATACCCCTTGAACAGGAATCATATAAAATGAATAGTTATCTTTCGTTTTTCCCATACACATATCAAGTATCTTTGAACGAGCATTAAGCATATTTGAAGTATTAAGAACAGATGCAATTGTTTCAGATGGGCAATTTTCCAAAACTCCATCCGTACACATAAAGAACACGTCACCGGGCAAAACATCCGTCAAAGTAACAACATCTATTTCCGTACAGGAATTTGTTCCCTGGATAGCCCTCAAAATAACATTTCTTTTTGGATGGACAGATACTTCTTCAGGAGTTATCTCCCCCATACTTAACAACATATTTACATAAGAATGGTCTTTGGTCTGATAAATAATTTTCCCGTTTCTTATCTGATAAATCCGGCTATCACCGGCATGAGCAATGGTCACACCATTATCACCAACATACAATAATGTTAAAGTAGTTGCCATTCCTGCTGACTCGGGATGAGAATCCTTATAAGAATCAAAACAGGTTTCAGTATATCTTACAGATTTTCTAACGAACTCTTCTGTTGGAGAATTATTTTCCAAAAAAGCATCAAAATACGTGCAGATTGATTCACACGCCAAAGAACTTGCTATTTCACCTTTATCAGCACCTCCCACTCCATCACACACCAAAAACAGCCGTTCTTTTGATGTTACAGACTCAGGATATGGATATATAAAATCTTCATTATTCTTGCGTAATCCAAGGTCTGTAAATGCATAAGGTTGAGCAATTGATATATTCATAGCATTAATATTTTTAGTTTCGCGTACTCTCAACATAAGGTCAACAAATCACAATATGCCAAAAGAAAACTTTTACGCTTTTGGTTTTCAGATAATCTGTAAAATACGAGAACTTGCCAATCTTTGTTGTTAAACAATAAGCGAAACTTTAGTTACTCAAATCTTGAACCGAAGCAATGTTTTGCCAATTACAATTTCATCGCCATCGGACAATACCACCACCTCTTCTTTTTCTAAGTAGTTGCTATTATATAACGCTCTATTTTTACTATTATTGTCTGACAAGTAATATTTGTATCCGCCTTTTACATCTTTTTTCACAGAAATGCAAATATGATTTCTACTCATAAACCTGTCATTAGTCTGTATCTGTATTGAAGCTGTTGATGTTTGGGATTTTCTTCCAATCCAATTATCGCCCTCATGCAAAAGATACTCTTGCGATGGTGTATCTTCGTCCTCAACAACAATCAAACGGGCAACATTTGTTTTTACTGAATGTTGCAACAATACAGTTTCAGAACCATCCTGCTGTTTGGAATTTTCAGATTTAAGCAATGATACAGGAATAGATTGCTTACAGTTCGGGCACTTGAATGAAGTTATACCGAGGGGAATTTTCCCCTCGTCAACTTTCAAGCCAATCTGACAATGTGGACATCTAACTGAAATCATAAAATAAATGAAATATCTGTACCATCCATATCTATAGAATATCCGTCAACCATATCAGAATCAGACAACATTACAGTATCGTCTGCCAAAGTGATAAAATCACTAGTGTCCGCAGATATTCCATCATCAATTGTCACAGCGTCCAGTAGCATATCATCAGCACTCATATCAACAATAAATGAGTTTGAATCTAATGCATCGTCGCCGTCGATTGTCACAAATGTGTAATCATCCTCTTGCACCATAGCTGTTCCCCATAATATATTTATTAATTAATCTGAAAATTCTCCAGCATAGCATTCAACTACAAAATTAATAAAACTTTATGTCGGGCAATACTTTAATGCATACGGATAATCAAAGTGTTATGTTTTATGTACAAAAGTCCATAGATTTATATACAAAAGTCAATCTGACCATTTCGCGCGACAGGTACTTACAGGGCAATGTTTTCTATTCTTCAACGATTCCCAAGGGACTTCGCCTAAAAACACTCCGCATTTCGGACACACATATTCAATCTTAAAGCGATTAGTAAGTTCTTGAAGTTCTTTAGGAACACGGGCTGACTGGCGAGCTCCCATATATATACCTATAAGCGGAGCACAAATAGTCACCAACAAACTCACCATGAACCATTCCGTACTACCTTTTCCCAAAAAACCCAACAATACGCCAATTATTCCTGGAATTGCAAATGGCAACGCCTGAAACAATCTTGTTTTGAACTGGTTTGATGACTGTATGTGTATCTTTTCTTTGATATAATTATCATAAACATCCTTAAGAGCCTCAAACTCTTCAGTATAGTCATTACCTGCTTTTAAAAGCTCATTAAAGTCCAATAACAAATTATCTCCAAGAGTTATCTTATCTGCCGGCTTCACCCGTTTCTTCATAACACGAACGCCGTTTACAAACGTCCCATTAGCTGATTCCAAATCTTCGAGAATCCAAAATCCGTCATCATTCTTCGTCAAACGAGCATGATGACGACTAACAAACTCATTATCCACGACAAAGTCATTATCTGAAGCCTTCCCTATTTTTATAACCATCTGTCGTATAACTATTATATATTCTCAGAATCTTTG
Organism: Parabacteroides sp.; assembly: GCA_034091205.1. Classification (GTDB taxonomy): domain Bacteria; phylum Bacteroidota; class Bacteroidia; order Bacteroidales; family Tannerellaceae; genus Parabacteroides. Next base: position 140,490 of record JAXDRC010000004.1, on the reverse strand, counting down.
TTTAATTCTTTTTCAAGGCTTTCTTTCAAAAGCTTAAGCGGGTCTTTGGAAATAATAAGTTCCCTTGGTTTTCCATCATCCATTAGCAACAATAATTTCTGTTTAGGAAGATTTATCTGCAGAATATGGTTCATATTAACGATATGACTCTTTCCTACCCGCATCAATATACTATTAGCATTTTTCAACTGAGACTCAAGAAGCTCCTCTATTTTTCCTATATTTATAGCAAATGTAAACTGTATTCCATTTGACAATAATAGTTTTGTATAGTTCCTATCCGCCTCAAAATATAATATCTGGCCTATTTTGATTCTTAACAACTCATCCCTAGTCTTGATAATCAAATATCTATCCATAATAAAATATAGTGTTTTTTATCTGTCTCACAAACATACATAAAGTTTTATATACTTCAAAAAAGAAATCACAACAATTGCATATTAATATTCTAGACTTAAGTTTCGCAAGTTGCATAATGTTAGGAGTTAATAGGAGTTATATGCCAATACTATTAACATAAGAAAGCTATCGGATACAAATCCAGACCATGCTAAGCAGAGGAATAACTTCATAAACCCTATTCAAGTCCTACAAGTTAAACATACAAAACTTGAGTTCTTGATTAAAGCACTTATTAGGATATTATCTGCAGCTACCCTTTCAACAGATTACCATCATGTTCATAAAGAACAAAAAGACCGTATCGAATGTATGTTCGATACAGTCTTTTTAAATTACCTATAAAGTTCAAATTTCTAAAATAAAAACTTGAATTATTTGATAGAAAATTTATCTTTCAACTTTGAGAGCATGTCTCTTGTCATTGTATCCAAATCGAATTCCGGTTTCCAACCCCATTCTTCACGGGCACATGTATCATCCAATGAATTTGGCCAAGACTCGGCAATAGCCTGACGCAAAGGATCAACCTTATACTCCATCTTGAAGTCCGGGATATATTTCTTTATATTGTTATAAATGATTTCCGGATCAAAACTCATTGAAGCAATGTTGAACGAATTTCTGTGAACAAATTTTGAAGAGTCTGCTTCCATAATCTCAATGGCAGCACGCAAACCATCCGGCATATACATCATATCCATAAATGTTCCGGCAGCGATAGGACATTCAAATGTTTCACCTTTTACGGCTGAATAGTAAATATCAACAGCGTAGTCTGTTGTTCCACCACCTGGAGGTGTAACATATGAAATCAATCCAGGGAAACGGACCGAACGAGTGTCAACACCGAATCGGATATTGTAATAATCGCTCAACAATTCTCCTGAAACTTTTGTTACGCCATACATTGTTCTTGGATTACGAATTGTATCCTGAGGTGTCTTATCTTTTGGTGTATTATTTCCAAACACCCCTATTGAACTTGGAGTAAACACAGCGCAATTCATTTCACGGGCAACTTCAAGAACATTGAACAATCCACCCATTCCGATTTTCCATGCCAACTGTGGTTTTGCTTCAGCAACTGCAGATAATAGTGCTGCCAAATTGTAAATCGTATCAATATTATATTTAGATACTGTTTCGGCAATTTGCTGTTCATTTGTTATATCTACAATAGCAGACGGACCACTCTCCAGCAATTCTCCTTTAGGTTCTGCACCCGGAATATAACCAGCAACTACATTAGCACCACCATAAATGCCTCTTAATTTCATTGTCAACTCAGAGCCAATCTGACCCGTTGAACCAATAATCAATATATTCTTCATCGTTTTAAAACAGATTTAAGTTCTTTCACGAAACAAAGATATATAGAAATACGAAGTTTGATTATGTTTTTTCCTTTTTTTATTCACTCTTTCGAAAAAAAGCTCCATCTTTGCTCCACGTAAAAAGTTTTTTCTAAACACAAACAATATTATTATAGAAAGGATTATTATATGTACGGTAAATTTCAAGAATTCCTGACAAACGAGCTTAACAATATCAAAGAAGCAGGTTTGTATAAAAACGAGAGAATCATCACTACTCCACAGAAAGCTGACATCAGAGTTAACGGAAACACAGAAGTGCTTAATTTCTGCGCCAACAATTATCTTGGTTTGTCTGACAACCAAAGATTGATTGATGCAGCCAAATGTGCAATGGATTCTCATGGTTATGGTATGTCTTCTGTAAGATTTATCTGCGGCACACAAGATTTGCACAAACAACTTGAAGCAGCTATTTCAGATTATTTCAAAACTGAAGACACTATTTTGTATGCAGCTTGTTTCGATGCAAACGGAGGTTTGTTTGAGCCGTTGTTCACAGAAGAAGACGCAATCATATCAGACTCTTTGAACCATGCATCAATTATTGACGGTGTCCGTTTATGTAAAGCTAAACGCTACCGTTATGCAAATGCAGACATGGCTGATTTGGAACGTTGTCTTCAGGAAGCTCAGGCTCAGCGTTACCGCATCATTGCTACTGATGGTGTTTTCTCTATGGACGGAAATGTTGCCCCAATGGACAAGATTTGCGAATTGGCCGAAAAATACGACGCATTGGTTATGGTTGACGAATCACACTCTGCGGGTGTTGTTGGTCCGACTGGCCACGGTGTTGCAGAACAGTTCAATGTTTATGGCAAAGTTGACATATTTACAGGTACACTTGGTAAGGCTTTTGGTGGCGCTATGGGTGGTTTCACTACTGGAAAAAAAGAAATCATTGATATGCTTCGCCAGCGTTCCCGCCCATATTTGTTCTCAAACTCTGTTGCTCCGGCAATCGTTGGCGCCAGCTTGGAAATGTTCAAAATGCTTAAGGAAAGCGACGCATTGCACAACAAATTAATTGGTAATGTAACATATTTCCGAGAAAAAATGATTGAAGCAGGCTTCGACATCAAACCTACCCAGTCTGCTATTTGCGCAGTTATGCTTTATGATGCAAAACTTTCTCAGGATTTTGCAGCCAAGATGCAGGAAGAAGGTATCTATGTAACTGGATTCTACTATCCTGTTGTTCCTAAAGGACAGGCTCGTATCCGTGTGCAGCTTTCTGCCGGCCACGAACGCGAACATTTGGACAAAGCTATTGCAGCTTTCATCAAAGTAGGAAAAGAATTGTCAGTAATAAAATAAACTTACAATCAAGTATTAGGCTTAAGCCTTAAGAAACCAGGTTGTGTCTTGCTTATTTGTTTTAGCAAGACACAGCCTTATATAAAATCATATCCATATTCTGAGAATAAAATTATAGGAATATTTCGGCATTAATACCATAAAAGTTACCAAAGGCATATTTCACAATACGCATATACTTCTGACAATAAACCAAATGACGTGAATCTTGAACACATTTTAACACTAAATCAATTAAACAATCAAGCTTCAACTTTAAAAACCAACAATCACATTATCTCCCGGATTTCTAACACTTTAAACAGGTGGTGAAACATGGTTTTCCGAAACACTTGTTATCTTCCATAAAACATTTGACATTTCAAGAAAAACAAGGGACATTTCAAAAAAAACACTACCATATTTTATTTGGAACAACGGTATATTTACGTCCGAATGTAATCGAATTGTCTTTCGGATACAATCTCCGCTACCTTCGAAAGTTTTCCAGTTATTAATATTGGATGTTTTTCCAACTCCTTTAACCGCTTATTCGTATTAAAAATAAAAAAATTACTAACTTTGCCATCTAAAACGAAGACAAACAAAACTTCTTATAATATGAGCGAAATCAATATAACAGAAGAAGAAAACAAAAAAAGCTTGAATTTTATTGAAGCTGCAGTTGAAAAAGATTTGGCCGAAGGTAAAAATGGCGGACGTGTACAGACTCGATTCCCGCCGGAACCAAACGGTTATCTGCATATTGGTCATGCCAAAGCTATTTGTCTGGACTTTGGCATTGCTGAAAAACACGGAGGTATCTGTAACTTACGTTTCGACGATACTAATCCTGTAAAAGAAGACGTAGAATATATCGAAGCCATCGAAGAGGATATCAAATGGCTTGGCTTCCACTGGGACAATGTATATTATGCGTCTGACTATTTCCAGCAATTATATGACTTTGCCATCCAATTAATCAAAGAAGGCAAAGCGTATGTTGATGAGCAGTCATCAGAAATTATTGCACAGCAGAAAGGTACTCCAACTCAGCCTGGTGTTGAAAGTCCTTACCGTAACCGCCCAATCGAAGAGAGTTTGGATTTGTTCCGCAGAATGAACGAAGGTGAATTTGAAGAAGGAAGCATGACTTTGCGTGCAAAAATCGACATGGCTAACAGCAACATGCATTTCCGCGACCCTATTATTTACAGAATTCTGAAAACAGCTCATCACAGAACTGGCACAAAATGGAAGGTTTACCCAATGTATGACTTCGCGCACGGACAGAGCGACTTCTTTGAAGGTGTAACACATTCACTTTGTACACTTGAGTTCGTTCCTCACCGTCCGCTTTACGATTTGTTCATCGACTGGTTGAAAGAAGGAAAAGATTTGGACGATAACCGTCCAAGACAGACAGAATTCAACAAGCTGAATCTGAGTTATACATTGATGAGTAAGCGTAACCTTCTTACTTTGGTAAAAGAGGGTCTTGTCAACGGATGGGACGATCCACGTATGCCTACAATTTGCGGTTTCCGACGCAGAGGTTATTCTCCTGAGTCAATCCGTAAATTCGTAGACAAAATCGGATATACAACATATGATGCTTTGAATGAATTTGCACTATTGGAAAGTGCAGTTCGTGAAGATTTAAATGCACGCTCAACAAGAGTTTCTGCAGTTTTGGATCCGGTAAAACTTATTGTAACAAACTATCCGGAAGGCAAAGTTGAAGAAATGGAAGCTATCAACAACCCGGAAGATCCAAATGCAGGTTCTCATACTATCGAATTCAGCCGCGAATTGTGGATGGAACGCGAGGATTTCATGGAAGATGCACCTAAAAAATTCTTCCGTATGACTCCGGGACAGGAAGTACGCCTGAAAAATGCTTATATCGTAAAATGTACCGGTTGCAAGAAAGACGAAAATGGCAATGTCGTTGAAGTATATTGCGAATACGACCCTAACACTAAGAGCGGAATGCCGGACAGCAACCGCAAAGTGAAAGGTACTTTGCACTGGGTAAGTTGCGCACACTGCATTAAAGCAGAGGTTCGCCTTTACGACAGATTGTGGAAAGTGGAAAATCCGCGTGATGAATTGGCTGCTATACGCGAAGCCAAGAACTGCTCTCCATTGGAAGCTATGCAGGAAATGATTAACCCAGACTCACTGAAAGTTCTGGAAAACTGTTATGTTGAGAAATATCTGTCAACATGCAAGCCCTTGGATTATTTCCAGTTCCAGCGTATTGGTTACTTCAATCTTGATCCTGACAGCAAAGATGGTAAGTTAATATTCAACCGTACTGTTTCATTGAAGGATACTTGGAACAAGATTAAAAACAAATAATCGAAATTCTGAACATATATATATAAATTGACGGGCTATGGGAAATTAACGTCCGATGCCCGTCAATTTATTTTTAACCCATATAATGATGAACAAACAAGAGCTTGACGAACTGCTTGACAAATTTATTGAAGCTGAAAAACGCGGACAATCAATCTACCTTGATTCAGACCAAATTGAGGAAATACTGGACATCCTTGAAGATGAAGAGGATTTTGAATTGTATGACCGTTTGTTGGCAGCCGGATTAAAGATGCACCCGGAAAGTACACAATTGCTAATAAAAAAAAGTAAAGTGCTGATGTGTGATGAAGAATTCGAAAAAGCCCTCTTGCTTATAAATCAGCTCAAGGAAACAGAAAGTGGGGAATTGTATGCAATACAAATAAATTGCTTATTTGCTACTAACCAGAAAAAACAGGCATACAAAATACTTAACAGGCTCACTGAGGAAAATTTCGACGAACTTGAAACTGTATACGAATTTGTATCAACGTTCCTCAATGAAATGTATATGAACGATGAAGCTTCTGATGTCATTTCAAAAGGTATAACTCTTTTCCCTAATAATATATATTTAAAAAACGAACTTTGCTTTCTGCTGGAAACGAGCAATGATATTCCGAAAGCAATACAAATATGCCAGGAATTGATTGATGCTTCACCATATTCGGCTGAACATTGGTTCACTTTAGGCAGGCTGTATACTATTATCGGAGAATATAATAAAGCAATCGAGGCTTTCGACTTCGTGGCAACATGCAGTTCAGAACAAAATGACTACGAACTAAAAATTCTGAAAGCATACTGTTTCTATATGAACACCAACTACGAAAGTGCCATATCAATATATAAAGAGCTCATTGAAATTGATGACTTGAAAAAACGTATAGCACCTTTGATGGCTGAATGTTATATAAAAATGGGGAAATATGAAGAAAGCTATTTATTGATGAATCCAATAATAAACAAAGAAAACGACTGCGATGTCTCTACATATCTGAACTATATCCGCTGTTGTATGGAAACCGGCAGAGAGTTTGAGGCGCAAACGGCAATACATGAAGCAGTGAATACTTTTCCGCAAAATATCAACCTCCTATCACTACAGGCTATTTCATTCCTTGAAATGAAAGAAATAGAAAAAGCTATAGCTGCTGCAAAAAAGATGCTGGAGATTCTTGACCTTGAAAGATATGATCTCGAACAACTTTCGTGCAATAACAATGCTGATACACTTTTCCGCCTTGCCCAAAGAATGCATAAAGAAGACGATATCGAACAAGCTTTGCATTACTATAAAGAGGCAAAAAAAGCTGATCCAGGATTGAAATTCATCAATCTTTATATGGCAATAGCCTATCTTCAAAAAAGAGATATGGATAATTTTGCTGAATGCATAAAACATATTTCATCAGAAGAAATGCAAAAATTAATTACGGAAACTCCATCATATAACATAGAAAAAGATGCTTTGTCAAGTATAACAGAAATGGTTTCAACCGCTAAATTGGCAAAAGAATATCTTAAAAACAAAAGTAATAACAACTAAAGACAGACTACTAACATTTAACAAACAAATAGAAACATGAATAGAAGTTTAAAGGATTATTCGCTTCTTGTCCTTAAAGGTATGGGAATGGGAGCGGCAGATGTTGTTCCCGGCGTTTCCGGAGGAACAATAGCATTTATTGTTGGAATCTACGAAGAATTGATTGATTCTATAAAAAGTATAAATGCACAAAGCCTGAAATTACTTTTCACAGGCAAACTTGTAGAATTCTGGAAAGCAATAAATGCTAATTTCCTTATTTCAATTGTGCTTGGTATTGCTATAAGTATATTCTCATTGGCAAAACTTATTACATATTTACTTGAGTTCCATCCAATTCTCGTATGGGCATTTTTCTTCGGGCTGGTTCTTGCTTCATCATGGTTTGTTGCAAAAACAATAAATAAATGGGATATAAAAACTATTCTCAGCTGCATAGCTGGCATAGCCATTGCTTATTATGTAACCGTAGCAACACCAGCAGAAACACCAACAAATCTACCTTTTATTTTTCTTTGTGGAGCTGTAGCCATATGCGCAATGATTCTTCCCGGTATATCCGGCAGTTTCATCTTGGTTCTTATGGGAAAATACTTCTATATCATGGATGCTGTGAAAAGCTTGAATATTATAGTAATGCTAGTGTTTATTTGTGGAGCCGGAATAGGAATTACAATGTTTTCAAGAGTATTATCATATGCACTTAAGAAATTTCATAATGTGACTATCGCAGCTTTGGCTGGTTTTATGATCGGTTCACTCAATAAAGTATGGCCATGGAAACAAGTGCTCGAAACTTATACAGACAGCCATGGTAAAGTTAAGCCTTTAATTGAATCAAATATTATCCCAGACATGGCTAATTCAGAGCATCAAGTTATAATGGCAATTGGACTTATGCTGTTTGGCTTCATTCTGGTTTATGTTTTGGAAAAGCTTTCGGCGAAAAGCGGCGAAAAACATGTATCTTGAGTATTCCAATAAAAATGGATTATAACAAAACAGGTTCTGAGTCAAAATATACTAACTCAGAACCTGTTTTATTATTAATATCATCACTCTCCTCACTTAATCCTCCATATCAAAATTCTGCAAAAACAAGCCAATATATAACCTTTTGCTGAATATCACTTATTTTTACTAACCTGTGGTCTATACAAAAACAAGCAAAAAACCAAATCTGGATATTTAATTTTTATCATTTCAGAAAATCATCACAATGATTTCGGAAAATCATTGCAATCGTTCATCCAAGTCATTGCAATCATTTCATCAACTCTTCACAATCATTTCCCCAAGTCATTGCAATCATTTTTTTAACATACCGGATTTATCCACAAAATGAGCCTGTAAAAAGGAAGAATCAACCACAAAAGCCATATTTTTTCATCAAAACGCTCAAAATGTACGTTCATTTTCCAAATATTATTTTGTCTGACTTCTTGTATGGATTTCTTACATTTTTACCTTATTTTCGAAAATCATCGCAATGATATTTCTTATAAGAAAGCAAATTCCCGCTATAACTGTCACTTTGTATTTCTTTAACTCTGCGAGAATGCCAACTATTTCTATTTCCTGTATTTTGTCCCGAAATATCGGATTCTCACGAGGGTTAAAATGACAGAATGATAATTTGACATTTTGTCAGAAACACGTTTAATACTGGAATATGTTTGCATGTGAAGTAATTAAAAAAGTACAGTGTTAACACACTCCAAAATCCGTCCGAACCCACATCAATTTGGGGCCGTATATATTTCCGCGTGGGACCGTATATATTGAAACGTAGGTTCGAACCTACGAAAAAGTTCTCCGAAGAATTTATCATCTATGTCTGCACCGAAAATTTCAGACAAATACCTCTTTCATAATTTTCCCCATTCTGGAAATGTATAAAATAGAAAATACGGGACTCATTTTTTTTGAATCCCGTATTTTCCATTTACACAAAATATTTTATAGAGTATCTTATTTTTAGTGAAAATCACTGAATATCCCCAAGTATTATTTCTCCACAAATTGTATAGATTCATTATTTCCGGAAAGAGTCAATGTCATATTCTTCCCTTTTCCCCTGATATCTGCGAAAGAATTCTTATATCCATAGCCGGAAGCTGTCGGATATTGATAAAGTACATAATCTGTTCCTTGATATTTAATTTGCGCAATTCCGGCATGAGTAAAAAACGATGCTTCTAAAGACTGACCACTGTCATTTACAAACTCAGCTTTCAGAATATTTTCAAATCCGGTTGAAGAATAAAGGACTTTCCCTCTTCTTGTTATCAGCCACTCATCATTGCAATGTTCCAACATATAGGTATCATCGTCTTCGATATTCCAAACAGATGAGCCATCAGGTCTATTTCGTTTTTCCAGAATTACGGATTCTTCAGGCATGAACAACTCTACTTTGGATGAATCCTGCAAGAAAACAAAATATGCAGCATATGACGATAACGAATCCTGTGCAGAAAGCATTTTTTCTCCTCCTTCAAAAATTCTTATTTTCTTATCAAGAAGTTTTGAATACGTATAGCCCATAGCTGAATCATCTCCACCAATCAATTTGCTTCCATTCTGAGATTTGACATATTGTATTCTATACATATCTCCTTTACCCAAAGTAAGAGTATCATTATTAATGGATATAACTTTTAATGTGTCAGAAAACTGAATTGTCTGACCATTTCCTATGCTTTTTCCAATAAGAACTATATCTGAACTTCCGTCTTTTCCCTTCAATAATTGCCAACCACTATACTTTAATGTAGCCATACCTACAGAAGTTGCACTTCCTTCTTTATCAAGAATAAAGCCTTGAGTAATATCTTTATTTACAGGCATTATTTCATGCCACTCTCCTAAGAGGTTTTCCTCGCTGTATGAGTTATCTGCTGATTTACATGATACAATCATCACAGCAGACAATGATAATAACAAAATTTCTTTTTTCATTTCCAAACAATAGATTTTAGTTTATAGATCCAATTAAATGCAGAATCTGCAAAACTCAGTTACTATTAATAAACAGTATGAATATTGATTTTGTTGTCCTCTGTTATAGAATTATATACTATTGACGAAATTTCAGCTATTATATTTTCCGTTGTATCATATGATTCTGAAGAAGCTTTTACAAAAAGTTCAAATTTCACCTTTCACTTTTTTGAGTATTAAATAATCAAATTATCTTTGCATAAAATGATTTGGTTTTATTTAATATGAAGATATTTAAACACATCCCTATTGTTATTTTTTTTCTATTGGTTTCACAGTATATTACAGCTGACAGCCAAAGAAAACTTTCCTCCTACCAGAAATATATCAATCAATATAAAGAACTTGCGATAGAACAACAACGCAGATATAAAATTCCTGCCAGTATAACTTTGGCACAAGGTCTTCTTGAATCAGGCGCAGGGAGAAGTAAGCTTGCACTAAAATCAAACAACCATTTCGGGATAAAATGCCATAGCGACTGGAAAGGAAAAAGGGTTTATCATGATGATGACCTGAGAGGAGAATGTTTCAGGAAATATAAAAAAGTAGAAGATTCATACGAAGACCATTCGAAATTCCTTTGCCGTCCGAGGTATTCAAGTTTGTTCCGTTTGAACATAACAAACTATAAAGGATGGGCTAAAGGATTGCAGAAATGCGGCTATGCAACCGACCGTTCTTACGCAAATAAACTGATAAAGGTAATCGAGGATTACGAATTATATAAATTCGATACCTCAAAGAAAAGCCGTAGAGAAAAAGAAAAAGAAGCAGAAGCAACCCCAGTAATCAGAAGAACTGTATATAAAACACACGGGCTGCTTTACGTGTATGCTAAAGAAAACGACAATTTCGAACGAATAGCGCATGATACAGGCTTCAAAGCAAAACATTTGAGAAAATACAATGAAGTGCCTGATGATTTCCCCCTTCAGGAAGGTGACATAATATATCTGGAGAAAAAGAAGAAAAAAGCCGACAAGCCATATTTTGATCATGTGGTTGAAGCTGGAGAATCAATGTACAGCATCTCTCAGAAATATGGAATCCAGGTAAAAAGTCTGTATAAATTGAACAAAAAAGACTATGATTATGTTCCTAATGATGGAGATGTTTTAAGGCTAAGATAATTTCCGAAATAACTATTTGGTTTTAATTTCTTACAGTCTAAATCATTACGGCAATTATTGTAAAACTTGAATAAATATAATATCTTTGCGGTTCAAATACTATAAAAATGAGCGATCAACGTTATAATCTGCGCGGTGTATCCGCATCAAAAGAAGATGTTCATAATGCAATAAAGAACATCGACAAGGGTATTTTCCCAAAAGCATTCTGTAAAATCATCCCTGACATCTTGGGTGGTGACCCTGAGTATTGTAATATTATGCATGCTGATGGAGCCGGAACAAAGTCTTCGCTAGCATATATGTATTGGAAAGAAACAGGAGATCTTTCTGTATGGAAAGGTATAGCGCAGGATGCTCTGATTATGAACATCGATGACCTGCTGTGCGTTGGTGCAGTTGATAATATCCTGGTTTCATCAACTATAGGACGTAACAAACTGTTGGTTCCGGGCGAAGTTATATCTGCTATCATTAACGGGACTGATGAACTTCTTGCTGAACTTAGAGAAATGGGGGTTGGCGTATATGCAACAGGAGGTGAAACTGCAGACGTTGGCGACCTTGTTCGCACAATTATTGTTGACAGTACAGTGACTTGCCGTATGAAACGTGCTGATGTAATCGACAATGCAAACATTCGTCCGGGCGATGTAATTGTCGGACTTGCCTCTTTTGGACGAGCTACATACGAAAAAGAATATAACGGCGGTATGGGAAGTAACGGACTTACCAGCGCTCGCCATGATGTTTTCGCAAAATATCTGGCAGAAAAATATCCGGAAAGTTATGATGCTGCTGTTCCTGAAGATTTGGTTTATTCCGGCAATCTTAAATTGACAGACGAAGTTGAAGGTTCTCCTCTTAATGCGGGAAAATTAGTTCTATCTCCTACTCGTACATATGCTCCGGTAGTAAAAAAACTTTTGGATGCTTTACGTCCAAATATTCATGGTATGGTTCACTGTTCAGGCGGTGCCCAAACAAAAGTTCTTCATTTTGTTGGAGACAACTGCAGAGTAGTGAAAGACAACCTATTCCCTGTTCCTCCATTGTTCCGCACAATAAAGGAACAAAGTAATACTGACTGGTCAGAAATGTATAAAGTATTCAATATGGGTCATCGTTTGGAGGTATACCTTTCTGCTGAATACGCCGAAGAAGTAATCGCTATAAGCAAATCTTTCGGTATCGATGCTCAGATTGTTGGCCATATTGAAGAAAGCGACAAGAAAGAATTGATAATCAAATCAGAATTCGGAGAATTCAAATACTAATATTTCTTTTTATCCAAGAATGGCAGAGAACAATTCATTATTAAACAGACTTGACGGTCTGGTATCAAGATTCGAAGAGGTATCAACTTTGATAACCGACCCTTCGGTAATTGCAGACATGAAACGTTTCGTCAAGCTGAATAAAGAATACAGGGATTTGGAGAAAATCGTTAAGACCAGAGAAGAGTATGTAAACACTCTCAACGGAATAAACGAGGCCCGGAGCATTTTGGACACTGAGCAAGATCAGGAAATGAGAGAGCTTGCCAGGGAAGAACTGGAAACATGCAGCGCGAGAATACCGGAACTGGAAGAAGAAATCAAACTGTTACTTGTCCCTGCAGATCCTGAAGATGATAAAAATGCCATTGTAGAAATCAGAGGAGGTACAGGAGGTGATGAAGCAGCCATTTTTGCCGGTGATTTATACAGAATGTATGTAAAATATTGCGAGGCAAAAGGTTGGAAAATTTCTGTTTCCAGCTTCAATGAGGGTTCTGCCGGAGGTTATAAAGAAATTATATTCACAGTGAGTGGAGAAAAAGTGTATGGAACCATGAAATACGAATCTGGAGTTCATAGAGTTCAACGTGTACCTGCAACTGAGACACAGGGACGTGTACATACCTCAGCTGCCACAGTAGCAGTTCTTCCCGAAGCTGACGAGTTTGATGTTGAGATTAATGAAGGTGAAATAAAATGGGATACTTTCCGTTCAGGAGGCGCAGGTGGACAGAACGTCAACAAGGTTGAATCGGGTGTCCGTTTGCGTTATATATGGAAAAATCCTATAACTGGTGCCAGTGAGGAAATCCTTATTGAATGTACGGAAACCAGAGACCAGCCAAAGAACAAGGAAAGAGCTTTGACCCGTCTGCGTTCGTTCATCTATGATAAAGAACATCAGAAGTATCTTGATGACATAGCAAGTAAACGCAAGACAATGGTTTCTACAGGTGACCGTTCGGCTAAAATACGTACATACAATTATCCTCAGGGACGTATCACCGATCATAGAATAAATTATACTATATACAATTTATCGGCATTTATGGATGGAGATATACAAGGTTGTATAGACCAGCTAATAGTTGCCGAAAACGCAGAAAGATTAAAAGAATCAGAGTTGTAAAAGCATTGTTGGTTTATTGGATATAAATAATGTATCATACGATTAACCGACAAATACATATCAGCTCAAAAAATCAAAGCATATGAACAAGCAACAGTTATTTGAAAATATCAAGAAAAAGCAGTCTTTTCTTTGTGTAGGTCTTGATACAGACATAAAAAAAATCCCTCAGCACCTTTTGAACGAGGAAGATCCTATATTTGCTTTCAACAAAGCAATAATTGATGCTACTGCAGATTTCTGTGTTGCATATAAACCGAATTTGGCTTTTTATGAAAGCATGGGAGTTCAGGGTATGATGTCTTTCGAAAAAACTGTAAAGTATTTGAGAGAAAATTATCCTGATCAGTTTATAATTGCTGATGCAAAACGTGGTGACATTGGAAACACATCAGAAATGTATGCACGTTCATTTTTTGACCACATCAAGGTTGATGCTGTTACTGTTGCTCCTTACATGGGAGAAGACAGTGTAAAACCATTCCTAATATATCCGGAAGCTTGGGTAATCCTACTAGCTCTTACATCAAATAAAGGCTCACATGATTTCCAACTTACTGAAGATGCAAACGGAGAACGTTTATTTGAAAAGGTTCTTAAGAAATCTCAGGAGTGGGCTAGTGACGAACAAATGATGTATGTAGTTGGAGCAACACAAGGAAGCATGTTCCTTGATATTCGTAAACATGCTCCAAATCATTTCCTGCTTGTTCCTGGTGTAGGTGCACAAGGAGGAAGCCTTGCTGAAGTAGCTAAATATGGAATGAACGATCAGTGCGGACTACTAGTAAACTCTTCAAGAGCTATAATATATGCAGACAAAACTGAAAACTTTGCAGCAGCATCACGTGAAGCAGCTAAGCAAGTACAAACAGAAATGGCTGGCTATCTGAAAGAAAGAGGATTAATTTAACAGAATAATTCATTAAAGAATAACACTTGTTTACTCGTATAAATAATAAAAACATTTTACAGTAAACCTGGGTGCAATAATATTTGAATAGTAATGGAGTTTTCAGCCCAACAAATTGCGGCCTTCTTGAATGGGACAGTAGAAGGTGATCCAGATGTAAAAGTAAGCAATTTCTCAAAAATAGAAGAAGGTAAAATAGGAACTTTGACATTTCTTGCAAATCCTAAATATGAGCATTATATATACAATACCAAGGCTAGTATTGTATTGGTTAATAATGACTTTATTCCTTCAGACATTGTTCCTGCAACATTGATAAGAGTGGATAACGCTTATGCTTCTTTGGCATTGTTGCTTAATATGGTTGAACAGAGTAAAAAGAAAGAAAACGGAATCGATTCAACTGCTTATATCGCAAAATCAGCATCCGTTGACGAAAATGCTTACATTGGTGCTTTTGCATATATCGGTAACAATGTTAAAGTTGGAAAAAACTGTAGAATTTATCCATATGTTTATGTAGGAGATAATGTTATTATTGGAGATGGCACTGTTTTATATCCTCATGTAACTGTTTATGAAGGTTGTGTTGTGGGTTGTAACTGTATTCTACACGCTGGATCCGTTGTCGGTTCAGACGGCTTTGGTTTCGCTCCAGAAGGTGAAACATACAAGAAAATTCCACAGTTAGGAAATGTTGTAATTGAAGATGATGTTGAAATAGGGGCAAACACAACTGTAGATCGAGCTGTTATGGATTCAACCATTTTAAGACGCGGAGTTAAATTAGACAATCTTGTACAGATAGCACATAATGTTGAGGTTGGAGAAAACACAGTGATGGCTGCACAAGTGGGTATCGCAGGCTCTGTTAAAATTGGAAAACACTGTATGTTTGGTGGGCAGGTTGGACTGGCAGGTCATATTAAGATTGCCGACCATGTAAACTTTGGAGCCCAATCAGGTGTTATAAGTGATATTAAAGAAGCAACTACTGTCTTAGGAGCTCCAGCAATACCGGCAAAAAACTTCATGCGTTCAAGTGCGATATTTGGCCGTTTGCCTGAAATGTATAGGACTATAGGACAATTACAACGTGAAATTGAAGAACTAAAAAAAGAATTAAATAAATAAAGGCGAATTATGCAGAAACAAAATACACTTGCTGCAAGTTTTACCTTGCAAGGTAAAGGTTTACATACAGGATTGGAAATAACAATCACATTCAATCCTGCTCCTGAAAACCACGGATACAAAATCAAACGTTCGGATTTGGAAGGCGAACCAGTGATTGATGCCATTGCTGAAAATGTTGCGAATACTCAACGTGGAACTGTACTGTCTAAAGGGAATGTACAAGTGAGTACCATTGAACATGCAATGGCTGCTTTATATGCAATGGGTGTCGACAACTGTCTTATAGAAGTCAATGCCCCTGAATTTCCTATATTAGACGGAAGTTCACGTTTTTATGTTGAAAATATTAAAGCTGTCGGACTCAAACAGCAGGATGCTGCCAAAGATTTCTATATAGTTAAGAACAAAATAGAAGTCAAGGATGAGGAATCAGGTTCAGTTATTACAATTCTTCCCGATGACAAATTCAGCGTGAACGTTCTTATTTCATATGACTCACCTGTATTGTCAAACCAATTTGCCACATTAGATAATATATCTGATTTCGCAAGCGAAATAGCTTCATCAAGAACATTTGTTTTTGTACGTGAAATTGAAATGTTATTACAAAACAATCTTATCAAAGGTGGAGATCTGAACAATGCTATTGTAATTTATGACCAAAAGACATCACAGGAATCTCTTGATAAACTTGCAGACATGATGTGCCAGCCCCATAAGAGTGTTCAAGAACTTGGATACATCAATAATAAGCCTCTCGTTTTTGAAAACGAACCTGCACGTCACAAACTGCTTGATATCATAGGTGATTTGGCATTGACTGGAAAAGCAATTAAAGGAAGAGTGATTGCAATGCATCCAGGCCATAGCATCAACAATAAAATGGCTCGTCTTATCAGAAAAGACATTAAATTGAATGATGTTCAAGCTCCGGTTTATAATCCTAATATAGCACCTATAATGGATATTAACCGTATCCGTGAACTATTGCCTCACAGATACCCGTTCCTGTTGGTTGACAAGATTATTGAAATTGGAGAAAATCATATTGTTGGTGTAAAGAATATAACTAATGACGAACCGTTCTTTCAGGGACATTTTCCACAAGAGCCTGTTATGCCCGGAGTTCTCCAGGTTGAAGCAATGGCACAAACTGGAGGTCTGCTTGTACTGAACTCGGTAGACGAACCAGAACGTTATTCTACATATTTCATGAAGATTGACGGTGTTAAATTCAGACAGAAAGTCGTTCCTGGTGATACTCTCATCCTTAGACTCGAATTGTTAGCTCCTATCAGACGAGGAATTTCCACAATGAAAGGTTATGTATTTGTGGGGGACAAACTTGTCAGTGAAGCTGAATTCATGGCACAAATTATCAAGAATAAATAACTAAATTAGAAGAAACTATGAGTCATTCTCCATTAGCTGTTATACATCCGGAAGCAAAAATCGGAGAAAATGTAACAATTGATCCGTTTGCAGTTATTGAAAAAGATGTTGTTATTGGTGACAATTGTCATATATTCTCTCATGCAGTAATTTTAGACGGAGCTCGCATCGGGAATAATTGCAAAATTTTCCCAGGAGCTGTAGTTGCTGGTATTCCACAGGATTTAAAATTCAAAGGCGAAGTAACCACTGCTGTTATCGGAGATAATACAACATTACGTGAATGTGTTACTGTAAACCGTGGTACAGCTTCTAAAGGAACAACTATAGTTGGTAAGAATTGTCTTATAATGGCCTATTCACATATTGCCCATGATTGTGTATTGAAAGATAACATAATAATAGGTAATGCTTCTCAAATTGCAGGAGAAGTTGAAATAGATGATTTTGCCATAGTAAGCGGGGGGTCGCTGGTTCATCAATTTTCAAGGATTTCCAAACATGTTATGATTCAGGGTGGTTCCAGAATAGGAAAAGATATACCTCCATACACTTTGATTGGTCGTGACCCTATTGTTTATTGTGGAATTAATATTGTAGGTTTGAGACGAAGAGGTTTTACAAACCAGCAAGTATATCTGATTCAGGATATATACAGAACACTCTACACAAGAGGACTTAACAATTCTGATGCTATAAAAGCTATTGAAACCGAATATGAACCAAGCGAAGAAAGAGATTTGATTCTTGATTTCATCAAATCTTCCAAAAGAGGCATCGTAAGAGGTTCTATCGACGAATTATAACCAAACTATTTTCATATATGAAACGCTTTAATGCAGGTTAATACGCATTAAAGCGTTTCTTTTTTTATGACATAAACTATATTGTAGTCAAACAATAAAGTAATATTCACTCATCACCTTTTAAATACACATTCGTATAAATAAATTATTTTTACTATTTTTGGAGCATTAAAAAAGCATTAATTATGGTATATAGATTCTTACTTTTATCAGACGAAGTAGAAGACTTCAAAAGAGAAATCCAAATAGACTCTGAAGCGACATTCCTGGATTTGCATAATGCAATTCTGGATTCAGTAGGTTATACAAAAGACCAGATGACATCATTTTTCATTTGTGAAGACGACTGGAGTAAGACTACAGAAATCACGCTAATGGAAATGGATACTTCTTCTGATGTAGACAATTATACAATGGAAGATACTCACCTTGACGAGCTTCTTCAGGATGAACATCAAAAGCTTCTATACGTTTTTGATTTTATGACAGAACGTGCTTTCTTTATGGAACTGCGTGAAATCATAACAAATAAAGATTTGGACAAAGCTGTATGTACTAAATCCAAAGGTGTTCCTCCTGTACAGTTAATGTCTTTCGATGATTTCGATACAAAACTTGCAGCTTCATCTTCTACAGATTTAGGAGAAGATTTCTATGGCGACTCAGAATATGATCTTGACGAACTTGACAAAGATGGTTTTGAAGGATTTGGAGATAGTGCCATGAGTAATCCATACGATGACGACCGTTATTAATGGACAAATATCTGATAATTATCTTAGGTCCTACAGGCGTAGGTAAAACAGAGTTGAGCCTTCGTATAGCAGAAAAAACAGGTTCTCCGATTATTTCTGCCGATTCCAGGCAGTTATACAAGGACATTCCTATTGGGACTGCTGCACCAACGGCTGAACAAATGAAGCGTGTAAAGCACTATATGGTTGGAACATTGGATTTGAAAGATTACTATAGTGCCAGCCAATTCGAAGAAGATGTAATAAGTCTATTAAGTGATTTGCACAAAACAATTCCCGCCGTTGTTATGACCGGAGGTTCAATGATGTATATCGACGCCGTAACAAAGGGCATTGATGATATCCCAACGGTAAGAGCAGACATACGCCAGCAGGTTTGGAAAGATTATGAGGAAAAAGGCCTTGCTCCTATTCTTGAGGAATTGAAACGCTGTGATCCCATCCATTACGAAGAAGTGGACAGGAACAATTACAAAAGAGTGGTTCATGCCGTAGAGATTTGCAGGCAAACAGGAATGCCCTATTCTTCATTCAGAACCAAAAGCCGTAAAAAAAGAGATTTCAAAATATTTCAGATTGGTCTGAAACGAGAGAGAGAAGAGTTATACGACAGAATAAACCTCAGAGTTGACTCTATGATGGAAGAAGGATTGCTTGAAGAAGCAAAGAAAGTATATCCTTTGAAATATCTGAATTCTCTCAATACGGTTGGGTTTAAAGAATTGTTCAAATATTTTGATGGTGAATGGACTTTGGATTTTGCTATCGAAAAAATAAAGCGAAATAGCAGAGTTTATGCCAGAAAACAAATGACGTGGTTCAAACGGGATAATGAAATCAAATGGTTCAATCCGGACAATGAAGACGAAATTATGGAATATATTGAGCAAATAATCAACACCAACAACATAGAATCAAAATAAATAATTTATTGTAAAACAAGATGCAGGAACAATTTAGCAAAGCTCCAGAACGACAGTAATAAATATGAGAATTTTGATAAACATAACTCAGTCAAAATTTTTCATAAAATGAAACAGGATTCAGATGTAAGTACAATTATATCTGAATCCTGCTAAAAAATAATGAAACACAAATCTTATATATTATGGAAATAACACTTCCTATAAAACAAGGGACAAGAAATACTTATACAATTCATACAAATATTCTTGTCGTAATAGGGACAAACGGAGTAGGTAAAAGTTCCTTCGGGAAAGATTTGTTGGATAGATATCCTGACCTGTCAGAAAAAAT
Source organism: Parabacteroides sp. (assembly GCA_034091205.1). Lineage (GTDB taxonomy): Bacteria > Bacteroidota > Bacteroidia > Bacteroidales > Tannerellaceae > Parabacteroides. The sequence goes on along the minus strand of JAXDRC010000004.1, from coordinate 120,692 downwards.
CTCCGGACTTCATGCCCTCTTTCTTAACAGTGACAACACAGAAAGTCCAGGACCTTCATTTGCTTTTTTCAAATCTATTCTTAAAGAAAGGATATCCGTTCCTGTATTGTCCGAATATGAAAAACTTATCCTCCAACTTCAATATGAAGAATATGAAGCTGCAGTAAACTTCAAGGAAAAATATAAGGAAAATAAAAACCTATATCCTCCCACAACAAAGCTTGATTACATTCAGGGAATTTGGGAAAAAATGTTTCCACACAACCAACTGGTAAGAAAATCTGGTTTTATAGAAGTCCGTCCAGCAAAAAAGAATATTCCATCATATACAGCAGGAAGAATGAGTGACAGTGAAAAACTTGTATTCTATCTGCTTGGTGCAATATTGTGTGCCAAACCCAACGCTCTTCTGATAATTGATGAACCTGAAACTTTGCTACACAACTGTATAAAGAATCAACTTTGGGATGAGATTGAAAACATGCGTCCTGATTGCACTTTCGTATACCTTACACATGACATAGAATTTGCAGCATCACGCAATGACAGCAAAAGAATCTGGCTTCGTTCATTCAATGCTGAACAGAAGTGTTGGGACTACGATATTATAGGGAACAATGAAGGTTTCCCTGAAGAATTATATATGGAAATACTTGGCAGCCGCAAGCCTATATTATTCATTGAAGGCACCGACTGCAATAGTATTGACAGTCGCCTATATCCTCTAATATATCCGGACTATATGGTTAAGCCTATGGGCGGATGCCAGAAAGTTATTGAAACGACAAAAGCTTTCAGCGATCTGAAAGATTTTCATAATCTAAAAAGTATGGGTATAGTTGATAGAGACAGGAGGACTGAAGGAGAAATAAATTATCTCAGAAACCAAAATATATTTGTTCCTGATGTCGCAGAAGTAGAGAACCTCCTAATGCTGGAAGATGTAATCAAGACTGTTGCAGGAAGACTTCTAAAAGAGCCTGAAGATGTATTCTCACAAACAAAAGAAAATGTAATACGTCTGTTTGAAAAAGAGTTAGATAGCCAAACTCTACTACATGCAAAACATTTAGTACGAAAAAAACTAGAAATGGCAATGGCATACAAGATTAACAGCTGCAAGGAACTTACAGCTCATGTAGAAAGTATACGCCATAATATCAATGCCGAAGAAATATATAACAATATAAAAGAAGAGTTCAAAAACTATATTGATAACGAAGACTATAACAGTATCTTACGAGTCTACAACCAAAAAGGCATGCTTCCGCAAAGCAGGTTATGTTCTTTATGTGGTATCAGTAATAAGGAAAATTATTTAAACCTCATCCTTTCATTACTAAAAAGTAACGATGCTGATGGACAGAGGATAAGAAACTGTATTAGATGCGCCATCGGCTCTTGCTGATTCAGCAAAATATGTTTCCTCAACATATTTATAACAAAACATACAAGTAATAATGATTGTTTTCATATCTTTGCAGCGATAAAAACAAAGGTGTAATATTCAGCCGTTCGGCTAATATTAGTAAAAGGGAATTCGGTGTGAATCCGAAGCTGTACCCGTAGCTGTAAGTCTATTAATCCACAGGCGTACTCTTTATGCCACTGGCTGTTTGCCGGGAAGGTGCCTGCATTATGGAAGACAAGCCAGAAAACCTGCCTTTGTTGGTTGTGCCGGCAATTCTCGGGTAAGAGCTGCTGCTAACTCTTTAATTCTATTTATGCTAAGAAAAAGATGTTTTTGTCTGCAAGGACTCATTAGTCTTTTGCTGCTCGTCTGCACACATACAAATGCACAGATTGATACAACTAAGACACAGGATTTGTCCGAAGTTGAAATCACTGCAAAGTCGCGACCTTCAGCAACCCGCTCGTCTGCTCCTATTCAGCTTTTGGACAAAAAAAGTATTGAAATGCTGGGCGTGCAGGATTTGTCCGAAGCTATAAAAAGATTCTCAGGAATTACTGTCCAGGACTATGGTGGCGTAGGCGGACTCAAAACTGTCTCAGTAAGAAGTCTTGGTGCAAAACATACAGCCGTAAGTTATGACGGAATAACTATTACTGACGCACAGAGCGGACAAGTAGATATCAGCCGTTTCTCGTTGGATAATGTAGGAATGATTTCTCTATCCATCGGGCAAACTGACGATATATTCCAGACAGCCAGAATGTATGCATCTGCCGGAGCTTTAAGCATACAAACCTCAGCTCCGGAGTTTACCGACAAATCATTCAATCTGAAAGGGAAAATCAAAGGCGGTTCGTTCGGTCTGATAAATCCTTCTGTAAATTATGAGCAGAAATTAGGTTCTAAATGGTCTGCTTCCGTATATGGAAACTGGACGAAAAGCAACGGTGAATATCCTTTTACTCTGGTGAACGGAAATCAGGTCACAGAAGAAACACGACGAAACAGCGACATCACAAGTCTGCGCCTCGAAGCAAATATATACGGAAACCTTGGAAATGCCGGAGACTTGAAGGCAAAAGTATATTACTATGATTCCGAACGTGGTTTGCCGGGAAGTGTTATATTATACAACAACACGGCAAATGAACGTCTTTGGGACAATAATTTCTTCACTCAAGTGAACTATACAAAAGCATTTTCCGATATGTGGAAAATACGTGCGGATTTGAAATACAATTATTCTTTCAGCAAATATCTTGATGTAAATGACAAATATGCAGATGGATTCCAGAAGGACCTGAACACTCAGAACGAATATTATGCTTCGCTCGGTGCTTTGTTCTGCCCTCTTTCAGGATTGTCTTTCTCTCTGAATTCGGATATTGCAAGAGCTATGCTCGACAATAATTACATGAATTCTCCAATGCCGAAAAGGTGGACTTCGCTGACTGCTCTTGCCGCGCAATACAAGAACTCAAGAATTACTGCAACAGCAAGCGTCCTCGGCACATATATTACTGATGAAGTTGAATATGGCGACAAACCTGCCGACAGAAAAAGACTCTCTCCTGCCCTTAGCCTTTCGTGGCGACCATTCGAAGAGCAGAATCTGAGAGTGAGAGCTTCATTCAAAGATGCTTTCCGTGTTCCTACTTTCACAGACCTTTATTATCTGCGAATGGGAAACACAAATCTGGTTCCGGAAAAAGCTACGCAATACAACATCGGATTGACATGGAGTGAGCGCCTTGCATTCTTCAGTCTGATAAATATATCTGCAGATGCTTATTACAACAAAGTGAAGGACAAAATCGTTGCTTTGCCTACATTATATATATGGAAAATGATGAATTTCGGCGAAGTAGATATTAAAGGTGTTGATATAAATTTCAACTCTGAAATTCCGCTGTATGATAAGATTATTCTTTCTCTGTCGTCTGCTTACAGTTATCAATACGCTGTTGACGTAACTGATAAATCAGCCAAAAACTATAAACATCAGATTCCTTATACACCGCGGCACTCTGGTTCAGTTTCGGCTATGATTGAGAATCCTTGGGTAAATATCAGTTACAGTCTGATTGCTACCGGCGACAGATATGCATTGCCTCAGAATATTGAAAGAAATCTGATTAAATCATATATGGAACATACAATCTCTGCAAACCGCAGTTTCACAATAAAGAATAAAGTAAAATTGCGCCTGCAAGGAGAAATAGTGAATCTTACAAACAAAACTTATGAAGTGATTCAATATTATCCTATGCCGGGAAGATCGTGGAGATTGAGTCTAGGAATTGAGTATTAATGAAGTTGACAAGGCTTCAGAAACAAGTTAACAAGGTGAGAATGCCTGATAATCTGGTTAACTCGTTCCCTTGTCAACTCGTTCTATCAAGCTATATATTAATAAATCTAAATATCAATAAAATGAAAAAGAAAAACTATTTTGCACTTTGTGCTCTTTTGATGGCTTCAACCTTGGTTGGTTGCAGCAAAGATGATGCAGAAAACAATCCACAGCCGGAACAGCCGGGACAAACTGTCCTCAACGGATATTATGTTCTTAACAGCGGAAAAATGGGAAGTAACAATTCAACAATAACTTTCTATAATACCGAAAGTAAAGAAACAACAGGTGATATTTTTGAAACTGCCAATGGTAGAAAACTTGGTGATACAGCAAATGATATGATTATCTATGGCTCAAAGATTTATCTGGCTGTATATGGTTCACAGACTATTGAAGTGACAGACTTGAACGGCAAATCACTCAAACAGATAAAGAGCAATACAGATAAACCTTTGCAGCCAAGAGCTTTCACTTCATATGGTGGCAAAGTTTATGTTTCTTTATTTGACGGCTATGTTGCAAGTATCGACACAACATCACTGGAAATAGACAACACAGTTGCTGTTGGCAGAAATCCGGAACAATTGACTGTAGCAAACGGAAAATTGTATGTTGCTAACTCCGGTGGTCTTGACTACAATACTGAAGTTGGCTACGACAAAACCGTTTCTGTCGTAAATCTTGAATCATTCACAGAAACAAAGAAAATTGAAGTCGTTCTTAACCCATGTAATGTTCAGCGTGATTCACAGGAAGATGTATATCTTGTTTCTATGGGAAATTATGCAGATGTTCCAAACACATTGCAGAAAATAAATACTTCGACAGACGAAATATCAACTGTTTCTGTTGCAAATGCTACTGAAATGGCTTCACTTGGTGATAAAATATTCATGATGTATTCTCAGTATGATGAAAATTGGAATCAGACAATTACTTATTATATGTACGATGCGATAAATGAAAATATAATAACTGATTCTGCGCTGAAAGAAACTATTGCTAAGCCTTATAAGATTGCAGCAGACAAAGCTTCTAACATGCTGTTTGTCACTGAATCAGACTATACAAATAACGGAGACGTGTATTGTTTCGACGGAGACGGAAATCTTAAAGTTAAGTTCGAAGCTGGTCTGAATCCTATAAAAGTTATTGCTTCAAGCGTACAATAATCAAGAAATATAGAATTATTAACTTCGCCACAGCTGTGGTTTAATTAGGTCACAGCCGTGGCGAAATCAAGTCACAACTGTGGCGAAATTAAGTCACAGCTGTGACTAAAATAGTTTATACTGAACAACAGGGCAAATAAAAATATAAGCGATAAACTTCAATTTAGTAGCTTAAGTTTCGCATGTGTTATAAGTTATGGAGTTACAGGAGTTAAATGCCAATACTGTTTGTATCTAAAATCTATCGGCTTTTAACTTCCGGGCTATGCGAAGCATAGTCATAACTCCATATTACTCCATATAACTCCTGAAAGTTGAGCTTGCGAAACTTGAATTAGTAACCGGAAAAAAATAAGATAATGATGAAATTGATATATACTCTGATAGCTGTATGCATGCTTCTGATTTCATGTCAGAATACAAAAAACAAACCGGAAGAAACTCCAGTCGGAACAGAAACCATACGCTATGCCCAAGGTTTTTCAATTCGTCATTACAAAGATTACTCAACTGTTGAAGTGCGCAATCCTTGGGACACAACAAAACTTCTGCAAAGATATGTCCTAATTGACAGAAACTCCGAAGAACCGGAAAACCTTCCTAAAGGAACTGTAGTAAGAACTCCAGTCAAGAATATTGTTGCCTACACTTCCGTTCACGTTGCAATAATCGACCAGCTTGGTGAAAGCGACAAAATAATCGGTGTTTGCGAACCGAGATACATGGATACTCCGGTAATACAAAACGGATTGAAAGAGGGAAAAATCACCGACCTTGGTGAAGCAACTTCGCCAAATGTTGAGAAAATGATAGAGATTAATGCCGAACTTGTCATTGCATCTCCTTTCCAGAACAGCAGTTATGGACCGGTGGAGAAAATAGGCATTCCCATTATTGAAGGTGCTGACTATATGGAAAATCTGCCTTTGGGAAGAACTGAATGGATAAAGTTTTACGGACTGCTTTTAGGCAAAGAAAGCAAAGCAGACTCTATTTTCCGTGAAACGGAACAAAGTTATTTGAAACTTAAAGAGCTGACAGCAAATATAAAAGACAAACCTACAGTTTTCACTGAAAAGAAATTCGGCGCATCATGGTATATGCCGGCAAAGAGCAGCTATATCGCACATCTTCTGGAAGATGCCGGTGCAGAATATATTTTCCGCAACCTCGAAGGCGCCGGAAGCATTCCGCTAACTTTCGAGCAAGTGTTCGAGAAAGCTATTCATGCCGATATATGGCTGATAAAATACAATCTTGCTAAAGACATGACATATCGTGAACTGGAATCAGAATACAGTCCATACAGAAATTTCGATGCTTTCAAGAACAGAAAGATTTTCGGTTGCAACACCGGAATTGTTCCTTATTATGAAGAATTTCCTCTCCATCCGGACTATTTGCTGGAAGATTTCATCAAGATTTTCCATCCGGAGATAATCGGAGACAGAGAATTCAGATATTATAAGCCTATGGAATAAGTTCAAGCAAATCAAATTCGCCCCAATACCAGTGCGTATATCCGGCAATCAGATTCTTATAACGATAAACCGGAGTCGGACACAAGGTGTTGCGGGCAGAATATTGGTTGACAACCGATTCGAGATTTTCTTCTTTCACTGATGAATAATGGAATTCGTGACCTCTGATTTCACGGTCCTTATAAATGAATTTTCTGTATCCGAGATGAAGTTTCATGGATTCCATTGTTGCAACATTATCCAGCACTCCAACCACCGGATATTGCTTGCCATCCATTCCTATTATACTCTTGCACAGATACATCATGCCGCCACATTCGGCAAAAGCTTTGCCTCCGTTCTCAATATAATCAGCAATCGAGCAAAGCATCGTCTTGTTTGAAGATAATTCTTCGAGATAAAACTCCGGATAACCGCCCGGAAGATAAAGGAAATCAATATTGTCCGGCAATTTGCTGTCAGCGATAGGACTGAAATATATTATCTCTCCTTTTTCAGATAATTTCCTTATATTTTCACGATATGTGAAATTAAAGGCATTGTCGCGAGCCACTGCTATACGCAATTTATTCTCTGCTGCTTCTGAACCGGCAGAATATTCATGGCTGTGCGCAGTTGCAGCAGTCAGCTCAAAAAGCTTATCCATATCCACGTGACGCTCTATTTCCTCCGCAACTCTGTTAATCAGTTTCTCCTGTTCGGCAAGATGCTCAAGGCTAAGTCCCAAATGCCGTGAAGGAATTTCCATTCCGGACAATTTGGGCAAATATCCGAGACATTCCACTCCTGCATCATCGCAGGCTTCTTTCAGAAAAGAGAAATGAGATTCAGAAGAAACCTGATTGAATATCACTCCGGCAATATTTACAGATTTATCAAAATTCTTGAAGCCGAAAATCAGCGGAGCAACAGAATAAGCCGTTGATTTGGCATTGACAAGAAGAATAACCGGCAAATCCAAGTGTTTTGCAATATCAGCACTGCTTCCTTCAGATTTGCGCGAACCGTCAAACAAACCCATAACTCCTTCCACAACGCAAGCATCAGCATCATTTCCATATCGGGTAAACAAATCGCGCACATGCGCTGGCGAAGCCATCCAAGTATCAAGATTGACAGACTGAGAACCCGCAGCCAACGTATGATACTGAGTGTCTATATAATCCGGACCGCACTTGAACGGCTGAACCTTCAGATTTCTGTTTCTCAGAGCACGAAGCATTCCCATTGTGAATGTTGTTTTTCCGCTACCGGAAGAAGCGGCTGCTATAAGGAAATGGATTTTAGACATGGAGTTTCAAGTTTGTTAGTTATCGAATTTATAAGTTTGTGAATTGTATTCTTGTTATTTCGATGCTTTCCCGCAATCAATACAAATCCAGGACAAAGCTTTGCATTGTCAGCAAATCAATTGTCCATAATTTACCGGACAAATTCTCACCGCATCCTGTAATGAGTTTTATGGCTTCGGACGCTTCAACGCAGCCAACTATTCCGGGAAGAACGCCCATAACGCCCAATGAAGGACGAGGCATCGACATTATTTCTTCCTCATCGGGAAACAAATCTCTGTATTTCCTTCCATCAGGAAGATTGAACACCGAAACTTGCCCGTCAAATTCACGAATAGCTCCATAAATATATGGAACAGGCAAGCGCGAAGTTATATCGCCTATCAAATATCTGGTTGCAAAATTGTCGGTTCCATCAATGACAATATCATAGGCAGATATTATGTTTTCGGCATTCGTTTCGTCCAGTCGGAACGGATAGGCAGTTATCTCTATTGATGAATTCAATGCTTGAAGTCTGCGCTTTGCGCATTCAACTTTAGGAAGTCCAACTTCAGACTCAGTATATAAAACCTGACGCTGAAGATTCGACTCGCTTACAACATCATCGTCCATCAATCCCAAATGTCCAACACCGGCAGCTGCAAGATAAAGGGCAATGGGCGAACCAAGTCCGCCCACGCCCACAAGCAATATCTTTGCCTCGGACAATCTCCGCTGTCCGTCCTCTCCTATTTCATCCAGGAGCAGATGACGCGAATATCGTTCACGAAAATCTTTATCCATGAGCCTGCAATGTTGGTTCATCAAAAGCCTGGTCCCAGTCTTTCCAAACCGGCTCAATTCCCAATCCCTTCAAAGCGGCAGTAACTTCGCGGGCAGTTCTCTCGTCACTGACATGGAACTGTTCCAAAGTCTGAGGATAAGAATAATAACCACCTGGTTCAGTCTTACTTTCAGCACTCATAGTTGTTACACCAAGGCGAGCCATATTGTCGCGGAACTCGGCACTCTCACGTGTAGAATATGAGATATCAACATCATGGTCAAATATTCGTGTAGCGAAAGTAAGCTGAGCCAGCTCCTTGTCAGACATAACAACATTCGGCTGGAAACCACCGTTTTCCGACGGACGCATACGAGGGAAGTTGAAGCTGTATTTAGTTTTCCAATAATGCTTCTGCAAATAGCGGAGATGATATGCCATCATAGTCACATCAGTGCGCCATTCCTTTTCCAGACCAATCAACACACCCATTCCGATGCTGTGAACTCCAGCTTGTCCCATTCTGTCGAATCCGTTCACTCGCCAGTCGAATTTGGATTTCATTCCACGCGGATGATAAATATTATAGTTTGCCTTGTGATATGTTTCCTGGAAGCAAATCACACCATTCATTCCGTGATGAGTCAGCTCCTTATATTCTTCGGCAGACAAAGGCATAACCTCAATCTTAAGATTTGAGAAATATGGCTTTGCCAAGTCCAATGCACGGGCAATATACGGCACTCCGGCTTTAGCCGGATTCTCGCCTGTTACAAGAAGCAGGTTCTCAAACGGAGCCAGTTTCTTTATTGCCTTATATTCATTTACGATTTCCTCCTCAGTAAGGATAGTTCTCTTCATCGGATTGCTGACGTGGAAACCACAATAAACGCATGAATTGGTACAAGAGTTTGTGATATACAACGGAACAAACATCGACATTGTATTTCCGAATCTTTCTCTTGTATATTTATAACTTAATTGTGCCATTGTTTCCAGATACGGCTCAGCCGCAGGTGAAATCAATGCCATAAAATCATTGACATCAAGATGCTCTTTTGCCAAGGCACGACGAACATCGGCTTCGGTTTTAGAGTAAATAAGGGATGTTGTTTCATCCCAGTCTATTTTTTCTAATTCTTCCGAAAACATATTTGGATAGTTTTATAAATTCTTTAAATCACGGCTCAACTTCATTGCGCAGAAATTCGGACCGCACATTGTGCAATATTCACTGTCTTCGTGACGGCCTTCCTTGTAATATTCCAAAGCTCTGTCTGGGTCGAGACTTAGATGGAACTGGTCGCGCCAGCGGAATTCATAACGAGCCTTTGACAATGCATTGTCGCGAATCATTGCGCCCGGATGACCTTTGGCAAGGTCGGCAGCGTGTGCGGCAATCTTGTATGTGATAACTCCTGTGCGCACATCTTCCTTGTTAGGCAAACCAAGATGTTCTTTCGGAGTAACATAGCAAAGCATTGCAGTTCCTAACCAACCAATCTGAGCAGCACCGATGGCAGACGTAATATGGTCGTAGCCTGGAGCAATATCTGTTACCAACGGACCGAGTGTGTAGAACGGAGCATCGTGGCACGACTTAATCTGACGTTCCATATTCTCACGAATCTTATGCATAGGAACGTGTCCCGGACCTTCGATAAATGCCTGAACATTCTTTGCCCAAGCTCGCTGCACCAATTCTCCCAATGTGTCAAGTTCGGCAAATTGAGCTTCGTCGTTGGCATCATAGATTGAACCCGGACGCAATCCGTCACCCAATGACACAGCCACATCATATTGTGCAAGAATATCACAGATTTCATCAAAATGCTCGTAAAGGAAGCTTTCACGATTATGCATAATGCACCATTTGCTCATAATACTTCCACCACGGCTCACGATACCGCAGAGACGTTTGTCAGCAAGATGAACATTCTGATATCTTATACCTGCATGAATAGTAAAATAATCGACACCTTGCTCGCACTGCTCGATAAGAGTATCTTTATATATTTCCCATGTCAAGTCCTCAACTTTTCCATTTACTTTTTCCAAAGCCTGATAGATTGGAACAGTGCCGACTGGAACAGGACAGTTTCGGATAATCCATTCGCGTGTTTCGTGGATGTTTGCGCCAGTTGAAAGGTCCATCAATGTGTCGCCGCCCCATTTGCAGCTCCACACAGCTTTGTCCACTTCCTCATCGATTGATGAAGTTGTTGCTGAATTACCGATGTTAGTATTAATCTTGACAAGGAAATTACGTCCGATAATCATCGGTTCGCTTTCCGGATGGTTGATATTTGCAGGAAGAACAGCACGACCTGCAGCAATCTCGTCGCGCACAAATTCCGGAGTGATATATGACTCAATGCCAAGTTCGGCACAGTTCATATTCTCACGAATGGCAACATATTCCATTTCCGGAGTGACAATTCCCTGCTTCGCATAATACATCTGAGTGATGCATTTTCCTTCTTTAGCTCTATAAGGCAAGGCAATATGCTCGAAACGAAGATGGTCAAGAGATTTGTCGTCACGGCGCATCTTTCCATATTCTGATGTAATGGAAGGAAGCTGCTCCACATCTCCACGGGAAACAATCCATTCCTCACGCATACGAGGCAGACCTTTCTTCAAGTCAATCTCGATAGAAGGATCGCTGAACGGACCACTGGTATCATAGATATATACCGGGGCATTTGGCGTCATAACCTTCTTTCCGTCCTCAACGGTTACAGTAGGAGCAAGATTAACCTTCTGCATTCCAACCTTGATGTATGGGAACATTTTCCCTGACATATATGTTTTCTCGGCATGAGCATAAGCTCTGTTGTCTTTTTTATCCATATAATTTTAGTTTCTGAGTTTTTTAAGTTTTTGAGTTTTACTCAAGATTAGCGAGCTCAACTCATACTTATCTTATTTTTATCCCAAAAATGAAGTTAAAGGAGATGATGCAGAAGCCTGGAAGTTAGTTGCCACTCCACCTAATCCGGCTTCGTAAGCCTGACGTCCTGCTTCAACCGCAGCCTTGAATGCTTTAGCCATCTCAACTGGATTTCCGGCAACAGCAACAGCAGTGTTAACCAACACAGCAGAAGCACCAAGTTCCATAGCTTCAGCAGCATGACTTGGAGCACCGATTCCGGCATCAACAACTACTGGAATACCAGCCTGTTCGATAATTATGCGAAGGAAATCACGAGTCTGCAAACCTTTGTTTGTTCCAATCGGAGCACCAAGAGGCATAACAGTTGCAGCACCAGCTTCCTCAAGCTGCTTGCACAATACTGGGTCTGCCTGGCAATATGGAAGAACAACGAAACCAAGTTTCACCAACTGTTCTGTTGCTTTAAGAGTTTCCACAGTATCAGGCAACAAATAACGAGGATCAGGATGGATTTCAAGTTTCAGCCAGTTTGTTCCAAAAGCCTCACGCGCCATCTGGGCAGCAAATACGGCTTCTTCGGCATTACGAACGCCTGAAGTGTTAGGCAACAACTGTATATGGCTGTGTGTGATATGTTTCAGCAAGTCATCTTCCTTGTCGTCCAAATCTACTCTCTTCATTGCAACTGTCACCATTTCTGAACCAGAAGCAAGAATAGCTTCTTCCATCAATTTATTTGAGTTGAATTTTCCTGTACCCAAAAACAAACGGGAATTAAATTCTTTTCCCGCAATAACCAACTTTTCCATATGATTATGATATTATATATATTTATTATCTGACTTATGTTTCTCAAAGACTTTATCCGCCACATGCAGCCTTAATCACAACAAGAGAATCATTCTCTTTTATGACAAACTGCGTCCATTCTGTACGCGGAACCATACGATTGTTTACGGCAACTGCAATTCCTTTTTCCGGCCATTGCAACTGCTCTGACAATTGAGCCAAAGTTGAAGTTTCAGGACACTCCAATGATTTGTTATTCACCTTTATATTCATAAAACTGTATTTTGATATGAAATAAATAAAAACGATGCTTTAACTCACACAAAATGTGGATTAAACTCTAGCATCCTAAAATACAATGGAAATACAAAGGAATGTATATAAGCGGAATATTATGAAGAGAAATATCAACAATCCCTACGGCAGCACTAACTGCGTCAGGTTCGAAGGGTATAATCTCAGCCTCCGTTCAGGCACCCCTTTGTTTTCAATAGCAAAATAAGACATTTTTTTTCGAATTACATAAATAATAGGATAATTATTTTCCATTAAATATCTTCCTATGTTTTGCATTAATCTCTATTCAAAACATAATGATACTTCCCTTTAATTTTGGAAATTCAAATTTTTTAAATATATTGCAGACTAATTATAAATTAACTTTCAAAAGTGCGGCTTTAAATCAAAGAATCGGCAAGTTTACCTAACGTCACAAAACAATAAAAGAATACACATCATGAAAGAAGAAAAAGAAGAAAAAGTCGGCGGTCTGCCGGAAAATGCTTACAGGGAACTAAAAGAAGGAGAAAAATATGTTCCTGTTATGTCTCCGGACAAGAATTATCGCGAAGTTACTCCATGGTCCGTATGTTGGGGATTGGTTATGGCAATAGTTTTCAGTGCTGCTGCCGCATACCTCGGACTGCGTGTGGGCCAAGTATTTGAAGCAGCAATTCCAATTGCAATTATAGCAGTCGGATTGTCAGGAGGATTCAAAAGGAAAAATGCTTTGGCTGAAAACGTAATAATACAGTCAATCGGTGCTAGCAGCGGAGTGATTGTTGCAGGTGCCATCTTCACATTGCCTGCATTATACATTCTGCAAGACAAGTATCCGGAAATAACAGTAAACTTTTTTGAAGTGTTTATGAGTTCTCTTCTGGGAGGTATTCTGGGTATATTATTGCTTATTCCGTTCAGAAAATATTTTGTTTCGGATATGCACGGCAAATATCCATTCCCTGAAGCAACGGCAACTACTCAAGTGCTGATTTCCGGCGAAAAAGGTGGAAACCAGGCGAAGCCATTGATTTTTGCCGGCCTTATCGGAGGTATATATGACTTTATAATCGCATCATTCGGCTGGTGGAGCGAAAATATAAGTACACGCATAATTGGCGCAGGCGAAATGCTTGCCGAAAAAGCAAAGATTGTATTTAAAGTGAACACAGGCGCAGCTGTTCTCGGTTTGGGATATATTATCGGACTCAAATATTCTGTTATAATATGCGCCGGTTCATTTTTGGTATGGCTGGTTATAATTCCTGCAATGTCTGCAATATTTAACGGAGATGTTCTTACATTCGGCAATGCAGCCATAACTGCAACTGTTGGCCAAATGAGCGCAGAAGAAATCTTCACTAATTATGCCCGCCACATCGGTATCGGTGGTATTGCTACAGCCGGTGTAATTGGCATCATCAAATCATGGGGAATAATCAAAGGAGCAGCAGGCTTGGTTTCACGCGAATTGAAAGGCAAATCTGATATAGCAGATAATACTTGTGTACGTACTCAAAAGGATATTTCAATGAAAATCATTGCTTTTGGAGTTATTGCTACATTAGTAATCACATATCTGTTCTTCCATTTCGGAGTTCTTGACAATTGGTTCTATGCCGTTGTAGGACTTTTGTTGGTTGCAGTCATAGCATTTCTGTTTACTACAGTGGCTGCAAATGCAATTGCAATTGTTGGTACAAACCCTGTTTCCGGAATGACTTTGATGACGCTGATACTTGCTTCCATCATTCTGGTTGCAACAGGATTGAAAGGCACAGCCGGCATGGTTTCAGCTCTTATTATCGGAGGTGTTGTTTGCACTGCATTGTCAATGGCGGGAGGATTCATTACAGACCTTAAAATCGGATATTGGCTGGGAACAACTCCGGCAAAGCAGGAAACCTGGAAATTCTTGGGGACATTGGTTTCTGCGGCAACAGTTGGCGGCGTTATTCTGGTTCTAAACAAGACATATGGATTTACTAGCGGACAGCTCGCAGCACCTCAGGCAAATGCAATGGCAGCAGTTATTGAACCGTTAATGAACGGAACTGGCGCGCCATGGGCTTTGTATGCAATCGGAGCAGTTCTGGCTGTTATATTAAATTTCTGCGGAATCCCGGCTCTTGCATTTGCTCTAGGCATGTTTATTCCAATTGAACTCAACACTCCTTTGCTTATAGGTGGAGCCATAAGCTGGTATGTCGGCAGCAGAAGTAAAGATGAAGCATTGAATGCAGCGAGACTGCAGAAAGGAACTCTTCTTTCATCCGGATTCATCGCCGGCGGAGCATTGATGGGTGTTATCAGCGCAATCTTAAGATTTGCGGATATAAATTTATATTGCACAGAATGTGCTTCGGGCGCAATGGCAGAATGGCTTGCAGTTGTTATGTACGTATTGCTAATGGTTTATTTGACTAAGAGTTCATTAAGCGCAAATAAATAGCAAGCCAAACAGACCTTTGCCTGATTATCTTATCAGGCAAAGGCAAAATCATCAGTCAATAAATATTAATACAACAACAATTATTTTATGGAAACACCGGAAATCAATATAGGCATAGTTAAAGGAGAAAGTATCTTTTTCTCTTTCAATGGAGAATATATCCTTGCAGAAACGGGAGCATTAATCACAGGAGAACAAAAGGTTTCCGTAAATAATGGAAAGATTCTTTTCAATGGCAAGTGGCACGACGAGTTGTTCTTCGAACCCACAGGAGATGATGTTTCGTTCGACCTTATGGATGTTACAATCGGTATTGACTTCCATTGGGAACGCAAGGAAAATCAGCGATTCAAAGGAGCTCTTAATCTGATTGTTGATGGAGAGTCTATTGTTGCAATCAATCAAATTGACATAGAAAGTTATCTCAGCAGCGTAATTTCTTCAGAGATGAACTCTGATGCTCCGGGAGAATTCCTTAAAGCTCATGCTGTAATATCAAGAAGCTGGGTTATGTCGCAAATAAGGAAATCATTGCGCAGGCATGAAGACAGCAAAGGCGAAGGTCAGATTGAAACAGAAAACCGAAGAATCAAGTGGTACGACCGCGAAGACCACAAGCTTTTCGATGTCTGTGCAGACGACCATTGCCAGCGCTATCAAGGAATAAGCCGCAAGACAAATCCTCAAATCGAGAAGATAATAGACAAGACATATGGTGAAGTCCTTATGTATGACGGTGAAATCTGTG
This sequence comes from Parabacteroides sp., assembly GCA_034091205.1. Taxonomy (GTDB): domain Bacteria; phylum Bacteroidota; class Bacteroidia; order Bacteroidales; family Tannerellaceae; genus Parabacteroides. Next base: position 105,047 of record JAXDRC010000004.1, on the reverse strand, counting down.
ATGCCCGCTTCTCAAAATGCTGCGGCGGAGCCATTGAGGAATTCGATGCGTGTTGGGAAGATATTTCCGTTCCATATCTTAAATCTGCCGGAGACAATCAATATGATTTGCTTATCGAAGATTTAACTAAGGAAGAAGATGCGGAAAAATGGATTCGCAGTTCTCCAAAGGCTTTCTGCAACACTCACGATAAACAATTGTTGCAGAAAATCCTAAACAACTACGATTGCGAGACTCCGGACTTCTACAGGTGGAAAGTTTCATATTCACAGGAAACACTGAGTAAGCTTATAGAAAAAAGGACAGGAATAGATTTCGGAAATATCATAGACTTGGTTCCTCTCAAACGTGGAAAATCAGGAAGAATATATGAACTAATGATCAAAGGCAGCAAGCGCAATATGGTTATTGGCAAAGAGTTGGAGATCAGACGTTCCCTTTCCGAATCACATCTCTACAGCTCAGCCTTCGTAGTAGATAAGGTAATGAGCAAAGATGGAATACCTGAAGAATTCACTCTCACCGGAAGCGGATGGGGACATGGCGTCGGACTTTGCCAAATCGGAGCAGCAGTTATGAGCACAGAAGGATATACTTATAAGGAAATCTTGAAACATTATTTTCCCGGCTCTGTTCTGGAAAAAATTTATGAAAAAGAAAAATGAGCAGATATACAATTCTTTTTATAATAGCAGTCTATTTCGGGCTGCTATTATTTATTGCATGGTTAACAGGAAGGAAAAGTAGCAGCAACGATGCTTTCTTTACGGGCAACAGGCAATCACCATGGTACATAGTTTCTATAGGAATGATTGGCACTTCCCTGTCCGGTGTAACTTTCGTTTCTGTTCCCGGCATGGTGAGAAGTATCGACATGACCTATATGCAAACCGTATTTGGTTTTTTCGTCGGATATATTATCATTGCGCACATACTACTTCCACTCTACTATAAGCTTAAACTAACATCAATTTACAGTTATCTGAAAGAAAGAATAGGCCATAGAGGCTATAAAACCGGGGCTTCTTTTTTCCTGTTGTCTAAAAGTATAGGTGCAGCGGCAAGGCTTTATCTCGTGGTTCTGATTCTTCAGCATTATGTGTTTGATGCGTTTAATATTCCTTTTGCTGTAACTGTCATATTAAGTATATTGCTTGTCTGGATTTATACCTTCCGCAGTGGCATCAAGACAATTATATGGACAGACACAATACAAGCAATATGCCTTATTGCCATGTTGGTTGTAATCATATGGCAAGTCAAGGACGCTTTGGGCATGAGCTTTGTAGAAATGAGCACTTCCGTTGCTAACAATCCTCATTTCCGCATTTTCGAATTTAACGATTGGAACAGTTCCCAACATTTCGCAAAACAGTTCTTCAGTGGAATATTCATAACAATAGTAATGACCGGGCTTGATCAGGATATGATGCAAAAGAATCTCTCATGCAGGAATCTGAAAGAGGCGCAAAAGAATATGTACACTTACGGATTTGCCTTCACTCCGGTGAATTTCCTATTTTTGGTTTTAGGAATACTTCTCCTTATTGTTGCCGAGCAGAAGCAAATAGCCTTGCCAGAGCTCAGTGATGACATATTGCCGATGTTTTGCACTTCCGGTATCTTGGGAAACAGCATACTTATTTTCTTCACCATCGGAATTATTGCAGCAGCATTCAGCAGTGCCGACTCGGCATTGACAGCCCTCACCACTTCTTTCTGTATAGATATTTTGGATATACAGAACGACAGTGAAAAACAGGCAAAACGTAAACGACTGATGATTCATATTGCAATATCAGTAGTTTTTGCCCTCATTATTCTGGTTATAAAAGAAGTGAACAACAGAAGTATTATTGACGCAATATATATGATTGCATCATATACTTACGGACCGCTGCTCGGAATGTTTATTTTCGGCTTATTTACCAAACGCTTGGTAAAAGACAAGTTTGTTCCGTATATTTGCATCATATCTCCGGTAATCAGCTTTGGCATTAATTATGTTGTTGAAAACACAACAGACTATATTTTCGGATATGAAATATTGATGATAAATGCAGCCATAACATTCTTTGGAATGTGGCTTACTTCAAGCAATAGCCGGGAAACCAGTTCTTCATTAGAAATTAAAAACTAAATTTTCATGGAAATAAAAAGCGCAGAATTCGTTATCAGTAATACTAACGTAAAAAAGTGTCCGGAAGGAAACAAACCTGAATATGCTTTTATCGGACGAAGCAACGTTGGCAAATCATCATTGATAAACATGCTGACGGCAAAAAAAGGTTTGGCTATGACTTCCCAGAAACCTGGAAAAACCATGCTTATCAACCATTTCATAATAAATAACGAATGGTATCTGGTGGACCTTCCTGGTTATGGCTTTGCACAACGAGGCAAAGAAGGACGGGAAAACATACGCAAGATTATTGAAAGTTACATTCTGATGCGTGAGCAACTTACTTGTCTCTTTGTCTTGCTCGACTGCCGCCATTCTCCTCAAAAAATAGATTTGGAATTTATGGAATGGTTGGGTGAAAACGGTGTTCCGTTTGCTATAATATTTACAAAGACTGACAAAATAAGTAAAGGCAGACTGGCAGAAAACACTGAAGTATACAAGAAAAAGCTCCTTGAAACTTGGGAAGAATTACCTCCTATCCTCTTCTCTTCGTCAGAGAAAAAAGAAGGAAGAGATGATATATTAGATTTCATTGACAATATCAACAAATCAGTAAACGAATAAAACAAAAAACCTGGTCAACACCAACCGGTCCGACCAGGCTTTTTTGTATATTAATATGTCCAAATAATTACGGATTATAGATTTCTAATCCAGATGTTACGATATGCAACAGCAACACCATGATCCTGAAGCAACAAAGGCAATCTGCCATGAGCCTTGTATGTTGGGAATCCAATATACGGAGTATTACCTTTCAGTATATAGTTATTCTGAACCAAAATACCATTCAAAACAACAGTAACCATTGCCGGTGATTCCAATGCGCCATCAGTTGTGAAACGTGGAGCTTTATAATAGATATCATAAACCTGCCATTTTTCAGTTCCAGTAAATGCATTAGCCAAAGGAGCCTGCTGTTTGTAAACACTACCAACCATACCGTTTACATATGTAGGATTGTCTTCGCCATCCAAAACCTGAACTTCATAAATGCTCTGAAGGAAAATACCACTGTTTCCCTTCATCTGCAAAGTATTCTTCGGACCAGCTTTAGGAGTTTTGAATTCAATATGCAACTGGCAGTCACCGAAATATTCTTTTGTCTGAACGTCGCCGCCACCAGGAACGATTACCATTGCGCCGTCTTCGATTTTCCAAGTAGGATCAGTAAACTTACCATCTTTTGGAGTCACCCATTTTGACAAATCTTTTCCGTCAAACAATACGATTGCATCTGATGGTGGATTACCTGGTTTATCACCTGGTTGAACTTTAGGTGGCTGAGGAGTATACCATTCTGTAGCTGCTGGAGAAACATGTCCACCTTGCTGAGCGTTTGCTGCTGTAAAAGCACAAACCAAACTGATTAAAAGAAGAATTTTTTTCATGTTTTTAAATATTAGTTAGCTATAAATTAGGTTTAATTATTTCATCACATAGTATTCTGCCTTGTGTTTTCTTGAACAAATATATTAGTTTTTCAACAAATAATACAAAAAAACCTGCTCAAATTTATTCATCACGGCTTTTTTACATAATGAATAAATCAAAGCAGGTTTAATAAAATATATCTAATAGCCTAATATTCTGAATTTAGAGATATGCTACTTCTTTACCTCTGACATTATCATCAATTTTTCCATCAGAATATGCCAACTGGCCATTTACATATGTTTTCCATACGGAATGGTGGAAAGTATATCCTTCAAACGGCGACCAACCACACTTAGTCAATATATTTTCCGGAGCAACTGTCCAATGCTTTTCCGGATCTATCAGAACCAAGTCTGCATAATATCCCGGGCGGATAAATCCTCTCCTGTCAATATTAAATAATATAGCCGGATTATGTGCCATTTTCTCCACAACCTTCTCATATGTGAAAAGTCCGGACTTAGCCATCTTAAGCATAGCAACCAAAGAATGCTGAACCAACGGACCTCCGGATGCAGCCTTCAGGCATGAACCTTCTTTTTCCGAAAGAAGATGTGGCGCATGGTCTGTCGCTACAATATCAATAAGATTATTGTTTACAGCCTCGCGCAAAACATCACGGTCAGCAGCTGTTTTTATTGACGGATTCCATTTTATTCTGTTGCCGAAACGGGCATAATCACTGTCGTCAAACCAAAGATGATGAACGCAAACTTCACCTGTAATCTTCTTTTCCGACAATGGCAAGGAATTGTCCAGCAAAGTAGTTTCCTTTGCAGTTGACAAATGAAGTATATGCAATCTTGAACCAAGGCGTGTAGCCAACTCAACAGCTTCGGAAGATGAAGCATAACAAGCCTCTTCGCTTCTTATTTTGCTATGGAAAGATATATCCAAATCTTCACCATACAAAGAAGTGTAATGAGCAATGTTGCGTTTAATCACTTCCTCTTTCTCTGCATGGATAGCAATCAGCATTCCAGTTTCACCAAACAGGCGTTCCAATGTTTCCTTATTGTCCACAAGCATATTTCCTGTTGAAGAACCAAGGAACAGCTTCAATCCGGGAACACGGTTTCTGTCCAGCTTCTTTATTTCATCCATATTATCATTCGTTCCACCGAAGAAGAATGAATAATTGGCAACTGAAGTTTCTGCCGCCCTGCGGAATTTCCATTCCAAATTCTCAATTGTAGTTGTTTGAGGTTTTGTGTTCGGCATGTCCATAAATGTCGTAACACCTCCGGCAACAGCCGCACGGCTTTCTGTTCCGATATCAGCTTTGTGAGTCAAACCCGGTTCACGGAAATGCACCTGGTCGTCGATACATCCGGGAATAAGCCATTTGCCAGTCGCATCAACAACTTCAGCTACGTCGATATCCGGACAATTGCCCTCAAATATCTCAGCAATCTTATCCCCTTCTATTAAAAGAGAGCCGACATAGCGACGGCCCTCATTTATTATTTCTGCATTTTTAATCAGTGTCTTATGCATAAATCTCTTTTTTATTTCAAACCTCTGTTCTTAAGCAATGGCTCAGTGTTAGGAGTTTTTCCACGGAAATTCTTATACATATCCATAGCATCGTCAATGCAACCCGGCATCAAAACATACTGACGGAATTTCTGAGCAACTTCCTGATTGAAAATATCTCCTGTTTCCTTGAATGCTTCATAAGCATCAGCATCAAGAACTTCTGCCCACATATAGCTATAATAACCAGCTGTGTAGCCGCCGCCCATTGTGTGGTTGAAGTATGTTGTACGGTATCTTGACGGAATCTGCTTCAACAAGCCGCGTTTGCCAAGAGTTTCAAACTCAAATTTCACGATATCCAAGTCTGCAGGAATTTCCTTAAGAACGTGATAGTCCATATCAAGATATGAAGCTGCAATATATTCTGTTGTAGCAAAACCCTGACCATATTTATCACTTTCTTCAATTTTCTTCACAAGCTCTGTTGGGATAACTTCACCAGTCTGATAATGTTTAGCATAAACTTTCAAAACTTCAGGCTCAAGAACCCAATGTTCCATAATCTGAGAAGGAAGTTCAACGAAATCACGAGGAACACTTGCAACTCCGGAATAATGAACATTTCTGAAGAAATTATGCAATGCATGTCCAAACTCATGGAACAAAGTCTTAGCTTCGTCAACACTCAACAAAGCAGGTTGTCCGGCAGCAGGCTGAGTAAAATTGCAAACAACAGTTACAATAGGAGCCTGATATTTGCCGTCAACATATGACTGCGGACGATATGAACCACACCATGCTCCACCGCGCTTGCTCTCACGTGGGAAGAAGTCCATATAAAGCACACCAAGGCTTGAACCATCTTTGTCCTTGCATTCAAATGCCTGTGCATCCGGATGAGGCAATGGAATATCGCTCAACGCAGTGAAAGTAATTCCATACAATCTGTTAGCTACATAGAAAGCTCCGTCACGCACATTTTCAAGTTTAAGATACGGACGGACTTCATTCTCATCGATAGAGAATTTTGCTTTCTTAGCTTTTTCGAAATAATATCTCCAATCCCAGCCTTCAGCAGTGAAGTTATTGCCTTCTTTCTTGATTTCGCCCTGAATGTCAGCCAATTCTTCTTTAGCTTTAGCCAAAGCCGGAGCCCAAACTTCATCCAGAAGATTATATACATTCTGCTCGTTCTTAGCCATACGAGTGTCAAGCACGAAAGCAGCATAATCATCACAACCCATCAATTTAGCCTTTTCAAGTCGTGCAGCAATCAATTTCTTCACAACTTCCTTATTGTCGGCATCATTATTGTTGTTTCCACGATTGATATAACCGTTGAAAATCTTCTCACGAAGTTCGCGGCTGTCAGCATACTGCAAGAAAGGCATTACGCTAGGATTCTGAAGAGTAAACACCCATTTGCCTTCCATGCCCTCGCTTGCCGCAGTAGCAGCAGCATTGGCAATCAAGCTTTCAGGAAGTCCTGCCAAATCCTCTTTCTTGTCGATTACAAGCTTGAAGTCATTAGTTTCCTTAAGCATATTCTGTCCGAAAGTAAGCTGAAGCATTGAGATTTCATTGTTCAACTCACGCAACTTAGCCTGCTTGTCTTCCGGAAGATTTGCACCGCCACGAACGAAATCCTTATAAGTTTCTTCAAGAAGCTTCATCTGCTCCTTGTCAAGATTCAGTTCGTTTCTCTTTTCATAAACCTCTTTTACTCTTGCAAAAAGACGAGGATTAAGGCTTATATCATCGCTATGCTTTGACAAAAGCGGAGAAAGCTCACGGCTCAAAGCCTGCATCTCGTCACTTGTATTTGCACTGTTCAAACCATAAAATACAGCGCTTACCTTACGGAGCAATTTTCCGCTCTGGTCCAATGCAGCAATAGTGTTTTCAAAATCAGGAGTTGAACGCTGGTTCACGATAGCGTCAATTTCCTTTGCCTGTTCCTCCATTCCCTGGATAAATGCAGGCTTGTAATGTTCCAACTTTATTATATCGAAAGGAGGAACACCAAAAGGTGTTGTATATTCCGTAAGGAATGGATTCTCGCCAACAACTTCAGCAGATTTCTGTGCGCCGCCACCTCCACATGCCGACAACATAGCTGCCAATCCGGCTGTCAGAAAAATTTTCTTCATAAATTCAAAGTTATTATTGTTTTATTCAAGTTTCGCAAGCCCAACCTTCAGTTAACAAAGTTGACAAGAAAACAACTAACAGCAGTTTGTTCCCTTGCCAACTTGTTCCTGAAGCCTCGTCTTCTCTCAAAAGTATATTTTATTGTTTCTTAGCAGCCTCAACTTCCTCAGCATGCAACGGAAGTTTCTTACCCAAAAGGCGTGCGCCTGTTTCAGTAATCAGATAATCCTCTTCGTTTCTTATACCGCTGAAGTCCTTATATGTCTCAAGCTTGTCGTAGTTCAGGAATTCAGTGAACTTGTTCTGGCCTCTCCACAAATCAATCAATTCAGGAATAAAATAAATACCAGGTTCGATTGTCAGAACAAATCCAGGTTCAAGCTCACGGCCCAATCTCAACGACTTGCGTCCGAACTGAGTGCTCTTCGGCTTTCCGTTATATCCTACATAAACTTCACCCAAATTCTCCATATCGTGAACATCCAAGCCCATCATATGTCCCAAGCCACAAGGCATAAACATTGCATGAGCACCGGCTTTTACAGCTTCCATCGGGTCGCCTTTTGCAAAACCAAGGTCCTTCATACCCTGCATAATAACAGCGCAAGACTTTTCATATACATCCACGAAAGGAATACCCGGACGAAGCTCAGCAACTGCAGCCTCATGTGCAGCCACCTGAATGTCATATACATCACGCTGGCGCTGAGTAAACTTGTCGTCTGCAGGAATTGTTGACGACATATCACCGGCATATCCCATTTCAGTTTCTGCGCCGGCATCCAGCAAAAGCATATCACCGCTTTTAATCATATTGCTATGGTCGTGATTGTGCAATGTCTGACCGTTAACAGTTGCAATAATAGGGAACGACAACTGATAGTCATGTTTGTATGCAGCCTCAGCAACAGCAGCAGCAACTTCACATTCACGAATGCCCGGACGGACAGTACGCATAGCAGCAAGATGCATATCAGCAGTTACAACACAAGCCTTTTCAATTTCTTCAATTTCTTCGGCAGATTTATAATTTCTCTGATTTACTACGCCATATATGAAAGGAACAGATGGCTGTTCAGCACCAGGAGCCACACCCAACCAGGCAAGAAGCTTGATTTGATGTTCGGCGCGATATGTAGGCAAATAATGAATTGTCTGTCCTTTGCTCCGGGCAGATTTCAAATATGATTCTATTTCTTTATATGGTCTGACTTCTCTTATACCTGCAGCCTCGCTTTTTTCTTTCAAAGTTGGCTGAGTTCCCATCCATACAATAGCATCAATAGTCAACTCATCACCAAAAATGATTTCCTTGTCATTGTCGATATCAATAACGGCAGACAATCCTGCATAAGGAAGTCCAAAGAAATAAAGGAAAGTTGAATCCTGACGGAAATGATATGTATTATCTGCATAGTTCATGCCACTTTCATCATTTCCCAAAAACAACAGCAGTCCTGAACCGACTGTTTTTTTCAATTGAGCCCTGCGGGCAATGTAAGTTTCTTTTGCAAACATAAGATTAGCTATTTTAATACGGCCGGGTGCCGAAACCGAAAATTCCGACACACGGCCTTTATTGTTTTACATGTATCAAAGATACTAAGTTAATCTAAGTTTTGCAAATTAATATTTATCCTTTTGCATGCATCACCAGCAAAGGAGTATTTGTGTGGAACAACATCCTGCGTGCAATGCTCGGACTGAACATTCTGGCAAGAATATTTCTCCTGTATGTGCTCAACGCCAATATATCAATATTCTGATAGCGCACGAATTTCTCTATCGCAAGCAGCAAATCCCCGTCATCAAGCACAGTATATGAAATATTCGCATCCGGATACTGCTTCTTGAAATACTCTTTTGCGCCGGACAGTCTTATCTCATTCCAGTCGTTGCGGCTAGTCGAAATATTGAAAAGATGAATATTTACATCATATCCGGCAAACACTTCCATAAAAGCGTCAAACACCAGCAAATCCCTTTCATTGAAAGAAGTCGCAAAAGCAACATTCTTAACCTTCGCCAAGTCGTTGAAAGGAGTATCCTCAGGAATAGCAAGCACCGGAACCTTATTCAGTTCAATAACTTCACCGGTGACACTACCAATCAAATCAGCATCTTTCTGGTCCGAGCCCCTGGTTCCCATTATGATTATATCAGGTCTGTATTCCTTTCCGTAAGCAATAATCTCTTCTTCAGGCAAGCCTTCACGCAAAACATAATTGAATTCCACCATCGGAAGTTCGCCATCCTCAATCTTCTTGTTCAGCACACTGCAAATTCCTTCCATATCCCTCTGCACCTTGTCACGCAAATGCTCCGGAGAATCCTCTTCTTTCAAATGATAAGCCGTGGTATCACCTATCGGAGCAGCAGTCGGGAAATATGGAGTGTAATATGCATGCATAATCATCACCTCAGCATTTTTCTTAAATGCATAGTTTATACCAATCTCACAAGCCTTCAACGAATAATCCGAAAAATCAACCGGGATCAGTATTTTACCAATATGAGGATCCTTTGCCACCTTTTCCTCTTTTTCATCCAACCATTTACTGTCTTCAATAATTCTCAAGGCATGAGGAAGGTCTGTTTCCTTTATTCTGATACGGACTCCGGCAGATACAACCGGCTGAATCTGATTCACGTTGTGAATATACACTTCAATACCTTCAGTTTCCAACAGAGTCTTAAGGATTTGAGCTTTCTCGAAAGTATGTATAGCTAATGTTACCAGTTTGTCTTCCATAATCTATCTCCTTTCTTTTCTTATGTAATTATTATACAATTATCAGCCCTTTATTATTAAACAGTTTTGCCTGAAAAATAGTTCGGGAATTGAATAAAAAAGATGGAATATAATCTATTTGTCAATCTTCTTCTTCCGCCAATATCTCCATTGCCCTGTCATATATTGTTGTGTCGTCCAGAACAACAATTCCTCCATCAGGACCTGGTTCAATATGCAGCCCGCAACTTTGCCCGTCTTTGAAATTCTGAGCTCCAAAATAGTTTCTTACTGTCTCCACGGATATTCCCAACTCATCAGCTATTCGGTGCGTTGTTCCATCTGGCAAACTGTCTTTTAGTTTTCTCAATTCATTAAACGAAATTACTTTCGGCATTTATATTTCAAATTTTATTATTAAACATTTATCTATTTCGTCGACTAACATAATAATTAGTTTTTGCTATCGCAAATTTATCAAACATTATCTCAAAAATTTTCTTATAGAAGAATATAAAATTTATGCAATTCCAAGAATCAACCATATTTTAAAAAATTACCAGTTACTTTTTCAAAACAAAATTTCATATTTATTTGTTATAAGACAAACAAGTATTCAGAAAATAGCTTTTCGAACAAAATTAATATTAAAAATAGATATAATATGAGAAAGTTTATTTTGTCATTAATTGTTGCTGCGGCAGCAATATTTACAAGCCAAGCACAAGACGGGCTATATTTAGGTGGTAGTTTCACATTGGCTGATGATAACGGTTTTTCATTTAAACTGGCTCCGGAAATCGGATACCATATAAATGATTTATGGGCAATTGGTGGGGAATTAGGTTATTCACACCGAGACGAGTTTGACCGTTTCTATATTGCACCTTATGCAAGATGCAAGTTATATAATATACAGAAACTGAGTTTATTTGTTGACGGAACAGTAGGATTATCCACAGGCGACGATGACACAGGTTTCCAAATAGGATTAATCCCTGGAGCATTGTTCAATGTTTGTGATAATATATCTCTGGTAACAAAAATAGGTTTTCTTGGTTATAGGGATTCCTATTTGGGCAGTAATTTGAAAGGAATTTCTTTGAGTTCAGAAAACATAAGTCTAGGTTTCTATGTAGAATTCTAAACTTCAACCTTTTATAAAGATAACCTCGAAAGTTCTTGTCCAACTTTCGGGGTTTTGTTGTAATATCAATGAGGAGCATTAATTACAACAACAAAAATCATCCAATCAATTAATAAGCAATACTTCATAAAGCAATTTACTTATCTGTATCATTATATATCGTGTGCTAAAGCTTGATGGCCAAAACGAGGGAAAAACTACCAAACAAAAAATATAACCAAGAAACAAAAACATCTCAAAAAAGCAACCGACCTTAAACTTTACAGGATTTGATATAAAAAACTATTGTAAGAATTTAAAAGAGAATAGACCTTAGAAAAGTAAAAGGACAAGCCCGGCAAAAAACCGAACTTGTCCCAATATGAGAGTATCTCTTCACAACATTAAACTGTCCAACTTTAGGAAAGACACATCACTTGATACACCCAATTCTTTTTTATCCGCCCCTAAGCTTCAGAATCATTCTTCATTTTCATCAGCATCCTCCTCCTCATCATCATCTTTCGGAGCTGGACGCACAAAGAATGCGCTCAGTTCATATAATCCGTATAACGGGAAGAAAACTACACTCAGCGTAAACGGATCGCTACTTGGAGTTATGAAGGCTGCTGCAATCAGCAAACCAACAATTGCATGACGGCGATATTCATGGAAGAATCCACGATGCAAAAAGCCTAATTTAGAAAGCAGCCACGATACCAAAGGCATCTCAAACACTACGCCCATAACGAAGATGAGTAGCAGGAAGTTGTCCATGTAGGAATCCAAGGATACTTGTTCTATGATACTGGCACTAAGCTGATATGTTGCAAGGAAACGCAGAGTCATCGGGAAAACCACGAAATAACCGACTGCACAACCCAAGAAGAACATCAATGTACCAAAGAAAAATACCCATCGAACATTCTTCTTCTCGTTTTCATACAAGGCAGGGCTGATGAATTTCCAAATTTCCCACATTAGATAAGGGAATGTCAATACAAGAGCCAGCCAAAAAGAAGTTGTCATGTGAGTGAAGAACTGTGATGCCAACCTGATGTTGAAAATCTCAACATGGAAATTGTCATTACAGAAGTCCGGCAACACATCAACATAAGGACTGATGTCGCGAAGCCATTCATTCAATGCACACAACCAACGGTAAAATATGAAATCGGAAGAGCAAGGAGCCAATATGACGCGATCAAAAATATCACGCATAAAGGCAAAACTGCCTATCGCAAAAACAAAGAGCGCTAAAATGGAACGAAACAGAGTCCAGCGGAGTTCTTCCAGGTGATCCCAGAAGGACATTTCATCTTGCTGTTCCATTCTTTTTTATTTTTTTTCTGTATCGTCAACTTTAATTTCGTCTTCCAGACCTTTCACTCCGTCTTTAAAGTTTTTCACTCCTTTACCCAAGCCTTTCATCAACTCAGGAATTTTCTTACCACCAAATAACAACAACACTATCAATGCGATAATGATAATTTCACCTGTACCAAGGTTTCCTAAAAATAGCAATTCGTTCATGATATTATAAATTTTATATAGTTAATATATCTTGATAAAACGATGGCAAAGATACAATTTGAAATGAATTATCATCATATTATTTTAAATTTATTACCTTTGCAACGTCTTAAAAAACTAAAATTAGAAAAGAATTAGAAACATGAAAGCTTATGTATTTCCAGGACAGGGAGCCCAATTCGTAGGAATGGGTAAAGACCTGTACGAAAACAATCCTCTTGCTAAAGAGTTGTTTGAAAAGGCTAACGATATTTTAGGTTTCCGCATAACTGACCTTATGTTTGCCGGCACAGATGAAGATCTGAAACAGACAAAAGTTACTCAGCCTGCTGTGTTCCTTCACTCTGTTATTTTGGCTAAAACTTTAGGTGAAGAATTCCAGCCTGATATGGTTGCAGGTCATTCTTTGGGTGAATTCTCTGCTTTGGTTGCTTCAGGTGCTCTTTCTTTCGAAGACGGCTTGAAACTTGTATCTAAGCGTGCAATGGCAATGCAGAAAGCATGCGAAATGACACCTTCAACTATGGCTGCTGTTTTGGCTTTGCCAGATGAAAAAGTTGAAGAAATCTGTGCAACAATCACTGACGAAACAGTTGTTTGTGCAAACTACAACTGCCCGGGTCAGCTTGTAATCTCAGGAACTGTTCCTGGTATTGAAGCTGCTTGCGAAAAACTTTTGGCTGCTGGTGCAAAACGTGCATTGAAACTGAAAGTTGGTGGTGCATTCCACTCTCCGCTGATGGAACCTGCACGTGCTGAATTGGCTGCAGCTATCGAAGCTACAACTTTCAGCGCTCCTACTTGCCCAATTTATCAGAATGTTTCAACTAAAGCTGAAACTTGTCCTGATACTATCAAGGCTAACTTGATTGCTCAGCTTACAGCTCCAGTACGTTGGACTCAGTCTGTTCAGAATATGATTGCTGACGGTGCAGATCATTTCATCGAACTTGGTCCGGGTGCTGTTCTACAGGGTATGATTAAGAAAATCAACAAAGAAGTAACTACTGAAGGAAAACAGTAATTACTATATATAAAACTGAAGCGTATATTGCAAGGTGATATCAGCCTGCAATATGCTCTTCAGCTTTTATTATTTATTGAAGTTTCCCGATCGCTCAATAGTAAAGTTGACAATGTCAAACGGTTGTCACTTAGCATTTAATTATTAAGAACTATATCTACTTATTATTTACTTGTTAAATCGTTACTGAAAGTTGAGCTTGTGAAACTTGAATTAAATTATTTATTCAATAAGTTATCTATATCTATATATATGAAACATTTTTTCCTCTCCGTTTTCCTAATTGCAGCAATTGCAGCTCCGGCACAAAAGAAGCAAGTTCAAACTGTTTGCCGGTCTGGATTCTCTTATGATATCAGTAAAAGTAAAAATTGGGGATTCAACAAACCTGTTGTTACGACAATCAATCCTTATTCGTCGGCAGAAAGAGCAGGGATAAAGCCTGGTGATATCATTGAGGAGATTGACGGTTACAAAATCGCAGACCTTACTGAAGCAGAAATATCCAGCCTGATGAATCCGGAAGGGAAAAATGATATTGTTCTGATAATATCAAATATTCAGAACCCTACTAGAGAAGTTATTGTAAGAAAAGAATGCAAGAAGTCGAATGCTATTACAGAAGAGCAATTGGCTTCGGCTTTCTGTATGTATAGCCTTGAAACAACTTCTGAAAGAAAATTCACTTGTCCGTTCAAGACAACTGTAACTGCTGATGAAGTTAATTTCGCTAACTACAAGACTTTCGCCTTCTCTCCTATCGACGAAAGCAACAGAAGACTTGAGTCTGCAATAAACAATTCCATCAAGAAAGAATTGATAGCCAAAGGCCTCGAAGTTGACACTGAAAATCCGGACATGATTATCCAGACTTTCTACTTCTTCGACAAAAACCCTAATTATGTAGGACATAACCAAGTGGTGGTAAACAAGGAACGTCCGATGAGATACAGCTCTATTCATAAAAAGATGATGGATTTCCCATTTTTGAATATTTCTGCATCCGAAGCTGAAGCTCCTTACCTATTGCAATATGGTTTCAGATTAATCGACCAGAAAGAAGTTCCTGGAAGAATTTTATGGGAATGCGAATCTAACGAAATGTTGGACGAGCCTTTCCAGTTGGATGAATATGCGCAGATTCACACTCCTTTGATGTGTATGCAATATCCTTATGTGAAATATACAAATAATGTAACTTTCTATATCAATCAGAAAAGTTATAATTACACCGGTATCAATTACAACATTGACAATCTGAGTCAAATAGTAAGTGTTGACAGAAACTCTCCTGCATATGAAGCTGGAATAAGAGCAAAAGATGTTGTAGAAGAAATCGGTAACCAAAGCATGGAATATTCGGCAGAAGAATTCACGGCTGCTTACAAACAGTTTATTACAAACACAATGAAGTACAGAGACACAAAGACTGTGTTTACTGATGCCAACGGATTCACTCGCTGTATGTATTGGGATACATTTAATTATATTGACGTATCAAATGCAATAAACAAGAAAAACAGCCGTAGTGCATTTGCATATTTGTTCAACTATGCGCCTTATATAAATCCGACCGGCAATAATGCCTGTACATTCAAGGTTAAACGAGGCAAGACGGAAAAGGAATATACTATCCGTCCAACCGTTAGAAAAGAGATGACAATAGAAATACGATAATGATATATCCATATAATTTCGAACAAAAGACGGGCTTTGATAAAGTCCGTCTTCTTATTTCAGAAAAATGCCTGAGTACACTTGGAAAGGAACTTGTTGATGAAATGAGTTTCCTGAACAATTATGCTCTTATCAATGAAAAACTGGACCAAGTAGCGGAGTTTGTTTCCATTCTTGAAGGTGAAGACGATTTTCCCGCAAACTTTTTCTTCGATGTTCGTTATTCATTAAAAAGAATCAAGCCTGAAGGAACTTGGTTGGACGAACGTGAGCTTTTCGACTTGAAACGTTCGTTACAGACTATTTCCGATATTGTAAGATTTTTGCGTCCTTCGGATGAAAGTGAAGAAATACGCTATCCGGCACTAACTGCGCTGGCCGGCGAAACTGTTCTTTTCCCTCAACTAATCAACAGAATAGACAGTATTCTGGATAAATTCGGAAAAGTAAAAGACTCTGCGTCTGTTGAATTGCAGACAATCAGACGTGAGATGACCATAACTATGAGTGGTATTTCCAAGAGTCTGCAAGCTATTCTCAGAAGTGCTCAGAGTGAAGGTTTCGTTGAGAAGGATGTAACACCGACTATGCGTGACGGACGACTGATGATTCCGGTTGTTCCTGCTTTCAAGCGCAAAATCCGTGGTATCGTGCATGATGAATCTGCCAGTGGAAAAACTGTTTTCATCGAGCCTGAAGTCGTTGTTGAAGCAAACAACAGAATTCGTGAACTTGAAGGCGAAGAAAGAAGGGAAATAATTCGCATTCTTACAGACTTCACAAATGAAGTACGCCCGCTTGTTCCTGAAATTCTCCAATCATATAGTTTTCTTGCAGAAATAGACTTTATCAGAGCAAAGGCTATGTTTGCTCAGGTTATGAATGGAATACGCCCTATTGTTGAAGACAAACAGCAGATTGACTGGGCTAATGCCATACATCCTATATTATATCTGTCTCTGAAAAAACAGAACAAGCAAGTTGTTCCTTTGGATATCGAGCTTAATGATGAGAACAGAATACTTCTGATTTCCGGACCAAATGCCGGAGGTAAATCAGTGTGTCTGAAAACTGTCGGTCTGTTGCAATATATGATGCAGTGCGGTTTGCTTGTTTCGCTTCATGAAAGCTCAAGAATGGGAATATTCGATAATGTTTTCATTGATATTGGCGACGAGCAAAGTATTGAGAATGATTTGAGTACGTACTCTTCTCACCTGACAAACATGAAGTATTTCGTAAAGAACTGCAACAACAAGACAATACTTCTTATAGATGAGTTTGGCGGTGGAACTGAGCCTCAAATCGGTGGCGCCATAGCTGAAGCTTTGTTAGACAGATTCAACAAGAGCAAAAGCTTTGGTATCGTAACGACACACTATCAGAATCTTAAGCATTTTGCAAAAGATACGCCGGGCATAATCAATGGCGCGATGTTGTATGACCGCCATCTGATGCAGCCTCTTTTCAAATTATCTATCGGAAATCCGGGAAGTTCATTTGCAATTGAAATTGCACGCAAAATCGGATTGCCGGAAGATGTCATTGCTGACGCTTCGCAGAAAGTCGGCACTCAATATATTGAGACAGATAAATATCTTCAGGATATAGTTAGAGACAAGCGTTACTGGGAAACCAAAAGACAAAATATACGCCAGAGAGAAAAGAAGCTTGAAGATATAACTGCGAAATACGAAAAAGACCTTGAGGAAGTGAATCGCCAAAGAAAGGAAATTATGCGCCAGGCTAAGGCTGAAGCTGCAAAAATCCTTCAGGAAGCAAATGCACGAATAGAAAATACTATCCGTGAAATCAAAGAAGCTCAGGCAGAAAAGGAAAAAACTAAGATTGCACGCAAGAGTTTCGAGGATTTCAAGGCTTCTGTGGCAAACGAGAAGGAAGAAAACGATGCTATTGCTCGTAAAATGCAAAAGCTCAAGGAAAGAAAAGAACGAAAAGAGCAAAAGCAAAAGACTTCATCAAGCCAGCAGACTTTCAATAAGGACGTTATTGAGATTGGCGATAATGTTCGTATCAAAGGTCAGACTTCAGCCGGCACTGTAATCGACATTCAGGACAAGCAAGTAACTGTTGCTTTTGGAATGATAAAGAGTACAATCAAGATTGACAGACTGGAAAAAGTCAGCAAAGGACAAATCAAGCGCGAAATTCAAAAAAGTACTTTTGTCAGTGCTCATACTACTGACGAAATGCACGAAAAGAAGCTGAATTTCAAACAAGACATTGATGTCCGAGGCATGAGAGGCGACGAAGCTTTGCAAGCTGTCACATATTTTATCGACGATGCTATTCAGGTCGGCGCTTCAAGGGTGAGAATCCTGCATGGAACAGGAACTGGCATTTTGAGACAATTGATACGCGAATATCTGAGAACTGTTCCGGGAGTGAGACATTTCCAGGACGAACATGTTCAGTTTGGAGGCGCAGGTATTACGGTTGTTGATTTGGACTAATCGCCAAATATTAAAAAGTGTTCAAGTTTCACAATTTCTACTTGTCTATCAAGAATATAAGAAAATTGTGAAACTAGGAAAAGTAAAAAACACTGTATAATACAGGTTAAAATAGTCATTACAGATTTAAGACCGTATTATTCCGAAAAAAAGGTCGGCATCTTTTCTTGAAAACATGGTAGTGTTTCCGGAAAAAGATGCCGACCTTTTTTCGGAAATAACCAGTTAAAATAATTGCTCCATTTTCATCCGAATGTAATCTGAAATATTTACGGAAGAAAATAAAATTTCTCTCGGAAGAAAATCAAATTACTTACGGAAGGAAAACGAATTGCTTTCGGACGAAATATTGATAATTTTTATATAAATCCCTACCTTTGCCACCATGAAATCTTTCAAAACAGAGGCATGGTTGCCTACAACAAAAAAAGAAGTTGAAGCACGTGGATGGGATTATATCGACGTGATTATTTTCAGTGGAGATGCCTACGTTGATCATCCTTCATTTGGCGCTGCCGTTGTGGGCAGAACGCTTGAGGCTGAGGGATTGAGAGTAGCGATTGTTCCACAACCGGATTGGCGTGGAGATTTCCGAGACTTCAAGAAACTTGGTGCTCCGAGATTATTCTTTGGTGTGTCGGCTGGTGCGATGGACTCGATGATAAATCACTACACTGCCAACAAAAGATTAAGAAGTGACGATGCATACACTCCGGACAGACGTGCCGGAATGAGACCGGACTATCCAAGCATTGTATATACGAAAATACTTAAGGAGCTTTATCCTGACGTTCCGGTGGTTCTTGGTGGTATTGAAGCATCACTGCGCAGACTTACTCATTATGACTATTGGCAGGACAAACTTCGTCCGGGTATACTTATTGACAGTCCGGCAGACCTGTTGATTTATGGCATGGGAGAATTGCCTCTGAAAGAGCTTGTTCATAAATTAAAGTCCGGTATTCCTTTCAAGGACATAAAGGATATTCCTCAAACAGTTTATTTATCTTCAGACATAAAAGCCGGAGATGACGACATTGTTCTTTTCTCTCACGAAGAATGTTTGAAAGACAAGCTGAAGCAGGCTAAGAATTTCAGACATATTGAAGAAGAATCCAACAAACTGAATGCAAAAAGAATCATCCAGCGTGTAGGCAAACAGGCTTTGGTTGTGAATCCTCCGTTCCCTCCTATGACGGAAGAGCAAATTGACGCATCTTTTGATTTGCCTTACACTCGCCTGCCTCATCCGAAATATAAGGGTAAAGTGATTCCGGCTTTCGAAATGATAAAATTCTCGGTTAACATCCATCGCGGATGTTTTGGCGGATGTGCTTTCTGCACTATATCAGCACATCAGGGGAAATTTATTGCATCCAGAAGCAAGGAATCTATTTTGCGTGAAGTAAAAGCTATCACACAGATGGAAGATTTCAAAGGTAATCTGAGTGATTTGGGTGGTCCTTCAGCAAACATGTATAAGATGAGAGGAAAGAATACTGATATTTGCGCGAAATGCAAAAAGCCTTCGTGCATATCTCCTACTGTTTGTAAGAATTTGAATGCAGACCATTCTCCTTTACTTGAAATATATAAGGAAGTGGATAAGTTGCCTGGTATAAAACATTCATATATTGGCAGTGGCGTGAGGTATGACCTTCTTCTGCATCGCTATGATGACGAAAAACTAAACAAATCAGCACACCAATATACAGAAGAATTGATTGCCAGACACGTTTCAGGAAGACTGAAAGTTGCTCCAGAGCATACACAGGACGAGGTGCTGAAACAAATGCGAAAGCCTTCGTTCAAATTGTTCGAGCAATTCAAAAGAATATTTGACCGTATAAATAAGGAGAAAGGAATGAGACAACAGTTGATTCCTTATTTCATCTCAAGCCATCCGGGATGTACGGAAAGCGACATGGCTGAACTTGCTGTCATTACAAAGGATTTGCATTTCCAGCTTGAGCAGGTGCAGGATTTCACTCCTACTCCGATGACTCTTGCTACGGAGATGTATTATACTGGATATCATCCATACACACTTGAAAAAGTATATACAGCAAAAACAAAGGAACAGAAACTGGCTCAGAGACAGTTTTTCTTCTGGTATAAGCCGGAATATCGTCAGCAAATTACCAAATCTCTTCAGCGACTGAAGAGAAATGACCTTATACAGAAGTTATTCAAAAGAAAGTTTTGATTGAATATGAAAACAATTTATGCATTTTTAGCCGCACTACTGAGTGCCGGACAAGCATTAAATGCTCAGACACCTTACAGAACTCAGGTGTTTGAACATAAGCATATCAAATCTTTACAGATTTTACAGCCAGAACAGACTTTTTCAATTCCGGTTCTGGCTCTTAATTCTGACGCACAGTTGGAATTTGTATTTGATGATTTTCTGAATGCACACAGCAGATATGCATACTCGATAATACACTGCAATGCAGATTGGCAACCATCAGATTTATCTCCTATCGAATATCTGGATGGATTTCAGGATTTGACAATTGATGATTTTGCCAATTCTATGGCAACAACAACTCAATATACAAATTACAGGTTGTTTCTGCCAAACGATGATATCCAATTCAAAGTATCCGGCAATTACGTTCTGAAGGTTTATCCGGAAGATGACCCGGAGAGAATCGTTCTGACTGCTTGTTTCCAGGTTGTGGAACCACAGATACAGATTTCGGCAGAAGTGACAGGCAATACAAATATTGATACATACCAGCGTCATCAGCAAGTCAACTTTGTGCTTAACACAAAGAATTTCCAGATTGCTTATCCGCAAAGCGACATAAAAATCTGTGTTACACAAAACAACAGAACAGACAATGCTGTTACAAACATTAAGCCAAGCGGCATTCTGGACGGACAAATTGTTTATGAGAACATTCCGGAACTGATTTTCCCGGCAGGAAATGAATACAGACGAATAGAGTTTCTGAGCAACAAGTATAACGGAATGAGAGTGGAAAATATTTCATTCCACAATCCATTTTATCATGTGACCTTGCTCAAGGATTTTCCGAGCGCTATGTCTTCATATGAATATGACCAGGACCAGAACGGACGTTTTTATGTGAATTCAAGTGGAAGTACTGACCCTGACACAGAAGCTGATTATTATTTCGTTCATTTCACTTTGGCTATGCCTGAAGCAAAACAAGGCAAAGTATATCTGAATGGTGAAGCATTTCATAATCTCTTCAATGAAGAAACAGAAATGTCATTTAACCACGAAACCAATCAGTACGAAAAATCAATGCTTTTGAAGCAGGGAAACTATAACTATCAGTATCTTTATGTTCCCAATGGAGAAACCAAAGGCAGAACAGATGCAATCGAAGGAGATTTTCATCAGACTGAGAATGAATATTGCATATATGTTTATTACCGCCCAATGGGTGCAAGGTATGACAGACTTATCGGAGTTTCTTCAATCTCAAATTTAAGGGAAAAGCAATTACAATAAATAATATTAGCCGGCAGACCTCTTCAGATTTGCCGGCTAAATGCTATTTCAGAAGATTATACACATCATCTGTAACAGCTTCGAGCCATTCATTTGAAATCTCCTCTCCGGAAACCTCAAATGCCAGATGAGAGAACCAACTGTCAGCAGCAGCTCCATGCCAATGTTTTACTCCTGCAGGAATATGAATCACTGTTCCGGGAAGAATCTCTACTGCAGGTTTACCTTCTTCCTGATACCAACCACGACCGGCAACACCAATCAGCATCTGTCCTCCTCCCTGCTTAGCATGGTGTATGTGCCAGTTGTTTCGGCAACGAGGCTCAAATGTAACATTATATACAACAACCTGGTCATTTGAAATCGGAGCCAAATAACTGTTTCCAATGAAGTATTTTGCAAAAGCAGTATTTGGTTCTCCAATAGGGAAAATCATTTGCTTCTGGAACTCTGCCTTTTCATCTTCGGCAGTCTCTTCTGCCCATACATCTTTAGCCAGGCGAAATGCAGCCCATGCTTTCGGCCATCCTGCATAAAAACCGATATGTGTAAGTATTTCCGAAATCTCAGTTCTAGTAATGCCATTCTTACGAGCCGACTGAAGATGATATATCAAAGAACTGTCTGTTATTCCCTGACTGATAAGCGAGGTAATAGTCACCAAGCTGCGGTCACGCAATCCCAATTTGTCTGTGCGGCTCCATACTTCACCAAAAAGAACATCATCATTTAATTCTGCGAATTTAGGAGCGAAATCTCCAAGCTGTTCGCGTCCTGCTGTCTGTTTTATTTTTTCCTGTGCCATAATTGTAGTATTATTTAATGCTAGAAACATTAATGATGCTATCAGTTTTATTTTCATACCAATAAAATTAAAAATCCAAATATTTTGTCACAAAATTAGATGATGGGACAAACTTACTTTGTATACATTTTACTGATATTTATACCACAATTCTTGATTATATAAATGAAATCAAAGACATCAATCAAAAATAATACATTACCAATCCCAATATTCTGTGATTTGTAATACCATGAGTTCCTACAATTCTTCCACTAGATAAGTCAGTTTCTCCATACCAAGCTGTTGTCGGGACATATTCCAATCCGATCTGCCAATGAGGAAGATTATAAGAAAAAGCGAAATTAAACGAAAGAATCTGGTCAATGTCTAATCCCATACCGTATTGAATGTCCGACACTAGAGGTTTGGAACTACCAAGCCTTTTTGTATATCCAGCAAGGAAATGTGCTTTCCAACGATTGCCGTAAGTGAAATTCAACCATGATGTTGAATGGCGTATAGGTGAATACTTTTGTTCTCCCGTAATTGGATCAATTTCCGAAATACCATAACCACCAATTAAAGCTGTATGATCCAAACAAGAAGCCAGTAATGTTTTGGCTGCAAACCTGCACTCATTTAACTTGTAGTCCAGATGTGCTTCGCACGAAAAAGCTGTCATTCTCTCATTTACTTTGAAACGCAACTGTTCTCCATTATTATCAGTAACTGTCGAATATAAACGTGGTTTCAAAGAAATCATATGTAAACCTGCACCAAAAATCAAGTCTTTACTATTAAAATCAAAACCGGCATATATTTCCGGAACACAACTATTCTTCATATAATTCTCACTTGGACCTTCAGGGCCGGAAGAAAGATATTGAAGCTGCCACAATGCAGAGAAAAGAAGATCTAAATTCCCGGTATTACATTCAAATGTAATCTGAGGTTCACGGTTGAATGGCTGAAAAGGAGCTCCGGTCGAAAGATTTAACACATCAGGCACAACACGGCCAAACAATGGATGCCAAGTCTGACCGATAAGAAGACTTGTTTTTTCCCAATCTAATGCCACATAAGCCTGACGTATCCTCAACAATGTATTACTAGCCGAAAAACCACCAAAGTCAACTTCTACTTTGGCTCTCGAACCTGCATTCCCTATCCTGGGACCTTTAACATCAAGACCTAACCGCGTGGTAAAAGTATAAAAACTACCGTTTGGAGAAGCATTAATATCTTTCCCGCTATCATCCATGTCGCGGTCCAATGGAAAAAGATAAAAATTACCATCAACGGGAGCCATATTGGCTCTTGTATTATAAAACAAGTCACCACGTACAAAACCATAAAATTTATACGAAAAGTTTTTCTTCTGAGCTATAGCAGAAATACTGAAAGCTAAAACCGAAATTAAAATGAATATTTTTTTCATAATCGTATAGAGTTTAGCACAATTTGTCAATAAAATCACTTTTTAAATGTTATTTTGCGAATATATAAAAGTTTTTACATTATATTAAAAATACTTTC
Source organism: Parabacteroides sp. (assembly GCA_034091205.1). Classification (GTDB taxonomy): domain Bacteria; phylum Bacteroidota; class Bacteroidia; order Bacteroidales; family Tannerellaceae; genus Parabacteroides. The sequence goes on along the minus strand of JAXDRC010000004.1, from coordinate 81,417 downwards.
ATAAAATATTGTTTGAGGGTAAATAATTAATATAAAAGACTAGCTTTTTGTTTTTTACTTCATTTTAGCCTACTTTTGTAAAAAAGAAAATAGAAAACACAAATTATTTAAGCATGAAAAAAGCAATACTTACAGCTGCAGCACTTGCATTAGCCTCTACACTTATGGCACAAACCCCTGAACAAAAAGGACTATCAACAATAAACAAAAGCACAGCAGAAGCACATATCGGCTTTCTTGCCTGTGATGAACTTGAAGGTAGAGAGGCTGGTTATCCAAGCTGCCGTATAGCCGGTGAATATATTGTTTCACATCTGAAAAGCATGGGATTGGAACCTCTGAGCGGCGACTCTTTCTTCCAGCCTTTCGAAGCATATCGTAAAGAACGCCAGAAAAAAGCACGCTATCAGGTGCATCCTGATTCTATCGCCATTCTGAAAAAGGAAACACACCAGAAATTGTCTTTGAGAAATATTCTTGCTAAAATAGAAGGAAAGAATCCGAATGAATATGTGATTGTCGGCGCACATTATGATCACCTTGGTGTTGACCCACTTCTTGATGGAGATAAAATTTATAATGGAGCTGATGATAATGCTTCAGGTGTATCTGCAGTGTTGCAGATAGCAAGAGCATTTCTTGCTACTGGCAAGCAGCCGGAACGCACAGTTATTTTCGCTTTTTGGGATGGTGAGGAAAAAGGCCTTCTTGGTTCAGAAGCTTTCGCACAGTCTTGTCCATTTATCAAAAGCATCAAAGGTTATTTGAATTTCGACATGATTGGACGAAACACAAATGAAGCAAATCCTCAGCATGTAGATTATTTCTATACTGAAGCACATCCTGCTTTTGGAGAATGGCTGAAGAATGACATCAAAACTTATAATCTGAATCTGAAACCGGAATATCGCCCTTGGGACAGACCAGTTGGCGGAAGCGACAACGCTTCGTTTGCTAAACGAGATATTCCTGTTATCTGGTATCACACTAACGGACATCCGGATTATCACCAGCCTAGCGACCATACCGACAAAATAAACTGGGACAAGGTTGTTGATATCACAAAGGCTTCATTCCTTAATATGTGGAATCTGGCAAATGAGAAGAAATTCTAAGACGTTTCTTTTAATCTGAGAGTAATTAAAATGTTATACTTAGATTAAACTATACAAAAACAAGTAAAGTCAGGGCTTCAAAGAACGTTATTTATATTGTTTTCCAATAAACAATTTCATGTTCTTCTGAAGCCTTGATTTCTTTCGCTTCATAATACAAAAAAGCAATTAGCTGCTGTTTCTATTTCTCGTACAAGAGTTTCTAACGAACTTTATATTTCGATTTTATTTGCAATATTTTCTATAATTATTTTCAATTAAATTATAAGACTTATCTAATAACCAAAAACGAAAAATCAAGTAGAATATAATTGTATATAAGCTAAACTTTAATAGCATTATGTATACCTGTGATATGTAATTCACCATATCAAAACTAATCAAAAATAAATGAGATAAAATTACACTCCATGAACATGGAAAATAGAACCAAATACCATTTCCTAATTTAGTCATTAATATTCCATTTAATATTGTACATACCATTCCTATTAAAATAACAATATTTTTATCTAAAATCAATATTAAAAATATAAAAGATAGAAATAGAAATAGTTCTCCTATAAATATAATAGGTATGACATATAGAAAATGTATAGGTAAATATTCTCCGATTATTTTGGCGAAAATATAGTATATACTGATAAAAAAGATTAATATACATAAATGAATGATAGCTGTAAAATAAATTTTCCCTTCGATTATCCTTTTCATTCCAAGTGTAGAAGAAAATATTTCTTTTCCTTGACAGCATTTCTTCTCTATTTCAAAAGGAATATATAAACTACAACTAAATATAATGGGAGAAATTATAGTTAATGTTATTACATAATAGTAGTAAACCTCTGTTATATAGGTTGATGTATAATAAAAATACAAGATATAACACAAAAATATTATTAGAGGTGCACCTACTACAATAGGATAAAATCCGGATCTTCTAGCTTTGATACACTCTATTACAAATAACCTGATATTTAGATTTGTATTCATCTAACTTCTTTTTTTATATACCATTTAGAAGTTTTTCTTAATAAAAAAACAAACAATATGATAGATATAATTAAACATGATAATATTCAATACTTCGGTAAATTTTTACCGAAGTATTGAATTATGCTTATTCATTATTCATATTAAAGAACTATAGAATATTAATAGAAAGAATCAGTTGTAGTCAAGATAATGACGGACATCTTTCCTTTAAAACAGAAACCAATTTATCTTGATTTTCAGGATATAAATAAAACTTCTTTCCTTTACTATTAGTCAATCGGAGAGAATACAATCCTTGATGATTAAATTTTGTTGCATTATAAATATCAGCTCTTACTATTTCTTTTAAAACAATAGAACTAAATAGATGGTAATCGGACTTTACTTGTAATAATTCATTCATAAAACAATAATATTTACAACTTTGAATCCAGCTTACAAGAATTCCGGGAATTATAAAGAATAAATAAAGCCAAAAACTGGAAACAGTTTTGGATAGCAAATTAAATATACCTAATAATATCAATCCACAAAATAGCCATAACAGAAATATTGAACCTCCATAAACAAATCTGTTTTTCAGTCTGAATTTTTCCATACAATATAAATTTAAGTTACTCATATCCTAGTAGTCACAAATATATCAATATTATTACTTCATTTTACTGATAATAAATTAAAAATACTAATTCTATAATACTTTTATATCGAGAATAAGATATGCGCAACTTATTTAGAAAAGGTTAGCCATGAAACCTGATAATAGAACAAAACACCTATGATGGTAGTAATTTATCTTTCTGATTTAAATTGTCAAAGAAAATCTGGAAAAGGATCATGTGAAGAAGTACAGAAAGACATAATAACAATGGCATATGAAGTAATCATGCTTGTTCGTCTTCATATGCCATCTTATTGCTTAAGGACATTTACTGAATATCTCTGCAAAATGCGGGAAAATAAGCTATAAGCAGATATTAACCTTTTATTCAACTAATTGCAACCTTGCATATTTGAGTAAAAGTTGTTTCTGACCGGAATTTTCAAAAGAAACTGTTGCTTTTTCGTTTCCTCCGTCGCCTTCGATTGCCGTGATAACACCTTTGCCGAAACGGTCGTGACTGACAACGGCTCCGACTGAAAGACCTGTTGCTGAAGAGGATTTCGGCGATGGTGACGGTGATGAAACACCGGTATTAATCTTTGTCAGTTTCCGAGGGGCAACCGGTGCCTGATTCATAGGAGAACGGAATGCCGGACGCTCTTCCCTGCCAAACAATGGCTGTGAAGATTCCGAGCGTACGGATTTGCTAACTGCTCCAAATCCTCCATCAACTGGCATTGTAAGATATTCCGGACTAATGTCTTTCAGGAAACGGCTTGGCGAACATGGTTGGTTCTGCCCGTTACGGAAACGGCTTTTGGCATAACTGAGCACGCAATTTTCCTCGGCACGTGTTATCGCCACATAGAAAAGACGGCGTTCTTCCTCGATTGCCCTCAGGCTGTCGCGCGACATGGACGAAGGGAACAACTCCTCTTCCATTCCGACAATGATGACGTTCTTGAACTCCAAACCTTTGGCGGCATGAACTGTCATCATCGTGACCTTGTTGGTGCGTTCTTCCTTCGTATCATCCTGGTCTGTCAGCAGTGACACTTCTGCAAGGAAGTCGGATATTGATGTATTTTCCGAACCTTCTTCGCGGCGTATCTCACAGAATTCGGATATACCTTTCACCAATTCCTGAAGGTTTTCGTATTTGCTTATTCCTTCAACTGAGCGGTCCTGTGCCAAGGTGTGTAGCAATCCGCTTTCCTTAACTACAAGTGCGGCAAGTTCGTCTGCCTGCAACTGGTTCTGCTGGTTGATGAAGGCTTCCATCAATGTGCGGAAATCCGCCAGTTTGCGTGCCGTTCCGGAATTTATGGAAACGCCATATTCGATAGGCGACTGCAGGACTTGCCATAAACTCAACTCATTGGTTGCTGCAGCTACAAGAAGTTTGTTCAGTGTTGTATCACCAATTCCGCGAGCCGGATAATTTATAATTCTCTTGAATGCCTCCTCATCATTAGGATTTATAATCAGACGGAAATATGCGATTACATCTTTGATTTCCTTCCTCTGATAGAATGAAAGACCGCCGTAAATCTTATACGGAACACCACGCTTGCGGAATGCTTCTTCGATGATTCTGGACTGGGCATTCGTTCTGTAAAGTATGGCGAAATCAGAATATCCGTATGACGCAGCGCACATTGTGCCTATGATACTTGCAACGGAATATGCTTCTTCATAGTCCGAATACGACGAGATAAGTCGCAGCTTGCTGCCAACACTTTTCTCTGAAAATACAGTCTTGTGTATCTGCTCCTTATTTTTGGATATAAGACTGTTTGCTGCATTTACGATATTCTGTGTGGAACGATAATTCTGCTCCAGCTTGAAAATGCGGCAACCCGGATATTGGTTACGGAACTGGAGAATATTGTCAATATTAGCCCCACGGAAAGAATATATACTCTGTGCATCATCGCCAACAACGCAAATACGGCGGTGAGTGTCACAAAGTTTACGGACAATAAGATGCTGCGCAAAATTGGTGTCCTGATACTCATCGACAAGTACATACTGAAATAATGACTGATATTTCGCCAAAACGTCAGGATGGTCACGGAAAAGTATATTCGTGTAAAGCAAAAGGTCGTCAAAATCCATTGCTCCCGCACACTGGCAGCGAACCTGGTAACGCTTGTATATCTCGCGGAGAAGAGGAACTTTGGCATTTATGTCGTTCTCCACCAGCTCTTTGTTCTGCTCGTATGCCTTATAAGTTATCAAAGCATTCTTGGCATTTGATATGCGGCTCTGCACCATGCCGGGGCGATAAATCTTATCGTCCAGCTGCATTTCCTTTATTATTGCTTTTATTAGATTCTTTGAGTCAGTAGAGTCGTAAATGGTGAAATTGGAAGTAAAGCCAATGCGCTCAGCCTCGACACGGAGAATACGGGAAAATATCGAATGGAAAGTTCCCATCCAGAGGCGGCGTGCCACTGATTCTCCAACTATGCCGGCAATTCGTTCCTTCATCTCACGTGCAGCCTTGTTGGTAAAAGTCAATGCCAAAATTCCACGTGGCGAAAGTCCTTGCTTTATGAGCCAGGCTATTTTATATGTAAGCACGCGTGTTTTTCCGGAACCGGCTCCGGCAATTACCAAAGAGGGTCCGTCGCAATAGAGGACGGCATCACGCTGGCTGTTGTTAAGTAGTTCCAAATATTCTTCCATTGTTGTTTTTGTTTGTAAACTGTTTAAATACAGAGGCACGGAGCCACAGAGTTTTTTTTATTTTGTCTATAACTTAAGTTTCGCAAATGCCATAACTTATGGAGTTACAGAAGTTAAAAAAGGAAGTTATAGGAGTTAAAGGCCAATACTTTTTGTGTCAAAAATCTATCGGCTTTTAACTTCTAGTCTATACGAAGTATAGCCGTAACTCCATATAACTCCTTTAACTCCTGAAAGTTGAGCTTGCGAAACTTAAATCTATAATAATATGCTCTGCGGCTTTAGATTTAAACCTGTTTCAAGACATATATATCACCTTGATAACTTATCTATTGTTAAGTTAATTCGATTTGCAAAGTTAGTGTTTTATTCAGGTTTAGCAAGTTTGACTTTCGGTTAATGAAGGAACAAGGAAACAAGTTGACGAGTTGACAAGGCTACAGATAAAAGCTATCCTACTTGACTACTTGACTTCTTAACTCCTTGACTCCTTAATTTCTTAACTTCCCAACTTCTACCCCCTAAAAAATCCCCCTTGTCAACTTTTCTCTGAAACCTTACCGACCCTCCTTCTGCCATTATGTCAGCATTTCACTTTGGCACTAGTTTTGTAGTATATCTATCGAATTTGAAATCAAAACAGAAAATAAGAAAGGAGTATAAATATATGAACTTTAACAATTTTACAATTAAAGCGCAGGAAGCAGTTCAGCAAGCTGTCCAGCTCGTAACTCAAAGCGGACAGCAGGCTATCGAGCCTATTCATTTGCTGAAAGCTGTCATAATGACTGGCGAAAGCGTGAGCAACTTCCTGTTCCAGAAACTGGGTGTAAGTCCGCAAAACATCATGCGTGCGCTTGATGCCCAAATTGCTTCTCTTCCGAGAGTTTCGGGTGGAGAACCTTATTTGTCTGGCGAAACAAACAATGTTTTGCAGAAAGCCATTGAATATTCATCAAAGATGGGCGACCAATATGTTTCCCTCGAACCGATATTCCTGGCTTTGTTCACTGAAAAGAGCGTTGCTTCTCAGATTCTGAAAGATGCCGGAATGACTGAAAAAGAACTCCGCCTTGCCATCGAAGAACTCCGTAAAGGAAACAAGGTGACAAGTCAGTCTGCAGAAGATACATATGATGCGTTGAGCAAATATGCAATCAACCTGAATGAACGTGCAAGAAGCGGCAAACTCGACCCAGTTATCGGACGTGACGAGGAAATCAGACGAGTTCTGCAAATCCTTAGCCGACGTACAAAGAACAATCCGATTCTTATCGGTGAACCGGGTGTTGGTAAGACTGCAATTGCTGAAGGTTTGGCTCACCGTATTATACGTGGTGATGTTCCTGAAAATCTGAAGACAAAACAGATTTATTCACTTGATATGGGTGCGCTGATTGCCGGCGCAAAATATAAAGGTGAATTTGAGGAACGTCTGAAGGCTGTAGTAAACGAAGTGATGAAGAGCGATGGCGAAATCATCCTTTTCATTGATGAAATCCACACACTTGTCGGTGCCGGTAAAGGTGAAGGCGCTATGGATGCCGCAAACATTCTGAAACCTGCGCTTGCACGTGGTGAACTTCGTTCAATCGGTGCTACAACTTTGGACGAATATCAGAAATATTTTGAGAAAGACAAGGCTTTGGAACGCCGTTTCCAGATTGTAATGGTTGACGAGCCGGATGAACTTGATGCAATCTCTATCCTTCGTGGTTTGAAAGAGAAATATGAAAACCACCACAAGGTGCGTATCAAGGATGATGCGATAATCGCTGCCGTTCAGTTGTCCAGCAGATATATTTCTGACAGATTCTTGCCGGATAAGGCTATCGACCTTATGGATGAAGCAGCTGCCCGTTTGCGTATGCAGATGAACTCTGTTCCGGAATCATTGGACGAAGTTTCACGCCGTATCAAACAACTGGAAATCGAAAGAGAAGCTATCAAGCGTGAAAACGACCAGCAGAAACTGGAACAGTTGAGCAAAGAAATTGCCGACTTGAAGGAAGAAGAGACTAAACAAAAAGCTCAGTGGGAAAGCGAGAAAGAACAAATCAATAAAATTCAGCAGAATAAAATTGATATTGAGAATCTCAAATTCGAAGCTGAGAAGGCAGAACGTGAAGGCGATTTCGGTAAGGTTGCCGAAATCAGATATGGTAAAATCAAGGAAAAGGAAGAAGAAATCAAACGTGTCCAGGAGCAGCTTCACAATATGCAAGGCGCTGCTGCTATGATAAAAGAGGAAGTGGACAGCGACGATATCGCAGATGTTGTTTCCCGCTGGACAGGAATTCCTGTAAGCAAGATGCTTCAGAGCGAGAAAGACAAGCTTCTTAACCTTGAAGCTGAACTTCACAAACGTGTAGTTGGTCAGGATGAAGCTATCTCGGCAATCGCAGACGCTGTACGTCGAAGCCGTGCCGGTTTGCAGGATCCGAAACGACCAATCGGTTCTTTCATATTCCTTGGTACAACCGGTGTTGGTAAGACAGAGCTTGCCAAGGCGTTGGCAGACTACTTGTTTGATGACGAGAATATGATGACTCGTATTGATATGAGCGAATATCAGGAGAAATTCAGTGCAACCAGACTTATCGGTGCGCCTCCGGGATATGTAGGTTATGATGAAGGCGGTCAGCTTACTGAAGCTATCCGACGTAAACCTTATTCAGTTGTTTTGTTTGATGAAATCGAAAAGGCTCATCCGGATGTGTTCAACATCTTGCTGCAAGTGCTTGACGATGGTCGTCTGACAGATAACAAAGGTCGTACTGTAAACTTCAAGAATACTATCATTATCATGACCAGCAATATGGGTTCTTCATTGATAAGAGAGAACTTCGAGAAGATTAACGACAACAACCACGATACTGTTGTTGAACAGACAAAGAATCAGGTTCTGGATTTGCTGAAGAAAACTATCAGACCGGAATTCCTGAACCGTATCGACGAGATTATTATGTTCACTCCGCTTAACGAAAGCGAAATCCGTCAGATTGTGACATTGCAGCTTAACGGTGTGAAGAATATGCTCGACAAGAATGGTATCAGCCTGGAATTTACCGACGCTGCTCTTGATTTCATCAGCCACGAAGGTTTCGATCCTCAGTTTGGTGCCCGTCCTGTGAAACGTGTCATCCAGAAATATGTACTTAACGAATTGTCTAAGGAAATATTGAGCGGACATGTGAATCGTGACAAGGCAATCGTAATTGACTGCGTAAACGGAGAATTGGTTTTCAAGAATTGATTGTCCGATATTTAAACACAGAGTCACAAAGACACAGAGATATTTTATAATTCTATAAATTCTCTGTGACTTTGTGACTCTGTGTTTTATATAGAGAAGAAGTTAAAAGCCAATACAATTTATATATGAAATCTATCGGCTTTTAACTTCCAGACTATGCGAAGCAGAGTCATAACTTCATATAACTCCTTTAACTCCTTAATCTAATCAGCACATCTCATTGATAATCTTGATCAACTCACCGCCAATTTCCTCAGCTTCCTGCATTGTATGTGCTTCAGAATAGATACGGATAATCGGCTCAGTGTTGCTCTTGCGGAGATGAACCCATTTTTCAGGGAAATCTATCTTCACGCCGTCGATATCAGTAATATCGTATTGTGAGAATTTCTCTTTAACCTTCTCAAGAATAGCATCGACATCGATTTCCGGAGTAAGCTGTACTTTCTGCTTAGAAATGAAATATGGAGGATATGATGCACGAAGTTCGCTTGTCTTCACATTCTTTTTAGCCAAATGAGTAAGGAACAAAGCAATACCAACCAAAGCGTCACGGCCATAGTGGCTTGCTGGATAGATTACACCACCGTTTCCTTCGCCACCGATTACTGCGTTTGTAGCTTTCATCTTTGCTACCACATTCACCTCTCCTACTGCAGCTGCATTATATTCGCATCCGGCATGGCTGCGTGTAACGTCTCTCAACGCGCGGCTTGAGCTCAAATTGCTCACAGTGTTACCAGGAGTATGAGAAAGCACATAATCGCTGACAGCAACCAACGTATATTCTTCGCCGAACATCTCGCCGTTTTCACATACAATTGCAAGGCGGTCAACATCCGGGTCAACAACGAAACCAACATCTGCCTTTCCAGACTTCATCAAATCTGAAATCTCAGTAAGGTTTTCAGGAAGAGGTTCCGGATTGTGTGAGAAATGTCCGTGAGGTTCGCAGTTAAGTTTAATCACTTCTTCCACACCTAGAGCTGAAAGCAATTCAGGCAAAACAATTCCACCTACAGAGTTTACACAGTCAATAGCTACACGGAACTTGGCAGCCTTGATAGCCTCAACATCTACCAAATCCAAAGCAAGGACACTGTCAATATGTTTCTTGTTATAAGTGTTATCGACAATTATCTTACCCAATGAATCAACGTCAGCATAATCGAAAGACTCAGATTCAGCAATAGATAGAACTTCTGCACCTTCTGCTGCATTAAGGAATTCTCCACGTTCGTTGAGCAGCTTCAAAGCGTTCCACTGTTTTGGATTATGGCTTGCTGTGAGAATTATACCACCACAAGCTTTTTCCATTGCAACAGCAAGTTCTGTTGTCGGTGTTGTTGCCAAATCAATATCAACAACGTCGAAACCCATTCCAATCAATGTTCCTACAACAACCTGCTTAACCATCGGACCGGAAATACGCGCGTCACGGCCGACTACTATTTTATTTGAAGTCTGCTTTGTATTCTTTCTGATGAAAGTTGCATAAGCAGAAACGAACTTTACAATTGCAAGTGGATTCAAACCTTCTTCCGGATTTCCTCCGATTGTACCGCGGATACCGGATATAGATTTAATTAGTGTCATAATGTTTTAGTTTTTAAGTTTATTAGTTTTTGAGTTTTTAAGTTTAATATAGTTGACAAGGTAACGAGTTGACAAGGCTACAGATAAAGAGTTTTTCTTCTTGACTACTTGACTCCTTAACTACTTAACTCCTTGACTACTTATCTCCTACTTCTGAAATATATATCTAACCTTTGTATAATACAATGGTTCTCCCTGAGACATGAAGTCACCGCCAGATACTTTGAATGGAACTATCAGCTTTACGTATGAACTGTCTCCAACATATTCCAATCCTGAAGCTAGACCTTCACTGATAAACGATGTTGAAACGGCATTTCCTGATGCAACTTTTACTACGGTAGAGTAGTAATCACTGAATGTGGCAGAAAAAGCTGCAGGACCACCATACAAATCCTGTGTAAGATTATCTATCTCAATTGTATCAGACATAAAGAATTTTACTTTGAAACGGCTCTGTACTACAGTTCCATTCTTATATCTGTTTCCGTTACCCGAATCTATCACATTAAGATAAACACCATTATCTAGTTTATAGAACTGGTTTTCCTTGAAAACTCCATCGGCAGGATATTCTGAAAGAATCTCAAGTCCTTCTTCATCAATCAGACGATCTATGGCTTTCTGCTCAGCCTTCAGCATGTCCGTATATGATTTAGTTTTATTACAAGAAGCTATCATCATAACGGCTCCAAGAATCATCATTAAATTTAAACCTTTTCTCATCTGTTTATTCTTTTATTTCTGCATACAAAAATATTAAAATACTCTTTGCAGAACTTACCTTTTATTATTTCTTATAAATTATTGGGGACAAACTCGTTCAGTCCTTTCTCGAAAACAGCGACAGCCTCATCCAAAGTTCCGTGGAACTCGCCGCCGGAAGCGTTCTTATGACCTCCGCCGTTGAAATATTGGGATGCAAACTGGTTGCAAGGGAAATCACCTACAGAGCGAAGTGAAATCTTTACATATTCCTTATCTTCACGGATAAAGACACTGAAATCAACATTCTCGATGCTCAAAGGCAGATTTACAAAACCTTCAGTATCTCCAGATTTATAATGGAAGCGATTTAACTCGTCTTTAGAGAGAGTGATAAGGGCAGCTCTTTTCTCCGGATAAACTTTCATCTTCTCATAAAGCACATATCCCATCATACGAAGTCTGTCCTCAGTATGAACCTGGTTAACCTGACGGTAAATCCAGTCCTTATCTATTCCTTTTTTGATAAGCTCGCTGATTATTACATAAATCTCCGGTTTGTTTGAGTTGTATGTAAATGCTCCTGTATCAGTCATCATACCTGTGTAGATACATGTAGCAGCTTTTTTATCCAATAAAGAGAAATGTCCCATACGGCAAATGAAACGGAAAATCATTTCGGAAGTTGATGCCATTTCCGGATATGACATTGTTACCCTACAAAAATCTGCAGGATTCAAATGATGGTCAATCATCACTTTTCTGCCCTCGGCAGCCAAAAGCGGGCCTGCAAGTTTCTCTACTCGTTTTGGTTCATTGAAATCCAAACAGAAAATAACGTCTGCTTCGCTTATCAACTGCTCTGCAAAATCAGGATACTTTTCATGCACAACAATATCCTTTGCTCCTGGCATCCAACGATAGAATGATGGAAATTCATTTGGCACCACAACAGTAACATTATCCTTACCATAAGCTGTCAGAAAATGATAAAGACCCAAAGAAGAACCCAATGCATCTCCGTCCGGCGATACATGGCTGACTATTACGAAACTTTCACCTTTTTCTACGTATTTCTTTGCTCTCTGTATTAATTCTTCCTGAATGATTTTTGTTATCATACTTTTATCGCACAGTTTTTCTACGCCGACAAAGATACTATATCTTCCGTAAACAGAAAAACTTTATTGTGCGTTATGATAAGCAGTTATTGGCAAATATGGCTTTATTCAAAAAACACTGCAGTGTTTGAAAAAAATATTCGTAATGTTTCAATCGGAAACTCGCAGTGTTTCCGGACAAACACTGCAGTGTTTCAACGAAGACATAACAGCCCCATTAAGAAAAGAAGAAACAGACACGACAGAAGAATCTTATTGTTCTTATATTTTATATAAATCACCAGCAAAAACAGAAGTATATATGAAAGAAACAACATGGTTTCATCAAATACAATCTGAAACTTGGGTACATCTGCAAACATTTCCACCAGTGTAATAATTGCACTTACTGTCCACTCTGTCAGTTCCGAAAGATATGGGACGTATATATCCAGTTTATCGGCTGTGACCCACAGCAAACCAAGTGGTATCAGACAGGATGATAACCATGATACAGGAACTGACGTGAATATGAAAACCCACGGCACTTCACGGAAATAATACATACATAAAGGCATTGTTGCAACTTGAGCTGCAAGTGTAAGGGCTGTCCCGTTCCAAAATGCGGACAACAAAGGATTTGTAATCTGAATTACATTCTTAATGCGGGAATAGAAGAACTGAATTGAGAAAACTGCAAGATAACTAAGCTGAAATCCTATGTCGAAAAGGAAAAACGGATTATATAGCAACATAAAGAACGCTGATGCTGCCCAAACATTATAGCCGTCAACATCTCTCCTTATGAGATTGCCAAAGGAAAACAGTGTTATCATCAGAGCTGAACGGACAGTAGGAGAATCTGAACCCGAAATAAATGTAAATCCCCAGACGCATAGCATCATTGAAACAAAGTCAAGGATTCGAACAATTCCCATTTTCCCGAACAAAGAAAACAGACCGGACAATATCATATATAAAACAGCAACATGAAAACCACTGACCGAAAGTATATGAACCACACCGGCTGCACTGAAACTATTCGTCAACTCGCGGCTCATGGATTCCCTGTCGCCCAGAACAAGCGTTGCCAACACTGATCTTTCCTTTTCCTCTATGTCAAGATTAGTAAACGAAGCCACAAGATTCTTCCTGATAGCCCAAGCGTAATTTTGCAAATCAGATATTCCTCCTTCCGGCAGTGACAAGCGTATATCCGTATAAACTATAGATATAAACAACAGTAAAAATGAGAATAATATTCCCCACATAAACCGAGAGGTAAAATCCGGACAGGAAGTTTTTCTAAAATAAGAACATAACAAAATAATGGCAGACGCAAGAAGCAACAAAGCTGCCAATATATATTTTCCATGGAAATATACTGCTATAATTATTCCGGATACAAACAAAAAAAGCGGCCTTGCAAAAGGTCGCTCAATAATTTCTTTAATCATAATCAAGGCTTTTTGGAGAAAAGCCGGATTGGAAATGAAACAGTGTTATTTTCAATTCCAATCCAGACTGTTATGTTATTACATTATATCATAGCGCCTTCATCTCCCGGATAACCTTTTCTGGATCAGGAGAGTTAAACACAAAACTTCCGGCAACCAAAACATCAGCTCCCGCTTCAATAAGTCTTTTTCCTGTTTCCATGTTCACACCGCCGTCAACCTGTATCAGTGTGTCCAAACCTTTACGGTCAATCATCTCACGCAACGCTTTAGTCTTTTCCACCGAATGTTCAATAAAGCGCTGGCCGCCATAACCAGGATTAACAGACATAAGAAGAACCATATCCAAATCCTGAATGATATCTTCCAAAAGGCAAACAGGAGTATGAGGATTCAATGTCACTCCTGCCTTCATTCCCGCTTCTTTGATGGCAGAAACTGTTCTATGCAAATGAGTACATGCTTCATAGTGAACATTCATCATATATGCGCCACAGTTGGCAACTTCCTTGACAAACTTGTGAGGCTCAACTATCATCAGATGAACGTCCATAGGCTTGGTGCATACACCTTTCAAAGCAGACAATACAGGAAATCCAAAAGAGATGTTGGGAACAAAAACGCCATCCATTATATCCAGATGTAACCAGTCAGCTTCGCTTCGGTTAATCATTTCCACATCTTTCTGCAAATTCATGAAGTCGGCAGAAAGCAAAGAAGGAGCAATCAAATGTTTCATATTATCTTTGTTTTTTGCAAAGGTATGAAATATATTTGAATACTCCTTCTTCCTGATTTAATCAAAATAAAATACAATTAGCTCCATTAGTTAAGCACGAAACCCGATAGTTCAGCATCAAACTTATTTTCAGCCTGATATACTCGTGCAAACTGACGGATAAAATCTAATGTACTCTTGCGAGGTTTTTCATCCAAAGATACATTAACCTCTTTTTTGAAATCCAAATCTTTTTCATTAATACAATGTGTAGAAATTCCACCCATAGGCAAATGTTTTTAATGTTATTACACAATTAAAACGAAGGTGTATTTCTTTTATTGTATATGCGAGAATAAAAAATCAAAAAACTGAAAGTTCAATTTTATTTTCTTCTGCCATTCTTCTCATATTCAGAAGTGCATATCTCATTCTGCCAAGCGCAGTATTAATGCTTACACCTGTAATATCGGCAATTTCCTTGAAACTTAAATCCTGGTAATAGCGCATAACAAGAACTTCACGCTGATTCTCCGGAAGGAATTCAACCAGTTTTCGCACATCCTTCAAAGCCTGTTGGCGAACCATATGGTCTTCGATTGAATCGTCACACAGCTTCATGTTGTTGAACAAATCAACTTCAACCTCGTCATTGGAAATTGTATTCTCGATACGTTCCTGACGATAATTGTCAATAATCAGATTATGCGCTATTCTCATAATCCAAGCCTTGAATTTTCCACTTTCTGTATAACGATTTTGCTTTATGGTCATGATAACCTTAACAAAGGTTTCCTGAAATATATCTTCAGCCAAATCTTTGTTATGGACAATGAAATTTATATAAGAATAGATTGAACTTTGATATCTGGACAATAGTATATCAAAGGCATTATTATTCCCTTTTGCATAAAGAACGACCAACTCTTCGTCAGTCATCATTCTTAATTTTTCCATTACACTAATATTTTATATTCCGAGTAATGTTTATGCTATAGGCGATAGTTTTTAGAGGTTACACAAATGATTACAGCACAAAAGAACATATTTTATTTGAAATCAACAAATAAAAACAGTCCTTTTTATCAAAAAAGTATAAAAAACAGAAACTTTAATTCTGTTCCATGATATTTATTAAGCCAAACCACTTAAAAGAGTATAATTAATTCAGATTCACCTCAACGATTTTTATCTCTTCTTTAAAGTCTTCGCATTTTTCAGTTAAATTTCCATCAGGAGCAATCACACAGCTTTCTCCTTTATATACAGTTCCGTTACGATCCTCTCCAACACAGTTCACGGCAACTACGAATACTTTATTTTCTTTCGCCCTTTCTTTCAGCAAATTGTTCCAATCCTCGCTTCTCGAAGATGGCCAATTGGCAATATAGAGGGCAATATCATAGTTATTTTCATTTCTGCTCCATTCTGGGAAACGAAGGTCATAACATATAAATGTTGCCATACGAATTGATTTCCATTCCAAAATCAACTTTTCATCCCCTGAAGAAAAAGCACCTTTTTTGAAACAATTATGCTTATCATATATCTTGAAACTTCCATCAGGACTTACTGCAAGCAAGCGATTATAATATTTATCATTTTCCTTGTAAATTGTTGAACCAACAACAAGAGCCCCGCTTTCCTTAGCCCACTTTCTCATATTTGCAATCACATCCTGATAACGTTCGGCAACACCATCCTTCATATCTCTGGCTTTGATTTTGTCTTTTACCTTCATTTCGCAACCAGAGGTAAACAGCTCCGGGAAAACAATAATATCACAGTCTTTACAAGAAGAAACTCTTTGCTCAAATGCTTCGATATTAGCATCAACATCTCCCAACTCAAGTTGAGCCTGAACCAAAGCTATACGTATATTTCTGTCAGAAGAAAAAACATTCATTATTGAAACAACTGAAAAAAACAGAGTTATAAAAAACAATCTCTTCATAAAATCCGGACAAACATTATTATTGAAATATATTCATAAAAAAAAGAGACACAGCAACACTGATATCAGTATAACCATGTCTCTATATTTTTATCTAATCCTTTCTAATTTACCTTCCTGGATTTATTAAAACTTATATCCCAAAGTCAACAACAATCTGGTTGTTTTAGTTTTAAGCGAAGCTGGCTGGATATCAACTACAGCCTTGCCTTCTTCATCAAAAATAGGAGAGAAAGCATACAAATCTTCTTTTTGTGAACGAAGGACACATGCTAAATCAGCATAGAATCTAGGTGTAAATCTATAACCTATACCCACAGTATAATTAGTAATACCTAAGTCTACATTGTAATGAGGCATTGTTCCTGCCGTTGCCACAGAAACATTATTGTTCTTCAAATCGTTATTCATTCCAGTCTGAGTCCATGAAGCTCCGGCACGGACAGCGAACTGTGGAGTCACCTTCACCTCTGCCCCCACACGAAGTGTATTTGAATTCTTCATGAAATTCTGAATATCTCCGTTTGTGTAAACATTTTGATTACCATAATAATCATACATTCTCATCCGCTTATAATTCATAAGCTCGTAATCAACGCTGACTAAAGCAACCTGCCCCAATATTGCCGCTGCACTGAATGTCCACTTGTCCGGTGTACGATATTCATATTTTGAATAAGCTCCGGCAGGTGTATTTGCAGTCCAAACACTGTTTCCAATAGTTGTACTTGCCTCTGTATAATAGAAATCTGTCATTTTATACCAAGTAGGTGATGTATAAGCCACACCAAGTCTCAGGAAATTCACAGGATTTACTATAGCACCAATATTAAAGCTATAACCTGTTCCATCGGTGTTCAAGCCATTGCCACCTTTGTCTGTACCAAGAGTCAAAGTGCTGTTATCTGCAAATTTCTCATTATAATACGACAAATAATTATAATTCAAATCCGTTACAGCCACACCGGCGCCAAGCATAAGGAAATTAGATATATTTGCTCCAAACGCAATATTATACTGATCCACCGAACCTCTCTCACGGATATTCATTATTGCTTCAGTAATCTTTGTTGGCACAACACCTCCAGAGGCATCTTTAGTTGCAAACGGACTATAGAATGATTTTTTGTCTTTATCATATTCTATCATACCGGAATTCATTGCAATAATAGACATCCAATCGCCCACTTCCGAGTTTTCATACGGATTATAATCATTTGTTTGCCAAAGCTGGTCTCCAGTCCAACCATTCAAATTTGCCCGTACTGCCGCATAATCAGACATTGAATAATCCAAACCAGAAGTACGCGCTGTATAATCACGTGAATAATTCTTCAGTCTGTTGTAAGAAAAGCCAACATTCCAGCTTACTAATCCTCCTTCGTTAGACGTTGGAAAATATCCTACATATGCTATATTGTCAAAATTAACCTTAGTCTTATTCTCCGAACTTGAAGTTCCTACCCAATCAGACTTAGTATTTATCATATTAAGACTAAGTGTTGTTGCCACTTCCGAGCTTCTGTAAACAGCCAGACCTGCCGGGTTTATGTTCATAACAGAAATATCACCGCCTAATGCTCCAAAAGCGCCACCCATACTTACCGCACGGGCCGTTCCGCTTAATTCGGACTGAACATAACGATAAGCATCCATCATACTCTGCGAATAAGCAGTCCCCAAACAGAATGCCAACGCAGAAAACACTGTTATAACTTTTCTTTTCATCTTGTTTCTTTCTTAATTTGAATATCGTTTATAAAAAACGAATTATCTTCTTCCACCACTGGTTGAACGTCCTCCACTGCTATAGCTGCCTACACTAGAGCGACCGCCTCCAAAGCTACCACCACTACTGTTATAGCTTGAACGGCTGCCTCCGAAATTAGAAGAGTTTGAATAGCTGTTGCGTGATGGCATACTATAACTTCTTGTTGTTGTTCCGGAATTTGAACGTCCTGTTGAGAGATTGCTGCTTCTACGGCTTGGGGCAACAACTGTACTTGTTCTTGTACGAGATGTTGTTGAGCCGACAGACGAACGTGTAGTAGTTCCACTAGATATAGAGCTACGGGAAGATGTTCCTGACACAGACGACCTACGTCCGGAAGTGGTTGCGGCAGAAGAACGGAGTGATGTTGAACTTGTACTTCTACGAACTGATGTTCCACTAGCTGAAGAGCGAGTGCTATATCTTGAAGAACCACTACTTCTCAAAGAAGAACTATATCTGCCAGTACTACTGCCAGCTCTGGAAGAATAACTTCTTCCGGCAGAACGGCCCGTACTACTCATATATGAAGAGCGTCCATTACTGTAGTAATGTCCTGGAGTAGAGTAAGCCCAACCATAATGATGGTAATGAGGTCCCCAATAACCTCCCCAACACCATGACGGACCATACCAGCCACCATAATACCATGGATCGTACCAACCGCCATACCAACCGGCGTAGAATCCACCCCATCCAAAGTGCCATGGCCTGTAATACCATGAAGAATAGCTCCACCAAGGAGAATACCAGCCTCCATAGTACCAAGGGTCATACCAACCGCTATACCATGGTGAACCTACATTAATGTTCACATTTACGTTGGCTCCGTTAGTATCGTAGTCATAAGCATAATATCCTTCACTTAAATACAAATCAACCTGATCTGCGCCGGCAATTGTAAGTTTGCTTGGTGAATGGAAACGAACTATCCGTTCTGTATATTCCAAATCAGAACGTCTTTCCGGCTCTTTCTTACGCACCACAGCTACAGCGTCTTCCTGAGCTGCCTCATCCTGCATTTCTTCAACATACATATCATCTGACGAATAACGTCTGTTATATTCATCAACATCACGTTCGTCAACAGACATAGCATCCACCTGCCCGGATTTATCCGCCTTTACTGCTTCAACTTTCTTAGCCTTCACCACATTAGTTTCAACCTTTGACGCTTCTTTCTTTCCCTTAGTAGAATAATAAATATCATCAAAGAATTCTTCCTGAGCAACAGACGAGAAAGCAAGCATCAGCATCAAAGTCAAAGATGTCCATTTCATCGCTCTCATAATTGAATCTCCTTTCCTAATTTTATTCAAATCCCATTGAGAAACTCTCCGGAATTAATATTAATATCCTGACTAAATTCCAGAAAAAAAAGAACACTTCTTTTTCCGTTATAGCCATCTGCATTTTTCCTCTTATTTACAAATATAATACGAATATTATATCAATAATGCATTTATATATACTTTAATTAGTTTTTGAGTTTGTTAGTTTTTGAGTTTGTTAGTTTTTGAGTTTGTTAGTTTTTGAGTTATTACTTTAAGTTTCACAAGGTCAACTTACAGATAACAAGTTAACAAGGGAACAAGTTAACAAGTTGACAAGGCTTTTAAACACAGAGTCACAGAGGAACAGAGTATTATAATTTTCAATTTTCAACTTTCAATTTTCAATTAAAAAACTCCTTGTCAACTTGTCTCTGAACCCTTGTTGACTTTTAAGTTGAGCAACTTGCGAAAATTGAATTAACTCATATATCTATATGATGCAATTTACAGCTTATACGCTGCATAACATCAAAATTGGAAATATATAAACGGTTGTACTCCCGCGCTCTTGAACTGAACCACGATGAATATCAGCACAACCAGCAGCAATGCCTGGAAAGCAAACGGTGCATCAGTAACATACTGACGGACTTTAAACTCATATCTTTTAGGAACAAAATGGAATATATAACCCACAATCATAAGCGCGCACACCCCTTTATATCCTGAAACAAACTGCAGGAATATCTCCGGATGGAAATTCGTACAAATCTGCGTCAGCATATCTTTAACCGTCTGAATATTGTTCGCCCTGAAAAATATCCAACCGAATGCCACAAGATGGAAAGTAAACAACACCCCGATAACTCTTCTCCATGGCTTCATCTCCTCCCCAGTCTTCTTAAAACTTGGGAAAACTGACATCACAGCCTTATGTATCGCAAGCGAAACGCCATGCAATCCTCCCCATATAATGAAGCTTACAGATGCTCCGTGCCATAATCCTCCAAGAAGCATGGTTATCATCAGGTTCATATAAGTACGTATCTTGCCATGCCTGTTTCCACCCAATGATATATACAGATAATCTTTCAACCAGCTCGACAATGAAATATGCCATCTCCTCCAGAATTCGGTTATTGTTGCCGACTGATATGGCGAATCAAAGTTTATATTAAATCTGAAACCCAACAGCAAAGCTATACCAATAGCCATATCTGAATAACCCGAGAAATCACAATAAATCTGTAATGTATAGCCATACACACCCATCAGATTCTCCAATCCCGTATATAACAAAGGCGCATCAAACACACGGTCCACAAAATTCAGGCTTATGTAATCTGATATCACACATTTCTTGAACAAACCACACAAAACCAGAAACAGACCTTCTCCAAACTCTGCCTTGCTTACAGTCGGATTCTTGTATATCTGTGGAATAAAATCTCTCGCTCTGACAATAGGTCCTGCCACAAGCTGGGGGAAGAATGATACATAAAACAAATAGTCAATCCATCTGTTCAGAGGATTTATACGTCCTCTATATACATCTATCACGTAACTGATACTTTGGAACGTAAAAAACGATATACCTACAGGCAGGAATATATCCAACGGTTCAACAACTATATCTTTCCATACCGGAACATCCAGCCATCCGCTTACGGAGCGTAGCAATGCAGCGCCAATATCTCTCAGGAAATTGAAGTATTTGAAATAGGCAAGCATTCCCAAATTGACACATAAGCTGAGTGTAACCAGCCACTTCCGCGCGCTAACGGACTCACTCTCCTTTATTGCCCTCGCTATGAGGAAATCCGACATAGCAGTAAAGACCAGCAATCCAAACCAAAAACCACTACTCTTATAATAGAAATATAGCGAAAACAAACTCACATACACAATGCGCAGCAATGTATGTTTCCTCAATGGGATATAGAAAAGCAAAAATCCTATAAACAGGAAAAAGAACAACCCACTGCTGAACAACATAGGCGCTGAAGGGTCATATTCCAATATATGTAGTAACTTTTCAAATGAAAGCTGCGATAAATCAAACATCTGTGATAACTTTTTAATTTATTAATTAATTAGAGACGAGTTGACGAGTTGACAAGGCAACAGAGACGAGTTGACGAGGCAACAGAGACGAGTTGACAAGTTGACAAGGCAACAGAGACGAGCCATTTTATTCTTAACTACTTGACTACTTAACTACTTAACTCCTTGACTCCTTAACTCCTTAACTCCTTAACTCCTTAACTCCTTAACTCCTAAAAAAACCTTGTCAACTCGTCACCTTGTCCCCTTGTCAACTTGTCCCCTCGTCACCTCGTCCCCTCGTCTCCTCCCTCAAATAAGAATTCATCATCCCCCTGAACAAAAGCGTTCCCTGCTCTTTATATCCTTCCTTTGTAAAGTGAATCCTGTCTCTGCCCAGAAGCTTATAATCCAACCATTTCCGGCTTGAATTCTTTCCACCGGTAGCATTGAACAAATCCCAGCAGGCAAGGCTATCTTCACGGGCAACCTTCACAATTGCCTCAGCAACTGCTTGAGTATTCTCATTTCTCTTATAAACACGTTTCTTATTCACCGTCACTCTCCTGTAACATTCCGGAGGTGTCGTGAGCAACAAGGCAGTTTCAGGCATTTTATCTTTCAGCAATGAAACAAGAGCATGTATCTGCCCTTCAAATTCCTCAGCCCTGAAATTACGCCCGAATGATTCATTCGTTCCCATAGATACTATTATCAAATCCGGTTTCAACTGCGCAAGCTGCTCAACATAAGCCGTATCTGTATAGTTTACATACATTGCGCCATTAACGCCTATTGAATGATACAATATACCCGGATTCCCATTTTCAAGACTTAGCCCATAATACACATTTCTGAATGAATATGCAGGCAAAAGCCTGTCTGTCCCTTTCTTTCGCCTAGAACTCTGCAATTCCAGAGTATCTGTAAGTGAAGAAACCAGGAAAGTATCAGCCACAAGGTTCGCTGCGCACACAGTGTCCGCCGGTCTGTAGGTCACATCAGCCTTTCTATCCCCTGCCGGCAGCATAGGCATTGACTTTCGTCCTCTGTAAAGTATAGCTTTGTTGAATGAATATCCTTTTCCGTTATTAGGAGCAATAATCACATCAAAATTTATCGAAGGAGAAACAGCAGATATACCGAAACCGCCCAAACCAACAGGAGCCTTCCTCCTGCTCTCCCTTTGCGTGCATTTCCCTGACGACCAGTTTCGTATTACCGATGAAATGAAATAGTCCGAAGGCTCATTAGTCCTTCCAAGCTTATATGGGGCAATCCATCCTCGACCCGCATTTCCAAAAGTCTCATGCATAAGGCGCATCATCCTTCCGCTGTAATATCCAGCCTGTATATGCGAATCACCCAGATGGACGATTCTTATTATAGTGTCTTTCCCCTGCCTCAGCGAATCCAGGCCGGAATAAAACCTTTCCAGTCCGGAATCAAAAGTCAGCGTATCCCTTTCTCCTACAAGCATACCGGGCAACGACAAAGGCAATTCAAGTGTATCCCGGCAGACAAAAGCCGAATCTGCGCGCCCCATGCCTTTAAACACAATCCTAGGAGCCTTTATTATCTGTTGTGCCCACAAAGTTGTAAAAGCCATTGCAACCACGGCATATGCAATATGTTTAAAAACCTGCCTCATCCGCTTCATCATAAAATTTCTTTTCCCTCATCAACGCTTCATACAATATCCGGGCAAGTTCCCTACCTCCTCTGAAACTCAAATGAGTATAATCCTTGCTAGCCCAATCTTTTTCCACAAAGCGCGCCATACTGTTCTCGCCGCCCATTGCACCGAACACGTTCCAGAACGTAACTCCCATACGTTTTGCCATCTGTCTCTGGCTGTGAAGCAAGGCAAGCACCGAAGGCATAGTCTCAAACTTGCCGTCAAACTGTCTCCCCCTGTCCGAAACGCCCAGCACCAGCACATCAGCAGTAGGATAACAACGGCGCAAATGTCTTATCGCAATCTCCATTTTCTTTCCATACCAGCCATACTGCAGCACACTGTCGTTAGCCACATTCAGACCATATTGCAATATGATAAGGTCATATGGACGCACCTTGTTCAGCGCCACACTCTGCATCGAATCAACCCTGTTCAATATCAGACCTGAGTTCCCTCGCAACGAATAATTGTCCACCACAACCCCTTTGTTGTCCTCGACAGCCACACCAAGAGCAAGGAATCCTCCGTCCACATTCCTGAACGAACAATCCACCGACGAAAACTCTCCCTTCTGCTCAAAGCAAGTAATTTTGTCCGTCCGAGGAAGAACTGTTTCCAGCGTATCAGTTTCACCGTTCTTCGCCAACCTCATCACAGTTCCGTTATTCTTCTGATAATATAATTTGAAAGTTCCCGCGCTTTTTATCTCCGGATACCTGTCAGATGTCTCCAGTTTCATCGAAGCGCCATCCGCCTCTGGCTCAAAAAGCATACCGCTTAGGGTATATGCCTGGGTATAATCTGTCATCATCGACCAGGTCTTCCATTTTTCCGACTTCATCTTTATTGTCGGCCGGTATTGCGCGGCAACCGATGATGTAGGCACAAAACCAACTCCCCTTCCCCCGAATGTCTGCTGGAGATACGAGCGCAAGTCTCCCACAAGTATATCTCCCTCCACAAACGAATCTCCAAGGAAAGCCACACGCACCGGCCTGCTCATAGTATCCCTGTTGTTCAAAGCCGAGAAGAATCGTCTCAGCCCCACATGTCCCACAGAATAGTCCTCTATATTAACGCCCAAAGAATCCGCCCCTTCCGTCTGCACCAGCACATTGTAAAGCGAATCTCTCAACTGCAATATCGCAGAATCCAAATCTTCATGAATATCAATTGAGTCACGCACATACACAGAGTCCACCTCCACAGTATCTTCCAGCAATTGCCGGCGTAGCGAATCCATGACATTAACCTCCTGCTTAACCCTCAAATCCGACAACAAATCAACTTTCTTTATCTTATAACCGCAAATCTGTTCCGGCAAACAATACATCAGCAACGTAGATGCCAATGCCACCAGTAGCAGCAAAAGCAAACGTATAAGATTGTTATCCCTGTTCATCTCTGTCTCTCAGTTTCTTGTTTCTATATCCATCTATTCATCAAACACATTGACAAAAACGGGCGTAAAGATAGTTATTTTCTTTCAATTTATCTTTGTTTATTTATAGGTGGGGAATTTATAGATATAATAGAATTAGGTTTGGAAATATAAAAAAACAAAAACACAGAAGTTTAAAATGCAAAATAAAAACTCCACATCAAAAACTTACATGTTATAATACTGGATTCTAATCTGATAACTGTTCTGCAAATGTTATAATATCAATTACCAATACCTTAGGAAATGAAATATCTTTCAAAACATTGAAATGACGGTCTTCCGTCACTATATAACGTGCATTTCCTGCTATGTATAAGGTGTACGTTCATGTAATGCCCGGAATGATTCAACCTTGCTTTCGTTTAACTCTCCAGTTTCCCACAAACGGTCTATTTCTCGCTGCGCCTGTTGTGCGAAATAGTCAGAAATAACCTTATTCAAATCTGCAAGTGACTCAGGAGTGCTAACAAATGACATCATCTCCAACAACTGCATTTGCGCCTGATTAAATACTGTTGCTCCCATAAATTTATTTTTATTGTTTATTTCTCAAAGATAATATTTTATATTTAATTTATCAAACCGTTCGATTTAAAACACAAATACGTACCAATAAAAAACACTGAAGGAGCAACATTCTATAAAGCAATGCTATCCCTTCCGAAACAGTATTAAGTAACTGTTCAATATTAATTTTATATTTAGCTGTATAACTTATGAAGTTAGAGGAGTTAAAGGGAGTAATAGAAGTTAAAAGCCAATACTATTTATATCTGAAAACTATCGGCTTTTAACTTCCTGCGGAGCTTTAACTCCCTGTAACTCTTAATAACTCCTATCAGAGTGAGTTCAGATAAAATTCTCTTATAAAAATAATTTTGAACACCTACTTATAATAAAAGGCTATTTAAAGCCTAATACTTATTTAGCAAGTTTACCAATCTCCGTACCCATAAGAATATGCTGCAATCCGCCATTCTCATTAACCGGAGCTGTCAGTTCAAATCCTGCATCTTTCCGGAACACCAGAACAAAATCCGAACCGACAAACAGGAAAACACCCTCTTTTTGAACTGAAGATGTTGCAAAACATAAATAATCAAACGCAGAAACACGGAGAACACAGAGGTTTTATTTGTTTATTCTCAACATATTACCTCTGCGCCTCCGTGCCTCTGTGTTTAAATTAGTTTTGCAACACCCTCAACACCCAAATACCAGATTGTGTCGCTCCTTCAGAGCCATAAATTGGATTACACATAAAAACCCAACTTTACCACAAATTAAAAAGCGAATGCAAAACGTACATAAGATTCATTAGTTTTTAAACCATGATCACCATATATACCACCATAGAATTTACAATAAGTAGGTTGATTTATACTTAACTCTCCACTACAATGATATTCTGAACGCTTTATATCACTTCCTCCAGCCGACTCAAGACTAGTAACGACTGTAGATTCCTTTGTATACTCAGGTAATATTAAATCATGCAACTCATAATAAGACATTAAATACCAATTACTAGTCAATCCTTCAGGTAAAGGAGCTTTAGATATTTTCGAATCGAGCAAATCCAAAACTGGTAAATAATGGGATGAGTTTTTTGCATCATATGCTCTTAAAATAAGAGTTTGACAATATCCATGTATTTTCTTTTTTTCTTTTAATTCAGAAGATGAATATCCATTTGAGCCAGTCCAATCAGCGACTAAAGATGGGGTTTCTTGCCATTTACATTTATATGTACTACCATCACCATCTGTCAAAGCCACTACCAATCCATGTTTATATTTCTTTGGCAGTTTAGGATCTGCTACTTCTCCTGTTGTTGGATCCCCTGCATAATAAACAATTCCAATACACTTTGATTTTTGATCAGGAGATAAGTCTGAGTCTTTACCAATGATACTTCCATCATTCATAAAAAAATCACCAACTTTCAAAATATGAGAAATCTTAGTAACAGCTTCAGCTCCCAAACCAACGCTATATGTCTTATATTTCCCTCCTTCAGTTGGGAAACTTGTTGTTTCTATTGTATAGCTCTTAGAACTGCCACCTACACTGAAACTTCCTTGTATAGCACTTTTTGCCGATGCTTCAGGATTTACAAGATAACGATATACATAATTACCATCTTCTGGTTCAGATGTTAATTTATAAGGAGTAACACCTGTAAATTGAAGCTCAGAAACTTCTGATTCTGTATAGTCACTTCCTTCCCATGTAAAACTTTCATCTCCCTCAAGATAATAAAGAGTCCCTGTTGTAAACTTCTTCGGTATCTCTATAACCACCAACCCCATCTGATGCTCCATCCCAAACGTCAACGCAGTGCCGGCTAAGCTGCCATCTCCTACCATTATATCCGCTTTTGAATATTTTCCTGCATCACTCTGGTCGGTTGGAAGAACTATTTCACTCAGATATGTAGCAAAGAAACCCTCTGCATCATTGGCCGTTGCTGTTAACTTCTCCGAAGAAATACTTACGTCGTAAGGATAATAGGCAAAGAACTTCATTTCATTATCTTTCTTTGAAGTAATTTCCTCACCTGCCGTCCAGCCACTGCCGTTTTTTGTCAGTTTAACATTACTTTGAACTATTTTATTGTTCGCTACAACATACACCCCGATTTCGTCTCCTTCAACAAAAGTAGTCACATAGCTTCCATCTGTCGTTGCTTTTGTCCCTGAGACACTGTCCTGGCTTGCATAACCTTTATCAACCACATTTATTGTCAATGCGCCGCCATTGACTTCTTCACCGTTGCCCGGCAAGTCTTCCTTACTGCATGATAATGTCAGCAAGGAAAGGACGAACAGTATTGTTGATTCTAATATTTTTTTCATAATCTATTTAATTTTTATATTACTATTCTTATAACATAAAGAAATAATATCAAACTTCACTATTTATGAAACAAACAGCAATTTAAAATGCAAAAATATAACGAGCTCTATCGGTAGAATTATGTTTTTCTCCTATGCTCAAAATCAAATCACCATCACCTCCAGAAATAAAATTTAGTGTTCTTGCAAATCCATTAAGATATTCAGAAGAGGACCAAAAACTTGTTCCTCTATAAGACTTATAATCTATTTTTTGAACATAACTACCACCAACCTTGTCTAAATATGAATCTATTTTGTTTGCAGCAGAGGCAGAGACTCCTTCTATTCGTTCGCTATCAGTAAAATTAGCTTCTCCTAAATTAGACAATATATATATCCATTGACCTATACTTGGGAGGAACCATCCGGAAGTTTTCCCCTCTGGTAAAGTTTGTGTATAGTTTTCTTTTACATTAAAAGCAGGAAAAGCATCAGGACTTCCTTTTTCCCAGATCGTTTTATTATTCGAATATCCAACTAAGTCTTCTTTACAATCTTGCAAAGATTGGCAATTCTTTATTCCACCTTGGTCTATGTCATAAGATTTACTCCATTTAGGGTAAGAACCAGCATCTTTCAATGCCAGAACTAAACCATGAGTAAATTTCGTATCAAGATTTGTATCTTCATCGTAAGGATTTTTTACGGAGAATACAATTCCTCTACAATCCTCTGGATTAGGAATTGGAGTTTCTGAAGAATATAAATCACCATTCAAAATACTTCCGTCTGCCATATACAAATCTCCTTTTTTTAATATATGCTCTTCATCTGCACCTCTTGTATTAAGCTTAACCGACACTTTATATATTTTATAACTACCGGCTGTTATTGCAGAAGAACCTGTACAAGTAAATGTCTTACTCTCACTTGCCATACTAAAACTTCCCGATAAATCCTCAGTTCCAGGTTTTACCAAATAACGATACTTTCCATCTACCAACAATGCATTTTGAGAATTCAATTTCACATCCGTACAACTTACAGATGTCATCTTTACGCCTTCCCATGTATAGCTTGCATCTGTACTTAATTTATATGTACACGGCTGCTCCGCCTGTGTTGGAAGTTCTACTACCACCAGCCCCATCTGATGCTCCATCCCAAACGTCAACGCTGTGCCGGCTAAGCTGCCATCTCCTACCATTATATCCGCCTTTGAATATTTTCCTGCATCACTCTGGTCGGTTGGCAATGTTATTCCACTCAGATATGTTGCAAAGAAACCCTCTGCATCACTAGCCGACGCTGTTAACTTCTCCGAAGAAATACTTCCATCATAAGGATAATAAGCAAAAAACTTCGGGCTGTCACCTTCTATTTTCTTATATCTTAAGTCTCCTGTCCATCCGGAGCCGCTATATGTCAGCTTTTCGTTGTTCAGAAGTATTTGATTTCCTTCCAAACCACTTACAACATATACCCCGATTTCATCACCTTCACCAAATGTAGTCTTGTAACTTCCATCTGTCGTAGCCTTCGTATCCGGCACACTATCCTGGCTGGCATAACCCTTATCTACCACATTTATTGTCAATGCCCCGCCATTGACTTCTTCACCGTTGCCCGGCAAGTCTTCCTTGTTGCACGACATGGCTAATAAGGCAAGGGCTAACATCATGCCGCTTTTTAATATCTTATTCATTTCATTGCTGTTTTGAGTTAAACATTTTGAGACTGCAAGTTTTTAGGTTTCAACTACACCGGAGGTGATTTTCTCTTTTGTTTATTCCTAAACTTTCAGTTATGATGATAAGTAGGAGTTCAAAATTATTTTTATATGAGAAGTTTATATGAGTTCTCTCTTACAGGAGTTACAAGGAGTTACAGGAAGTTAATGCTTCGCAGGAAGTTAAAAGCCGATAGATTTCAGATACTAATAGTATTGGCATTTAACTTCTATTACTCCTTTTAACTCCTCTAACTCCATAAGTTATACAGCTAAATATAAAATTAATATTGAACAGTTACTTATTGATATTACTATATAATTGGTATTTTCAATTTTCAATTTCCAAAGAGTTCGCCTTATATATCAACGACAACATATCCAAATTCAAATCAACCATCCGGCTTCCCAAACTATATTTGAAGAACCGTGGAAACTCCTGAGTCTGCCGTATCAATTTATTCAGCAACTGATAATTGTCATGATATATCGGTAAGTCTTCGGATAATGACATTTTCTAATTTTTTTCGACCCGCTTTAGCGGGTTTTGTTTTTAATAGATAAATTTATAAATAGGAAAATAGATTAGAAAGCGAGAACGCAACGCACCCGATAACCGCTGCCCTTACTGGTACAGAACAAGCACAAGGCGCCATTGCTGTAGAAATTCACGTTGCGAGCGTTGCTGCTATCATACTCGGACGAAGTCCAATATTCCGTACCGGAGCTAATTTGATTTACATTACCTCCTCCAATCTTATTCAAATGAACATTTATCGCACTAACAGCTTTTGAACCCTGATAGTCCCCCCAACCTATATCACCAGTTGTTGAACCATTACTATTACTAAAATCCGAATTCCCCAAATTAGCCAATATATCCCACCACTGACCGATACTTGGCAAAAACCATCCGGTTGTTTTCAAACTAGACACTTTTACTGTAGTGTTATAAGTCTCTGCTGCTGCAAATGCAGGAAACGCAGAAAAATCACTGTCATATTTTTTTACTTCATTATAATTCTGCAAACCACTTATATCTGCTTTACAATTATCTCTTGTAGTACATTCAGCCGTAACATGATTTCCGTCATTCGAAGTCTTCCACTGGGCACTTGTGCTGGCATCCGTCAACGCCATTACCAAACCGTGAGGGGTAGATACACCCTTGGATAACAATGCTTCTCCTTCAGCACTGCCTATGCGTGATTGATCTACAGAGAACACTATCCCTATACAATTCTCAGGATTAGGTATTTTTCTATCTGATGAATAATCACTACCTTTTAAAATACTTCCATCTCTCATAAAGAAATCACCAAATGCTAGAGTATGAGTTTCCTCTCCTTTAGCAGTAATCTTCGCCGAAACCTTATAAGTCTTATAACTTCCAGCAGATATACCTGAAGAACCTGTACAAGTAAATGTCTTACTCTCACTTGCCATACTAAAACTTCCTGATATATCATCAGTTCCAGGTTTTACCAAATAACGATACTTTCCATCTACCGATAAAGCATTTTGAGAGTTCAATTGCACATCCGTGCAACTTACAGATGTAATCTTTACGCCTTCCCATGTATAACTTGCATCTGTACTTAATTTATATGTAAAGGTCTGTTCCGCCTCAGTAGGTAATTCAACGACCACCAACCCCATCTGATGCTCCATCCCGAACGTCAACGCTGTGCCGGCTAAGCTGCCATCTCCTACCATTATATCCGCCTTTGAATATTTTCCTGCATCACTCTGGTCGGTCGGAAGAACTATTTCACTCAGATATGTAGCAAAGAAACCCTCTGCATTACTGGCCGTTGCGGTTAACTTCTCATCAGAAACACTTGCGTCATAAGGATAATAGGCAAAGAACTTCATTTCATTATCTTTCTTTGAAGTAATTTCCTCACCTGCCGTCCAGCCACTGCCGCTTTTTGTCAGTTTAACATTACTTTGGACTATTTTATTGTTTGCTACAACATACACACCGATTTCGTCTCCTTCAACAAAGGTAGTCACATAGCTTCCATCTGTCGTAGCCTTAGTATCCGGCACACTGTCCTGGCTGGCATAACCCTTATCTACCACATTTATTGTCAATGCCCCGCCATTGACTTCTTCACCGTTGCCCGGCAAGTCTTCCTTGCTGCATGATAATGTCAGCAAGGAAAGAATTAACGGTATGATTGATTTTAATAATTTGTTCATAATTTCCAACTTTTAAACCATTTTTACTGGGCAGTTATATTTTCCTCACCTCCATTGCCCCATACTCCGGGGTTATTAACTCCGGACTGTATAACATCACCGGTTATGCCGTCGATTATCTGATCAACACCAACCTCTATTGTTTTACCTTCATTCCAGTCAGCCACGTCAAGAGTAAAACGGATATTGTTGTTGGCGTTTGAAATCTTCAAGGTATAAAGGTAATTGTTCTTCAAAGGTTTCTCAGCATCACCCTCAGCTTCTTTAAAGTAAAGGGTATATGTATAAGTTTTGTCACCTGCGACAGACGGCATCTTGTATTGCACTTCAACAGACGGACGTTCATCCGTTGCACCGTCACTTCCCCCTTTTTCTTTTCCAAACTGGCTGTATGTATAGATTCCCTCCTTATATTCCGCAGCTTTTGAAGAATTTCCAACCAATCCTTTTCCGTCCGAATCGGTAACAAGTGCTGTCATATCATATTCTTTGGCATTAGTTTCCAATGTTTTTTCCGGCTGTTTTACCTCAAAATCAAAAAGTTTAGTACCTATAGCGCGATTCTTGAAAATCACCTTCTGTATATTGATACCGTCACAGGCATTTACAATATCCATACGTGCCATCAGCCTTGTAAGATTAACACTCAATTCCTGAGCTGCTGAAGAAGAAAAAGATGATTTGACAGAATAAAACGGGCTGACCATCAACATTCCGCCTTCTTTTGAATCCGGAGCCTGGATTGAAGTGGAGCCGTCATCTGTTGTCATAACAAAGTCCTTAAGATCTTTGACCGTATTGCTCGAAGAGGTCAACACTTCACCCAACTTATTCTTTAAAGTTTCGTTGGCATTGGCTATAAAGCAAATCTGGAAATCACCTTCCATTCCCAAACCAAAGCTCAGTTCTGAAGGAGAGTCTTCTGTTACAGGTATTTCTATGATTTTATAGAAAGTATCTCCATCATCCTCAGTTGAAGCGCCCCCCGACATGGAAGCCGATGCTGCCAAATCATTAAAAGCAACTGCCAGCAAAGCGTCAACATTGCTTTCCTCAGGGCTTCCGGCAACTGAGCCTGCCTTGGTTACAGGTACACCACCCACTGTCTTCGCTGAACCTGACAGTCTTACTTTTATTTGACCATTTCCGGATTCATTTACCGGCACCACGTCATCAGAACTGCAGGATGACAACAGAAACGCAAAAGAAGCCAGCGCGCCATATATTATATTTTTCTTTTTCATATCGTCTTTATATTATTTGTCTTGATTTAAATTATTATTTCAGATTTGTCTGCTTGAAAACAATTAAAATTATTCTACAGTATCACTGCCTTCACTAGGATCCAATGGCACATCAACATCTTCCGTCACCCAGTCTTCTACAGTTATGGTTGCATTGATTTTATCCTGCGCAATTGTTCCATCTCCAAGTTTTACTGTGTATAATGTATTACGTTCTATCTTCTCCGTAGAAGATGTAAAAGGAATATCCAAAGAAGCTGTTTTTTCAGCTCCACCACCCATACTAAGTTTATAGTCAATATGTATCTTTGCAATATTTTCGCCCGCATTAGCCTGCTCATACATATAAAGCACATGCTTCAAAGTATTTACTTTTTTATAATCATCTTCTGTAGGTGTCCATGGCTCCAATTGGTCATCCGGTTTAGTAGGTTTAACAAATGCCCCTCCATTACTTCCAAATTTACCCTGCCATTCCTGTGTCGCATTGATTGTCACATAAGACACGCCTGTTGTCGGGTCTGTAAATGCTGCCTGCGGCAATAGATAAGACTTGTTCACCGCCTTAACAAGGCTCACACCTGTGACAGTAAGGTTCGGAGTGTAATTGAATATATCCAGACGGGCTACTGTACGTGTCAGTGTGGCAGAAACGCTTTCGCCCATTGGGGTCATTGTTATATCACTTTCTCCAACATACGACATTGGGAAACCTGTAGCACCATCTCCTGTGCCACCCACCAAAACATCGGCAGAAGAACCTTCACTTACTGATGCATTAGCCAGTTTAGTCTTAAACTCATCAAGTCCCGTTCCACTCGTACCATCAGTATTTGGTATAACTCCCGCCGGCGCATCATTAGCCACCAGCACCACCTTCATTGTTTTGCCAATCATATCGGCAGTGATAGGTTCGTTGTAGGAATATGTTCCATCGCTGTTATCTGTCACACCATCTTTATCCATCTCTGACAAATTAAGTGGGGTGTGTTTGTAAAGTTTGTAATCTGAATCTTTTTCGGTAGCTCCTGACTTATTAAACAAATAAACATTCAAAGTCTTAACCGCCCATTCAGCAGCTTCATCTTCGATTGTTCCAACCTTGGTAAACACCACCCCGTCAGCCGCCGGAGTTTGGATTGAAATGCTCAATCCCGGATTTCCGGTTTCCGTTTCCGGATTTCCTCCGATAATCTCTTCGTTGGTACACGATGTTGCCAACAAAGCTGCTCCTCCTATAAGGAAGGATTTCATTAACAATAATTTTTCTTTCATAAGATTAAATATTTAAGTTAATAATATGTTTTGAGTTTTTAAGTTTTTAAGTTTTTAAGTTTTTAAGTTTTTGAGTTTAAACACAGAGACACGGAGAACGCGGAGATTTCTATTTTATTTTATTTATTCTCAATATATTACCTCTGTAACTCTGTGCCTCTGTGTTTCAATTCTCAATTTCTCAAAACCCAATCGTCCCCCCATCAATCCATCCGCTCACACCGACATCAATATAAGGCCTCACCTCAATATTTCCGTTAGCCTTTATGAGCATGGATATTTCATACTTCTGAAGCTGCATATTGTCCGGCTTCCAGCCCCATTGGCGGAAAGCCTCGGCAAAGTCCACCGTTTTCGATGCCGGCACACCGTTGTGCAGGAGGCGGAACACAGGGATGGCATCGTTGGTATATCTCAGCGAGTTCACCTCGGCATAAAGCCCAAGGTTACGGAGCGACACATCCTTGCGCACAGCAGCGTCGGCACGGTCGGTTTCCGGAAACAGCAGATGACCGATGGCATCTGCCCTGTCCGGGTTGAAGCTGCAAGCGTCGCTCACTCCCTCCAGATAATAGGAATATCCCTCGGGATAGTCCGGCAGGTTTTCCCACTCTATTTTTATTGTCATCCCGGCATGGATATTCGAGACCGGAATTTCGAAATAATTGCTGCCGCCGCTGACAATCTCCAGCTCGTCTGTTGCCCAGTAAAGATGGTCGCCGTCGGCATAAACCTTTGCAGCCGACTTTGTATAGACATTATCCAGGAACAGGCTGAAATGTCTTAGCGTGGTATCCGCATCACACTTGAAGCACCCGCAATCGTCCAGATTGGCAACAGCCACCAGGGTATATTTCCCCGGAGCGACGCTGTCCAGACGGAAGCGGCGTATATCCCCGTCGGCAGTCTCCAGAGTTGCGCAGAAGCGTCCCGCACTGTCGAAGAGGAAACACTCCATCGTCTGTATATAGTCATAATAAACATCCCTCCCTTCATATATATATCTGAACCGCACCATATTGGATTCGCAGCACACATCCCTCTCGTCAACCATATAGCACGAATGCGCAAGTGCCGACAGAAGCATAAGGGTCAATATGTTGAAAGCAGTTCTCATCTATTCTTCAGGTTCAATAATTTTTCAACGAATCAAGCATTTCCAGATTTCGTCCGGCAACATCGGGCAGCACTAGCGCAGCCTTCTCAAACCATCGGCGGGCCTCAGCCTCGTCGCCGCACATCCAGTGGTAAACACCGATATTGTTCCACGAGCGTTCGTCGTCACGGATACGCGTCAGATACCTGTATGCCGCCTCAAGGTCGTATCTTATCAGGGCTGCCGAGGCTGCGTTGAGCTGAGTGGGCACGTCGTCCGGATAGAGCCCTGCGGCAATGTCATATTCCACTCCATATTCCTCCCTGCCGCCTCCTTTCAGCGACTTGCCGGCATTCATGCGGCTTGCAGCCTCGAAAAGCTCACGGCAGTCAAGGTCCTGCGGGCGGGTGGCTATCATGCGGCAAGCCTCGTCGCCGTCGAACGAGCGCACCGTGTATTTCATCAGCAGCACCATGCGGCGAAGGCGTGGAAAGAAATTCTTCAGCATATAGCGGTATGCCTCGCCCCCCGAAAGTTCTTTTATCTGCTCCTTGCGTCCGTCGGCAAGAGGCACCTCACGGATAATTTCAGCCACACGCAAGGCATGCGGCATAAGGCTGTCCGCCTCCACCAGCGTGAGCAGAGTCTGCCAGTCCTCGCCCGCGCCTGTGGTCTGTGTCATTTCAGGATTCAGGGAATATCTGTCAGAGAAATATCTCGAGAAAGAAGAAGCGCGGCGTTCCGAAAGGCTGCGGTTATAGTCCGTGCCGCCGTCGGGCGAGGCATATCCAGTAACGCTTACCGACCTAACCGTATAATCACGGCTGTTGGTCATCACCGGCGCGCACACGCTGTCCAGGCGCGAAAGGCGCTTGAGGTTATCCATATAATCCGGCACCAGCTCGCTGTCGTTCAGGCGATAGTGGAAATGCAGCTCCACCTCTTCGGAGCGATTTTTCACCTCTTCCTTTTCCGGACGCACAAACACCACATTGTCCGAAGCAATAGGCAGGCGGTTCACCAGCACAGGAAGAGGAAGCACATGGCGCACCTCGGTCGATGCAGCCTTAACCCTCACACTGTCGCGCATCAGGAGGTTGCTGCTGCAGCAGTCCTCAAAGAAGTATGAAAGCTCAAGCACTCCCCCTGCCACTGTTCCCGTAGCAACAGTGTCGGTATATACATAATCTTCTGAAGATATATTTTGAGGAATCATTATGCGTGCCCCCTCGTTTGCTCCGTCAGAAAATTCCTCACGCCGCAAATAGAATTTCTTGCCCGAACGGCTCATATACAGCACAGGCGCAAAAGCTTTCTCCGCCCTCCCCTCCGGCTTGAACACCGGAGATATGCGTATCATATCCGCTCCACCAATCCTTATCCCCGCAGGGCAGGTGAAACTGACGCTCAGCAGCCCGGGCTCAACCCACTCCACATGGGGATTGCGGGCAACTGGCGCCAAATCGCCTTTGTCCTGTCGCGACTTCTCGGCAC
Organism: Parabacteroides sp.; assembly: GCA_034091205.1. Taxonomy (GTDB): domain Bacteria; phylum Bacteroidota; class Bacteroidia; order Bacteroidales; family Tannerellaceae; genus Parabacteroides. The sequence goes on along the minus strand of JAXDRC010000004.1, from coordinate 45,129 downwards.
GGATGGGCATCCATGCAAGAATAAAAATCAATATTGTCGCTATTTTTAGCATATGATTAGTTTTTAAGTTTTTAAGTTTTTTAGTTTTTTAGTTGACGAGTTGACAAGTTGACAAGTTGACAAGGCTATAGGAAATAGATATTTCTTCTTAACTCCTTAACTCCTTGACTCCTTGACTCCTTAACTCCTTAACTCCTTGACTCCTTAACTCCTTGTCAACTCGTCCCCTCGTCCCCTCGTCACCTAATATAATAAACCACCGACACCGCCGCCCTCGTCGGCCCCACATAGTTCCTCCGCGCCTGTTTGCGCATTGTGCCGCAAGCGCCGCAGTCATACTGCTTGTAGTCCAGGCGCAAATAGCCGGCGCCCAGCGAAGCCTCGATGCCCCAGCGCCTGCCAAGAGCCCACTGATAGCCAAGGCTGACGCCACCGCCATAGGCAGCGCCTTCATAGCGTGAGTCGGCAAGACCGGCAAAGTCCAGAAAACTTATGCCGCCGATGTTGAAATCGCCATAGATGCCATAGGCGCCAACGAACCAACGCTCATAAGGGCGGCAAAACCAGTATTTATATTCGGGAACCACGGTCCAATGAAGTAGCTTGGGATTACGTGGAGGGTCGGATTTGTTTATTTCCGGGAATAAAAACGGATTCATGCTCACGGAAAGCCCCAGGGTGGAATGTCCCGACAGGCGGGTTTCCACTCCGGCATTCGGAGTCGCCGTAAGCCAGTAAAGCAGGTTAGTCCTTATTGAGGTGTGCTGAGCTTCCAACTTTAATATAAAAGAAAACATTATAAGAAGCATCAGACATCCCCTCAACGAAGTCCTTACATAATATGTATTTCTTTCATTCTGTCCTTTCATGTTTACCCTCATTTTTAACAATAAATTCCAAACAAGAGCCAAGGCTCCGTTAAAAAATCAAGAGCATGGTGCCTCCCGGCGGCATGCTCCCATAAAAACCTTAACTATGAAATTTCTTTTAGTGAAAGGATATGGTATAATTAATTGGTGGTAAATTTAAACGGACGTTTTTTTTTACCACCTTTAAGAAGTGGATAAGCATATATATTTTTTTTTTGAAAAAAATTCAGAATTAGGACATTGTATTCTGAAAACTTTTTTACTTTTGCAGCATGGGATAGGGTGTATGATGGTAAAAAAAAACGTCCCTTTTTTCTTGCCACCCAAGGAGTAAAACCAGATATTTTCCACAACAGCTTTTACAATAAGATAGTCACTTACGCCACTATTATCCCCCATAAGCCACATCATAAAACTTTAGATTTAAGCAGATAAAAGCAAATTTCAACCCATGTCTGTTTCAATTATAATCATACTCTACTTCTTTATGTAATTAATCTTTCTTACAGAATATTCGGTAAGTCCAACCTTGTGTAAAGTTGTACAAAATTAAATCAAAATTTTTACGTTTGAGAATACCCGAAATACTTGTCGGAATGTGGATTTAACGGCTTAATTTACTATATCAATATCACACAAAAATAAGCCAATAAATAACCTTTTGCTAAATATTGCTTGTTTTTGCTAACCTGTAATTTGTATAAAAACAGACTAAAACTCAAATCTGAACATGTAATTTTTATCATTCCGGAAAATCATTGCAATGATTTCGGGAAATCATTGCAATCGTTCATCCATGTCATTGCAATCATTTCACCAACTCTTCACAATCATTTTCCCAAATCATTGCAATCATTTTTTTAACACACCGTATTTGTCTTCCAAATGTGCCTGTCAACATGGAAAATCAACCCTGAAAACCGTATTTTTCCATCAAAACGCACAAAATCCACGTTCGTTTTTTAAGTGTTATTTTGTAAGGCATCTTCTCCGTGTTTCTTACATTTTTACTCTGTTTTCTGAAACCATCGCAATGAAATTTATTTTAAGAAAGCAAATTCCAGATATTCCTGTCACTTTGTATTTCCTTAACTCCGCGAGAATGCCAACGATTTCCGTTTTCTGTATTTTGTCCCGAAATATCGGATTCTCATAAGGGTTGGAATGACAGAATGATAGTTTGACATTTTGTCAGAAACACATCTGATCCGGAACAGACCAGAACCATGTTTTCAGGAGGAATAATTAATTCTCCACAGGCATCCGAACCTACGCCAATTTCGGGCCGTATATATTCTCGCGTGGGGCCGTATATATTTTCGCGCGGGTTCGGACCTGTGAAAATTTTATTCAGATATTTTTATCAACGCCTGCACAGAAAAAATCAATAAGTGCTGTTCCTGCTATTTTCAACATGTATTCCGGTTCTATGCCCACATCTTCGTATATATAGAGATGTAGCTTTTAACTGTATTATGGAAATCAGAAGAGAAGAACAAAATCAAAAACACTTTGGACAAAAAAGAAGAAATAGAAAAAGCATCCGGATTTTTTTCGTAACTTTGCGAAGTTTTGTAGAAAATATACAAGAACAAGGGAACGAGTTGACGAGTTGACAAGAAGGATTTTATGCTTTATTCTGTCAACTTGCCAACTCGTCTCCTACTCACCTAATATAATTAAATATGATTACAGTAAACGGTCTGGATGTACAATTTGGTAAAAGAGTGTTGTTTCAGGATGTGAACCTAAAGTTCACTCCGGGTAATTGTTATGGTATAATTGGTGCGAACGGTGCAGGAAAATCCACTTTCCTGAAAGTTATCAGCGGCCAGCTTGACCCTACACGCGGAAGCGTATCAATGGGACCGGGCGAACGTCTGTCAGTTTTGGCACAGGACCACTTTGCTTTTGACGAATATACAGTTATGGATACAGTCCTTATGGGTCACTCTATCCTATGGGAAGTTATGAGCGAGAAAAACGCTCTGTATGCAAAAGAAGATTTCACAGACGAAGACGGAATACGTGCTGCCGAACTGGAAGAAAAATTCGCTGAAATGGAAGGTTGGAATGCTGAGAGTGATGCAGCAGCCTTGTTGAGCGGACTTGGTATCAGTGAAGACTTGCATTACATGCTGATGAAAGACTTGAGCGGTAAGCAGAAAGTCCGCGTGTTGCTGGCACGTGCACTTTACGGACAACCTGACAACCTTCTTCTGGACGAGCCTACCAACGACTTGGACTTGGAAACTGTATCTTGGTTGGAAAATTACCTGTCGAATTTCGAACATACAGTATTGGTGGTTAGTCACGACCGTCACTTCCTTGACTCTGTATGTACTCACACTGTAGATATCGACTATGGAAAATTACAGTTGTTTGCCGGCAACTACAGCTTCTGGTATGAATCAAGCCAGTTGGCTTTGCGCCAGCAACAGCAGCAGAACAAGAAGGCTGAAGAAAAGAAGAAAGAGTTGGAAGAATTCATCCGCCGATTCAGCGCCAATGTTGCCAAGTCAAAGCAGACAACAAGCCGCAAGAAGATGTTGGAAAAACTCAATATCGAAGAAATCAAACCTTCTTCACGCCGTTATCCGGGTATTCTGTTCACTCCTAACCGTGAACCTGGAAACCAGATTCTGGAAGTCAAAGGACTTACAAAATCAATTGAAGGCAAATATCTGTTCCGTGACTTGAATTTCAATGTTGAAAAAGAAGACAAGATTGTATTCATCAGTAAGGATCCACGTGCGATGACTGCATTGTTCCAGATTATCAACGGTGAGGAAAAAGCTGATGCCGGAACTTACCAGTGGGGACAGACTATCACAACTACATATCTGCCATTGGACAACTCGGCATATTTCAATTCAGACTTCAATCTGATTGAATGGTTGAGCCAGTTCTCTCCGGACACAAACGAAGTGTTCCTGAAAGGTTTCCTTGGAAGAATGTTGTTCTCAGGCGAAGAATTGCTGAAGAAAGTAAGCGTTCTTTCCGGAGGTGAAAAGATGCGTTGCATGATTTCCAGAATGATGCTTACAGATGCAAACTGTCTGATACTTGATACGCCTACAAACCATTTGGATTTGGAATCAATCCAGGCGTTCAACAACACGTTGAAAGTATTCAAGGGTAATATCCTGTTCTCAAGCCACGACCACGAATTCATCCAGACTGTGGCTAACAGAATTATCGAGCTTACTCCAAACGGAATCATTGACAAGATGATGGATTATGATGATTATATCACTGATCCGGCAATTGCTGAATTACGCGAGAAACTATACAAATGAAACAAAGATTATTATTCATTGTCTCACTTTTCATAGCATGGCTACCGGTTTTTGCAATACAAAAACCGGTATTCATGTTATATAACAGTACATTGGAGAACGCCAGTTCTCCAATAAATTACCTTGAGGTAATTGCCCACGGACTTTTGCTTGACTGCACTGTTTCGGGCTATCTCACTGCCCTCCCGTTGCTACTTACAATATTGACAGTCTGGTTTCCCGGGAAATGGTTCAAAGCATTTCTGAAAGGATATTTCATAACCATGGCAATATTGATTTCCGCGATATTCTGTGTCGATATAGCTTTATATCCTTATTGGGGATTCAGGTTGGACTCAACTTTGTTCTTCTATCTCCAATCGCCGAAGGATGCCATGGCAAGCGTGCCAATGTTTACATTCATTGTTCAGATACTGGCATTTGCCGTGTATGCTGCGGCAATTTTCCAGTTCATGAAAAGGACAGTTCTGAGGCTTGCCCCTACATCTTTATGCAAGAAACGGATATTAAGCTCTTTGCTCATAGTCGTTTCAGGTGGAATAATGTTCATTCCCATAAGAGGAGGAGTCACCACTTCAACGGCAAACGTCGGCATGGTATATTTCAGCGACAACCAGTTTCTGAACCATTCTGCCATAAATCCTTGCTTCAGCCTTATGACTTCACTGACAAAACAGCAGGATTTTGCCGAGCAGTTCAATTTCTTTCCTGAAGAAGAAAGAGAAGAAATATTCAGGAATATTTACAGCAAGCCGGACAGTTGCAAAAATTCTCCGTGCAAGAAAGAAATCCTGAACACAAAACGTCCGAATATTCTCCTTATTATTTTGGAAAGCTTCTCTGCAAACACGATTGAGGCATTGGGAGGAGAAAAGGATATAACTCCTAATCTTAACAGATTATGCAAGGAAAGCGTTGTGTTCAGCAATGCATATGCCAATTCTTTCCGTACGGACAGAGGAACTGTTGCAATCCTGAACGGTTATCTTGCCCAACCTACAACGTCAATAATGAAATATCCGGCAAAAAGCCAAACTTTGCCATCAATTGCCAAAAGCCTTGGCGAAGCAGGATATACATCTGATATGCTGTATGGCGGTGACATTAATTTCACCAATATGCAGAGTTATTTCTTCAGTTCGGGTTATAGCAAAATAACTTCAGACAAGGATTTCCCGATTACAAGCCGATTAAACAAATGGGGCGCAAATGATGACATTACGTTCAAACATCTGTATGAAGAAATAAAAAGCAGGGAAAACGAGGAATCTCCGTGGTTCACGACATTCCTGACGTTGAGCAGCCACGAACCGTTTGAAGTTCCTTTCCACAAGTTTGAAGACAAATATTTGAATTCCGTAGCGTTTACAGACAGCTGTTTGGGTAATTTCATTGACAAGATACGCCTGTCTCCTGTTTGGGATAATATGCTGGTGATACTTGTTGCCGACCATGGATACAAATATCCATCCGACATCCAGGAGTTTGAACCGAGAAGATACCATATTCCTATTATATGGACCGGCGGAGCAATAAATGAAGCTGAGGAGTTTGATATGTTCTGTAACCAGACTGATATTGCAGCAACGCTATTGGGCCAGCTGGGTATCCAACATAAGGAGTTCAGTTTCAGTAAGGATTTATTATCATGTCATGGAAAGGATTTCAGTTTCTACACTTTCATAAACGGTTTCGGCTTTATGAACAGTGAAGGATATACTGTATTTGACAACGAAGGAAACAAGACTCTCATTGAATCAGGCGCTTCAGAAAGGCAATCCGAAGAAAGACTCAAATCCGGAAAAGCTCTGCTGCAAACGTTGTATGATGATATGGGGAGAAGGTGATAATGAGTTGACAAGGGTTCAGATACGAGTTGACAAGGGAGATTATTTAAGGAGTTAAGGAGTCAAGGAGTTAAGGAGTTAAGTAGTCAAGAAGTCAAGTAGAAATATCTTTTATCTGAAGCCTTGTCAACTCGTCAACTTGTCAACTTGTCAACTCGTCAACTTGTCAACTCATCAACTTGTCAACTCATCAACTCGTCAACTGATAATATTTCAAAACCACTCCTTAAATTCCGACACCTTAGCCTTGCTTATTATAATTCTCTCAGAAGTAGGGACTTTAAGATTGATTGCAAGACGGCCATTGAACCATACACAAGCATCAGCGACCGATTTCTTTGAAATCAGATATTGACGGTTAGCCCTGAAAAACAATTTAGGATTCAATTGCTCCGTTATCTCGTCCAATGTCTGTGAGAATACAAATTCATTATTGTTCACATCGACAGCCTTAACTGTCCCTTCCGCTATATAGAAATAAAGAATAGAATCAACAGAAAGAGGAATCAGCTTATCCCGTACGGGAACAAGGAAATGGGTTTTATAACTTTCCTCACGCTTTAATTCCTTTATTATAGACAAATAATCTACAGGCTTTGGGCTTTCATCTTTTTGTTTGGATTTACAGAAAAGAGAAAGCTTGTCCAAAGCTTTTTTAAGCTCTGTCCTGCTGATAGGCTTCAGAAGATAATCTACGCTGTTTACCTTGAAGGCACGCAAAGCATATTCGTCATAGGCTGTTGTGAAAATTACCGGACATTCAATATCAACAATGTCAAATATATCAAAGGCAGAGCCATCGGCAAGATGGATATCCATAAACACCAAATCAGGTGCAGGATTAGAGCGAATCCAATCCACACAGTCAGCGATGCTGTCAACTTCGCCGACAACATCTATATCATAGTCCACTTCTCCGATAACAGCTTTCAAATTGCGCAAAGCAGCTTTTTCGTCTTCTATAATCAATGCTTTCATATCAAAGGCAGAATAACAGTGAAACAATTGTCTTCTTCTTTAATCTCAATATTCTTCTTGTAAAGCAACAGATACCTTTGTGCAAGGTTGTTCAATCCTATTCCGGTATTTTGGACATGGTCCTTTCTTGGACGGATAGGATTAGTCACCTTTATTGCATTTCCTTCCGTATATATTCTGACATGAAGCGGATTTCTGTTACTTATCTCGTTATGCTTTACAGCATTTTCAATCAACAGCTGTACAGCCATCGGAGGAAGTTTCAAAGAAAGACATTCAGGATTTATATCAATATCTATCTTAAGATTTTCCTCATATCTCATTTGTAAAAGATATATATAGGAATTCACAAAATCCATTTCCTCACGTAATGAAACCGATGGTGATTCGTTTACCTGCAATGTATATCTCAACACGCGTGACAACTCCTGAAGATAGTCCTGCGCCTTATCCGGAGTTTCACGTATCAGAGAATACAAGGTATTCAAAGAATTGAAAAGCATATGAGGATTGAGCTGGCTCTTCAACGACTCATACTGGCTTATAAGATTCTCCGTCCTGAGCTGCTGATTCTCAAGAAGCATCTTACGCCTTTTCAAATTCTGGCTGGTAAGATAGACCGTACCGGTAACAACACAGGAAATAAGGAAATCACGCAACGGGTGAGAATAATAATGTATAATCTCATCAATTGCGGGAATATCCAGGTTACGGTGGAGATAAATAAATGCATCACTCAGTAAATTATTTATAACCCAAGTTATTATGAATGAATAAACGGCTTTCTTCCAATCAATATATACAAGGTCGGAATTAAAATGGAACACCTTTACATTCACATAGAACAAAATCAGCAACGACAAATATGTAAACAGGACTTCGCTTATAACATCAGCAAAGTGCATTTCAGGGAACAAAACTCCTTTTCCCGAAAAGTTGGATATAGTTATCAACTCGGGGAAATGAGTAAGGAATGCCACCAAAATAGAGATGACATTCACTAACAATATAAATCTGTCGGGCTTCTTATGTTTCATACGACAAAGTTATTCTTTTCCGGCGATTTTCGCACTAACATACATTCCCGGGCGGAATTTATCATCAGCTTTTTCTATCTCGGCATAAGCCTTGATTGAACGGTTTGAAGAATCAACCATCTGGTCAATGAGAATCACTTTCGCAAAATATTTATCTCCGGAAATACCATTTACCGAAAACTCTATTCTGTCGCCGATATGAAGCTGGGCAAGGTCTTTCTCATAGACTGTCAGGAGAATCATTGGGTTTGTTTTGTCAATGACATCGCAGACAGGTTCACCTACATTGAAGTATTTACCAACATTGATATTCATATTAGTGACATAACCACTCAAAGGGGATTTTACTTCTAGATAAGGAATTATTCCACTGTTCAACAGAGAAGCCACATCAACACCAAGAATTTTAAGCTGGGCAGCAGAAGCCTCCATCTTGCTCTTCATAGACAAATATTCAGCCTTGCTTTGCTGCAGACGTTTTTGGGAAGCAGCCTCTTTGGATGCAAGATTCTGCTGACGGATATATTCTTTTTCAAGGAATTCACTCTGCGCTGTAGCTTCAAGGTATGTCTGCTGAAGATTTATGAAATCAGGATTCTCAAGAGTTGCCAGAACATCGCCTTTCTTCACATAATGTCCGGGCAAGAGTGATGTTGAATGAACAGAACCTCCCATAGTAAGTGTTACTGTTGCCTGCCGGCTAGGAGGAAGAATTACCACTCCATTGAAACCGGGAAGATTAGACACAGCAGTTGCTGAACTTACAGCGTCGGTTTCGGCAAGAGTGCTGTCTGGTGTTTCCAATACTGATTCAACCTCTGCATCTGCGTTCTGAGCTGGAACAGTAGCCTCTGCTTTGTCCTGCTTGGAACATGAGAAAAATAATGTTGATAATATTGCCAATGATAAATATATTCTTTTCATGATTAAAAATTATTTTCGATAATTAATAGCTTCATTTTCTTTATTCTGTATATAGTTCTATTTCAAGAACCGACACATTATAGTCATATACTGTCTGAATGTAGTTTCTGCGTATGTCACGTGCAGATTTAAGACTCTGAACAAATTCCGTGATATTGATCTCACTCTCTTCAAACTTGAGCAAAGCACTTTTCTGGAGAGCTTCAGCCTCGTTAAGGGCTGCATGGGAATAATAGTCGAGACGTTCACGCTGCATCCTGATAAGCTTATACAGTTCCTCAACCTTATTTCCAAGTTTTATCTTGTTATCCTCTGCTTCCCAACGGGCAATCTGCATAGAAGCTTTTGCCTGCTTAATCTTGCTTTGCTGAGAGAAGAAAAATACAGGGAACGAAATACCGACCATCCATGAATTCAATCCATTAAGAGGAGAAATCTTCTGACGGACATATCCGGCTGATATTTCCGGGAAAAAGCGGCTTCGCTCGATATTCAACATATTCTTTTTCTCTTCAATCTGACTGCTGAAATAGTTAAGGTGGCTTTGAGAAAGGATGTCGTAATCTTTTTTCAAAGGCAATATTGAAAGGACATCGTTATCCGGCATTATATCCATACCGGCATAGCAAGCCCACGAAAAACGGCGGATAGCTAGAGACAGCTCTTCCCTTGCCTGAATCCAGTCAGAATGAAGACCTGCCGCCATTGTAGCAATCATACTTCTCTCTGTCTGGTCAATATCACCCTGCTGATAACGGAGATTTCCACTCTCACGTAATTTGACAGCAAGACTTTCCTGCTCTTCATACAGTTTATAAATATTATAGGCATACTGATAATATGACCATGCCCGCTTTACTTCGGCAATTATCTCTTTTCTTATCATCTCACGGGAATATTTTCCCTTTGATATTTGGGTATTCACCAAAGCATTCTTATATATTGGTGTCAGCAATGAGCCGAACGACTGCTCCAATGCCATTTCATTGTCTTTACGATATTCCCCGTTGAGTTGTCCCCAGGAATATGAAAAGGAAGTGTTTCCAAACTCCATTATGTCTCCACGAGAAGCTTCAGCACGGTTAATCTCTGATTCTGCCATTTTCATTCTCGGATTGTTCTGGAGAGCAATCTCTATTGCTTCGGAGAGGGAAACTTTCTTTTCCTGAGCGCAGACAAAAGACGGTATTGATATTGCTACAAGCAGAGCTACCATTCTTACTCCTTTTCCCAATTGTCTTCTAAGTTTCATTTTCCCGAATCTGAATGATAATCCTCCTACAAGTCTGTAGAATACTGGGATAATCAAAAGTGTCAATATTGTGGATACAATAAGTCCGCCAATCACAACAGTAGCCAACGGACGCTGAACTTCCGCTCCGGCAGACTTAGCAATAGCCATTGGCACAAAACCAAGTGAAGCTACCAAACCAGTCAGGAAAACCGGACGAAGCAAATGCGGACAACTCTTCTTAATTATTCTATCCGTACACATCATATAATTTCCTTTCTTTCTCAAATCATTGAAATGATTAATCATCAATATACCATTCAGAACCGCTACACCGAACAATGCTATAAATCCGACACCTGCAGAAATACTGAAAGGCAGACCACGAACCCACAACGCCAGTATTCCTCCGATTAGAGACAGCGGAACTGTGGAGAATACCACCAAAGAATAAGTAACATTCTTGAAGGCAAAGAACAAAAGAAGAAGGATAAGCAACAATGCTATAGGAATAACCACAGTCAACGTGCTGATAGCATTCTGCAAATTCTCAAACTGTCCTCCGTATTCGAAATAGTATCCCGGTTTCAACTTTATATTTTTGTCAAGCAATTCCTGTATCTGTGATACTACCTGCTGAATATCTGCATCACGCACATTCACACCGATTACAATTCTTCTCTTAGTTGCGTCACGGTTGATTTGCAGCGGACCATTTTCATACTTCACACTTGCCACTTCACTCACAGGAATCTGAAGTCCGGATTCAGTTCTTATAAACAACTTGTCTGTATTCAAATCTTTTACTTTATCAGAATCCAGACGAAGAACCATGTCAAAACGACGTTCGTTTTCAAAAACTACACCGGCTGTCTCACCTGCATAGGCTGTCCTAATAACAGTGTTCAGCTCTTCTATATTTATACCATAGCGGGCAATCTTGGCTCTGTCATACTGTATAAGCAGTTGAGGCAATCCCATTGCCTGCTCAACAAGCACATCGGCAGCTCCGGGAACTTTACGGACGAACATTGCCGCCTCTTTTGCCTTTGCATACAGTTCAGCCATATCTTCTCCATATAATTTAATGGCGATATCAGCTTTTGCACCTGTCATAAGCTCATTGAACCTCAACTGTATTGGCTGGCTGAAATTGAAGGATGCATCGTCGATAACTTCAAGAGCTTCCTTCATTTTTTCCACCATTTCCGCACGGCTTCCGGCAGAAGTCCATTCATCAAAAGGTTTCATAACTATCATTATATCTGCATCCTCAACTGCCATTGGGTCAGTCGGAACTTCAGCAGTACCGATTTTAGCCACCACATGTTTTATTTCAGGGAATTTCTCCTTGAGAATCTTTTCAGCTTTCAACGAAACATCAATACTCTTGCTCAACGAGCTTCCGGCAGGCAATGTCATTTGCATCGCAAAATCTCCTTCGTCCAATGTTGGTATAAATTCTGCTCCTAATTTTGTGAACAATCCAAGAGAAAGGAGAAGCGCAATGAATGAGGCTGCAATTGTTCCCCATATATGTTTCAGACAAAAGCCAAGTGTTTTAGCATATATTTTGTTTAGTCCGTCAAAAAACTTGTCTGCCAATGTCGGCTTGTCGGAAATCGAACGGTTAAGGAAAAGAGAAGCCATCATCGGAACATAAGTGAGAGAAAGCAAAAGCGCGCCGATAATACAGAACACCAAAGTCTTTGCCATTGGAGTGAAATATTTACCTTCTATTCCAGTCAATGTAAGTATTGGGAAGAATACTATAAGAATAATCAGGACTGCGAATGTGGCACTTCGAACAACCTGACCTGCTCCTTTTTCAACTTCAGCGTCCATCTCTTCTTTACTGAATTTCTTACCCACAAATTTCTTACCGTAAATATGAGCAAGTATTCCTTCAAGAATTACAATAGAACCATCAACAACTATTCCGAAATCAATTGCGCCAAGACTCATCAGATTTGCAGAAACGCCGAAAATACGCATCATTATGAATCCGAAAAGCATTGCCAGTGGAATAACAGAAGCCACAATTATTCCGGCTCGTACGTTTCCAAGGAAAATCATCAGAACAACAAACACTATCAGCGCACCTTCAATAAGATTCTTTATCACTGTAGAGATATTTCTGTTAACCAGTTCAGAACGGTTAAGATAAGGATCAATGCTGACACCTTCGGGCAACATTTTCTGAACTCTATCAACACGGCGTTCCAATTCCTGAGTCACTACGTTGGCATTAGCGCCCTTAAGCATCATAGCAATACCGCCTACACACTCTCCTTCGCCATCTTTAGTCATAGCACCAAAGCGTTTTGGAGCACCAAAACGAACTTTTGCAATATCGCTTACGTGTACAGGTATTCCGTTTCGGTTAGTCACGACTATCTGTTCAATATCTTTCAAATCATTGACCATACCTTCGGCACGGATATAATAAGCTCTGTTGATTTTCTCAATATAGCTACCTCCGGTATTCTGGTTATTACTGTTCAATGCTTCGAAAATATCTGAAATTGTGATATTAAGAGAATAAAGGGCATCAGGGTCAATAGCAACTTCATATTGCTTCAAATAACCACCGAAACTGTTTATCTCAACAATTCCCGGGATACCTGAAAGCTGTCTTTTCACAATCCAGTCCTGTATGGTTCTCAGTTCCATTGCGTCATACTTCTTTTCATATCCGGGAGCTACTTTCAGCACATACTGATAGATTTCACCCAGTCCGGTAGTGATAGGCATAAGTTCCGGTGTTCCCAATTCCTCCGGAATCTCTCCGGCTACAGTCTGAATCTGCTCATTTATAAGCTGCCTCGCATCGAGAGTCGGAACTTTCTCGTTGAATACAACCGTAACCAGTGAAAGACCGAAACGTGAAACGGAACGGATTTCCTCCACATTCATTATATTACTCATGGCTATCTCTATAGGGAAAGTTATTAGCTGTTCCACTTCCTGAGGAGCCAAAGTTGGAGAAACAGTTACAATCTGAACCTGGTTATTGGTAATATCAGGAACTGCATCTATCGGTAAAGTCAGCATCGAATAGATACCGCTGACCAAGAGTAAAAGAGTTGCCAGTGCGACAAATACTTTCTTTCTGATTGAGAAACGTACTATTGATTTGAACATATATGATGAATTTATAGTTGACGAGTTAACGAGTTAACGAGTTGACAAGTAGACAAGGCTACAGGCAAGCAAAATTATATTACTATTATCGCAGTAAATTCCAAAGGGCAGTGAAGCAGACAAAATGGGAGTTGAAACTGCCTAAATCCAAGTTGAACTATCTACCGGTTATAGAAATCATATTAGACCACCTTCTTCTCTTTTATCAACAGTAAATTAAGATTGCAAAACTTTAGTTTTTTATATTAACTTTGCATCAAATAAATAATTTAAGTTTTGCTGGGCTTAGATTTCAGTTAACAAGTTGGCAAGAAAACAAGTTGACGAGTTGACAAGTTGACAAGGCATCAGGTAAAAAGCTATTTCTACTTGACTTTTTGACAACTTAACTCCTTGACACCTTTAACTTGTCAACTTTATCAAGCAACCAGTAAAACATAAGTAAATAAAATAGAACTAATGAAAGAGAACAAAAGCATTCTGCTGTCAAGTGCCATGCGCTACGGATTAAGCCTTGGCTTATTTTGGATTATAAAATATGTATTCTTCATGTTGGGAAACACTACTCCCGCCTTTACTATAATATATTGGGGAATGTCCTTGAGCGTGCCTTTCCTGGCATATTTTCTGACAAAAAGATATAGAGATGATATTGGTGGCAACATCGGATTTTTCCATGCATGGCAATTCGGAATATTATTATATTTCTTTGCAGCAATATTAGTGTCACTCCTCCATTTCATATACTACAAATACATTGCGGACCCGAATCTGTTGTCGAACGCATTGATACAGACAGTGCAGATGATGTATGATGCAGGCGTTGACAGTCAGATTCTGGAAAAGATGAAGCAAATAAATCTTACTCCGATACATATGGCTTTGCAAGGAATACTCAACAACGTGCTTTACGGTGTATTCCTGTCAATACCGGTAGCGGCGTTCTGCAAAAGAAACGAAGAATGGTAATCAGTTGACGAGTTAACAAGGTTACAGGAAACAAGTATAAACTTCTTGACTACTTGACTTCTAAGCTCCTTGAATACTTAACTTAAGTTTCACAAGTGTTATAAGTTATGGAGTTACAGGAGTTAAAAAAGGAGTTATAGAAGTTAAAGGCCAATACTATTTGTATCTAGTAACTCCATATAACTCCTTTAACTCCTGAAAGTTGAGCTTGCGGAACTTGAATACTTAAAATATGAAACCTTGTCAACTAATAAACTCATAAAAATAAAAACTCAAAAACTTAAATTCATGGATATTTCTGTAGTTATTCCTTTATATAATGAGGCAGAATCCCTTCCAGAACTGTTCGCCTGGATAAAGCGCGTGATGGAAGAAAACAACTTTACATATGAAGTAATCTTTGTGGACGACGGCAGTACCGACGATTCATGGAAGATAATCCAACACATCAAAGAAAACAATGAAATGGTGCACGGGATAAAATTCCGCCGTAATTATGGAAAATCTCCGGCACTGCATTGCGGATTCCAAAAAGCCAAAGGAGATGTTGTAATAACCATGGATGCGGACTTGCAGGATAGTCCGGACGAAATACCGGAACTCTACAGAATGATTACTGAAGATGGATATGACCTTGTGTCTGGCTGGAAAAAGAAACGCTATGACCCGCTGTCAAAGACAATTCCGACAAAGCTGTTCAACGCCACTGCAAGAAAATTCTCAGGGATACATAATCTGCACGACTTCAATTGTGGACTGAAAGCATACAAAAATATCGTAATAAAGAACATTGAGATTTATAACGATATGCACAGATATATCCCATATCTGGCAAAAATCGCCGGATTCAACAAAATCGGTGAAAAGGTGGTTCATCATCAGGCACGTAAATATGGTACGACAAAATTCGGCCTGAACAGATTTGTGAACGGTTATCTGGATTTGATTACGCTTTGGTTTACAAGTAAGTTCGGAAAGAAGCCAATGCATTTTTTCGGGCTCCTTGGCAGCCTTATGTTTTTCATAGGATTCATTGCCCTTGTGGTGGTGCTTGGAATGAAACTGGCTTCAATCATTTCAGGAGATTTAAGGCCATTGGTAACCAGTTCTCCTTATTTCTATATCTCGCTTACGGGAATGATTATGGGAACTCAGCTGTTTCTTGCCGGATTCATCGGCGAGCTTATTTCAAGAAATTCTCCGAATAGAAACAAATATAAAATAGAATCTGAATTATGACATTTCTAGAACTTGTAAAAAAGCGCTGTTCCATCAGACAGTTCTCTTCCAAGGCTATCGAGAAAGAAAAACTGGAATATATAATTGAAGCGGCAAGACTGGCTCCTTCTGCCGTAAACTTCCAACCGTGGAAGTTCTTCGTTGTAAAATCTGACGAAGGAGTTGAAAATATAAAATCATGCTACAGCAGGGAATGGATAAAGTCTGTGCCTATGTTCATCATTGCCTGTGAAGACCACAGCCAGTCATGGAAACGAGGCTCGGATGGTAAAGACCATGCAGATATCGACGTGGCAATTGCTGTTGAGCATATCTGCCTCGCAGCTGCAGAACAAGGACTGGGAACTTGCTGGGTTTGCAATTTTGACGTAGCTCGATGCAAGGAAGTTCTTAATTTGCCGGAAAATATTGAACCAGCTGTTATCATACCTTTGGGATATCCGGAAAGAGAAGAACAATTTGCAGAATCTGTAAAGAAAAGAAAGGGAACAGAAGAAATTGTTTCCATATTATAATGCTAACCGCTTTCCCCAAGGATGTTGCAAAACTAATTTAAACACAGAGACACGGAGAACACGGAGATTTTTATTTAATTTATTCCCAATATATTACCTCTGTGGCTTTGTGCCTCTGTGTTTCATTATTTATGTTTTGCTACACCCACAGAAAAGGTCGGCATCTTATTAACCCAATCCCTAAGAAATTCTTCCAAATACTAAAAGCCAATATAATGTCAATATTCGAAATCATCTTATTAGCTATCGGACTATCAATGGACAGTCTTGCCGTATCCGTAACCAGCGGTTCCATAATAAAGACATGTTCAATGAGAAACGTGCTTAAAATAGGTATAATATTCGCCATATTCCAGGCAGGAATGACTGTAGCCGGATACTTATGCGGCATAGGTTTCAGACAACTGATTGAAGCCTTCGACCATTGGATTGCATTTATACTGCTTCTTTATCTTGGAGGGAAAATGATAAAAGACAGTTTCTCGGAAAAGGAAGAAGATGAGAAAGTAAATCCTCTTTGTATGAAAACTCTGTGTGGGCTGGGCATTGCTACAAGTATTGATGCACTTGCCGTAGGAATCTCCCTCGCCTTGCTTAAAACTCCGCTTGTACCTGTTGCTGCCATTGTGGGTATCGTAACGCTTATATTCTCAATGAGCGGCGTAGTATTGGGGCATAACATAGGCAGAAAAATTGACCTCAAGCTGGATTTGATAGGAGGAATAATCCTAATAGCTATCGGTGCAAAAATACTTATAGAACATACCATAGGTTTCTGACATAAGCCGAAGCATCAGCTTCGGCTCACCTGCATTCCACTTTCTGACAGACTCATTTCTACAAATCGAGCTTTGTCATTAGGTGGATTTTCTGTTAGTATCCGGCGAATCCTTGCTGCTGCTTCCTGGTCTTTTGCCGTCATATACAAATATCCTCCTCCACCTGCACCAGGGAGTTTATATCCCAGGCAGTAGTCTGATATCTTTTCTATTATTGCCTCAATTGAAGGAGGATTGGTTCCACTGTCCAAAGCTTTGTTTAAAGTCCAGGACTTAGCGACCAGCTTTCCATACAAGTCGAAATCACCACGCTGAATTGCCTCGAACATATCCAAGGCATGAGACTTCATCTCGGACAATATAGATAAATGTGACTGGCTGTTGAGGAACATTCCCTGCACAATCTCCGCCAATATTCCTTTTGCCGTTCTGGTGATTCCAGTGTAATAAAGCAAATGACAGGGACGGTAAACAGGGTCGGTAAACAAATATTCCGGCAACCATCTGACAAGAGGATTCTGATTGAAGCCATCACTTGTCTGAAGTAATTTCAATCCATGGAGAATACCACCATACTGGTCTTGCCAGCCACCTCCTGTTGTAAGCAATTGTTCCAATATTAACGTGCGGTATCCTATCTCATTCTTGTCCCAACCCAAGCCGCAGAAATCAGA
This sequence comes from Parabacteroides sp., assembly GCA_034091205.1. Lineage (GTDB taxonomy): Bacteria > Bacteroidota > Bacteroidia > Bacteroidales > Tannerellaceae > Parabacteroides. Next base: position 27,624 of record JAXDRC010000004.1, on the reverse strand, counting down.
CAAAGCGCCAAGTACAGTTGAAGCAAGTATTGAACTTGTGCCCAATCCCGAACCGGCAGGAATGGCAGCAAGCAATGTTATTTCTATACCGCAACCAAAAGCTTTCAATGCTTCTGTCAATGAATTATACTTGTCTTCGGCAAACATTGGAGAGAATCCGGCAAGCGAAAGAGCTGCCTTTGGAATAGAAAATGGAGAACCGACTTTGTTATAGTCATTCAGTTCTTCGAATGTTCGAACCACTTCCATTGCACCCAAATCAATGGAGCGCAATATAATGCAAGGCTCTGATGCCGGCTTTACATACACTTGCAGAGGTTGCTGCCCATTTAGTTCAACCGCAACATTCACCACATTTCCTCCGGAATACATACAGAAAGGAGGCGTATCTGTCCATCCTCCGGCAAGGTCAATTCGGACAGGGCTTCTGCCCCACACTATCTGGTCAGAATAAACATTCAGATATGGACGCTGTTTTTGCCCTATCACAGAACCAACAAGCCCTTCTCTAAGCAGGGAGAAAGCCTTGTTCTGTTCCTCTGCGCCATTTTCACCTTTCAGATACTGTACTTTAGCCCTGAATGCATGGTTATGAATTCTTTTCATCAATGAAGGTTCAGAATCAGGCAACTCAGGTAATGCTATATTATCTTTTGCAAAGGCAGAAGCAGCGTCAGACAAATCAAGCTGATAAAATACACTGCGACTATGATTTGCAGCGAGTGTAGTCCAGTTTGAACGGCGGAATTTCTCACGCTGAGCAACAAGCCGCAACAGATTCGCCGTATCAGATATTGTGTTTGCCGAAACTTTCTCAGCATTCTGCCATATAGATGCTCCTTCCTTAAAGTCCGGTTCCGAAATCATCCAGCGAAGCACTTTTCCCAAATCATCCACATTATTGCATATCGGGAATATCGGAGCATTCTGCAAATCCTGGAAATCAGGAAGTGTAACATTTCTCTCCTTTGCCCATACGGAAACACTTTTTCCCATCCACAAAGTAGATTCATCTGACAAAGCACCTTTGAACATATCGTTGAATCCGTAAGGACGTGCCACCCATTCGTTTTCTCTCATAGGAACGACATCCACACAAATTCCGGAACCAAGCGAAATTGTCCAGTTATTTTCCGGAACTCCTGTAATTATATGCTTGTTTGAAAGCTTCCAACCTTCAGATATAAAACTGTTCTCAATCCACAATTCAGAATTTTCAGGAGTCAGAGTTATCTTAAGCTCGGCATTCTGAACGAACATAGCAGGATGAGGTTTCACCTTCTGTTGCATAATAGCACGCTGGTCGCGCACCAGATTCTGAACAGCCAAAGTTGAAGATACCAGTTCGCGACTTGTTCCATAATGATAGAACTCGCCTCCCGGCAAAGGCAGCACAACAACTTTCAGGGAATTTATCTCCTCATCATTGTCCGACGTCGGATTACTTCCCAAAGCCTGGCCGAAATCGCTGTATAAATCATATTCCCTCATTTCTCCGGATTCGGAATAAGAGCGGCGGGCAAGCAGATTCACAGCTTTGTCGCTCAAAATCCATATTCCTATATCCATAAGGAAAAGATGTGTTTCTGCAAGTGACGACAGTTTCTCAACCGACGGTTTTTGTAATACAAAGTCCAACACTTCAGGAGTTTCCCTTCTGGAGAAGAAAACACCGTGCCTGCTTGCCAGAATAGGATCGACCCACAAACCATAGCAAACCACATCGGCATCAGGAATATCCTGCAAAGGAGCCGTACTGCGGATATAAACATCTCCGCTCACTATCATAGTGCGAAGTTTCTCCGGAGTTTTGTTCATTATCTGCTCGTACAAAGGCAACTGAAGATCTAACAGGCTCTGAGATAATTTCTGACCTCTAGCCCATCGGAACACAGGTATCGGGGTAAGTATTTTCCCAGAAGGAGCATACGACGGTAATCTGCGGCTCTGCCCTCCGGCATGCAGCAAAATGCGTTTCTCTCCAGAAATCCATGAATTGAAATCAGCAGAAGGATTTTCATGTCTGCGGCAGGATTCGAGCAACCATGTTGTTCCGCCACCGGAGCCGAGACGCTTTCCCACAGGATCGGAAGAACAAAACCACTCACCGTCATCAACAGACAATATTTTATAGAAACTATCCACCAGATTTGGAGGAAGAGAGAGTAACTTTTTCATTATGTTAGTCTTTAATATTAAACGCTAATAAACACAATAATTTTTTTAATCAAAAGTGTTTTCTATCTTTGCTATACAAATGTAGTTAAAGGTAAGTGCAGAGCAAAATAAAAATCTTGTTTTTGGTTTTACTGTGTCTAACCAACTCCTACATTATCAGTATATACAATTCCGGGACGGAATTATCCCCCACTTTTCATTATTTAATCTATACGCATGAAAAATAAAAACAATTCCAATCATGACAATTGGTTATATAAGAGTTAGTACCGACAAACAGTGTCTGGAAAATCAACGTTTTGAAATCATCGAGTATGCCAAAAGGAAAGACCTCAATATTCATCTTTGGATTGAAGAAACTGTGAGCGGAACAAAGAGAGTAGAATCCAGAGAATTGGGAAAAAAGATGAAACATCTCAAAAAGGGTGATATTCTCATAACCACCGAACTATCTCGCCTTGGCAGAAACCTGATGCATATCATGAGTTTCCTGAATTTATGTATGGAGAAAGGTATCGTTGTCCTCACTATAAAAGAAGGATACGAACTTGGCAACAACATAAACAGCAAAGTTCTTGCCTTTGCTTTCGGTTTGAGTGCAGAAATAGAAAGAAGTCTCATATCAATGAGAACAAAAGAAGCTTTGGAAAAGAAAAGAGCTGAAGGTATGACATTGGGAAGACCTAAAGGACATAAATCCCGTAAATACAAACTCTCAGGAAAGGAAAACAGTATCAAGCAGCTTCTCATGAGCGGTTACAGCATGAAAGAAATAAGCCGTAAATTTGGTGTATCAAGACAAACTCTAAGATATTTCATAAACCAAAATCCCCGTTTCTATAAAAAATAGGAATATTGTCTTTCATTATTGGAAAAAGACAGTTCAGACCCAGAAAACATCAAATCGGTATATTATTCTTTATACGTTTTTTTCATTTAAGATATTTTTGTCGAAAAAACAATGAACAAAAAAATCTTATCATTTTTCATCTGTCTTTTTTTTATTTCGTGTACGGAAAAGAAAGAAAAAGAGACAATAAACAATACTATTGAAGTATTTTCAGTTGAAACTTATAAGGAAAAAGATGACAACAGTTATCCTATACTTCTTTCTCCTTATAGAGAAACTACCCTTTCTTTCAGGGTTGGCGGTCCAATATATGAGTTTAATGTCCAGGAAGGACAGTTCTTTAATAAAGGCGAAGTTATTGCGGAAATAGATAACAGAGATTATCTGATAAACAAAAAACGCACTGAAGCTCTTTTAAACCAGACCGAGTCAGAATATATTCGTATAAAGAACCTTTATGAAAAAGGAAACATCTCAGGCAGCACATACGAAAAAGCAAAAGCTGACTTTGAGAAGGCTAAAGCTGATGCTGAATCTGCTATAAATGCCTTGAGTGATACACGCCTTGTTGCTCCATTCGACGGTTATGTGCAACAAGTACATATAGAACGCTATCAGGATGTAAAGCCTACAGCTCCTGTCGTAACATTCATTGACCTGTCGAAAGTCAAAGCTGAAGCTTTTGTCCCGGAAGAAATCGCTGTAAACTGGAACAAGGGTAATAATGCTTCGTGCCTTGTCCGTCTGAATGCTATGAAAAACAAAAACATAGAAGCCGACGAGGTTTTCCTAACTCAAACTGCTACAGCTAATAATATATCTTATCAGCTGACAGCAATAATCAAGAATAATGACAAAAATCTTATGGGTGGTATGGCTGGTGAAATGACTATTGTATTACCAACAGACTCAACATCATATGAAAAGCACCTGATTCCCCAATCACTAATTTGCCATAATGAGCAAATAGGAGACTATGTATGGCGTGTTTCCTCTTCAAATCGTGTAAGTAAAACTCCTGTGACATTGGGCAGGCTGCGTAGCGGTGCACAAGTCGAAGTACTCGAAGGACTGAATACCGGCGACTGCCTTGCTGCCACACGCCTCAGCTTTCTTTCAGAAGGAATGGAAATTGTTAAATCTAAAGATGAATAATAAAGTTATAATATGAAAACGATAGCCAAATTCTTTCTGAAAAACAAGGCTCTTTCATGGCTGCTGCTCATACTTATACTAATTGGTGGTGTTATTTCCTATAATGGTATGGGCAAACTGGAGGATGCTCCTTTCACTATCAAGCAAGCTGTTGTTACGACTTCTTATCCGGGAGCTTCTCCTATGGAAGTTCAGCAACAGGTAACTGACGTTCTGGAAGAGTCAATACAGTCTCTCGGTGAATTATATTACCTGAAGAGCGACAACCGCGCCGGGCTGTCCAAAATAACTGTATATGTCAAGAAGGAAATCCGTGCTGACGAAATGCAACAGTTATGGGACAAACTAAGACGCAAAGTAAATGATGTGCAAAACAAGCTTCCTGCCGGAGCCGGACCGTCAATGGTGAACGATGACTTTGGAGACGTTCTGGGTGTATTCTATGCGCTGAGCAGCACAGAGCATTCTTACCGTGAAATGGAAGACCAGGCAAAACTGATAAAAAACGAATTGCTGGAAGTAAAAGATGTTGCAAAAATAGAGCTGTTCGGTGTTCAGAACCGCACAGTGGAAGTTGTTGTCAATCCGGCAACTCTTACACAAACAGGTGTGACTATGAATGATATTGCTCTTGCATTTGACAAACAAAACCGCATAGTAGATGCCGGAGCCATCGAAACTGATGAAAACCGTTTGCGTGTCGAAGCCTCGGGAAGTTTCTCAAGTGTAGAAGAGATTGAAAACCTGACAATCGTATCACGTTCCGGAGATTATTTCCGTCTGGGTGAAATTGCTTCGGTTTCGGAAAGCTATGTACGTCCTGCCCGTAATATAATGAAAGTTGGGAACGTTCCTGCTGTGGGAATAGCAATATCAACCGTACCTGACGGTAATGTAGTTGAAATGGCATCACTAGTAGCAGAGCGTATAAAGACTTTGAAATCTGAAATGCCTGAAGGATTCAATCTTGAAATATTGTATGACCAGGGATATGAATCATCTGTTGCGAACGATGGTTTTATTATGAACCTGATTGTTTCCGTTGTGACAGTAATTGCCGTGCTATTATTCTTCATTGGCTTCAAGAACGGAACATTAATCGGTTGCGGACTTATATTCTCCATTTTCGGAACACTTATGTATATGTATGCTACCGGGGTTGCCTTGCAGCGAATGTCTCTGGCTGCTATCATTATAGCTATGGGTATGCTTGTGGATAACGCCATAGTTGTATATGATTCAGCTCTGGTAAATATGCAAAAAGGTATGCGCAAACGCACAGCCATAATGTCTGCAGTGGCAACTACAGCAATGCCTTTGCTTGGCGCTACACTGATAGCAATTCTTACGTTCCTGCCGATTTACATGTCTCCTCACGTTACAGGTGAATTGTTGTCCACTTTATTTATCGTGATAGCCGTATCATTGATGTTGAGTTGGGTTTTCGCAATCACACAGAATATATTCTTTGTGCAGGAGTTTGTCCGCCGTCCTCGTCCGGAGGAACTCAACGGAGAGTTGTTCCAGGGAAAAATGTATGACCGTTTCCGCAGAATACTGGGATTCACTATACGAAACAAATATATTGTCGTAGGAATTCTAATCGTCTTGCTTGTTCTGTCAGGAATAGGATTCAAGCACATTCCACAGCGATTCACACCATTGCTCAACAAGCAATATTTTTCTGTTGATATGTGGCTTCCGGAAGGAACACGCATCGAGAAGATGGAAAGCGAAACAGATATTCTTTCCGAATACCTGCAATCTTTCCCGGAAGTGAAAAAGGTATCAACATTCATCGGACAAACACCTCCACGTTTCTACCTTACGAATGCTTCCTACGGACCGCAGCCTAATTACTCACAATGCCTTGTTGAAGCTTATTCGCCTGAAGAATCTCGTTCTATACAGGAAAAGCTGACGCAAGATTTACAGAAACGTTTTCCGAATGCTATCGTACGCGTAAACAGTTTCGAAATTAACTCAATCCCGCAAGCATTGATTGAGGCACGTTTCAGCGGAGAAGACCCGGCTGTGCTGGATTCACTGACACAAATTGCTATAGACATTATGCGTCGTAACCCAAAAGTAATGAACGCACGTAACGAATGGGGTAATCAGGCGATGATGATCAAAGCCGGTTATAATCCGGTAAAAGCTGGACGTGTCAATATGGGACGCGCAGATATGATGACTGCCGTGAAAAGTGTAAACGACGGTGTTGCCGTTGGCATATACAGGGACAATGAGAAAAAAGTTCCGGTATTGCTACGCACCGAGTCAGAAGGAGAATGGACTCAATCACGTCTGGCTAATCTATCAGTATGGAACGGAAAGCAGTCCGCACCATTAGCTCAGGTTACAGACGATATAACATTGGACTGGGAATTTCCTCTAGTAAAAACATACAACCGAAGGCTTTCAATGGCAGCGCAATGTGATGTCCAGCCTGGATGTACTATGGCAGAAGTTCATTCCGAAATTAGAGAAGAGATTGAGAATATCAAGTTGCCACAAGGTTATACATTCTTCTGGGATTCACAGTTTAAGGACCAGAAAGAAGCTATGGAAGCCCTGACAAAGTTCTTCCCACTGGCAATAGTCCTGCTTGTTCTCATTCTGGTCGGATTGTTTGGCAATTACAGACAGCCTCTGATTATATTCCTTATTCTTCCTCTGTCAGTTATCGGAATGGTTTTCGGTTTGCTGGTAACAGGATTCGAGTTCGGTTTCTTCTGCATCGCCGGATGGTTGGGCTTGTTGGGAATGATAATAAAGAATGTGATTGTCCTGCTGGATGAAGTAAACATACAGCGCTCGGCTGGCGTGGAGCCATATACAGCCATTGTTGAGGCTACGGTTTCCCGCACGCGCCCTGTACTGATGGCTGCACTCACCACAATATTCGGAAGTATTCCTCTGCTCTTCGATATTGTGTTCGGCGGTATGGCTGCAACAATTGTGTTCGGACTGACATTTGCCACGTTACTTACTTTGTTTGTAACACCGGCTCTTTATGCTATTTTATATAAAATAAAGTAGATGGGCTTATTTGTAAACTCATCATCAAATAACTCTAATTATGTATAAGACTCTTACAATAGTTTGCCTTGCACTATCATCGGCAATATATGCCCAAAACAACACATGGCAACAGCAATATCGCGAAAAAGTAAAAATATATAATCAGGACAGAAAAGCTGCTTCAATGGCAGTTGACATGCAAAACGAAATGGTTAAATCCGCAAAAGCTGATTTCCTGCCCAAATTATCGGGTGGAGCTAATTTCCAGCATGTGGGCAATCCGCTTGAATTGTCTGTTTCCATTCCGGATATGGCAACCCCAGTGACATTCCAGGGACGAGACCTGAAATATGGAGCGTCACTGACTCTTGCCCAACCGATATATACCGGCGGAGCTATCAAAGCCAGTTACGAAAAAGCTAAAAAGGAAAGTGAAATGGCAAGGCATGAGGAAGAACGTATCACCAACAACATTCTGTATGACGCTGACGTTTATTATTGGAACCATGTAGCTCAATCGGAAATGGTTAGCGTAGCAGAAGAATTCCGTTCGTCAGTTGCCCGCCTGGTTGATGTAGTAAGACATCGCGTATCTGAAGAATATACTGACAAGAATGATTTGCTTATGGCTGAAGTAAAGCTCAATGATGCTGAATACCGCCTTCTTCAGGCAAAGAACAATTCGGAAGTAGCCCGCCTGTCAATGAATTCCTTTGCCGGGATTCCATCTGATACGATATTGGCAACTGATAAGGAGGTTATAGCTATCAGCCATAATGAAATTCCTGCAGCTGATGCTATGAATAGCATGTATCTGCGACCGGAACTGAAGATTGCAGCCAACCAAGTCGATATACAGGAATCGGCTGCTAAAATTGCAAACTCCCAGTTCAAGCCTAAATTTTCAGTAGGAATTGACGGAAGCTATTCTTCGCCGGGATATGATTTCAAGGCAGACTTAGATCCGAATTATGCTGTATATGCCAAACTCTCTGTTCCTATTTTCGAATGGGGAAAGCGAAAGAGTACACGCCGGACAGGACAAGCAAGAGTGAATATCGCACGTGAAAACGAAAGCAAGGTAAATGACCGTATTCGTCTGGAAATAGAAACAGCATATTACAATTATACAGAAGCTGTCAAGCGAGTTGAACTTACAGAAAACTCTCTTTCCAAAGCTGCAGAAAGCGAAACTCTTGCTATGGAAAAATACAGGGAAGGAAGTATTTCTATCGTTGAAGCCATAAACGCACAGCTTTATCACCAGGAAGCAAAGGTCAATTTCATACAATCCAAGCTCAATGCACAAATTGCTAAAAGTGCCTATTATCGAGCTATAGCCAGAATAGGTAGTAACTCTTAAACTAAGTAGGCGTTCAAAATTATTTTTATAATTCAACTTTATCTGAACGCAGCTTATAGGAGTTATAAGGAGTTACAGGAAGTAAAGCTCCGCAGGAAGTTAAAAGCCGATAGATTTAAGATATAAATAGTATTGGCTTTTAACTCCCATTACTCCTTTTAACTCCTCTAACTCCCTAAATTATACAATCTGCTAAACCTAAAATTATTATTGGGCAGTTACTTATTTTCTTTGATTCATCCAATAATCCATTTACTACCCGGAATATAAGATATTATCTTTGAAGTTATATAGCAACTGACAAACGTTGTTACTGCCATTACCGGAATCGCTGCTACCGTCGGTAAATTAAGGTCGCCTTTGAATATTGAAACCCAAAAGCCAAGCCAGAATATATGCATAAGATATATTCCATAACTCAACTTAGATGTTTCGGTGATTAATGCCGGAGCTTCTTTCTGAGTGATGCAAGTGAACAGAATGAATGTTCCCGCCGTAAGCATAACGCAGTTGATAGTGCAGAACGCCCAGCCCAATTCAATTACCGGAGTTGAATGTATAACTCCCGGAACTGCCTGGATATAGAATGACAATATTGTCCAAACTGCACCCACAATCATAAGAGCAGAACCGATGGCTAGTCGTTTGCCTCGTGTCCATGTAAGATGAACTCTTATATAGTGCGCCATCACAAGATAACCAAGATAGCCGGAGAAATACCATAACATATGATACTGATTCCAGAAACATTGTCCCCAAATCTCACCAAACCATCTTTCCAGATAAGGCATACAAGTGGAAACAAGGAAAAGACCGATGAAAAATTTCTCCTCTTTAGCTGTTGCCTTCTCAAGCCATGGCGAAATAACAGGAATAAAAAGATAAAGGCTTATAAGCGGATACATAAACCACAAATGTCCTGCCAATGTAGGGAAATTCAGGAATATACGGGACAAGTCCTTCATTGAAGTAGCTGTATCAATATTGCCAGCCAAAAGCGGCAATGTGCTGTAAAGAACCATGAAGATAAAGAAAGGCGGCAAAATATGCATGAATCTCTTCTTATAAAACTGCCACGAAGTCTGCTCTCTGCTCATCGGAGCAAGAAGATATGCCGAAACTATCATAAAAAGAGGAACTGCCATACGGGAGAATCCGTCATAAACAGAAACCCACAATCTGTCTGCTTCGTTCGCCAAAAAAGACTGAGGTCCAACCATGTCTGTCGAACCTGCCGCTCCATAATAATTCTCGCTGGCGTGCACCAATATCACAAGGAAGCACGCAAAGACTCTGATATAGTCCAAAAAAACAATGCGTTTCATAGGTATTTTTATGATTAAATAGTTAGCAAGGATTCAGAGACAAGTTAACGAGGAATTAACATTATACTAATGTCAACTTGCCAACTTATCAACTCGACTGCAACTGTGCAAAAGTAAACATTTTATTTCACACACAACCCAAAGCATTATCAGAAACGGAAACTTACACCGGCATATGGCATACAATTGCCCGACCAATGTACAGTATAAAAGTAAATAATATCCTCTTCAGGAGGATTTCCCAAGATATTATATAAACCACAGCGCAGAAACAGCTGCTTGTCACCGAAATCTTTTCTGAACGTATATCCGGCATCTATTCTGTAATTGAACGGGAAGCGGTTGTGTCGGAAATCGTCAATTTTGAAGTCATCAATCCAATAGTCATCAACTATAACCTTCCCGGATTTAGCCAAACAGCCCAACGACAGAGCGGAGCGTTTGTTTATATTATAAGTAACAGCGCTTGCCACATAATGAGGAATATCATAAAGTGACGGCAATTTGCCCAAATCCGGATATTCACCAAACCATTCCCTGCTGCGTGAATATGTATATGATGCCTGGAATATCCACTTCCGCCAATTATAATAAAGCATCATTTTCAGCCCATAACTGTCACCTTCGCCACTCATTATATAATCTTTCCATCTGTCGCTCTCAACAAAAGTTCCAGGTTTTAAGGCAACCACATTGCGCCGTGTTTTATAGTAAACAGAGATATCAAACTTGCCATTATTGCCAAGATTCCTTTTCCATCCTGTTTCGTAATGTTCGGATGTTCGAGGCCTGAAACCTTCGATACTCGGCATTCTGAAGTCTGTAGGCAAAGCCATCCCGTTAAAACTCAAATAATGATAGAACTGCTCCATACGTGAGAAATTTATATATAGCAAATCATTGTCCGTCAGTGAATAATTAAGTGCCAGTCGAGGCTGAGCACTATAATAAGAACGATAATTGTCCGGAATATATCCAACCAGATGAATACCGGCACGAGCTATAAATTTATCCGTAACACGAATATCGTTCTCATAGAACAGCGACACTTGCGACAATGGCTCTTTCTTCAATCCAATTCTTTCACCGAACGACGCAAGATTATACACCTCGCGTGTGAACCTCGCTCCCCATCTTGCCGAATAAATATTCTCAGGTGAATAAGTAAACTCAGTGGACGCATTTACCGTTTTTATGGAATTAGATATACGGTTTTTGCTTTCAAAACCCAACACTTCGGAAAGTGCCATATTATAATATGAGGAATAATATACAGAAGATGTATTGCTCAATTTTCCCCATTGCCTGTTGAACGACAGCTTGTATATTTTACTGTTCCATTTCACAGCAGGAATAGATTCCTCGTCATATATCGGCAAAAGGAATTCATCATATGTATTATACGCAAGAAACTTTAAGGAGCTGTTCTTGTTCAGGTTATAAGTCAACTTAAGATTTATATCCAGAGAATTATGGTTCAGCCTGTTTTCTGCCGAGAAAAGGCGGTCGAAGAAATCCAGCCAGCTACGCCTGATTCCAACAACGTACGAGAGTTTGTCTTTAACCAACGGTCCTTCAAGCGTAACCGACGCGGCAGGCATATCAACGGAAAGTATACGCCTGTGTTCCTTCATATTTCCATCTTTAAGATTGAATTCTGTCACCGACGACAAACTTCCTTCGAGTCGTGCCGGAAAGAATCCCTTATGAAAGACTATATTCTTAATCACATCTCCGTTGAATTGCGGGAGAAGTGCGTTGATATGTCCGGGATGAAACACAGGAACGCCGTCGAGCAGCAGACGGTTCTCGTCATAACTGCCGCCGTCAACCAGGAAATTATTGCCTGTCGGAGTTCCAGTTACTCCCGGCAAAATCCATATCTGAGAGAACAAATCATTACCACTGAACGACATCAGTCCCGAAGGTGCCAGCTCGGACAATTCAGTATAATTCTTACGCCTCGCGACATTCACCTCTTCTATTTCAAATGATATAGGATTCAGGCGGAAATCAAAATAACGGCTGCCCGAAACACGAACTTCAGAGGATTTAGGTTCAAATCCCACATAGCTGACATTCAGATTATAATTTCCCGGAGGCAATGCCAATCGGAAAAAGCCGTTTTCGTCTGTTATGGAATATATCTTTTTACCATTTCCGTCGGTAAACGAAACCAATGCACAATAAAGTTTTTCGCTCGTGGAACTGTCTGCCACTGCTCCCGACACAAAATATTCTGCTTCTCCGTCAATGCGTATCAATATCTTCCGCTGAGGCATTTCAACCATAGTGAACCTGTAGTCCTCAAGTAATTTCTGAAGAAGATTGCCTACGGTTATATTTCCCGTATGCATAATCTTACATATCCTGCCCGTATCAATGTTCGACGGATTATATGAAATCGTTATATCTTTTTCTTCCTCTATCTTACGAAACCACTCAAGCACGGAAGCCGAGGAAGCTTCCACAAAGATTGCTTCCCCGGTCACCTTGTCTGATTTACCTGTTTCCTGCGCGAATGGCTGAAACGCAATCCACACAAAGAAAAAGGCTAATATAAAGAGTTTCCTTTCTGTCATTTATATAATCTGTAATGTTTTCCCTCCTCAACAACTTCATATTTGCTTCCGCAAAGGAAAGCCAGTTCACGGACCACAGATTCCACATCTGAAACGGAAATCCTGCTTGTCACGGTATTTCCATGCAGCGACTGTTCAACTTCAATAACTGCTCCCGTTGCCTCTCCTATTTTTCGGGCAACAGACTCAACTGGCTCACCATTGAATATCAGCTCACCATCATCGCCGAATATTTCCGACGGATTCTCAATCTTTCCTGTTCTGAAACCATCACCGTCGAACTCAACCATTTCATTTCTTTTCAGCACAACTTTGTTTCCTGCCGCATCAACCCGCACAACGCCAGTCTTTACATATACTCCGGACAATTCATCGGGCGAAACATCCACAAGAAAAGATGTTCCCATAACCTCAACCTTCACATCTCCGGATTGAACTCTGAAAGCCCATCCGTTCTTTTTCCTCACCGAAAAGAAAGCTTTTCCATCCAGACTTACCTCACGCACGGAATTTGCCTGTAATTCATTATACTTGATACTAGCTCCGGGATAAAGAACAACCGAAGAACTGTCCGGCAGAATCACTGTTTCCTGTCCTGTAGCTGAATTAGCATATAAAATCTCTTCCGGCTCAGAACCGCGGAGGAAATATAGAATAGAGACAACAGCCAGCAACACCACAGAAGCCGCAGCATAGAACACGTACATATTGCGTAAAGAGAACCGGCGAGCCTCGGTATGCTGCTCCAATCTGCCCTCGACCTTTCTCCAAGCCTTTTCCGAATCAAAGGAACGTACGTCAGGAGTTTCAGAAGTCTTGTGCATAATTACAGACAATTTGCCGAATTCTTCAGGATTTGCCTTTATCCAGTCATCCAGGGCAATTTTCTCATCACCGCTAATGGATTCTCCTGCAAAATATCTTGCCAGCAAATCATTTATATCATCATATTTTTCCATTTGTCATTCAATTTTGAGTTTACATATGCGGAAATACTCACACGCCAATGCTTGTGATAATTGATAAAACAATGACAATAATAACTGCCATAGCAAAAGAATGAACTGCAGCAAATTCCCTGAGCAATTTTATAGCCTTTGTCATCTGATTCTCCACAGTCTTTTCCGACAGTCCCAAAGTAGAAGCAATTTCCCTGTATTTCAAGCCTTCGCGGCGCGATAGCAGAAATATTTCCCTGCATTTCGGAGGAAGGACATCAAGCGCTTCTTTCAACAATTCCTCCGGTGATTTTGCCTCACTGTCAAGAGCTTCATCATCCGGAATCTCCGCCCCGCTTGCAGGAGTATCGTCAATTGATATCGTCGATTTGCATTTCTTTCGCAAAAAAGACACGCAGCAGTTTTTGACCGCAGTTGTAATATATGCCGCAAATTCTTTTTCCGGCAGCGAGTCTTTGCCATTGCTCCAGACCGTTACAAACAAATCCTGAACAATGTCTTCTGAATCGTCCATATCAGCAACATATCCGTAGGCTATATTGCATAGCCTCGGATAATGTTCCTTGAATCTGAGCTTGAATATTTCTTTTCTGTCTGTTGTCATTTCAGCAATTAATATAGGATACGAGGTGACGAGGGAACGAGTTAACGAGGTAAAAACCGTCCCCTCTCCTAACCATTATATCAAAACTTCAAACTAACTCCGGCAGTAAGAAAACCTTTATGACCGATACCAGCCTCAACGAAACCGCCGATTCTGTTGTTTCCAACCCTTACGGCAACAGGATTCACCTGATATGCAAATGATGTTGATAAATCTGCTTTTCCGGCAACTCTTTTTCCAGCATCGGTGAAACCTTTCTCGGTGTGTCTTGTCATATTCACTCCGGCTGCAGCAGTTCCGTAAAGTTCAAACAATCCGTGCTTGAAATATACAAACTCCGCTGTAGGCAAAATCAGGAATCTCAAATCATTGCGTGAATATGAAGGAGTATTATCCACGGGTAGAATCTGTTTGTCGCTCGACTTTCCGAATCCCAAATCAGCACCAACCCTGAAACGGTTTATAGCATACCTGTAACCAAAACCATAAATAAGACTGTATTTGCTATCTGTAGTTTTTGTTCCTGTAATTGCATCCTCTATTCCAAGACCTAAAATATCAACGCTTCCCTGTGTCAGACCGTCGCTCACCGATATGCGGAATTCATGCTTGTTGTCTTCAGCATCAAATTTTCCACCATCGTTTTTCGCATTCAACACATTCGCTCCACCTGCCATAAGCAAAGATAAGACTAAAAATTTCAGTTTCATAATGTTCTTTGTTCTTAATTTAGTTTCTATAATTATCAATTCTACAAGATATTTTGTCTCTTGTTTCGTACTTATAACGCAGGTATAGCAAAATACCCCTATTCTATCTGTTTATTTTTTGACAAGAAATATATTTCTGTTTAACGGACTGGCAAACGGTTCGGAATTATAAGAAATAAGCACAATATTCCGTATCTTTGTTATCAAGGAAAACTTATTAATGAAAATGGGAATGAGTTTAAATAAAAAAGGTATATTAATTTTTTTCTGCTGGCTTTTATTATCAACTGTAAATGCTAAAGAAGGGAGCAATATATCTCTTAGATTAACATTATCGAAAAAAGTATATAAAAATCTTTCCATACAAGTTGAAGAGGATTTACGCAGCACTTCAGACTTCCACACTCCACAATGGCTTCTGAGCATTGCAGAAATTAATTATCAGTTCCACCCTATGATAAAAGGAGGGATAGGATATACCAATTTGGCTAATTTTCTAAATTCAAAAGAAACACGAAACAGATATTATATTTATCTGAATGGAAAATATTCCATCTGCAATTTAAGAATATCCCTTGTTGAACGTTTCCAAAGTACATATAAAAAACATAATAATAAACCCAACAATTATCTTAGGAGCAAACTGACAATAGGATATACAATCAACCAACTGAAATTAGAACCATTTGTATATGCCGAACCTTTCAACAACACAAGTCTCGATGGCAAAATGCGACTGGACAGGATAAGGTTTTCTGGTGGATTGAATTATAAGATAAACAGCAGCAATACTTTACAATTCTACTACCGGTATCATATTTTCAAACAATTCGATCCGGTGAACTATTTGCATGCTTTAGGAATTGTATATAAATTACATTTATAATTTAGGATGAATATGATGGTTGGAAAAGGCTAAGAAATTACACGCATAAAATGGATTCTTCCGAAGTATTCTATTGTTCCAAGAAATATATTTAGAGCCAGAAAACCCTCCTCCTCACGTATCCAAAGAAAAAGGGTTATCTGTCAATAATGATGAAATAAGACTTTAAATATCCGATAAATCCAAACTCTTCAGTTTATTATATAAAGTCTTACGGTCAATACCAAGCATCTGCGCCGCCTTTGTCTTATTGTTTCCGCATGCAATCAATGCTTTGCGGATAAGTTCACGCTCATGATTCTCATCCTTGAGCTGTGAAACGCCGACTACTTCACGGCGAGGAGCTTCTATAAGTTCTTCAGGCAATTCCCGGCGAGTGATGTATCTGCCCGTTGCCAGCAATGTTGCATATCGGATAACATTCTTCATCTGACGAAGATTTCCTGGCCATGAATATGATTCGAAAATCCTCATGGTTTCCGCATCGAAACCAACAATATTTTTCTGCAACTCACTGTTTGCCATATCCAAAAAGTGGTTGGCGAAAAGAAGCAAATCTTCTTTTCGTTCGCAAAGATTCGGGATGCGGATTGTGAATTCATTTATTCGGTGATACAAATCCTCACGGAAATCTCCTTTGTCGATTGCCTGACGGAGATTTTCGTTGGTTGCTGAAACCAGACGCACATTAATATCTATTTCCTTGTTGCTGCCGACCGGACGGACTTTCCTCTCCTGCAATGCTCGAAGAAGCTGAACCTGCACTTCGTAAGTAAGATTTCCGATTTCATCAAGGAACAAAGTTCCGCCTTGAGCTGCAACAAAAGCACCCGTCTTGTCGCTTATGGCACCGGTAAACGAACCTTTCACATGGCCGAAGAATTCCGACGCTGCCAAATCTTTTGGAATCGCGCCACAATCGACAGCTACGAATGGAGCATTCTTCCTGTTGCTCTGCTCATGGATACGGCGTGCTACATATTCCTTTCCCGTTCCGCTTGAACCATTTATAAGCACAGACATATCTGTCGGCGCAACAAGGCGCACATGCTCATAAAGCTGGCGAGCTTCGAAGCTCTGCCCTTCGATATATGGATTAACAACTTCACCCTTCTGTTTCTTTGCCGGCTCCATTTTTCCTTTAGCAGGCGCAGCGACTGCTTTCTTTGTGTTTGACAGCGTTTCGGCAGTTTCGTATTGCTTTACCAACTCATTTATTTTTTGTAGAAGATTTTCAGGATTGACAGGTTTGGATATGTAATCCGAAGCGCCAAGTTTCATTGCCTGAACAGCCGTTTGAATCTCAGCGTAACCAGTCATCATAATAAAAGGTATTTCCCTTCCATTATCTTTCATCCATTTCAACAAATTAATACCATCCTGGTCCGGCAGGCGTAAATCTGACAAAATCAAGTCGCAGGCTTTCTTACCGAGCCATTGTTCCGCATCGGCTACACTTGACACATTGTTAACTTCATATCCCTTTTTCCCGAGCCAGGTTGTAAGCATCAAAGAGAAAGTTATATCATCTTCTACGATAAGAATAGATGGCATAAAATACGTTTTTAAGTTTTGCAACAAAAGTACATATTTTGATTGAATTTACATTAGTGTTACATCACTTATTGGAAATATATTTCAAGGAAGAAGTTTATGTGGGAATAAAAAAGAAACACAGAAAACGCTAAGGAAAAATGCAGCGTTTTCTGTGTCTGTATATTAATGGAGTTTGTCAAACTCTACTTTAATAATTGCAAGATTAATATTCTTGTTCAAAATTATTTCTTCAAGTTCAGGCTAACTTTCATTTCTGTTGTTTTATTCAATACTTCTGGCAATTGAGGCAACAACATTTCAAACATAGGCTTCATATCTTCAGGTATTGATTTAAGAATCAAGGCTGAAATTGTTTCGTCTGTAAGAATAAATTTTAATAAAGGAAGAATTTCTGTTTTCTCTAAAGAAATTGTTGCATTACTTCCTTCTACTTCACATGACAATGGAACACCTTCTGACAACCAAGGCAAGAACTGAGCAATAGCACCCATATCGAAACCAGCTTTAGTCTGATTGATAACAGTAAGCAACATTGCAATATTCATCTGAAAATACATTTTACCATCTTTCATATAATAATTAGCAATGTTCAGAGGAGAAACCTTTTTCACACCGTCCTTGTTGTAATCAGCTACAATATTTCCATCATTGTTGAAAGAGATTGTATTCAGGGCTGACTTAATTATTTTATCCAAAACAATTGGAACAAATTGTGCTAAATTTTCAGTAGGCCATTCTTCAGTAGCTCCTGGCAACAAAATACCTTTATCAGAATTCCATACAAGAGTAACGACCTTAGCATCTGCCAAATTCCAAGTTCCCTGAATTTTGCTTTCCGGCATAACATTGTTGATAGCCAAAGTAAGTTTGCCTTTTTCAACCTGGCCTTTATATTCAGTTGTGCGTCCGTTCTGTGAATCTGTACCTTCGAATTTATAAGTCTCACCGTCGAGAGTCAAAGCCACATTGGAAATAGTTGTTGTAACTTCACCAGGGATTACACCAGGAGCCAAGTTCATTACAGGCACATCCTTAGTTGGAATAAGTGAAGTAAGATCAAATTCACCTTTCATTTCCAAAGTGGCAGTCTTACCGTCTGTTGTATTAAATGTGATAACTTTTCCAGGAAGAACACTTTCACTATAAGTCAAGTCCAAAGATTCTCCTTTATAAGATGCATTTACATCCAGAACTTTTCCACCATCAACAGCTGGATCATCATCTTTACTACAAGATGTAGTCATTAAACTTAAAGAACATAGCATAGTAAATGCATACAATAAATTCCTTTTCATAAACAATTAATTTTAATTAGTAAAATAGCCAATATCTGTCATAAGACAAATACAAGCGTTTTTTTATCACTCCTTTTATATTTGATATCAGATAATCTGATTTCAAAGTCTTATATTTTTATCCGGGAATCAACATGACTTATGAGTCATAATATCAAGCACCAGCCTGTCAGTTTCTTCCATTCCCTTGGAACCTATAGATGTCAGGTTTCGGATAGAAATATCCACATCTTCGTCAATGATTCCTTCAACAGAAGTAACAACTTTATCTTCGATTGCCATCATCGCAGAAAGCATTGCAGTTGAAACCCCGCTGGAAACTTTCATTGCGCAGCTTGGTTTTGCCCCGTCGCAAATCATACCGGTGATATTTCCAATCATATTCTTGATTGCGTATGACATCTGGCGTCTGTTTCCTCCCATAAGCCAAGTGATGGCACAGCTTGCTCCTGTCGCAGCAACTACACATCCGCAAAGGGCAGACAATCTTCCCAAACTCTGCTTTATATATATTACCATAAGATGGCTCAACATAAGAGCACGAATCAACTGTTCTTCCGAAGCATTCATATCTTCAGCAAATGAAACAACAGGCAAAGTCGCAGCTATACCCTGGTTTCCACTACCGGAATTACTCATAACAGGAATCATGGCACCATCCATCCTGGCATCACAGGCGGCAGATGTCAACGTAAGCATGCGCGTGAAAGAAGAATCACCCATATATTTCTTTCCTACCGGACCGGAAATTGTCTTGCTGACTGTATGTCCGTAATTAGCTTTTACGGAAGCCAAAGCTGCCTTCTTGTTGAGTTCGGCAGTTTTCAATATAAAACGGATTTCATCAAGCGGAGACTCAAGGGCAAAGTCACACACTGTGTTGAATGTAAGAGTAAAGTCCTCATCATGGGCATCGTCATCAGAAGAATACTCATGCCTTTTATCAAGAAGAATCTCTCCGTTCTTCTCTACATAAACGATGTTAGTGTGCTCATGGCTAATAACGACTTTAGAAAAATTATCAGCAGCATAAGCCACAATCTCAATATATAATTTATCTACATTTTCCTTTAGAGCAATATTAATACAATGGCTGACGACCATTTGTTTGCCTTCTTCCAAAGACTCCGGAGACAGATCACGCAAAACCTCCAGCTCGTATTCCGATTTTCCAATCAACGCGCCTAAAGCGACAGCAATAGGCAAACCGACCATTCCTGTTCCGGGAATACCAACGCCCATAGCATTCTTTAATATATTGGCACTAAGGAAAACATCTAATTTTTCTGGTTTAGCGCCAAGCACTTCGGCAGCTTTAGCTGAAGCCAAAGCTACGGCTATTGGCTCTGTGCATCCGATTGCCGGAATAACTTCTCTGTTTATAAGTTTTATAATCTGTGTTTTAATTGCATCATTCATGGCTATTCATTTTTCTGAGAGTACAAAGATAAAATATTTGTATGACAATATATTTGTAAGGATGAAAAAAAGAATATATTTGCAATACATATAATAATTGACGTTTTGCAAGTTGTTCAACCTAAAAGCCTAAGAATACTTCAGGCAAAAATTTACACTGAAGTTGATAAAAGGAATAGTTATAATCGGCTTGTCAATCCGTCAAATTGTATTCTGCAAGCAAGACTTGCGAAACATCTAAACATAATATTTATATGCTGAAACGTTTATTATGTTCGATTACAATTATCGGATTTTCTCCGTTTTTTATTGTTGCACAAGAAATAACCCAGCATGAAAAACCCGGAGAACAGTTAACCTTGGTTGAAAGACTTACTCATGGAAAAACCAGCATTGATAACGCAGAAATGAACTTTCAAATATTTACGACTGCCAATGCAGAATTTCATGACAAGAATTTTGACGGCGCTAATTTCAAGCTGAACAGGGTAAGGCTGGAAATTAAAGGTGATGTAGGTAAATATCTTTCATACCACTATCGCCAGTCGTTCAACAAATATATGGACCCGTTCTCACTCGACAATCTGTCTTCATCCCTGGAACTGGCTTGCGTAAATCTCAATCTGTCCGACAAACTGTCGATAACAGCAGGAAAGCATTTCCTTGCCATGGGCGGGTATGAATATTATGTCAATGCCATAAAAGTACGTGAATTCAGCGAATTCAACGAAATGATAAGCTGCTATCAGGCAGGTGTCACTGCAAACTGGCAAATCACTCCTACTCAGGAATTATGCCTTCAGGTGATGAACAACCGCTCCGGAAGTGACGATGAAATATACAAGACAGGTTTGCCGGAAGGCGTAAAATCGGCAAAAGTCCCATTTTTCTATTCCGCAAACTGGAACAGTTATTATGCTGACAGAAGCATAATGCTGAGATATGCCGCATCACTGGCACAGGTGGCGCAAGGACACAGCGCTTTCTATTTCACTTGTGGAAATATATACGAGAAAGGTCCTTGGCTTGCCTACCTTGATATTATGTACACCAAACAACAACTGGACCAGCACGGAATAATAAGCCATTTGCCGGCAAATCCTTCAATGGCTCCTAATACCGAATATTTGTCTGTAATCGGAAACGTGGATTTCAGGTTTCACCCAAGATGGAACAGCTATATCAAAGGGGCTTATGAAACAGGACGAGTATATAAAAGTTCGGAATACTTCGAAAAAGGGAATTACCGTAATTCCTGGAACATACAAACATGCCTGGAATATTTTCCTTTCCCGAATATAGACCTTTTCGTATTCGGTTTGTACTCATACCGAGGTGTAAACCTTGATGACAGAGCTGTTGAACTTGGAGCTACTGCCTACGACAGACACAGGTTCTCACTCGGACTGGTTTATTCTATTCCGGTATTTTAGAAAATATGCGACGAGCAGAAGTTCACACAATATTTTGACTAACAAATTGACAATACATTAATTTACATTAGAAATGGAAATAATAAATTTAGGAGCAGGAAACTCGATATTAAACAAATTCGTATCAGAACTAAGAGATGTGAATATCCAGAAGGACAGTTTGAGATTCCGCAGGAATATTGAAAGAATCGGAGAAATAATGGCTTATGAAATCAGCCGCCGGTTTGACTATGCAATCCAGGAAATACAATCTCCTCTCGGCATTGCCCCAATGTCTTTGCATACAGATAAAATAGTAATCAGCACTATCCTTAGAGCCGGGCTTCCTTTCCACCAGGGTTTCCTAAGCTATCTGGATCATGCGGAGAATGCCTTTGTTTCTGCATACAGAAGATATAAAGACAGACTGAACTTCGACATTCATATCGAATATATAGCTTCTCCTTCGATACAAGACAAAACTCTTATAATAACAGACCCGATGCTTGCAACCGGAAGCTCCATGGAAATGGCATATCATGCCCTGCAAACAAAAGGCGAGCCTGCGCATATACATGTCGCATCAATAATTGCCAGCAAACCCGCCTTGGAATATGTAAAAAGCAAATTGCCTAAAGATAAAACAACAGTTTGGGTTGCCGCGCTGGACGACAAACTGGACGACCACGCATACATCGTCCCGGGATTGGGCGACGCAGGCGATCTTGCTTACGGAGAAAAAGAAGATTGAATATCAGAAATGATACGCAACTCGGAATGATATAAGCGTCTGGTTCATCGTCTTGACAAGGTTATACTTCAACTCTGCGCCAAGGGTAAACAAGTCGGTGAGCCAGACTTCTCCTCCCACTCCGGCATTTACACCAATGCGTGTAAAGTTCTCCTTCCCCTTCAGAACCGAATGGTCAAGATGCCATTCATAAGTATCTTTCCAGAATGACAAATCTATACCTGCCAAAGGATAAATAACAAATATATCTCCAAGAGGAACAACATAATGAGCATTCATATCCAATGCCCATCCGCTCAATCCGTCATCCTTTACGAAATATGTAAGGCCGGGATTCAAACGTATTTCATCTGTTATATTATATCTGTAATCTATTCCAACTGTCGCATTCTTTGTCTTGAAGCCATAGCCAAGCTGAAAGCCAACTGACGAATAGCCTTGGTATATCTGGGCTTTTACGGTCATTCCTAACAACAATAATAAAGAAATTACAATAACTCTTTTCATAAATGTAAAAAATAACTTGAATTTATACTGAAAACTGATTCATTATATTCTGCAAGCAAAAATATAATATTATTAAGCTGTATAAAAATAGTGTGTTTTAGCGTTTATGGAAATACTTTTTGCAAAGATTTGCATAATAGTATAAAAATAAGCATTAATGAATATCGTAAACATACCAAAAGGCAAAGAACCGGAAATATGTTTTCCAGGTTCTTTGCCTTTAAGTAATATTATTATCTTATGTTTTTATAAAAAAGACTATACTATTGAGAAACATTATCGTTTGTGCAAAAGCCCATATCCATTTGTTGCATGAGCTCTGCGATAACGGATTTCCTCAAGAGTCTTAAGGTTGCCAATTGACGGAAGTTCATTTGCCCGGGCATCTTTCAAGAACTTCCATGCATATTCCGAAGCTATGGCTGAATCTCGCATTTCAGGAAGTCGTTCGTCACGTTTACCTGAAAGGACTGATTCTGCAAATAAATCGCAAAGCACATCAATATTCTTTCCACCAAATGGCTTTTCAATTCTCAATGTTTCGTTTACCCCTCTAAGCTCAACTACAGCAGTCTTGAAATCATGTGTCATACGGGCAATTCCCTTCGTTCCTATAATGTCGACATAAGAATTATGTGTCTGATCTTTTGCCAACTGCCCATACACAAATCCCTGAGTGATGTCGAATACTACACCACTTTCAAATGTTCCATGACACTGCAACCACCACGGATCTTTATAGCTCCACATATTTATACCCTGAGCATGCCAAGTTTTAAATTCACATCCGGCATACCAACGCGCTATATCAACATAGTGCATACCGCAATCATGAAAAGCCGGACCTTCATATTCATGGCCTTCACCCGGAGCTAATCCAGGAGTCATGTGACATATACGAAGAATAGCTAATTCACCTATTTCACCTTTATCTATAAAATCTTTGATTGCTTTATGATACCAGGAGTTACGGAGATATAAATTTACGGTAGAAAACTTATCGGATTTTTCTGTTACGTCAACTACAGCCCATTCACGATCAATAGTATCAGCAATCGGTTTCTCAGAAATAACATGTTTTCCAGCTTTTATTGCTGCTTCTATATGCTCTTTTCTTGAGTCTGCCAAAGCATAAAGACCCACAACCTGAACTTCCGGATCATCAAATATACACTGTTCATCCTCTACTACTATTGAAGAAGGAGATAGTTTTTTTGCTTCAGCCCGTGTTTCCGGATTTTTATCACAAATGTATACAATGTCCCATTTTCCACTTTTCTGCATTTCATGAAAATGGAAATGCCCCATACGCCCAAAGCCAATAATTCCTACTTTAACCTTTGTGTTCATGATATAATATTGTTAGCTCAAAAATAAAACCTTAAAGACTTTTCAATGTAATGTAAAACCTAAAGATTCTTCCACAGAATATTTAATTTCAAAAACAGATTCAGTTCAATTACAGCAAATGAAATTTATAAATCCGCAATTGGTGTTTTTCTACGTTAAAAAATAAAATGTTTTATGTGAAAATAAAATATTTCATTTTACGGGAATAACATTATATGTTTTTTGTATTTTATTAAACCCTGCTCACTTTTCTCAAGAAACTAAAAACCAACACCTTAAATCACACAGTTGATATATATCAATTAATACGCACTACACTTTTTAAGAAAAAAACGGAGAACATATAGAATTATAATCAAACTATATGATCTCCGCAATATATATATAAGTAGGAGTTCAAATTTATTTTTATATGAGAAGTTTATATGAGTTCTCTCTTACAGGAGTTACAAGGAGTTACAGGAAGTTAAAGCTTCGCAGGAAGTTAAAAGCCGATAGATTTCAGATACTATAGTATTGGCATTTAACTTCTATTACTCCTTTTTAACTCCTCTAACTCCATAAGTTATACAGCTAAATATAAAATTAATATTGAACAGTTACTTATATATATATTTTTATATATCAATAATTATCCTTTAGCAGTCTGTCCGCAACCTTATCTCCCAATTCACTTGCCTTGAGCAAAGACACTTTAGCTTCATCCATCTTTTTCTGGCGAATCAGAGACACCCCGCGCAATCTGTGACAAGCAGCAAAGTCCGGAGCCAAAGCCAAGGCTTTGTCCACACTTGCCAACGCCTCGGCATATTGCTCTTTCCTAATCAGGACAGACGCTTCTTCGGCAAGATATGTAGCATTGTCCGGCGCCATCTTGATAGCTTCTTTTATATCAGCCAAGGCTCCATCCAAATCGTTGGCACGGAATTTTGCCTGTTCACGGAAATAATAGAAGCTGTCATTCACATTGCCATTCATCATCTGGTAATACAAATCATAATCGGCAATAGCTTCACGGTATTTCGTCAATTTCAATTTCCAGTCAATACGTTCCAAAACAAACGGAGCTATTTCCGGTTTTGGAGACGATTCGCCCGCAACTATGGCACTATCCAACAAATTAATAATCTCTCCTATATTGACGTTAGGCATTTTCTCACGCAATTTGGCTGCCATATACCATGTTGAAGGCGAAGCTATGTCGCTTTTATTGACAATCATATATTCGTCATATGCCTGCTGCATATTTCCTTCGTTCACATATATATCTGCCATTAGCTGGTGATAGAGCGGCTTGTCAGATTCAGATATTGCCTCGTTCAGTTTTGCCTTTGCCGATTCCACGCTCCAACTACCATTGTTGAGCAGCGAATCCGACGATGCTACGCCATACACAAGCTTAGCTTCCTGATATAAGCCTTCACTCTTATCGTCAACTTTATCCTGATATGAACGGATATCATTCATTGCCATATCAAGGCTGTTTGCTCCCAATTCTTTTCTGAAATAAGCATAATGCGAAGCTCTGCTCAGATAAGCATCAGTATTTGAGGGGAAAGCCTGAATGTAATCATTCAATGTTTCCAAGTAAGTCTTAGCATCCTGTTTTCCCTGAAGCAACATAAGCATCACCTGTGCCTGCTCGGCATTTTCGGGCCACGCCTTGCGTATTCCCAAACCAGAATAAGTGGAGTTAAGGACATCCATTGCCTGAATGGTCAGACTACGCGCATAAGCTGCCGAAACGGCAAACGAACGCTCCTTGTTTCCCGAAGCATCTTCCTGGGCAAGACCTATGACTTTTCCATCTTCCGTCATAATAGGCGAATTTACCCAATCATGATTTATCGGGATAGACAATTCATAGTAACTGTAATCACCTTTCAGCTTTGTGACATCATTGATTTTTCCGCTTCCGAAATTCTTTATCTTACCTTCGGAGAAAGGCATAAGATAAGCAGTGCTTCCTTCAGCCGGTTTCTGGTCGGCTATGACAAGAAAAGCAACTTTCTTATCTACATCGGCACGCAAACGGATAACATCATACAGCTCATCGGCACCAATCACTCGCGACACTTCATATTCCTTGCCTTTGGCATCCTTCACCACGGCATGGTCAGCGTTCTTCAACACGGAATATGACGACAGCAACTCTCCCGTTTCGGAAACGAAAAATCCGGTTCCTTTACGCAACTCTTTGTTGTCTTTATTATATGTAGTTATAACCACTACAGCCTGTTTCTGCTTGTCCATCCATTTTGGAGCCTTCTGCTGCGCATGGACAGACATGGCAATAAAACTTGCCAGAAAGAATGATATATATTTTCTCATGGTAAAAAAACTTTTTTTATTCCTCTCCGTCCGGAGTGTGGAGAATAAATGTTGTTGCCCCGATTGTCACGATTGCTCCATCTTCAATTACAACCCGCTCATTTTTTCCGAGGATTTCATTACGCAGGAATGTTCCCGTAAGGCTTGGGAAGTCGCGCAGTGTATAAACCAATTTTCCGTCGCTTCCCTGCTTCACATTGATGACGCAATGTTTGCGTCCCATACTCGGGTCGCTTGTTATGATTGGCGCATCAACTCCTTCGGTGTCTTTGTTTCGGCGTCCGATGACATTATCTCCCAAAATCAACGGCAAATCCTGCTTGAAAGCAAAAGCATTCTCAATCACAGTTATGAATCCGCATGAAAAATCAGGTTCTTTCACTTCTTTTTCCAATCCGGATTCGGTGCGAACTACTTTGCGCCCTATTTTTATCTTGAACTGGGCTGTACATTGCGGACATACTATAGCCAATACTTTTCCGTCAGGATATTTAGTATCATCAAAAGCAATCTGACGATCACACTTGGGACAAAATACTCTTTTCATTTTTCTAATTTATATTTTACGAACAAAGATAGTACAAAAAAGTGAGACACTGAGCAAACCTCTCAATAATAGATGCCGATGTTTCGATGTTTATGTTGGCTGCTTTTTTTATTATTTATTACATTTATAGCTACAGAAACAAAGGGAACGGCACATACCTATATGTTAAGAAACAGGTATAGAACCGGAACGCCTGTCAAAAAAAAGGACGAACAACATCTGCTTCATTTTTTCTGCGCAGAAACCGGGAAAAATATCCGAAGAAAATTTTCGCAGGTCCGAACCCGCGCGGAAATATATACGGCCCCACGCGAAAATATATACGGCCCGAAATTGGCGTAGGTTCGGATGGTTGCGGAGAGTTGATTATTCCACCTGCAAGCATGGTTCTCGTCTGTTTCGGATCAGATATGTTTCTGACAAAATGTCAAACTATCATTCTGTCATTCCAACCCTTATGAGAATCCGATTTTTCGGGACAAAATACAGGAAACGGAAATCGTTGGCACTCTCGCGGAGTTAAGGAAATACAAAGTGGCAGGAATAACGGGAATTTGCTTTCTTAAAATAAATTTCATTGCGATGATTTCAGAAAACAGAGTAAAAATGTAAGAAACACGGAGAAGATACCTTACAAAATAACACTTAAAAAACGAACGTGGATTTTGAGCGTTTTGATGAAAAAATACGGTTTTCAGGGTTGATTTTCCATGTTGACAGGCACATTTGGAAGAGAAATACGGTGTGTTAAAAAAATGATTGCAATGATTTGGAAAAATGATTGTGAAGAGTCAGGTAAATGATTGCAATGATATGGAT
>JAXDRC010000003.1:0-46799 GCA_034091205.1 Parabacteroides sp. | reverse complement strand
TACTTGCAGTGATTTTATCAAATGCACCAATAACTTTGTGTCTCTGCCCCGGTGTTGTGGGCTTTAATTTACGTATTCCCATTTCTTTTTTTAGATATTACTAAAGAAATCAATTGTTTCTCCTTCTTTCAACGTTACGATTGCTTTCTTGAAAGCTGCCTGTTTACCATTGATAATGCCAGACTTAGTATAACGGCTTTTTTTCTTACCTGAGTAGTTGATGGTATTCACATCAACTACTGTAACGTTATACATGCTTTCTACTGCTTTTTTGATCTCCAATTTGTTGGCATTAGGAGAAACGCGAAAACCAAAACGATTAGCGAATTTTTCTGTAATCGCTGTCTGCTTCTCAGTTACTATAGGCTTAATGATAATTCCCATTTCTTTACTCCTTATGCGTTAAACAGTTTTTCAATAGCTGCAACAGAACTTTCAGTCAAAACAACATTGGCTGCGTCAAGCACGTTGTATGTGTTAAGATCTGAAACTGTCACAATATTTGCCTTGTTCAAATTGCGAGCAGACAAATATACACAATTATTCTTCTCTGGTAAAACCATAAGCAGCTTTTTGTCAGCAACTTTTAGGTTTTTAGCAATTGTTATAAATTCTTTAGTTTTAGGAGCTTCCATTGTGAAGTCTTCAACTACAACAATTGCATTATTCTGCGCTTTGTACGACAAAGCTGACTTACGAGCCAAGCTCTTTACTTTCTTGTTCAATTTGAACTCATAAGTACGTGGACGAGGACCGAAAACACGGCCACCACCAACCAAAAGAGGAGAATTGATATCACCACGGCGAGCACCACCACCACCTTTCTGGCGGATCAATTTGCGTGTACTACCTGATACTTCACTTCTTTCTTTTGACTTATGTGTTCCCTGACGCTGATTAGCCAAAAACTGCTTAACGTCCAAGTAGATTGCATGATCATTCGGTTCAATGCCGAAGATAGCATCGTTCAAAGTTACCTTTCTTCCGGTATCTTCACCTTTAATATTTAATACGCTCAGTTCCATTACTTTTGAATTAATAAGATTGAACCTTTTGCTCCTGGAACAGAACCCTTCAACAAAAGAAGATTGTGTTCCGGCATTACCTTGATCACCTGCAAGTTCTGGATAGTTACACGTTCGTTACCCATGTGTCCACCCATGCGCATGCCCTTGAATACCTTTGCTGGGTAAGAACAAGCACCGATAGAACCCGGCTTACGAGCACGGTTGTGCTGACCGTGAGTAGTCTGACCTACACCACCAAAACCATGACGTTTAACTACACCCTGGAAACCTTTACCCTTAGAAGTACCAACTACATCAACGAAGCCTGCGTCTTCCAAGAAGTCAACTGTGATTACATCACCCAGTTTGTATTCGCCTTCAAAATTTTTGAACTCGGCCAAGTATCTCTTGGGAGTTACACCTGCTTTCTGGAAGTGACCCATTTCAGGTTTTGTTGTATGCTTTTCTTTTTTGTCAACAAAACCAAGCTGCAAAGCTTCGTAGCCATCATTTTCCAAAGTTTTGATCTGTGTAACAACACAAGGACCTACTTCGATAACAGTGCATGGAAGATTTTTTCCCTCGGCACTGAAAACGGATGTCATTCCGATTTTCTTTCCTAATAATCCTGGCATTTCACTTAAAATTTAAATACTTACACTTTAATTTCTACTTCTACACCACTAGGCAATTCCAGTTTCATCAATGCATCAACTGTTTTTGCTGTTGAACTGTAGATGTCGATTAATCTCTTATAAGATGACAATTCGAACTGCTCACGAGATTTCTTGTTTACGAAAGTTGAGCGGTTCACAGTAAAGATACGTTTGTGTGTTGGAAGAGGAATTGGACCGCTAACAACTGCACCTGTAGCCTTTACAGTCTTAACGATTTTTTCAGCTGACTTATCAACCAAAGAATAATCATAAGACTTCAATTTAATTCTGATCTTTTGGCTCATATTTTATATATTATGAATTTCGAAACATTATTTGATCAAATCAGCACGTCCCTGAACTTCTGTCAATACCTGCTTAGCGATAGAAGAAGATACCTGAGCATAGTGAGAGAACTGCATTGAAGATGTTGCACGACCTGAAGTGATAGTACGCAAAGCTGTTACATAACCGAATGTTTCAGCCAATGGAACTTTAGCTTTAACGATACGAGCACCAGTGCGGCTAGATTCCATACCTTCAACCTGACCACGACGCTTATTCAAGTCACCAATTACATCACCCATGCTTTCTTCTGGAGTTACAACTTCCATCTGCATGATAGGCTCCATCAAACAAGGACCGGCTTTTTCACATGCATTCTTGAATGCCTGGATAGCTGCGATTTCGAATGACAACTGGTCAGAGTCAACTGGGTGATATGAACCATCGATCAAAGTTACTTTCAACTTGTCAAGTGGGTATCCAGCCAAAACACCATTCTTCATTGCTTTTTCGAAACCTTTCTGAACTGAAGGGATGAATTCTTTTGGAACGTTACCACCCTTAACTTCATCGATGAATTCCAAAGTACCTTCGAATCCTTCTGAAGCAGGTTCGATACGAACGATGATATCAGCGAACTTACCACGACCACCAGACTGTTTCTTGTAAACTTCACGCAATTCAACAGACTGAGTGATAGCTTCTTTGTAAGTAACCTGTGGTTTACCCTGATTACATTCTACCTTGAACTCACGTTTCAAACGGTCGATAATGATATCCAAGTGCAACTCACCCATACCGCTGATAACTGTCTGACCTGTTTCTTCGTTAGTCTGAACACGGAATGTTGGATCCTCTTCAGCCAACTTAGCCAATCCCATACCCAATTTATCAAGGTCTTTCTGAGTCTTAGGTTCAACAGCGATACCAATAACTGGTTCTGGGAATTCCATTGATTCAAGAGTGATAGGATTTTCTTCGTCACACAAAGTATCACCTGTGCGAATATCTTTGAAACCTACACCTGCACCTATATCACCACAACCGATAACTTCCATAGGGTTCTGCTTGTTAGAGTGCATCTGGAACAAACGTGAAATACGTTCTTTCTTACCAGAACGTGTATTCAAAACATATGAACCTGCATTCATAGAACCTGAATATACACGGAAGAAACACAAACGTCCTACATATGGGTCAGTAGCAATCTTAAACGCCAATGCTGTTAATGGTTCTTCAAACAATGGCTTGCGAACAACTACTTTTTCTGAATCTCTTGGATCTGTACCTTCGATTGCTGGAGTATCAGCAGGACTTGGCAAATATGCACAAACTGAATCAAGCAATGTCTGAACACCTTTGTTCTTGAATGAAGAACCACAAATCATAGGGTTGATAGCCATTGACAATGTACCTTTGCGGATTGCAGCTTTGATTTCTTCTTCTGTGATTGTTGAAGGATCATCAAAGTATTTTTCCATCAAAGCATCATCGCATTCTGCCAATGTTTCCAACATTTTGTCTCTCCATTCTTCAGCTTCAGCTACCAATTCTGCAGGAATTTCTTCAACAGAATACTCAGCACCCATTGTTTCATCGTGCCATAGGATAGCTTTCATCTTCACTAGGTCAATTACACCACGGAAAGTTTCTTCAGCTCCAACAGGTATCTGAATTGGACATGGATTAGCACCCAAAACATCTTTAACCTGGCGAACTACTTCAAAGAAGTTTGCACCAGAACGGTCCATTTTGTTTACATAACCGATACGAGGTACATTATATTTATCAGCCTGACGCCATACTGTTTCTGACTGAGGTTCCACACCACCTACAGCACAGAATGCAGCAACAGCACCATCCAAGATACGCAATGAACGTTCTACTTCTACAGTAAAGTCAACGTGTCCCGGAGTGTCAATCAAGTTAATTTTATATTTCTCATTAGCATACTTCCAGAATGTTGTAGTAGCAGCAGATGTGATAGTGATACCACGTTCCTGTTCCTGCTCCATCCAGTCCATAGTTGCAGCACCGTCATGAACTTCACCGATTTTGTGAGTCAGACCAGTATAGAAAAGAATACGTTCAGAAGTTGTAGTCTTTCCTGCATCGATGTGCGCCATGATACCGATGTTTCTGGTATACTTCAATTGTTCGTCAGCTTTTGTTGCCATGTATAAAATCTCCTTAAATTGATAAATTAAAATCTGAAGTGAGCAAATGCACGGTTAGCTTCAGCCATACGGTGCATATCTTCTTTTCTCTTAAACGCACCACCCTGATTGTTGAATGCATCTACGATTTCTGCAGACAACTTATCAGACATAGTTTTACCACCACGCTTACGAGCGAAGATGATAAGGTTCTTCATAGAGATTGACTCTTTACGATCCGGGCGGATCTCAGTAGGTACCTGGAAAGTAGCTCCACCGACACGGCGTGATTTAACTTCAACTTGAGGGGTAATATTGTCAAGTGCAGCTTTCCAAATTTCAAGCGCAGATTTTTCTTCATTAGGCAATTTAGCCTTAACTGCTTCAAGAGCAGAATAGAAAATTTCGAAGGCAGTATTTTTCTTGCCATCGTACATCAAATGGTTAACGAATTTCGTAACCTTTACATCACCGAAAACAGGATCTGGCAATACCTGTCTTTTCTTTGGTTTTGCTTTTCTCATTTCTTTTCAAAAATTTCGTTTCTTTCTTTGGTTGCCTTTTATTTGTCTTCAACAGTTCCGCCGAACCATTTACTCAACCTATTAGCCTATCCAAATACTCAAACCAGCTTTAATACTAAATTTAAATTCTCAGTTTGAAAGGAATAATGGGTTATTCTTATTTTTTACCCTTTGCTGCAGGAGCCTGACCTGGTTTAGGACGCTTAGCACCGTATTTTGAGCGACGCTGTGTACGACCATTTACACCAGCTGTATCCAAAGTACCGCGAACAATGTGGTAACGAACACCTGGAAGGTCCTTAACACGACCACCACGAACCAAAACGATTGAGTGTTCCTGCAAGTTGTGTCCTTCTCCCGGGATGTAAGAGTTTACTTCTTTACCATTTGTCAAACGTACTCTCGCTACTTTACGCATTGCAGAGTTAGGTTTCTTAGGTGTAGTTGTGTAAACACGTACGCATACACCACGTCTCTGTGGACATGAATCCAACGCAGGTGATTTACCTTTTTCCACCAAAGTTTCCCTTCCTTTTCTAACTAATTGCTGAATTGTAGGCATTTCTTTTCTTTTTTATTAAACTTTGATTGTGTTATTATAATTTTCAATTCTTATTTTCAGGCACAAGGATAGTAATATCTACTCATAAATCATAAGATTAACATAGTTTTTACATACCCCTCGCTTAAAACGTTGCAAAGTTACGCATTTGTTCTCATTCTGCAATATTTTATTTGTCTACAAATCATAGAAATTTGCTATTTTATATTTATTTAACAATAGAATTTATATGTTGTATATCATAAAAAAGATTCGATACTAAAACTCAATGTATCTTTGCTTATAGATTGACAATACATTAATAATATACATAAAAGAGCGAAATAATATGAGAAAATATGAGACCAAGATTACAATGCTAGGAACAGGAAATGCAGCTGTAACCAAATGTTATAACACATGTTTCTGTTTACATACTGAAAAAGGTATTTTTTTAGTTGATGCTGGCGGTGGTAACGGAATACTATCACAATTGGAAAAAGCAAATATTTCACTAACCTACATACACGATTTTTTTATTTCTCATGCACACACTGATCATTTACTCGGTGCCGTGTGGATTATCCGTGCAATCGCACAGTTAATGCAAAAGGACGCATATTCAGGAAATCTTAATATTTACGGGCACGACAAAGTAATTGATGTTACTGAATGG
Organism: Parabacteroides sp.; assembly: GCA_034091205.1. Taxonomy (GTDB): domain Bacteria; phylum Bacteroidota; class Bacteroidia; order Bacteroidales; family Tannerellaceae; genus Parabacteroides. The sequence goes on along the minus strand of JAXDRC010000003.1, from coordinate 40,954 downwards.
ATATGCAAACACACTCTTCCTAAAAAAATAGTAGCATTCATTGGCAACAGGATTATTCTAAACAAACTTGACAATGGAGACTCATTCGAAGCAGCAGGAGTAAAATGCACTTGTTTCGACATTGAATCAACTAAAGAAAAGCAATATGGACTAAAGATTGAATATGACAAAAACAAAGTCCTTGCTTTCTTAGGTGATGAACCATACAATCCCAACAACAAGAAATATGTAGAAAATGCAGACTGGATGATGAGCGAAGCTTTCTGCTTATATAGAGACAGGGATATTTTCAAGCCTTACGAAAAACATCACAGTACAGCTATCGACGCGGCACGAACAGCAGCTTCTCTTGGCATAAAGAACCTCATTCTATATCATACAGAGGACAAAACAATAGCAGAAAGAAAAATTAAATATACTGAAGAAGCAAAGCTTGAATTCAAGAATCCGGTACATGTTCCAGATGACTTGGAGAGTATTATTCTATAAAAAACACAAAAAGATATACTTAAAATAGGGCCGGACCCATTTTTGATTGGGTTCGGCCCTATTCCAAAATATATACGGCCCCAAATTCCAATGGGACCGTATATATTTTTTTCATGTTATCTTCCGAATCTCTTATCTATTTCGTCATTAGAAAAAATAGTCATAATAGTTTTTCCATCCGGAGTCAGATTTGAATCTGAGCATACAAAAAGCGATGCAAGCAAATGATCCATTTCTTTTGCAGTCATTGGCTTTCCTATCGGTATAGCCTGAGCCGATGCCAAAGAAAAGGCTATCATATCTGATATTTCATCGTTAACCTTACTTCCTGTTTCAATTGCTTTCAGAACAATTTCCTTCAGTAATTTCACACAGTCTGTTCCTTCCATCCCTGACGGAATGCCGTTAATAGAATAACTTCCGCCTCCTAAATCTGAAAGGTCAAAACCGGCAAATGAAAGATCCTCCAACAGCAAAGGGAGGCATGCATTCTCCGAAGGTGTAAATTCCACAATAGCCGGGAAAAGCATTTGCTGAGACAATCCTCTTTTCTGCGATATACTATGTTTATACTGCTCGAAAAGAACGCGGATATGAGCCCTATGCTGATCTATAAGCGCCAAACCAGATTTAAGCGAAGTCACTATATAATGATTCTTATACTGATAGCAAGGCATCAATGTTTCTTCAAACATATTCTTCTCTACAGGTTCTGCCTGTTCAAAATCTGTATTGATAGCCTTTTCTCTATCTGATTCGAAACTTTCATATAATTGTGCCCAGTCAAATTCACTTCTTGAAGAAGTATGTTCTCTTTCTCCCCCACCGCCGAACGAAGGAACAGAAGCTACAGGAGGATTAAAAGGATTATATCCGGAATTCAACTGAACAGTCGGCCTCTCCCTCTGCTCAATTTCTTTTGTAGGATTATATAAAGGTATATCTATAGAATCAGCAGAGTTGAAATCAAGAGTTGGTATTGCGCTGGACTTTGCAAGAGTTTCTCGAGTTGCAGCCAACAGAATTTGCCATATCGGCTGTTCATTCTCAAACTTTATTTCCGTCTTTGTGGGATGGATATTCACATCTATTGTGGACGGATCAAGATTCATATAAATGAAATAACTTGGCATTTCACCAGGAGGAATAAGCTGGTCGTATGCCTGCATTACTGCTTTATGGAAATATGGATGCTTCATAAACCTTCCATTAACAAAGAAGTACTGTAAAGCGCCTCGTTTAGTTGCCGTATCCGGACGACCAATAAATCCGGTTATCGAAACCAAAGAACTTTCCGCCTCTAGCGACAACAGTTTCTGATTGAAAGCTTTTCCATTTATATTCACAATCCTCTGGCGTAAGCCTGAAGAAAGGAGATTCAATATCTCAGTATCGTTATGGAACAACGACATGGAAATTGAGGGATTGACCAAAGCTACACGCTCAAACTCAGTAATTATATGTCTGAATTCTGTTTCATTTGATTTCAAGAACTTTCGTCGTGCCGGAACATTGAAGAAAAGATTCTTGACAGAAAATACAGAACCTTCGGCACAAGCATCAGGTTCAGACAACTCCACTTTCGAACCGGAGATCTGTAATTTCGTCCCGAATTCCGCACCTTTAATCCTTGTCCTCAATTCAACCTGGGCAACAGCCGCTATTGAAGCCAAAGCCTCACCTCGGAAACCCATGGTATGCAAAGAAAACAAATCATCGACACACGAAATCTTGGAAGTGGCATGACGTTCGAACGACATTCTCGCATCAGTTTCCGACATACCCTTTCCATTATCAACAACCTGAATCAATGTTTTTCCGGCATCCTTAATTATAACTTGTATTGAACTTGCTCCTGCATCTATTGCATTCTCAACAAGTTCCTTTACAACTGATGCCGGACGCTGTATAACTTCGCCGGCTGCAATCTGATTGGCTATATTATCCGGCAATAGATGTATTATATCACTCATTACCAGAACAAATACCAAAATAAGACTGCCAAGACAGCCAATGCTACAATAAGTTTTACATTCTTATACTGACGGCTTCGGGCATCATCACCCTTTCCGCGGCTTCTCTTCAAATGAGTTGTACCTTCAATAAAGGTTCCTTTAATAGAAGGTTTGTAATCCTCAGGCGATTCTTCCATTCCCATCTCGCGCTTTATTTTGCTTATGCGCTCTTCCATGGCTTCCTTGTGAGGATCCCAATAAATCGGTTTATGCTCGAACTGGCGAGGTTTGCGAACATTATAAAATGAAAAAAGTGCCATAATCGTTAGTTTTAAAATTTATTTGCTCGTGAGTTGCTCTCACACTGCTAATGTACGAATTTATTGCTTCTTTTTGGCCTGTCCTGCACTTTTCTTTTCTTAACGACATAAATATCGTCTTTACTCAATGGTCTCAGATAGTCAAACCACATGAAGTCTTTCAAGGTTTTCTGCGAAGGTTTCAAGTCCGGTATCGGAGTCATCGAGCCTATTGGCGATGGCCATATTTTAAGTTTTTCCAGCTTATTGTCTTTTACCCAAATAGTAAGATATCCGCTTTTTGTGGCATTAAGTCCAACCATTGAACCATCATTCTCTATCGGATAAAAGATTGACTCTGCATTTCCTTCAACATCAATCTGTCTTACAGCTTGTCCGTTGAAATAAGCCTTCAGGTCATTTCCTTTAAGCTGGTTGTAATAAGCTGTATCCAATTCCTGTATGGCAAATGCAAATTGCTTCACATGTGCATGGTCTATTGTGGAATCATTCATATATATAAGGATCGTATCACCATACAGCTGATATTGTTCATTCCAGATTACAGGGTCATTATACATATATAATATAGAGTCCTTGGAATTGAATTGCATTGAATCGCACACACCCTGTATATCTGTCCTGAAGAAGCGCACCCCGTAAAAAGCCTTGACTTCGCGGTATGTCGAGTCAATAGTCATCATTTCCAATGTGTCAGCTCTCAGATACAAAGTGTCTCCTTGCGAATATTCCAGAAAAGATGCGCTGTCAGTTGCAAAAGCATAGCCGGTTTTCTCGTTGTAATATCCATAATTGCCTCGTAACATAACATTCTGCAAAGTATCTTCAATTGACATACTGCCGAACACTTCTCCAAAACCTGCTTCCCGGTCGTATGCGATAGAATCCCCTATCAGAATTTTGTTTCCCGAAGTTATCTCCGAACGGTCCAGTAGCATAGCTGTATTATCTATTGTATTATACCATCCCAAAGAAGAATGTATAATGCCACTGTCCGAAACAATAACAGAAGGACCTAGTATGGTGGATAATTTAGTGTCAGTATTATAATGTAGCGTATCAGAATACAAAGTAAAGTTCGGATTTTCCAGACGCACGCTATCATTGAATATCGCCAGCTTGGTTGCCGGAGAATATTGTCCGTAAAAAGAAGATAGCTCATTCAAAGAATCCACAATAAGACCACCATCAAAATAATAACCTATATTGGCTATTCTCTCATAATTAAGACTATCAGTGAAAAGTGTTACCTGACGGTTTTCCATTCTTACATTATTCCTCAGATATGCAATCTGGGCATTCCCGTCATAGAAAAGATAATCGCCATACACAAAAAGTGTATCACCCTGTTCCATTCTCACATTACTGAAAGCTTCCAGAGAATTAGTATTCTCAAAGAAATATGCGCTGTCGCAATACATATATGAACTGTCATGGCGAAAGCACACATCACCATTCAGCACCTGCGCATCTGCCCTAACCTCCTTGTCGAACGACAATGTATTTGCGTGTTCAAGATAAACTTTAGTCTTTTTCTGCTGTAATGTATCTTGTGTCTGAGAAAACGCATACGAACTCAGACACACAAAACACACTATTAAATTTACAACAAGTCTCATTCCTTAATCCAACCCGGGTAACGGAAATCGCAGTTTTTCCAACCGTCACTTATTCGTACATAGGTTGTTTTTTGCTGCTTCTTAATCCACTCGTTTAATAACTCTTCTTTTTTCTTATTTTCCACTATTGCCTTCAAAGCCTGATAGTCATCAGCAAGATTAGCTTTATGAGCCTCTGTTCTCGCCTTAAGCTTGACAATAGCCACAACTTCTTTCTGGTTTTTATTTATCATAGTAAACGGTTTTGAAATTTCACCAACTTTCATTTCATAAACCACTTTACCTACTTCCTGCGGAAGCTCCTGCATTTCAAATTTCGGTGTTCCGTTGTTTGCACTTTCATAATTCTGGTTCACCATCAAACCTCTGTTGTTGCGCGTATCTTTGTCGGCAGAAAGGAAAGTCGCAGCTTCATCAAAAGAGAATTTGTTTTCCTGCAAATCATTATATAATGTATCCATTTTTGCCAATGTCTTTGTCAACTCAGAATCCGAAACTTTCGGTTTCAACAAAATATGGCGGCAATTGATACGGTCACCTCTTTTTTCGATAAGCTGAATGATGTGATAACCAAATTCAGTCTGTACAATCTGGGAGACACGTTTTGGGTCATTAAGGTTGAAAGCTACATTTGCAAACTCAGGCGCCAGCAATGCCTTTCCTGTAAAACCAAGTTCACCACCTCTTTTTGCAGACTCTGGGTCTTCAGAATACAAACGCGCCAAGGCAGAGAATTCACGTTCACCGGAAGTAACCTGTTCAGTGAACTCACGTAATCTCGACTTGATGGCATCCACTTCTTCCATCGGAATCTTAGGTTCCATTGTTATTATCTGAACCTCAACAGTAGAAGGGATATTAGGCAAACTATCCTGAGGTAATTCATTGAAATATCTTCTCACCTCAGAAGGTGTAAGCTTAATCTCACCTACCAGCTTACGCTGCATTTCCTGGACAATCTGCTGCTCACGGATCATTTCAGTTCTTTCCTCCTTAATCTGAGGCAATTTCTTATTGAAGTATTCTTCCATTTTTTCTTTTGAACCAATCTGGTTCATTACAAAATTTATCCATTGTTCAACATTCTGGATAACTTGAGCTTCAGGTACTTCAACACTGTCTATTTTAGCCTGATTCAAATAAAGCTTCTGTATGGCCATCTGTTCCGGTATCACACAATAAGGGTCGCCATCCAACTTTTCATCTGAAACCAACAAGCTCAAACGCTGTGACTCTACATCTGAACGCAAAATCGCATCATCCCCAACAACCCAGATAACTTCGTCAATGACATTGTCCTGTGCTTTTACTCCCACTATACTGCATGCCAAAAGCAAAGTAAATAATAACTTTTTCATCCGATTTTCATTTTCATTTATTTTAGAGACCTTCGCCATAAAAATTCACATTTCCTTTGCGTATTGCCTCATTATATATTTCTTCTTCAAAATTTCTCAGAAATTCTGATTTGCGTTGCGACAGAAGTATTTCTTTTATCTGCGCCGACGCATAATCAAAAGGCGCACGGTTTCCTTTGAATTCCACTTCCTTAACTTTAAGAAGATGGCAATACGCAGAATCCGACACTTCAATGAGTTTATCCGTCTTCAGCATACGGTTGAATTCAGATTTCTTGACCGGTAGATTTTCAGCAATTTCCTCGCCGCTCATCCAGCGGTCGTAAAAATAGTCATAAATAACCGCATTCTGCAAACTATATTTCTCTATTTTTTCAATTAAATCGTCACCACCTGAATTACACCATTTCTTCAAATCAGACAATCCCGGAGCATCCGAAGGCACTTTCAGAAACAGACCTTTCACAATATCTTCCTCAAGCAGGAATGATTCCTTGTTAGCTTCATAATAGTCGGAAATTTCCTTATCGGATATCTCCGCAGACAATCTTTCCTCGACAAGTTTTTCCTCATATTTGTGACTCATCAGTGACTGCCGATATGCTTCGACAAGCCTGTCTATTTCTTCTTTTTCGTCATCCAAATGCTTGTTCGCCAAATCATATATAAGTGCATTCTTCACCCATTTTTTCACATAACTTTCAGCCATCATAAGACTGTCCTGCGACGAAAGGGTTTTTGGTATGAGTTTTTTCACCTCAAATGCAGTCAAAGTATTTTGTCCGACCGACACCAACACATCACCCTTACTTCCAGGCGCATTATCTACACACGAGAACAAGGGTAAAAGGGAAATACCCGCCAAACATATCAATGCATTTCTGATTATCATTTTTTTGATATTCTTTTTAATACTTTTTGGTTTATCACAACAGGATACTTCTTCTCCAGTTCTTTAATCCATTCGTCCTCCACAGCTTTCTGCTCATCTGCCGGTTTCGACCAGATTTTTCTGTTACTAATCTCAAACAAAAGTATTCCGTCTCGATATTCGTTCATCAGCAAATCAAATTCCGGATGTTTTTTCTTCAGATTGCTCTTTTCAACTGAAGTCAATATTTCTCGTACATAAAGTTCAAACACTTCGTGCATAAAGTCACCGGAATATGTTTTTGTCGAGAATGGGCATCTTTGCATATAATTCACAAAGTCTTTCTGAAGAAACTCCTTTCCGTCAATCACGAACAAAACATCGCCCATGTCCTTAGCCTTATCATAAAACTCTTTCGATGTCGGGAAATATTCATCACACAAAGCCTGAAGCTGTGCGTATGATTTTTCATTCAGTTTATATCCGTATTCAGCCTTCATTCTGTCATCAAAAGCCTGATATAGCTCAAAGTTTCTTTCACCTTGCGCCATAAGTCTTCTCAGTCTCTTTGATTCTTTGTCATACTCCGGCAAACCTTCCTTAGATATAAGTTTGATTATATGATATCCGAATTTCGATTTCACTGGCTCCGACAGTTCACCTTCCTTGTTCAGGGCATAAGCAGCTTCCTCAAACTCTCTCACCATTGTTCCGGGATTGAAAGCCGGAAGTTCTCCGCCCCTCTTTGCCGACTGCACATCTGCCGAACGACTCTTTGCCATCTCTGCAAAGTCTGCTCCGGCAATCAGTTCGTCATACATTTTCTCTGCATCCTTTTTCACCTGAAGCGAATCCTCAGCGTTTCCATCCTTCTTGAAAGGAAGCAATATATGAGCAACACGAATCTTTCCCGGATTTGCAGGCTTTGAATGAAGCTTTATAATATGGAATCCCATCTTAGTGCGTACAGGAGCAGTCACACTTCCGACCGGCATAGTGAAAACAACATTCTCAAAAGCCTTCACTGTCTGCATTGGCAAAAGTCTGTAAACATATTCATAAGCCACATGTTCCTTATCGGCGGCAACATATTCCTGCGCAACCTTCTGGAAATCCTCTCCGGCTTTTATACGTTCGTAAGCTTCCATAGCCTTATTATATACAGGCAATGTATCATTCGATACTGTCTGCTCCGGCAATCTGAAAAGTATATGGCTACATTCAACCATTTCTTTCATGCGGTCGAACTCAGCCCTTACCACACGGTCTTCCGCTTCCTCGTCCGAAAGGAATTCCGAAATCAGCTGACTACGATATTCCGACAATTCTTCCTTGAACGACGAAGTCTTGTCAACACCTTCAGCCTCAGCTTCAGCCACCTTCAGCTTGAAGTTCTTATATAATTCAACAAACGAAGCTCTCTCTTTCGCATCCGAAAGATTAACGGCACCGTTCTTCTTAGCCATAAAAAGAAACTCATCTATTTTGACAGGCTTTCCTGCCACTGTCATAACCACAGAATCCTGTTCTGATGCCATTACCGACATTCCTCCTGCCAGCAAGTATAAGGATAACCAAGATATAACTTTCATCTATACTGATTTTTTTATCAATACCGGATTGTTACGAAACTGATTTAAACACAGAGACACGGAGAACACGGAGATTTTTTATCTTGCTTGCACCAGACAAATTACCTCTGTAACTCTGTGCCACTGTGTTTGATTTTCTGTTTTGCAACAGCCTACAAAATGCAAAAATAATATTAATCTAACGCATTACAGAGCTTTATAGTGTATTAGGCGTGGAAATTAGTGTTTTTTATCAATTGTGAAGAGATAGGTTACATTTAAACCTTATGAACTCTTCTACATAAACTAAACAAATTCATAATTCATTCCGAACCCAACAAAATTCCCCTCCGTAAGTAATTCATTTTTCATTCAGAAGAAAATCTTATTTCTTCCGAATGTAATTTATGGTATAATTATTGGAAATAGCCATAATGACATTATGTCATATAAACCCTGTGAGAATCAAAAATTTCAAGGCTTAATTAATATTGGTCAGAAAAAACGCAGTCTCGTGAAGTTAAAAAAATACATATTGTAAATAAAATTTGCAGAATACTTACACACGTGGTATTTTCATTGTAATCTTTCATAAAAAAATGTGCAGGAAGTAAAAACAGGAAGTAATATTTTACACAAAATGTCATTCAGATTTTGACTATATTTTTTCCCGTTCCAGACGAAAAACACTCGTTTTTTATGGTGAACCAAGCTCTCAGAACGGTGTTTTCAGCCTAAAAAAGCGACTGTTAAAAAAATGATTGCAATGACTTCAAAAAATGATTGTAATCATTAAGCGAAATCATTTAGATGACTTGGAGCAACGATCGCAATCATTTTCCAAAATCATTGCAATGATTTTTTTAAACAAACGAAATCAAAGGGATTTTTAGTCGAAATTTTCTTCCAGAACAGCAAATTCGAAGAAAAAATTCAAATTCGAACATGCCATTTTGTCATAAAAAAAGCCTTATACCCTAATCCTCATCAACTAATTATCCCAATTAAAGTTACAAAATTCAAATACTATAACATTCCAACCCGAAAGCCTCAGCTACAGCCGGATAAACAATCTTTCCATCAACAATGTTAAGTCCCAGCTTTAAACCCGGGTCAGATTCAAGAGCTTTTACCCAACCCAGATCTGCAAGTTTCAATACATAAGGAAGAGTTGCATTTGTCAAAGCCAATGTAGATGTCCGTGGTACGGCTCCAGGAATATTTGCAACACAATAATGCACTATGTTTTCTTCAACAAAAATAGGTTCGGCATGAGTTGTTGGATGTGAAGTTTCAAAACATCCGCCCTGGTCGATTGCCACATCGACAAGAACGCTTCCCGGTCGCATCATCTTTAGCATATCACGACTAACCAAATGAGGTGCTTTTGCCCCCGGGATAAGAACAGCACCGACAACAAGGTCGGTTGTTGGCAATTCATGCTCTATATTATATGTTGACGAATACATCGTTTTGACGTTCTTAGGCATTGTATCTGCAAGATAGCGAAGACGGGGCAAAGAAATATCGGCTATAGTAACATCGGCACCCAATCCTGCTGCCATAAGAGCGGCATTATGACCAACAACACCTCCTCCAAGAACCAATACTTTTCCAGGCTTTACCCCGGGAACTCCACCTAACAATAAACCATTACCGCCTTGTGGTTTTTCCAGGAAGCGAGCACCTTCTTGAACAGACATTCGTCCGGCGACTTCGCTCATAGGAACAAGAAGAGGAAGACTATGGTCGGGAGACTCAACTGTTTCATATGCAATACATGTAGCACCGCTTTCCATCATGGCCAAAGTCAACGCTTTTTCAGAAGCAAAATGGAAATAGGTGAATAATAATTGTCCTTTACGAACCAGTTTGTATTCACTGCTGATTGGTTCTTTCACTTTCACAATCATTTCAGCAATCGCATATACATCTTCAATGGTAGGTAGAATCTGAGCTCCGGCAGACAAATAGTCGCCATCGGGGAATCCACTGTTTTCACCGGCAGTGTGTTGCACATATACAGTGTGACCTCTTTTCACCAGCTCTTTTACTCCTGAAGGAGTCAGAGCAACACGATTCTCATTGTTCTTGATTTCTTTTGGAACTCCTATTATCATAATGACAGATTTAATGGTTCTACAATCGCCTAAATATAGCAATAAAGAGCAAAATGAAAGAAGCTGATATTTATTTTTAAGATTAAATAGTATTAGAGAAAACTTTTTGATTTTTATAAAGAAAAAAAGTGTTTTAAGAATATTCAGACAAAAAACGGGAAATTCCCTTATAGAATTTCCCGTCAAAGATTTTTATATTATTCGCTTATCGGTTCGCAAAACAAAGTTGCAGAAGTCGCACCCGTAACTCTGACATTTACAAATTGACCTACCTTATAATCTCCTTTGTCGAAAATAACTACTTTGTTCTGACTTGTTCTGCCAAACAATTGCTCGCGGGAACGTTTGGAGAATCCTTCGACAAGCACTTCGAAAGTTTTACCTATATCTCTTTTGTTGCTTTCTTCAGATAATTTGTTTTGCAAATCAATCATTCCCTGAAGGCGCTTTACTTTCACATCTTCCGGAACATCGTCTTCGAGATGTTTTGCAGCATACGTACCAGGACGTTCCGAATATTTAAACAGAAAAGCGCTATCATAGCCAACTTCACGCATAAGAGAAAGTGTTTCCTGATAGTCTTCTTCTGTTTCGGAATGGAAGCCGCAGAACAAATCTGTTGAGATTGCACAATCTGGAACAATTCTTCTGATAGCCGCAATACGGTCAAGATACCATTCACGTGTGTATTTGCGGTTCATCACTTTCAATATCTTTGAACTACCGGACTGAGCAGGAAGGTGAATATACTTACATATATTATTATGTGCAGCAATAACCCTCAGAGTTTCGTCACTCATATCCTTCGGATGAGAAGTGACAAAACGTATTCGCATATTAGGAGCTTCATTCGCTACTTTTTCGAGAAGCATCGGGAAATTCACAGTTACACCATCTTTTTCGAAAGAATAAGAGTTGACATTCTGTCCAAGAAGCGTCACTTCACGGAAACCTTTCTCACGCATATCTCGTATTTCATTAAGGATGCTATCAACATCACGGCTACGCTCTCTTCCTCGGGTATAAGGAACGATGCAATATGTACAGAAATTATTGCACCCTCTCATTATGGATACGAAACCGGAGATGTGTAGTCCAGGAAGTTTCAACGGAAGTACATCCTTGTAAGTTTCCTGAGTTGACAATTCTACATTGATAGCTTTTTCACCGCGCTCAGCAGCACCAATCAAATTAGGCAAATCCATGTATGAGTCCGGACCGACAACCAGATTTACATTGTGTTCTTCCAAAAGTTTTTCTTTTACTCTTTCAGCCATACAACCAAGAACACCGACAATCAAATCTTTCTTCTTTTTTCTCAAAGAATGAAAATACTGAAGGCGTCCGTAAATTTTTTGCTCAGCATTGTCGCGAACAGAGCAAGTATTTACAAAAATCGCATCGGCATCTTCAATGTTCTCCGTCATCTCATAACCTGCCATTTGCATTACTGAAGCAACAACCTCGCTGTCAGCAACATTCATCTGGCAACCATAAGTTTCAACAAACAATTTCCTTGTCAGATTGGTAGTAGATTTTAAGTCTACATCCTTTAATTCTTCCATCTTCTTTAGTAAATAAAAGTTAAATAATGATTTATATCAAAATTTTTCTTCCAAAAAATTTTGAGAAGTAAAATAAAAGATTCATATTTGCAATAAGAAAAACGTAAATTTTTTCATAGTTAAGGTTTTGGTTAATAGGAAAAGGGGTGGCTGTGAAGTTACTCCTTTTCATTTTTCATACTATTACAATAATTTTTCATATTATTCTTACATTAAAGTCAATAATAAGTTATATTTGTATCACACAGAACGTCTCAATAATACAAAATTTTACCAAAAACAAATTTGCATTTGCCGCGGCGCTCTCTTTTTCGTATATTGTGCTACAAAAATACTAAAAGTTATGGATTACTTAGGTGATTTAATGTTCATTATATTTTTGATAATATTCGTAGTTGGCAGCTATGTGACATCAAAAATACAGAAACCAGTAAAAAATTCGGAAATTCCTGATGTCGAAACTGAGGTTTTCGACACAGAAAACAATGAGTTTGAATTGCCACAAAATGAAACAGCCCAGGACCTTACAAAAAGGAAACGTAAAAACAAGCGCAAAGCTGTTGAGGGAAATCCTAATACTGTTTTACAGGAAGCATATGCTCACGAAAACAACGTATATAATAATGTAAAGGACGAGCCTTTCGAAAAGTTCCGGGAACCGGACAACACAGATGACGATTACACATTAGACAGCGACAATCTAAAAAAAGCAGTAGTATATTCTGAGATTCTGAATCGCAAATATTGATTTGCGGCACTTAATATTCTAGTTTTTTCTTGAATAATTGTATTGCTTTGGATATATGTTTTTCTACAGCTGTTGTGGAAATATTAAGCCGGTCAGCAATTTCCCTGTTTTTCAAACCATTCATCCTGCTCAACATAAAGACTTCGCGACATCTTTCGGGCAACTTAGGCATTATGAAATTTACCTGCAACAACAATTCATTATATACAATGGATGATTCCGGATTGAACTCGAAATCATGATTATATAATCTTTCCTCACCTTCAAGATTTTCCAGATACTCAAGGTTCTCTGTAGTCATCAGTTCTTTATGCTTTAGATAATTTATGCATGCGTTCCTCACTATTGTGAAAAGCAAAGATGTGAGAGCCTGAGATTTTATTTCCTCCCTCCTTTCCCAAAATGCGGCGAAACATTCCTGGATTATGTCTTCTGAGACAGACATATCTTGTATAAAACGATACGCATATCGTTTCAATCGAGGTGCGTATCGTTTGTAAATATAATCAAAAGCAGTTTTATCCCCGTTGTTTAAAAGTTCAATCAGTTCATTTTCGCTTTTCATCATTCAGTTCTTTCTCTTCAACTTCCTTTACTTTCCTGAACAAGTCCGATGCAAAAATAAAGTCATTAAGAGCTTGGTTGTTTGATGTGATAACGTCTTCTTTTGTTCCTTGCCATTCTTTGACACCTTCCTTTATAAATACGATATTATCTCCAATATTCATTACAGAGTTCATATCGTGGGTGTTAATAATGGTCGTCATATTATATTCGACAGTAATATCATGAATCAAATCATCTATTACAAGAGACGTTTTAGGGTCAAGACCTGAATTTGGCTCATCGCAGAAAAGATATTTAGGATTCAGAGCAATGGCACGAGCAATGGCAGCACGCTTCATCATACCACCACTGATTTCGGAAGGATACAGATGCCCCGCTTCAGACAGATTAACTCTGTCAAGGCAAAACTCCGCACGCTTCAATCTCTCGGCTGAAGAAGCTTTAGAGAACATATCCAAAGGAAACATTACATTTTCCAAAACAGTCATACTGTCAAACAAGGCTGAACCTTGAAAAAGCATTCCCATTTCGCGGCGCAAACTTTTGAGTTCCTGTTTACCCATTCCTGTAAGATTACGTCCGTCATAAAGGATTTCTCCTGAATCCGGCATCATCAACCCGATGATATTTTTAATCATTACGGTTTTTCCGGAACCACTTCGACCGATAATAAGATTAGTTTTTCCATCCTCAAAAACCGTACTTATATTCTTCAAGACGGTTCTTCCCTCAAAAGACTTTATAATGTTTTTTACCTCAATCATTTTAAGTCAACATTAAGTGTGTTAAAACAACGTCGGCAAGCAAAATCATTATACTGCTCATAACCACAGCATTCGTACTCGCCTTGCCGACTTCAAGAGCTCCACCTTTTACATAATATCCGAAATATGACGCAATTGAAGATATTATAAAGGCATAAACCACTGATTTTATAATGGAATACCAAATATAAAACTGATTGAAATAGAACTGCAAACCGTATTCGAATGAGGCTGGTGTCATACCTGTACCGGTGGAATAACTTGCCGCAATACCACCAAGAATACCTGTAAACATACTGAATATTACCAATACAGGGATAAAAATCATCATACCAGCCATTTTAGGCAGAATCAGGAAATTTGCAGAGTTTACTCCCATTATTTCCATAGCATCGATCTGCTCGGTTACTCGCATTGTTCCGATTTCTGAAGCAATGTTACTTCCAACTTTTCCTGCCAGAATCAGACACATAATTGATGAAGAAAATTCCAGCAAGATGATTTCACGGGTTGTATAACCAATGGTAAACTTAGGAATAAGAGGAGAACTGATATTCAAAGAAATTTGAATTGCGATTACTGTCCCGATAAATATAGAAATGATGATGACTATCCAAAGTGAATCTACTCCCAATTTGTAAATTTCCTTTATGAGCTGTTTGAAAAACATGCTCCATCTATCCGGTATGGTGATGCTCTTTTTCATCAAAAGCACATATTCACCCATTCTGTGTAAAGCTTTGTTCATCGTTATATTCGTTTCTTTGTTCTGAAAGATTCTTTCGAATTTTTAGTTTTTGAGTTAAGAGGAAAATTCCCGACGACTCAACACCTCAACCACACAATTCCTAAAATAGCGAATCAAGATGTATATTGATTTTACGTTTTTATTTCAATTGGCAAAGTTAAGACATTAAATCAAATAAATTAGATAATTGCCGATTTTTAAGATTTGATTTGCACAAACATATTTATTTCCGTTTCTTTGCAAACATGAATAATGAAAGATATATGGAAGAACAAATGATACTCCGCACGGAGGATTTGGTAAAAAAATATAGAACCCGTACAGTTGTCAACCACGTTTCAATCAATGTGAAACAAGGAGAGATTGTTGGTTTGCTTGGTCCTAATGGAGCAGGAAAAACAACCACTTTCTATATGACAGTCGGGCTTGTCACTCCAAATGCCGGAAAAATATTCCTTAATGACAAGGAAATAACCAAATATCCGGTTTATATGCGTGCCAGAAACGGTATTGGTTATCTGGCTCAGGAAGCTTCCATTTTCAGAAAAATGACAGTTGAAGACAATATCCGCTCTGTATTGGAAATGACCAACACTACAAAGGAATACCAGACAGAGAAACTGGAAAGTCTGTTAACAGAATTTGGTTTGCACAAAGTTCGCAAGAATTTAGGAGACCAGCTTTCCGGAGGTGAGCGCCGACGTGCCGAAATTGCCCGCTGCCTGGCTATCAACCCAAAGTTCATCATGCTTGACGAACCTTTTGCCGGAGTGGACCCGATAGCTGTCCAGGATATTCAGAGTATCGTGGCAAAACTGAAACACAGGAACATCGGAATCCTTATCACCGACCATAATGTGTATGAAACATTGAGTATCTGCGACAGGGCATATCTGCTTTTTGAAGGAAAGGTTCTTTTCCAGGGAACTGCAGAACAGCTTGCCGAAAACGAAATCGTTCGTGAGAAATATTTGGGTAAAGACTTTATATTGCGTAAGAAAGATTTGTAATCAGTCTTTAGAAGTACTGCTTTTTATCCTTATGCATATCATATAGAACAGAAAAAGAAAAGCAATACCGGTTACTATGTAGCCGGTAAGATGCTGTTCCGAAATCTCTCCTGTTATATATTCGTTGTTTTTCAAGCTATCGCAAGACATACCTATCACAGCAGTAGCGTTATTCGTGAAATGGGCTATTATCGGCAGCCACATATTTTTACTCCATAACAACAGATATCCGAAATATGCACCAAGAAGCATTCGTGGAATGAAACCATAGAATTGCAGATGAAATGCGCTGAATAATATTGCAGACATCCATATAACCGCATGTTTACTTACACTAAATTTTGCCAGTGCATTTGGCAAAGCTCCACGGAACAACATTTCTTCAGTTACAGCTGCAGTAAGAGCTATTACTATAATGTTAGAAATAAAAGGAACTATTCCTTTTGCGCCTAAAAGAATGCCTGTAATCTGTTTTGCGTTTTCTTCCTGTGCAATCATCCAGTTTTCAATTTCAGACATCCATTCGGGTAACTCGAGGCTCTGGTTCAACATTGCTGTCAGATTTATTACAGGCGACAACAGAAACATACTGATGATGACAAGTATTGAAACTTCAACACCTGGTGCTTGAGATAGAGAAAGAGCTGATTTCCAATTACCAGTACAAAGATATGAGAACGCAACCGCAGGGAAAAGAAACGTGCCGACAGCTGAAAAGAACTGCACAAGTCTCATTCCATCAGGCGTTTGATATATATTAGCATCGAATCCCCAAATAAGCCAAAACAATCCCAAACTTATGATAGAGGAAATAATACTGCCAAACAATACTAAGAACAAAAGAACACCTATCTGTCTGACTGCAGACAACCCGGCAAACATACCTTTTAGATACATATTATAACACTTTTTATTGGCAAATATACGGATTAATACTTCCCAATGACAACAATTTAAGTAAACAATTTGCTAGATTGAAAGAATAACTCTAATTTTGCAACCTAAAATTGGATACAAATCATTAATTAAATAAATCATTCAGAATGAACGTTTCTCTTATTAACAACGATGCTGTTCGTGGTATCGTGAAGTTAGAAATAGTGAAAGCTGACTACGAAGCTAATGTAGAAAAGAGCTTGCGTAATTTGCGTCAGAAAGCTAATATGCCTGGTTTCCGTAAAGGTATGGTTCCTATGGGCATGGTAAAAAAAATGTACGGTAAGCATGTACTTGTTGAAGAAGTAAACAAGCTTATTTCTGAAAACTTGTTCAAATATATCCGTGAAAACAACTTGAACATCTTGGGTGAACCAATGCCAAACGAAACTGAGCAGTCTGAAATCAACTTCGACACCCAGGAAGAATTCGTATTCAACTTTGACGTAGCATTTGCTCCGGTTATCAACGTTGAAATGACAAAAGAAGACAAGTTGACTTACTATCAGGTTAACATCGATGAAGATATGCTGAACAAGCAGATTGAAGCTTATACAGCTAACTTCGGTTCATACGACAGCGTTGAAGAAGTTGAAGAAAAAGACTTGGTTAAGGGTACAATCGCTGAATTGGAAAACGGCCAGCCAAAAGAAGGTGGTATCGTTGTTGAAAATGCAGTGTTGATGCCATTATATATCAAGAACGAAGAAGAAAAAGCTAAATTCATCGGTGCTAAGAAGAATGCTGTTGTTGTATTCAATGTAAACAAAGCATTCGAAGGTGCTGAAGCAGAAATCGCTTCTTTGTTGAAAATCGAAAAATCAAAAGTTGCTGAAACAACAGCTGATTTCAGCTTCGAAATCACAGACATCACTCGTCATAAGAATGCTGAATTGAATCAGGAATTGTATGACAAAGTGTTTGGTGAAAACATCGTAACTAGCGAAGAAGAATTCAAAGACAAAATCCGTGAAGCTTTGGCTGAACAGTTCACTCCACAGAGCGACTTCAAGTTCTTGACTGACGCTCGTGATATCTTGGTTCAGAAAGCTGGCGAATTGCAGTTTGCTGAAGATATCTTGAAACGCTGGTTGCTTGCTGCCAACGAAAAGAACACAAAAGAAAAGATCGACGAAGATTATCCAACAATCATCAAAGACCTTACTTACCACTTGATCAAAGAAACATTGGTTAAGAACAATGGTTTGAAAGTTGAAGATGCTGACTTGGAAGGCTTCGCTAAACGTGTTGCTAAAGCTCAGTTTGCACAGTATGGTATGTTATCAGTTCCTGAAGATGTTCTTGACAACTATGCTAAAGACATGTTGAAAAACAAGCAGACTTTGCAGAACGTTATCGACCGTGCTATCGAAGAAAAACTTGCAGGTTGGTTGAAAGAACAGGTTGACTTGGAAATTAAAGAAGTTAGCGCTGAAGAATTCGCAAAACTTTTTGAAGCTTAATACAAATTTGTATTGACTTCATATCTGAATAGGAAGGGATTTCTCTCGAAAAAAATCTCTTGACGGATAGAAAATAAGTTGTATCATTTAAAAATTTATTTATAACTTTGTTTATCCGTTGGGCAGACAAGAGAGAAGTCCCTTCTTTCTGTTTTTATATACAAAACCAACGAAAAAAGAAATCACGGGAAAATATATTCCTGATATTCCGAAACCTGCCGGGAGCATCGACAAGCAAAAGAAGAAATCCGGCTAAACATAGTGTTACCTTTGTGACAAAATGAGATAAACTATAATACATATATATGAACGATTTTAGAAAATATGCTACAAAACATTTGGGCATGAGCGGAACAGCGCTTGACAGTTATATGAATATAACAAGCAGTTATATTTCTCCAACTATCATCGAAGAGCGCCAGCTTAATGTTGCTCAGATGGATGTCTTCTCTCGTCTGA
Source organism: Parabacteroides sp. (assembly GCA_034091205.1). Classification (GTDB taxonomy): domain Bacteria; phylum Bacteroidota; class Bacteroidia; order Bacteroidales; family Tannerellaceae; genus Parabacteroides. The sequence continues at coordinate 22,391 of JAXDRC010000003.1, read as the reverse complement.
TGATGGATCGTATAATCTTCCTGGGAACTCAGATTGATGATTATACAGCAAACGTCATCCAGGCACAGTTACTTTATCTTGATTCATCAGATCCAGGAAAAGATATTTCCATATACATCAATTCACCGGGTGGTTCAGTATATGCCGGTTATGGCATTTATGACACTATGCAGTTCATTGGCTCAGATGTTTCTACTATCTGTACAGGTATTGCAGCATCAATGGCATCTGTATTGCTTGTTGCCGGAGCAAAAGGCAAACGTTTCGCACTACAACACTCAAGAGTTATGATACACCAGCCTCTTGGTGGAGTGCAGGGACAGGCATCGGATATTGAAATTACTGCCCGTGAGATTTTGAGAGTTAAGAAAGAATTGTACACTATCATATCTAACCATTCAGGAAAGCCTTTTGAGGATGTTGAACGCGACAGTGACCGCGACTTTTGGATGACTGCAGCGGAAGCTAAGGAATATGGTATGATTGATGATATATTGATACGTAAATAATTTTGACTATGGCCAAAATGGGCGATAATTGTACTTTCTGTGGTCGTAGCAAGAGAGACGCAAAACTCTTGATAAACGGATTGAACGGCTGTATTTGCGAAGAATGTGCCAGCCAGGCATATCACATCGTACAAGAACAGCTGGGAAATATGAAAAACGACGACTTTGATTTTAACAAAGAAGATTTACCGAAGCCGGAAGATATAAAAGCATTTCTTGACCAATATATCATTGGACAGGACGAAGCAAAAAGATATATGTCTGTTTCTGTATATAATCACTATAAAAGATTGATGCAGAAAGTTACTGATGATGATGTTGAAATCGAAAAGTCAAATATCATCATGGTTGGAACAACTGGTACAGGAAAGACATTGATGGCTCGTACTATAGCTAAAATGCTTCATGTTCCTTTTGCTATAGCAGACGCGACTGTACTTACTCAGGCAGGATATGTGGGTGAAGATATTGAAAGTATTCTGACACGTCTGCTCCAGGCTGCCGATTATGATGTAGCAGCTGCTGAACGAGGTATCGTATTTATTGACGAAATTGATAAAATTGCACGTAAAGGTGACAATCCGTCAATCACACGCGATGTAAGCGGTGAAGGTGTTCAGCAGGGATTGCTGAAACTTCTTGAAGGAACAGTTGTTAATGTTCCGCCACAGGGTGGACGTAAACATCCTGAACAGAAGATGATTCCGGTAAACACAAAGAATATTTTGTTTATATGTGGAGGAGCATTCGACGGTATTGAGAAGAAAATTGCTCAAAGATTGAACACCAGGGTCGTGGGCTATGCATCAGTAAGCAAAACAGCCCAGGTTGACAAAGAGAATTTCCTCAAATATATAACACCGACCGATTTGAAATCTTTTGGTCTCATTCCGGAAATAATCGGACGTTTGCCGATTCTTACTCATTTGAATCCTTTGGACAGAGAGGCATTACGCCGCATTCTGACTGAACCTAAGAATTCAATAATAAAACAATACATTAAACTCTTTGAAATGGATGATATCAAGCTTTCATTCACAGATGAAGCATTGGATTTTATCGTCGATAAAGCACTGGAGTTTAAGTTGGGAGCCAGAGGTCTACGTTCTATCGTAGAAGCTATAATGATGGAACCAATGTTTACAATGCCATCAACCGGAGAAAAAGAACTGGCTGTAACATTGGATTTTGCTAAAGAACAATTTGAAAAAGCAGATGTCAACCGTCTGCAAGTTTCATAATGTAAACCTATTCTCTAAATTAATACTAGTATGGCAAAAAAAGATAATTTGACAGAGGAGCTTAAAAAACATTTTGGTTTTGATACTTTCAAAGGAAATCAAAAGGCTATAATAGAAAACGTGTTGGCAGGGAATGACACATTTGTCCTGATGCCTACAGGTGGTGGTAAATCTTTGTGCTACCAGCTTCCGTCTTTGCTGATGGAAGGAACAGCCATTGTTATATCACCTCTGATAGCTCTGATGAAAAATCAGGTTGATGCCATGCGAAACTTCAGTGAAGAAGATGGTGTGGCTCATTTCATCAATTCTTCGTTGAATAAATCTGCGATAGACCAGGTCAAGGAAGATATTCTGGCTGGAAAAACTAAATTATTATATGTGGCACCAGAGTCACTTACCAAAGAAGATAATGTGGATTTCCTGCGTCAGGTAAAAATATCTTTCTATGCTGTTGACGAAGCTCATTGTATTTCGGAATGGGGACATGATTTCCGCCCGGAATATAGAAAGATAAGACCTATAATCAACGAAATAGGTAAGCGTCCGTTGATTGCCCTGACTGCTACGGCAACACCTAAAGTTCAGCACGACATTCAGAAAAACCTGGGAATGACCGAAGCGACAGTGTTCAAATCATCATTCAATCGCAGAAATTTGTATTATGAAGTTCGTCCTAAAACGGCAAATGTGGATCGTGACATCATAAAATTCATCAAGTCTAAGGAAGGTAAATCCGGTATTGTATATTGCCTTAGCAGGAAAAAAGTTGAGGAATTTGCGGATATCCTGAAAGCGAATGGAATAAAAGCTTTGCCATATCATGCAGGCATGGACTCTCAAGTCCGTTCAGCAAACCAGGATGCTTTTCTTATGGAGCAGGTTGACGTTATAGTTGCAACCATAGCATTTGGTATGGGTATTGACAAACCGGATGTCAGATATGTCATTCATTACGACATTCCTAAAAGCCTTGAAGGATATTATCAGGAAACAGGACGTGCAGGGCGTGACGGAGGAGAAGGACATTGTTTAGCTTTCTACGCTTACAAAGATTTGCAGAAACTGGAAAAGTTCATGCAGGGCAAACCTGTAGCAGAACAGGAAATCGGCAAACAATTGCTGATGGAAACTGCAGCATATGCAGAAACCTCTGTCTGCCGTAGAAAAGTCTTACTTCACTACTTTGGTGAAGAATATTTGGAAGATAATTGTGGTAGTTGTGATAACTGTTTGAATCCTAAGAAACAAGTGGAAGCAAAAGAATTATTGAGTGCAGTGTTGGAAGTAGTCAGCACTTTGAAGGAAAAATTTAAAGCAGACTACATTGTAAATATGTTGGTTGGAAACGAAACTTCTGAAATCCAATCATACAAACATAACGAGTTGGAAATATTCGGTTCAGGACAGGATGAAGATGACAAGACATGGAATGCTGTTATCCGTCAGGCTCTGATTGCCGGCTATCTTGCTAAAGACATTGAAAACTATGGCTTGCTCAAAATAACTCCTAAGGGTAAAGAGTTCATGAAAAAGCCTGTTTCATTCAAGATAACTGAAGACAACGAGTTTGAAGAAGAGGTTGAAGAAGTTCCTATTAAAGGTGGAGCTTCATGCGCTGTAGATCCTGTATTATATTCTATGATGAAAGACTTGCGCAAGAAGTTGTCAAAGCGTCTTGAAGTGCCTCCTTTCGTTATTTTCCAGGATCCTTCATTGGAAGCTATGGCTACTACTTACCCTGTCACAATCGAAGAGTTGCAAAATATCCCTGGTGTGGGAGCTGGAAAAGCAAAACGATACGGAGAAGAATTCGTAGCTCTTATCAAACGTCATGTCGAAGAAAACGAAATTGAACGTCCGGAAGATTTGAGAGTTCGCACTGTTGCAAATAAATCAAAACTTAAGGTTTGGATCGTACAGAGTATTGACCGTAAAGTTGCCCTCGATGACATTGCAATGACTAAAGGTCTTGAGTTCTCTGAATTGCTTGATGAAATTGAAGCTATCGTATATTCAGGAACACGTATCAATATCGACTATTTCTTGAATGATGTAATCGACGAAGATCATATCGAAGATATCTATGAATATTTCAAAGAATCTGAAACAGACGATTTGGAAGATGCTATAGAAGAATTGGGCGGTGATTACACAGAAGAAGAAATACGTCTTGTACGTATCAAATTCTTGTCTGAAATGGCTAATTGATTGAGAATTCAGTAAATTATTTTGAAGATAAAAAACCGAGTGTCGAATTAATACCGACACTCGGTTTTTTATTTACTCAAATGCTGAAACTATAGGTCGAGCCAACCAAACTTGAGGCTGTTCAACTCCAAAAATATATGCTATAGTTCCCGCAATATCATATACCATAGTGCTTTCCTCTATCTTATATCCTTTCTTGACTCCTTTACCACAGAAAACTATGGGAGTTTGCATTTCTTTCATTGTTTTCCCTCCGTGACCGGTATTAATTCCACCATGGTCGGCTGAAAGTATAAATATCGTTTCTTCCGTCATTCCTGCCTCATCAACTGCTTTGACTATCTCACCCAAAGCTTTATCCAAATGACTAACCATACTGAAATATTCTGGAGATTCCCAACCTTTACTGTGACCGGCGCCATCCGGCTCACCAAAAATAACAGAACAAAACATCGGTTTCTTTTCTTTAATATAACCTACAACATCACCTATTGCCTGCTTAGTATCCGTATCTGATAATTTGGCTGGTTTTAGATAATCAACAGAAAGAGTATCCACCAGATTTCTCATACCATCCCATTCATATATATATCCAAGCTCAGCTTCAGGATAAGCTTTATTCAATATTCCATAAATATCCGGGAATATACCGTTTTCTGTGAGCACACGAGAAGGCAAATCAGGCTTAGAACTTCCCCATTCCGTATATCCGTGAAGTTCCGGACCAGCACCCATAAACATAGAAGCCCAATTCACTGCGCTTGAAGACGGCAAAACTGAACGGTTTTCAAGAGTTACGGCTCCCTCAGCCATCATCTTTCGGAAATTAGGCATATCTGCTCCATTATTCAGACAATAAGAACTCAGACCATCAAAACCGATAAGAACCACATGTTTTGGAGGATTATTCATCCCTTGTGTTGCAATATTTTCACCACCTTTTGAGCATGATGCTGACAAAACAATTGCCAGCAAGCTGAAAACAAATACAGTAATCTTTTTCATAATAAATTTATCAAATAAGTTTAATATTAAATCTACACATTACAGAGATATAAGATTCCAGGAAAAAACTCCTTATGTTTTCGTCGAAATGTCAAATGTTTCAGAAAAAACACTGCAGTGTTTTTTTTCCTGATATTTAGTCATTTCAAAAACAGATACTAATTTATAGAAATACCTATCAATATCTGTATTTTCAATAAAAAAATAAAGACACAAAAGCACAGAAAATAATACTCATGCGCATTTTGTGTCTTCAAATAAATATATTTAATAGAAGTTAGGGCATTTAAATGCCGCTTCAGACGTTATCAAGCAATACCGAATGCTTTCTTAACTTTATCTACATAATCAAGTTTTTCCCAAGTGAACAATTCCACTTCGCAAACAACAGGCTCTGTATTGTAACGAGAGTTGAACACTTTTGTCTTCACTTCAGGATTACGTCCCATGTGTCCGTATGAAGCTGTTTCGAAATAAATAGGATTACGAAGTTTCAATCTTTCCTCAATTGCTTTAGGACGCATATCGAACAGTTCCCAAACTTTTTCAGCAATTTCGCCGTCTGTCATGTTCACATTTGAACGTCCGTAAGTGTTGATGAAAATATTCATAGGTTTTGCAACTCCTATGGCATATGACACCTGAACCAACACCTCATCAGCAACACCTGCAGCTACAAGGTTCTTTGCAATGTGGCGGGCAGCATATGCAGCTGAACGGTCCACTTTTGAAGGGTCTTTTCCAGAGAATGCTCCACCACCATGAGCTCCTTTTCCACCATAAGTATCAACAATAATCTTACGTCCTGTAAGACCGGTATCACCATGAGGACCACCGATAACGAATTTACCAGTAGGATTCACATGATAAATAATATCATCGTTGAACAAAGCCTGAACATGCTCAGGATATTTTGCTTTGACACGAGGAACTAGAATAGACTTGACATCTGCGGTAATCTTATCCTGCATAGCTTTGTCTGCTTCTTCCTGTGTAATTCCCTTAGGACCGATGAACTCATCATGCTGAGTTGACACTACGATTGTATCGATACGCAAAGGTTTACCATTGTCATCATATTCGATTGTTACCTGACTCTTTGCATCTGGACGCAAATAAGGCATCAAATCCGGTTCGTTCTTACGGATTGAAGCAAGCTCGAGCAACAAGCTGTGCGACAAATCCAAAGCAAGAGGCATATAGTTTTCTGTTTCGTTTGTTGCATATCCGAACATCATACCCTGGTCACCAGCTCCTTGATTATATGGGTCTTCTCTTTCAACACCACGGTTGATGTCACCACTCTGTTCATGAATTGCAGAGAAAACGCCACAAGATTTGGCTTCAAACTGATATTCGCTCTTTGTGTAACCGATTTTCTCAATCACACTGCGTGCAACATCCTGCACATCTACATAAGCCTGAGACTTAACTTCTCCAGCCAAGACAACCTGTCCGGTTGTTACAAGCGTTTCGCAAGCTACTTTTGAGTTTTTGTCGTATGCAAGAAACTCATCAAGCAAAGCATCCGATATCTGATCGGCTACTTTATCGGGGTGTCCTTCTGACACCGATTCGGAGGTAAATAAATAACTCATCGTTTTTTTGTTTTTGAGTTTAAATGTTTTTGAGTTTATATTCGACGAGTGAAGAAATCTGTTTGCCGGGCGGCAGCAGAAAAAGGACTTTGTTTTTTAGCATTTTTTCCTGTGGTTGCAAGCAATACAAATCTGTCCACGTCATTTACGGTCACAAAGGTACGAAAATTATTTTTTCTTTTGTGTATTCCTCAGTGCTTTCTTATATTTAAATTCAGCTTTCTTCTTTGCAGAATCCGAGCCATGAGTTCCACGCAAGAAGTCTGAGAATTTTATTTTCTTCTCACCGGTGTTCTTTTGCTTAGCTTTTTTGAAGACCATTCCGCCACCAGTCATTATTCTTTCGAGTTCGTTCATTATATTTGAGTTCTTGAGTTTATAAGTTTATAAGTTTTGAGTTTTATGTTGTATATTTAGGTTTCTGTATCTATTTCCTCAGCCAATTCCAGCATTGTTTTATTAAGAACCGGATGCACAAGCATTGGAGCAATCTCTGCCAACGGCTCCATTACGAATTGCCTCTTATGCATAAGCGGATGCGGAACGACAAGAGCTGCATCGTTTATAACACACAAATCATAGAGAAGTATATCCAAATCAATGATTCTGTCATGATACGCGCCGTCACTCTTCTGCGTTCTTCCCATCTCCTTCTCTATTTCCTGAGTAAGCGACAGTAGATGCAACGGTTCCAGTTCTGTTTCCAACAGAAGTGCCGCGTTCAGAAACGTGTTGTCGGACTCAAATCCCCAAGGTTCTGTCTCATAGAAAGAAGATATTGACAACACATCTCCAGCCCTCTCGGCAAGCAAGGCAGCGGCGGTAATAAGATTCCGCCGCTTGTTTCCTATATTTGTTCCTAAGCCAATATAAGCTTTAGCCATCTATTCACCTATGATTACAGAATCAACATCGCATCTCCGTAGGCACCGAATTTGTAGCCTTCCTTCAATGCTACATCATAAGCTTCCATAGTAAGATCATAACCACCAAATGAAGCTGTCATCATCAACAATGTTGACAACGGAAGATGGAAGTTGGTTATCATACTTGTTGCCACACTGAAATCATAAGGAGGGAAAATAAACTTGTTAGTCCAGCCTTCAAATTCCTTCAAGTGTCCGTCTGTTCCAACAGCTGTTTCAATCGCACGCATCACAGAAGTACCAACAGCACAAACCTGCTTGTTGTTATCTTTTGCCTTATTAACCACACTTACAGCGTCAGCATTTACAACCATCTGCTCAGAATCCATCTTGTGTTTTGTAAGGTCCTCAACATCTATTTCACGGAAATTACCCAATCCTGAATGAAGAGTAAGGAATGCGAAACGGCAGTCACGTATTTCCAGACGTTTCATCAACTCGCGGCTGAAATGCAAACCGGCAGCCGGCGCAACAACAGCACCTTCCTCTGTTGCGAAAATATTCTGATAGCGATTCTCATCATCTTTCTCAACAGGACGGTCGATATACTTTGGTAGCGGAGTTTCACCCAAAGCATACAAAGCTTTCTTGAATTCATCGTGGTCGCCATCATAAAGGAATCTCAACGTACGTCCGCGAGATGTTGTATTGTCAATAACCTCAGCCACCATTGAATCATCTTCACCAAAATACAACTTGTTGCCAATACGTATCTTGCGGGCAGGATCAACCAAAACATCCCACAAGCGTAGTTCCTCATTCAATTCACGAAGCAAGAACACTTCGATTCTTGCACCAGTCTTTTCCTTGTTTCCATACAAACGTGCCGGGAACACTTTAGTGTTGTTAAAAATGAAAACATCATCTTCACCAAAATATTCGATGATTTCCTTGAACACTTTATGTTCAATTTCGCCTGTTTTACGGTTAACAACCATCAAACGTGATTCATCACGGTTCTTTGCTGGATGCAAAGCAATTTGTTCAGCCTGTAAATCAAATTTAAATTTCGACAGTTTCATATTTTGATATTTTTAATTTTTCAGCTTTATAAAGACTACTCATTAGTCACAACTATTTCCTCATCCAGAAATTTATCAATATCCTCAGGATTCATACACATATCAAGCGTTACGTCTCCAATGCGAGTACGTTCCAAAGCTATCAGATGTGCTCCCGAATTCAATGCAGTTCCAATGTCGCGAGCCAAGGCTCTAATATAAGTTCCCTTGCTGCAAACAACTCTTATCTTAATAACAGGCAACTCACATTCCAGCAGCTCCAATTCATCAATAATAAGAGTTTTGGATTTCAGCTCAACCTCCTCTCCTTTTCGGGCAAGTTCATAAGCACGCTTGCCATCCACCTTACATGCCGAAAACACAGGAGGAACCTGTTGGATAACACCTATAAATGATTTCAATACTTCCTCAACCAGCTCTCTGGTTATATGCTCTGTAGGATATACAGCATCAACTTCTTTCTCAAGGTCGAACGATGGTGTTGTCTCACCCAGTTTCAATGTTGCTATATATTCCTTGGTCTGATACTGGAATTCATCTATTCTTTTCGTAGCCTTACCTGTACATACAATCATAACACCCGTAGCCAAAGGATCGAGAGTCCCTGCATGTCCTACCTTTATTTTCTTTACCTTCAACTTACGCGACAGCTTATAGCGGAACTTATTGACCAAATCAAACGATGTCCATTTAAGCGGTTTGTTGAAGAATAATACTTCCCCGGCAATAAAATCTTTCATTCATTTTGCGTTTTTATGTTTATCCGTTTATTGATTCAGTCTTTTATATCAACGAACAAACAACCGTTATAGCTCCTACTATCGCACAATATATGGCAAAATAAACCAACTTCCCTTTTTTCACTATATTAATCATCCACTTACAGGCAACGCATCCGGAAATAAATGCCGCAAAAAATCCTATCACCAAAGAACTAGTCGGTATGTCTGAAGCAGCAACCTCGGCACCACTCATAAGCTTCAATGTTTCGAGCAAAGCCTCACCCAATATCGGAGGTATTACCATAAGGAATGAAAATTGAGCCAGTTTCTCTTTCTTATTACCCAAAATCAGACCTGTGGCTATTGTACTTCCTGAACGTGAAAGACCGGGCATCACCGCGCAAGCCTGCGCCAAACCAATTATAAAAGCATCCTTTTTAGAAATAGTTTCTTTCTGTCGGGGCTTTGCATAATAAGCAAATGCCAGAAGGCAAGCTGTCAACAACAACATCAGTCCTACAATCAGAAGCCCTGAACCAAATATCTCCTCAACAGTATCTTTGAAAAACAAACCTACAATTCCCACAGGAATCATGGAAATAAGTATATTCACCACATATCTTGTTTCATCATTCCAACGGAACTTGAACAATCCTTTGAGCAACCAAACTATCTCTTTCCATAAAATGACCAGTGTACTCAACACTGTCGCCACATGCACAAGAATTGTAAAACTCAGGCTCTCCTCGCCTGTCATTCCAAAAAGAGTTGAACCGATAGTCAAATGACCACTACTACTCACAGGCAGATACTCTGTCAAACCTTGCAAAAGGCCCAACACCAATGCTTCTAAACTGTTCATTCCTCAGACTTATCTTTATTTTTTTTCAAAATTGCAAATATCATCAACAAAAAACCTATTACGGTTATTACCGGAGCAACAACAATGCGTCGCGCACTGAATATCTCAGGATTAAAAGTCACTCCATCTGTTGAGCCTCCGCCACTCATCAACACAAATCCTATTATTATCAGAACTATAGAAACTCCAATAAGGATAAAATTGTCTTTTCCAAATGCAAAATCTCTGTTATTCATTTCGTTTTAATGTTTTGTTTATGCTTCTTTTCAAATATAATACAAACGGTTCACGTTCATTCTGAGATATTTATTCACTGATACTATTGTTGCTACGATTGTAAGCAAGATACCAAGAAGCAGCACCACTGCATATACTATCATCAGCATCTTCATATCAAGTATCTGGATAAAACCTGTCATTTCGGACTGTATATAATACAGAAATCCGGAAAGCATGCCTATTGCAAGAAATGCTGCAATAATTCCGCTCACCACGTTATAATAAATAAACGGACGGCGAATGAAACCAGGAGTTGCTCCCACAAGCTTCATTGTATGTATCAGGAATCTCTTTGAATAAATAAGCAGACGGATGGTATTGCTGATGAGCACAAACGAAATAGCCATAAGCATCGCGGCAAGTGCCAGAAGTATAATGCTTATTCTCTGCATATTATTGTGCACCATCTCCATCATATCCTTACGATAAAGCAAATCAGACACAGAGGTATATTGCTTGATATATCTTTCAATCTTAGGCAAACTGTCCGGATTTGCATATTCCGATTTGAGTTTCACCTCTATCGAAGCCTTCAATGGATTGAATCCGAGGAACGTCTCCGGGTTCTCGCCAAGCTCCATTTCCAGTTCCTTTATTGCCTGCTCTTTCGAAATATATTCTGTTGATTTGATAAAAGGAAAACAATCCAGCTGCTTTTGCATCTTCTTTATATCAGCCTCTTTCTGGTTATCTTTCAAAACGAGAGAGAATGTAATGTTTTCTTTCACATAATCGGAAAGCTTGTTTCCCAACAATCCCATCAGACATATCAATCCCAACAAAAAAAGCACCAATGCTATGCTTATAACCGAAGTAAGTCGGGAATGAAAGAATGTAACAGATCTAACTTTATTATTTTCAGACATCAGGATTATTCTAATTAGTATTCTTTACGATAGGAGGAAACGTCTAAAGACTATTCACCCAAATTTTGTGCAAAAATAGAAATAAATCCGGCAGACTTATAGGTTTTAAGAATATTTAAGTCCGGCAAAAAGCTCTCAAAATTCCTTCCGAAAGCAACAAGATTTACTTCCGAAAGAAAATCATTTTTCTTCCGTATGTATTTGGGTGTTTCTTCCAAAAGAAAATACAAAAAATATGAGGCTGAGTAGAATCAAGATAATTTCTACCCAACCTCATATACAAGAAATCATTGACTTCAATAAGAAATATTGTGCAAAGATTTTATCTGCAACTTTTCTCCACCATAATCAAACAGCTTGTCCAGTTCTTTTTCATCCATTGAATATGAAGGATTGAATGAATCCGAATCCATATATTTCAACAATGCGTAATAGAACTGACGAGCTTCCGGTTTATCCTGAACAGAAAGAATATCAGACATACACACCAGAAGTTTTCCTTCACCAACCTTGAATTCAAATAACAAGCCAAGCTTATGATTTCGTTCAATATTATCTATAACCTGAATTATCGGTTTATATTCAGAAGGCATATTATCCAAAATAAGCGGACGGCTGCTCTTTATAATCGGGAACCATTGCCAGTTGGTATGATATTCTGTCGGGAATTCCGTGAACAAACTGTGTTCCGGATTCATCAACAAGCCCATTGTTCCCGGAGAAACTGGTTTCTTGATATTCTCACATATCGTACGGAACATTCTGTAGTTCCAATAATCTGTCTGGAACAAACCTCCAACAGTTGATTTCTCATATTTCTTCAAATTCGGGAAATATAGAACCTTCTTTCCTTCCTTCAACTGTTGCTTCAAAGATGCATCAAGTTTATCTGTCACCACGATGTCTTCCGAATGAGATAAATCCTGTTTAGCAGGATAAACCCACACCGGATAACTGTTTGCATATTCTGTATTGCCGACTTTAAGTGAAAGCGTACATTTTTCGGCTTTTGAAACAGAGGATAAATCAACAGACAGTTTCTTCACAAAGCCTAATTTTCCCTGCGCTATATCTATCTTTTCATTGCCGGAAGCCAAAGTTCTTCCATCAGCTCCGGAAAGCTTCCATTCCAAATCTCCGCCTAAAGAAGCATTTGAGTAATTTGCAATATAGATTTCCCCTTCAAAAGGTTTATCGGATGAATAAGTATATGAAGACATCTTAATCAGCGGCACAACCTCATTGCAAGACTGACGCCATTCCTCCGGTTCAATCAGACCTTTACTATCCATAAATGCATCAAGGATTCCGACAAATGCAGAACCTTGTCCCGGATAATCCTGCAAATCGAGCAACTGGAAACCACCCATACCTTCTGTTCTGAGATTCATCTCGATATCAGCACGGTAAAGTTCGGCAGCCCAACGTCCGGATGCTTTGAAGAAGTCTTCAGCCTGCTCGCCCATTCCGGCATCTTCAAGTCTTTTCTTGAATACGGCGAAATTGCGAGGTTCCAAAACTCCGGTATATTTCTCCATTTCCTTATAATTAGGATATACCTGATATTGTCCTGTTTCATGTCCGATAACCGGAACAGTGCTACGGCTTACGGCTCCTGAAAAGTCCATACGTGTATTTGGATATGTATGATTCATATATCCACCATCATAAGCATCGGCAAATGAGAATGAAGCACGCGCATGAGTGACAAACGATGTATCATTTTCCTGACCGACACGGCAAGTAACAAGGAAATCCTCACCTTCCTGCTGACCTTTGAATCCAAGACTATTGTTTGAACCATAAGCATACATATGCCTGTCTTCAATTTTACGGAAAGTGCCTATCAAATCTCTGAGCACTGCATCTTCACCACCTATTTCATTTCCCAAGGCAAACATAACAAATGAAGCATGATTGCTGTACTCATTCTGAATGGCAACACCTTCTTTTCGCAAGAAAGAAATCAACACTGAATCTTTAGAATTCAGTCCTCCCCAGAAAGGAAGTTCTGGCTGCAAATATATACCTTCAATATCAGCAGCTTCAAAACAAGCCTCAGGCGGACACCATGAATGGAAACGATAGTGATTGATTCCATATTCTTTGGCAACACGGAAATAATGTCTCCACGAATCCACATCCATTGCCACATGAGCAGTCAAAGGAAAAACACAAGCATCATGTTTTCCTCTGAGGAATGTTGTCATATCGTTTATGCTAAACTGCGTGCCTTTAGTCTCGAATTTCCTCAATCCAAAGTTCACACTTTTGGAATCGGACATATCTCCACAACTCAAAGAAACATTGACACGATAGAGGGCAGGATCGAACTCACTCCATGTAGCAGCATTCTCTCCCAAGTCAAGTATTAAATCACAGACATTTGAAGATATTTTTTCCAGCTTCTGCTCAATCTTTATGTTCTGTTTCTTATCCGTATTCCATGTTTCTGCTTCACATTTTATTATGACTGGAGCTTTAGCATTGTCAATACCTGAAAATTCGACTTTTACCAAAGCTTTCTTAGCGTCATAATCAGGATAAACCTGTACATTTTTAATATGACACTTATCAACAGCTTCAATATAGAATTTTCCGATAACTCCGTTCCAGTTTGTCTGTGTTGACTCAGTATAAGCATGAGAACTTGTTATCACCTGTTTAGGAACGGAAGCTCCGTTGTCAACCATTACAGTTATGGTATGTTCGCCAGGCGAAAGAACTTCACTCAAATCATAAGTCTGAGGGACTGAAATATCAGTATTGCTTCCCACCGGCTTATTATCCACCCAAACTTGTGTTGGTTTGGTTCGTTCCATAAAAAGGCAGATATTCTTATCTTTCCAATTATCAGGAACAGTAACAGTTTTCTGATACCAAACCTTGCCGGAATATGAATAAGTTCGGGACAAATAAGTTGTTTCGTCCATTTTTTCATTCTTTATTCCTTTCTTGTTTGTATCAGTTGTTCCCGGCAAAAGCAAAGAATCGGAATAAGCAGATACAGAATCCATGCGGAAAGCCCACTTTCCGGACAAATCAATTCTCGGACGAATATATTTGTCTGTATTGTTCATACATGAATTCATCAAAAGAAGCAGACAGAATGCTGAAAAAAATGTTTTCTTCATAATGTTTCTGATTTATTCGCTTATAAATTGACCTTCAAAGAATCACCTTCCTTAATCTTATAGACTTTTGTTTTTCCGTCTTTTGGAGTAATAGAAATATTAAGTTTTCCTTTTTCAGTCCTTACCACAGATATATCAAAGTCGTTTCCGAAAGCACGGATATTGCTCCTTGTCTCCTCTTGCCAAAGCATAACGGCTTGCACCGTATGCAATCATTGCAGCATCACCTCTGTCGCCGGCACCGCCCCATACATCAGTACCTTCCGCAATTATTGAACTTGGCAATGGCTTGTATTCATCATTCATGAAACGAGCAAAATGATTGTAGGCATTAAGAGCTGATTCATTTCCTTTGTCATATCCAAGGAATGGGAAGAAAGGATTGATATATTCAGCCTGGTCGTTAGCCCAAATTGCTGCATAATATGATTCTCCACCTGGACCGTGAAGCAAGCCACCGGCTGTATCATATATACTTTCAGAGCCTCTTATTTTGGCAAAGGCGAACATTGTGTTAATCACAGGGTCCGGAGTTTTCAGAACTAGATTGTCCCACAATTCGTTTACCAGATTACGGCGAGCCTGCAACTCAACCTCATAATCGAAATCAAACTCCTTTTCACCTTCTTCATATCCGGTTGTAGTAACATAGAAAGTGATTTCCTCCTGAGGTTTCAACTCTTTGAATATATTTGACTTCAAATCCTGAATGATTGTGTATTTCCCTTTAGTTCCTCTTTCTTTAGGAGTTTTAACCGTATTTCTCACCTTGTTTACCTCCACTTTGACAGGATTCTCTGCTAGGTTCTTCAAGGTATATTTCTCTATGAAAGCCGGTTTTGCTGTTGATGGGAACAAAACTCGAGTCAGTTCCACATTTCCACGTCTAACTGGACAAAGACTTTTCACTGTTATTACTCCGTCAAGAGTAATACTTTGTACCTTCTCCTTAATAGCATATCCGCCCAACAAAACATTTTCCAACGGATTCCATCCCATTTTTCTCATCAAACTGGCGTGGGTGTCGTTAGGAACTGTTCGTAACATAGGCCATACCATTCCTCTGTTCAGAAGGAAACTGCCATCCTCTGCAACACCATAACGAACAACGGTAGAAACTTTCAGACCACTCATTTCTATATGGTCTTTATGAGGTTTGTCACCAGCCTTTACGTTCCATGTGATTCCTCCTTTGTCATTCAATTCCCATCTTTGCTGTGCGAAGAGCTGCGACACTACGGCACACAGGCTAAGCACTATCAATGTGATTTTCTTCATCGTTTATGATTTTAATATTTATTATTCAGTTAACTTCACACAAACAGACTTTCCCGGAGCTGATTCTACATCTACATAGCTATAAACATTTCCAAGCAAGTCTTCAAACTGTTTCATAGGCAAAACTTCGCCATCCTTTTCTGCTTTATTATATTTTCCAGGGAAAACGGCACGCCAAGTATAACAATTATCAAACAAAGAAAATGGAATCTCTTTCTGTCACATACAATTCAATTTCTTCGTATAAATCTTACCTTCAATACTTTTTGCCTTAACTACAAGTACTTGCTCTGGAACTTGAATATTAACAGTGGAATTAACTGAAATCTTTTTCACCATACTTCCCGACATAGAATATATCTCCAAATCATATGTTCCCTGAGATATAGACACCAATACATTTCCCCTGGAAGATACAAGGCTTATACCAGAATCCGTTGTTTCCAATCCTGAAGGTACATCTGTAGTTCTAAAACCGAAACTGTATTCCCCCATGGTTGTCTCAATATTTCCAACAACTCTTATAGGCTTGAAAAGTATAGTATAATCAGTCAAGGACTTCAAATCATTCAATGTAAATATTTCAGTATTTTTTCCGACTTCATAAACATCTGTACCATCTGGAAAACCAGAAGACTCTATCAATTCTATTCTGTACGAAGTAGCTCCTTGTATTTCAGGCATCTTCAATTTCACGCTATTTCCGCCTGTTTCCACTACTACAGGAAGTTCGGGCTTCCCTGTCATACGGCTTGAAACCTTATGTTCTGCCGCTATCATACCAAACTTGTCAGCCCAATACCAATAATAATAATTCTGTAACAATACCACATCACAAAACTCACCCTCGTCATACTCTATTTCGTAAAATATATCTTCAGACATCACAATCCCGTCTCCAAGACAATATCCGAAATAGTTTCCCTCAGGATTGTCAAGTTTCATGTTGACATCCACAGGAATCCATCCATATTTCTCCAGATAGAAATCCGCCCACACATGATATGAACCGTCAGGTCTAACTGTCACAATATGCTTTGCCGGAATTCCCTTTGCCCGAAGCAGATTCACATATATCGAAGCAAGATTTCCACAATCTCCACCTCCATCTGTCAATATTTTATCTATAGGATGTATTCCTGTATAAGGATTAAGGTATTTGAAATTATCTGCAACATATTCGTAACATAATTTTGCATAGGAAAGGATATTACCATCAGACTCCGTCCACAGTCTATCTGAAATTTCAGTTATACGGGTATTTCGAGTATCTATAAACTCACCTCTGTCAATTACATATTTCCTATAAATTTCAGAATTCTTGTCATAAGGATATATAGTTGTGAACTGAGACATATCAATATACATCGGATACAATGTCACATTGAAATCCTCTGACAATTCATAAGTCTCTCCTTTTGATGGAAGATTGTTGACATTAATATCCCTTAAATACTTATTGCCAGATGTATTTTCCAGAATTTCTCCTGATGATATCTTCACATCTTCAATATCCTGATAAATATTATTTTGAGGAACGGGAACAACTACGCATACTTTACTCAAGCCACAGCCCAGATTTTCCATCACAAAACTGTTCCTTACATTAAAGCTTTCCTGAGCAGAAACAGCAGAGGCATACATACTCAGTGCCAATGCTAAAATCTTTATTGACGAAGTTTCCATATGAATTCTTGTTTGAAATATTAACGTATAGTATTAAATTGAATAAAGATAAAAATACAAGCCGACAGTTTTAACCCTTATCGACTTGTATCTAAATTCTTGTAACTGTGCTTAATAAAGCACTCTTATCTATTTAAAATATTCTTCCGGACAATGTAAGTTTTATTACCGGATATACTTTAACTTTATCAATGATATCTGAGAAAGTGTCATCAGTTTCAACTGTTGTTGAGGTAGTTGTTCCTAAATCAGAATAAACTTCTGGTGTTCCATGGAACTGTACTCCGGCTTCGAACATAACGCCAATACGTTTACGAGGAACAGGGCGGCCAAATCCCAATCCTAAATATGGGCGGAATGCTGAGACTTTCAAACCTCCGGATACATTTCCGTTCTTATCAATAGGTAACACGCAATCGCCTATTACTATTCCAACATCATTACCTTGGGAAACATACTCTCCTATTTCATCACTGTGAGCTGAGACTTTAACCAACTTGTCTCCGCCAAAATATGCACCTCCGGCAATGAAAAAGTTAGCTGTTTTGATAGGATAGAAATTAAGAAGCAACTCTCCGGAAACTCTTCCCATCTCTCCACCGACTTCCAATGTAGAAGCTATATCATTATTAGCTACAGACATTTCAACATCCACATCTGTGCTAAGCTTGAAATTCGGCATCATCACCACTCCTGCACGCAACGCAAGATAATTACCGATAGGTGTTGCAAGGTTAACTCCTACTCCCGACAAACCTACGTTAACTCCCACTCCTAGTGAATTGAAATAACCATAATCTTCCTGTGCATACAAATCATTTCCTGAAAATAGCAGGAAGGCTGAAAGAATTGACAATAAAAACTTTTTCATATTTTATCAGATTTATATTAATTAACAAAATTACATATTATAATATGTATAACAATCACTTTTCTGGAATTTTTGATTTTGAAAAACAATTTATTTTCTTCTAAGTAGATAATTCAAAAGGCTGCTTCCCACAAAAAGAGAAACAGCCTTCTTTTAATTTAATTTTTTTATCCATTCTTTCACTTCTCACGAAACTACTTTGGCGAATGGATATTAGAACTTTTAATTACACTACTATTATTAATAACTAAAATTAAAGTTTTTCACTCTCACGAGTTACTTTATATCTTCTTATCATCAGCCGATACAGTTAAGGACTATTGCTTTTTAAAAGAACGGGAGCAGCAAGAATCAGCGGGCATCATTTTCCCGAGAGTCTTTCCGCTCCCGCCTATTGTTCTTTTCAAGCTTCAAGCTTTTGACTTATTGACTTGTAACCAGTCTATGACTTGTTAACTTGTCAACTCGTCAACTTGTTACCTGAATTATTTTACATTAACTTTGAAGCTTTCACCTTCAACTGCTACAACTACGATACCTGCTGGTACGTTGATTGTTGCATTGTCTGATGTCAATACTTCGTTAGCTACTACCTGACCTAAGATTGTAGATACTACTACGTTCTTACCTGCAGCGTTCTTAACGTTGATTGAACCGTTGTTAGCAACAACCTTAACTTCTGTTGCAGATACA
Organism: Parabacteroides sp.; assembly: GCA_034091205.1. Taxonomy (GTDB): domain Bacteria; phylum Bacteroidota; class Bacteroidia; order Bacteroidales; family Tannerellaceae; genus Parabacteroides. Next base: position 3,488 of record JAXDRC010000003.1, on the reverse strand, counting down.
CCTTCATTAGATGTTGGAGCTTCAGCTGCAACTACATCAAATTTAGCAGCATTTGCAAAATCAGAAGTAAATACTACAGCATCGTTCAATACCTGAACATAACCTGCACTAGCATTTTTCAATACAGCCTGACCGTCAACATCAAGAACATTGAACTTGTAAGATTTCAAAGCATCACCCTTAACAGTATCCTTAGCCAATGCGATGTGTTCAGCATCTACATATTTAGCCTGCTGGAATTTAACCAAACGAGCTTTGTTTGTATCACCATCTTTGTGATAAGTAGCTAATTTAGCCTTCAATTCTTTGATCTTTTCAGCATCGAATACTTCAGATAGGCCTTCCAATTCTTTGTTAATTGCATCAACTTCAGCCTTAGCATCGTTCATCATCTTACCATTTGAAGACAAGTAGTAAGAAGGAGTCTTAGCCTCTTCTTTGTCTGCGCTGAATGCGTAGAATGAGAATGCAGCGTCAACAGCAGTTGATTTCAACATCAATGTGTCGTTAGTTATGATAGCGTTACCGTCTGCTTTAGAGCCAAGGTATGCACCGTTGATTTCTAATGCAATGTGTGATTCTGGAACATCATAGCTTGGAGCCACAGCGACAGGGTTCAATGTAAACAACTGATTAGCAGCTACTGTACCTGTTGTTACGAAAGTAGAACCTACAAACGCAGAATTATACACATCATTATCAGCAATTACAATCTGATATTTTGAACCAACTTTACGGAATACAAACTCTCCTGCACCTTCACCATCCTTATCATATTTGAGACCAAATGTTTTTGTAACAACATTATTATCTTTATCGTTATCATCTAATCTTGATGCATTCTTCAAACCTGTGAAGCTATAACTAATTGCTTTCAATGTGTCCTTAGCAGTTGTTAAAGCTCCATTCTTATAGAAGTTATAAGTTACTTCGTTAACAAATATTGTATCCAGCTTAGAATCATCATCCTTAGTCTGAGCTAACTTGAATGTAAATACATTTGTAGCATCTTTGTTTTCTGATTTTTCTAGTTTAGATTTTTTAGCCAAAACTGGAACTTCATAATCAGCGAATTTATCATCAGCTTTTACACTCAAAGTATATTCGCTATCCAAACCTTCTTTATCCAAATTCAAATAACCGTCAAACTGAGTTGTATTTTCAATTGTGCGAAGCTCTATATATTTACCATTCAAATCACCATAACCGCTAACTGAATATACATTAGCTTTAGGTGTTTTGAACAATGTTACCTTTTCAATTGTTGCACCAGTTTCACGATTGAAGAATGATACTGTATTACCATCCTTATCTGCACTTACAATCCACTGAGCATAAATTGCATCTTTATGCTTCTTTGTTTCGGTTGAAGATTCTGAAACTTTTACTACTGTTAATTGTTCTTGTGTAGAATAAACAACACTAACCATTTCTGCTGATTCCTTATCTTCAGAAGCCAAGATATTTACGACCCACTGTCCTTTAACCAGAGATTTAACATCTACTGCAGAACCACCAGAAACAGTTGCCCATACAGCTTCTTTAGATGTAGCCAAATAATCTGTACCATTTGGTTTACCACAGTCATCATAACCAATGAAAATAGGTTCTGAAGTTGATGCTGATACCTTAGACCAATTCTTTCCATTAACAGTATAAACTACAGCCTGTTTGAATGCATATTTATCAGCTTTATTTACATTTGAAATTGCACTGAAAACAGCATTTTCTACTGGATATTTACCTGATTCAATAAGAGCATCATCAGTAGTACCAGCAGCAAGAAGTTTTTCACCTTTAACTTTCGCATAAGTATAACCATAACCTTTTGTTGCATCACCAGCAGCATCTTTCAAGCGACTTGTCAATACAATAAATTCAGCTTTTTTGAATTCATCGCTCTCCATTGAAGTATAAGCAGTTTCCTTAGCAGCACCAACCTGCAACAAGAACTGTTCATCACCAAATCCAGCTAAAGTTACAACTGACACATTATTAAAGATGTTTTCTCCATCAATTGATCCTTCAAAATCAACAACTATTCCTGTACCGATATTCTGTAATGTTGATACTAAAACTGTTGCATCATCTACAGACCAAAGAGAAACACGTTCATTTGTCTCTGGCGTACTCAATTTAAATTCTGAACCTGAAAGAATCAACTCTTTTTCCAATGACTGTAATTCATAAGAACCTTTATCACCTACTAAATCAAATGTTTTATCTAGTTTGGCACCATTAGTATATTCTACTTTGTTTGCAACCAAAGCTTTTTCAGTTTCATTTACTGCCAAAACGCAACCTGTAGCTTTGTTAACTAAAGTAACTTCTTTCTTTGAGTTAATTGACACTTTCCAAGTATAATTTGCAGTTTTTGTATCTACATTATCAGCTACAACATATGAAATACTACTAGTTGAAGATGTTACAGTAGAACCAATAAATTTATCACCAATTTTAATGTGATAATAACCTTCTGATGCTTTCGCAAAATCATCCACCTGTGTAGGTGCAGCGAACACAGAACCAGCAGCCAACAGCGCAGCCACCATAAAAGTAAATTTCTTGTTCATAATAATTAAAATTTAAAATGTGAATAAAAATTAGTTCATGTCTATTAGCTATGAAGCATTTCCGGTTCACAGTCTTAAAAGCTTTAATTAAGTATGGACATAAAAAAAGCGCAGACGTTGTATATATTATTTGAATAGAGGCTCTGGAAAGCCGTGAGAACAATAATATAAAACAACAGCCTGCGCTTATTCGGTTATATATTGCACCCGTAATAATGCATATATGATATACACTTTCCTCATAACATTATGAGAGCTTTGTATATGAATATATACACGAACAGATACGACAAAGTCATATAGCCGCTAAGCGCAAGCATTTCATGTTGTCTATCATTCCGTTCTCTAAAAATTTTCCAGATTTCTATCCAGGAATAATCACCATAAAATGCTTACATAAGTATGTACTTCCTCAAGAGCAGAACACTATCTGCCTAATGGAATTGCTGCAAAGTTAATTAGGTTTTATTAAACTGCAATAGAATTGCGGTGTTTTTTTTCAACATATCGGATTTATATTACGAAATATAGGGTTTTAAGGATAAGATTAGTATTTTTTACTACCAAACATTTATCAACTATTGTTTACGAGTTAATGGATAGTGTTATAAAATGATTAATGAACATCTATCTGGAAGTTTCTGAGAGCTTCTTTCACAATTAAGATATATTATTTACGATCAAAGAAATCATGTGACTCAAGAACAATCATTAAATATATTTTTCCTGTATTTCCGAGCAATCTGCGTTGAATAATATATACAGTCTCATAAACAAAAAAAGACCCGATTCCTTTCGGAACCGAGTCTCTTCGCTTTCTAAAACGGCGGCTACCTACTCTCCCACTTTTACGCAGTACCATCGGCGTGATTGGGCTTAACTTCTCTGTTCGGAATGGGAAGAGGTGGAACCCCA
>JAXDRC010000002.1:0-43498 GCA_034091205.1 Parabacteroides sp. | reverse complement strand
ACAAAAAGAGATTCACTAGATTTTTTGTAGTGTTGTTTCTATGAAAGATATTACAAGGAATCAAATAACCATTAAATATTGTGGTGTAGAATTTTACACACTCTCAATCAGAAAAAGTTTCACCTAAATTGACGAAGAACCAGAGTTTTTTTGACGCAAGTTTCACAATTTCTGCAAATGTCTGTTTGTCAATTTAATGATGTGAAGGTTGAACATTCTTTAACAATGCAATAAAAAATGAGTTGGCAGCATGAATTAAATTCTATCTGCCAACTCACAAAATATTTCAGCTTAATTATTTTTTACTTCTTGATAGTCTTAAGCATTTCCTCAACAGCTCTTTCCAACTGAATGTCTTTGCCTTCAAGCTGAGATTCCGGAGAGTTATATATTTCAATATCTGGCTGAAGCTGCTTGTTTTCCAGATATTCACCGCTCATATCTTTTACGCCAACCTGAGGAATACCGAAAACAAGAGTCGGGTCAATCTGAGTTTCCCACCAAACGGCTGTCATTGTTCCCGGAACCGGAGCACCGATAAGCTTGCCGATACCAAGGGTTTTATACACGAACGGGAAACCGTGTGCATTGGAATAATTATCTTCGCAAACAAGAACGCAAGAAGGTTTCAACCATCTGTTGAATGGATCGCTTCCGATGTACTGTCCGCGAGGTTCGAATCTCTGGTATTCTTTTCCGCTAAGCAGAACAGCAAGGTCTTCGTGAAGCCATCCGCCTCCGTTATGACGTGTATCCACGATTACAGCTTCCTTGTTTCTGCATCTTCCAAGAAGTTCGGAATAAGTTTCTCTGAAGCTTTCGCTGTTCATTCCTTTAACGTGAACATATCCGATTTTGCCTCCTGAAAGTTTATCAACCATTTCTCTCTTCTGTTTTACCCAGCGCTTGTAGAGCAATTCTGACTGTTTACCTTGCGAGATTGGTTTTACAACTTCATTGAAACGCTTTCCGCTATTAGGATTATAAACAGAAAGGACAACATTCTTGCCTTCTTTTCCTGCAAGCATTGGGAAATAATCAGTGTCTTGCTTGATTGTATTTCCGTTTATCTTCTCGATAATACAACCTTTCTCAATCTTTGAGTCAGCTTTTGTCAGCGGACCTTGCTCAATAATTTCAGCAATTTTCAATCCGTCGCCTTTATAGCTGTTATCAAAGAAGGCACCGAGATAAGAAGTCGCCGGAACAGAAAGAGCAGGACGGTATCTTGCACCGGTGTGTGAGCCGTTCAGCTCGCCAAGCAATTCCGAAAGCATTTCCTGGAAATCATAGTTGTTGTTGATATGAGGCAGGAATTTAGCATAAGCAGTTTTGTATCCTTCCCAGTCAATTCCATGAATGTTTTCAACATAGAATTTGTCTTTTACCTGTCTCCATGCATGATTGAAAATATATTCTCTTTCCTTAGCCGGCTGATAGTCAAAGTCTGCTTCAAAATCTATATTTTCAACTTTGTTATCCTTTATATTTACTTTCTTCAGTTTTCCTCCGGAAACAAGGAACAAATTCTCTTCTTTTTCGTCAGTATATAATGTGCCGGCACCAACATCTTTGATGAGAAGTTTGGTTGTGTTTTCCTTTAAATTATGTTCCCACAAATCAAAACCTTTCTCAAAAGCCGAGCAATAGTAAAGTTTGTCTCCTTTCTTAGTCAGCACAGCGTCGCCAAGATGAGAAGAATTGATTGTAAGACGTTTGATACGGTTACTGCGGTTGTCGAGGTCGAACTTAAGGTCTTCGACTTTCTTTTTGTCTTTCTCCTTGTCCTTGTCTTTTCCTTCGTCCTTTTTATCCTTTTCGTCTTTATCTTTCTTTTCTTCCTCCTCAAATTCTTCAAGGGCTACTTCTTCTTTCGACATATTGAATTTGTCGTATGCTTCACCGTCGAAGAACATGATATATACGTCTTCTTCAGCGCCCCAGCTTCCGTGGCTGCGGTATCCGGCTCTGTCGGACGACCAAATCATAGCTTTTCCGTCGAGAACCCATTTCGGATTACCGTCGGAATATCCGCTCATTGTTAGGTTTGTCATTTCGCCACTTCCATCGGCTTTTACAAGTACGATATCAGTGTTGTTCCATCCACCAATGTCGATATATTTTGCCACGAACCATTTGCTGTCCGGCGACCATTGATATGTCTGGTCTCCATCGCTATATGAATAATTGTATTTTCCGTCGAGAACAGTTCTTGTCTTTTTGCTTGCAAGATTATACACTCTCAGTTCAGTACGGTTGGCTAGATAAGCAATCTCTTTTCCATCCGGTGAGAATGCCGGTTGGAAAGAAGTTTCATCGCTGACGATCAGAGGCTCTTCCTTGATGTCTGTAGCATAAGTGAACAGCTTCTCTTCTTTGTCTGTCAGAGTGCTGGTGTAAACTCCCCATGTTTTTCCTCTTTCTGCTGCATAAACAATCGTTCTGCCGTCAGGACTGAAACTAGGGTCACGCTCCTGTTGCGGAGTGTTGGTAATTCTTTTTGTTGTAGAATAATCTACTGAAGTCGTATATACATCACCATGAGCTATAAACACAACTTCCTTTCCATTTGGAGATACAGATATATCTGATGCTCCATTTTTCAGCAATTTGCTGATTAATTCGTTTTCAATATTATCAGAAACAACTTCGATATTTACTTTCTTGGCTTTTTCTCCTTCTTTTATAGTATAGATTTCACCATCGAAAGAATAGCAAAGCAAACCGTCTTTTGATGAAGAAAGGAAGCGGACCGGATGCTTGCTGTGGTTGGTAATTTGCTTTTTGGAATTACCACCTATATCATATTTATATACATTGAACGAACCGTTCTCTTCGCTCAGATAATAGAAAGAATTGTTATTGTTTGTCCATACAGGATTTCTGTTTTCGCCTTTGAACGAAGTTATTTTCTTGAAATCACCAGACTTGTCAGCATTGCAAACCCAAATATCTTTAGTAATAGATGAAGTGTGGTGTTTTCTCCACGGGTCTTCATAACCTTTCATATCCTGATAGAGCAATAGTTTACCGTCGTTGCTTACAGATATTTCCTGCATAGCAAGAGATGAATACAACTGAGGACGGCCACCTTTTATATCCACAGAATAAACTTGAGGAAACTGAGCTGATGGAAATTGTGAGTCGTTGACATCAGGAATCAAAGCCGATGAAAACAGGATAGTATTGTTATCCTTGAACACCTCAGGAGTTTCGGCAGCTGTATTTGTTGTCAGTCTTTTAGGTTCGCCGCCATCTTTACTCATTATATAAATATCGAAACTGCCTTCGCGGTCAGAAGAGAAAGCAATACATTTTCCGTCTGGCGACCATATGGGATGAGTATCGTGTTTCGGGTGAGTTGTGAGCTGTTTTGCCAATCCGCCTTTTGTAGGAACGGAATATATATCACCTTTATAAGAGAAAACAATTGTTTCTCCGTCCGGAGAAATAGCCGGATATCTCATCCATAGAGGAGTTTCTGATGCACTGAGCGAAGCTGCCAGCATCATTAATGACGGTATCAGGATTTTTTTCATGATATAGATTGTTATAGTTGACAAGTTAACAAGTTGACGAGTTGACAAGGCTACAGGAAACAAGTATTATATAATAGACACCTTGTCAACTTGTCTCTGTAGCCTTGTCACCTTGTTAATTACTCTTCTTCAGAATCATCTTCCTTCATATTGTGGAATACGTTCTGAACGTCTTCGTCTTCTTCAAGTTTTTCGATAAGTTTTTCGATAGTTTCGCGCTGTTCCGGAGTAACTTCTTTCAAGTCGTTAGGAATACGAACGAATTCGCTACTTGTAATTTCGTAACCGTTTTCTTCCAAATATTTCTGGATAGATGAATTCTGGGCAAATTCACCGTAGATTACGATTTCATCTTCATCCTCTTCAACTTCATCAACTCCGTAGTCAATCAATTCAAGTTCAAGGTCATCAAGAGAAATACCTTCTTTCTTAGCGATGTGGAAAACACATTTGTGCTGGAAAAGGAATTCCAAGCTACCTGAAGTTCCCAAAGAACCACCACATTTGTTGAAATAGCTGCGAACGTTAGCAACTGTACGAGTTGTGTTGTCTGTTGCAGTTTCCACGAAGATCGCGATACCGAAAGGACCGTATCCTTCGTAGTTCATTTCTTTATAGTCTGTAAAATCTTTTGATACTGCACGTTTGATGGCGCGTTCCACGTTTTCCTTAGGCATGTTTTCCTTTTTCGCAGTCTGCATAAGAACACGCAAACGAGGGTTGTTTTCCGGTTCCGGACCACCTTGTTTTGCGCAGATAGTGATTTCCTTACCTAGTTTTGTAAATACGCGGGCCATGTTTCCCCAGCGTTTGAATTTTCTTGCTTTACGGAATTCGAATGCTCTTCCCATATTTTTGAGTTTTTATGTTTTTAAGTTTTTGAGTTTTTAAGTTTATAGTTGACGAGTTGACAAGGCTACAGGAAATAAGAATAATTTCCTTGTCAACTTGTTCCCTTGTCAACTTGTCAGCTTAAAAATTATCTAAGAGATGCTCCCAACTTCTGTTCCAGATTAGTCTGGATTTTCTTCATTATAGCATCAATCTGTTTGTCGTTAAGTGTCTTTGTTTCGTCCTGAAGGAAGAAGCTGACAGCATAAGATTTTTTACCCTGCGGCAAGTTCTTACCTTCGTAAACGTCGAACAGCTCGACATTCTTCAACAGTTTACGTTCGCTTTCAGAAGCAATTTTCTTTATTTCTGCAAATGAAACAGACTTGTCGATAAGCAAAGCCAAGTCACGTTTAACAGCAGGGAATTTAGATATATCACTGAAAGTAACCTTGTTTTTCTTAGTTTCCTTCATCAATGCAGTCCATGACAATTCTGCGAAATAAACTTCACCTTCGATGTCCATTGCTTTGGTAATCTTACGGTTCACGATACCAAGTGTTCCCAATGAACGGCCGGAAGCAGTTGTAATGCTCAAAGCAGCAGAATAGATATCGTTGCTAAGCTGTCCGAAAACAACTTTCTGCATATTTACGCCAAGGCGGGCAAGTATATTTTCAACATAAGCTTTCAATTCGAAAACTGAAGACTTTTCAGTTGGATGTGCCCAGCTGTTTTCTACACGGTTGCCATATACCCACAAACCAAGTTTGTAATCTTCGCTATATTCAGCAAGAACAACATCCTCTTTCTTGTTCTCCTTGTTGAAATCATAGCAGTTACCGAATTCGAAGAAACGGATATTACCGTTCTTTCTCTTGCTGTTATGCTCGATGCTTTCCAAACCACCAAACATCAAAGTCTGACGCATGCAGTTCAAATCAGCGCTGAGCGGATTCATAAGCATAACGCAGTGCGATGCAGGATAAGTTGTCAATTCATCATAATAAGCCGAGCGAGTCAGCGAGTTGTTCAGAATCTCATTGAATCCGCAACCGCAAAGCTGCTCAGAAATCAGATTCTGCATAGCATAGCTATGGTCTGTCGGTGTTTTATATGAAAGATTTGATTTCAGGCTGTCGCTGAATTCAATGTTGTTATATCCGTAGATACGAAGAATATCTTCGATAACGTCAACATCTCTCTGAACGTCGATACGATATACAGGAACATCAACAGTAAGACCTTCTGTATCTTCTGAAACGATTTCCATTTCAAGGCTGCCCAAGATACTTTTAACTGTCTCAACAGGAATTTCTTTTCCAATAAGAGTGTTAATCTTATTATAAGTAACATTTACTCTATATGGAGAAACAGGATTTGGATATACATCCTGGATTTCACCTGTGATTGTACCTCCGGCAACTTCCTGAATCAATTTAGCAGCATACTTAAGTATATATAATGTAACATTCGGGTCAAGACCTCTTTCATAACGGAACGAAGCATCAGTGTTCAAACCGAAACGGCGAGCAGTCTTACGCACCCAAGTTGGGTGGAATGTAGCAGATTCAAGGAATACGTTTGTTGTAGATTCAACAACGCCTGAATCCAAACCACCGAATACACCGGCAATACACATTGGCTCTTCAGCGTTGCAAATCATAAGGTCGCGTTCGGTCAATGTGCGTTCTACACCGTCCAAAGTCACAAATTTAGTTCCTTCAACAGCTGATTTCACGATAACCTTGCCACCTTTGATTTTATCAGCATCAAAAGAGTGCAAAGGTTGTCCCATTCCGTGAAGGATATAGTTGGTAACGTCCACCACGTTGTTGATAGGACGAAGGCCAATCAGAGAAAGGCAGTTCTTCAGCCATTCCGGACTTTCCTTAACAGTTACGCCTTTGATAGTCACGCCGGAATATCTCAAACAAGCTTCAGTATTTTCCACTTCAACCTGAATGCCCGGAGTATTATCTTCAATATGGAAAGATTCAACAGAAGGACGTTTAAGCTCAACATCCTTACCTGTCTGTTTCAGATAAGCAGCCAAGTCGCGTGCCACACCGAAGTGAGATGTTGCATCCACACGGTTAGGAGTGATGTCCACTTCCAGAACGTAGTCGCTCTTTATATTATAATATTCTTTTGCCGGAGTTCCAGGAACAGCATCCTGAGGAAGCACGATAATACCGTTATGGTCTGTACCGATACCGATTTCGTCTTCAGCACAAATCATACCGTTTGATTCAACACCTCTCAGTTTTGATTTCTTGATAGTGAAGCATTCATCACCATCATAAAGTTTTGTACCTATAGTGGCAACAACAACTTTCTGTCCTGCTGCTACGTTTGAAGCACCGCAAACAATCTGAACAGGTTCTCCCTGTCCCAAGTTAACGGTTGTTATATGCATATGGTCAGAATTTGGATGAGGTTCGCAAGTCAGAACTTCACCGATAACCAAACCTTCCAAACCTCCTTTGATGGTTTGAACTTCTTCAACTCCGCCTGTTTCCAGACCGATTGATGTCAAGGCTGCAGCCACTTCTTCAGGCTGTAAATCAAAATCCAAATATTCTTTCAGCCAGTTATAAGAAATATTCATTGCTATATTGTATTTTATCTTTTAATCTGTTGAGATTGGAGCAACTATCTGATAAATGTTTCATCACCGTTTTTACGATACGGTTTGTTGCTGACGGGCAAAGTTAAAAATAATTATCGAAATTCCTTACAGACATAATGGTTATTTTATAGTAATGCTTTCTCTTTCATATGTTGGAGATGTTTACTCCTGAATAATAAAGTTGGGAAATTACTAAAAACGGGAGATGATATTATAAAAAATAGAGATATGGAAAAGGCACAGAAATAAAGTTTATTCCTGTGTCTTTTCCATATCTCCGTATTAATAATTATAAGTGGAGGATAATAGACTATTTCTTATGTTGACAAGTTGTTTTGAGTCTCTTGTTAATTCTATTGTCAACTATTATTTCCCTTTGTTATTCTTAGCTTCTCTTTTCTGATCTTCTCTGGCAAGAAGCACTACATTATATACGAAGTCTGTAATCCACTGTTCTGAATAACCAAGAGTCGCAGCATATTTACGTACGCTCCATGCTGCTTTCTGAACGCTAACGTCATTCCATTCTGAACGAGTAAGTATTTCATGAACTGTTTTAGCTGTCTGGTTATAAAGCAACTTCTTCAACAGAAGAGCAAGGCGGAATTTCCATTGCATCAAGTTTCCAAGCAAACTGAACAAGTCATTGTTGAATCCTTGGAACATAAAGAAGTAGCTCTTTATATCATTCTGGTTCTTACAGCATTTCTTTACAGAAGCATCAATTTCTTTGAAGAATGATTCACTAAGACCATAGTCCTGCATCAGCACTTTGCGAACCTTTGATTTTTCAGCAACACCAAGTTTATTGTTCTGTGTCGGTATTTTAAGCATACGCTTGAACAAAGCCATATCTGCAAGAATGTTCAAATTTGTAACACCAAGGTTTACTGCCATTACAGCCTGATAATATACGCGGACCAGTGATACGAATTCTTCGACAGAGCCTTTTATTTGTTCGTTATCCTGTTCCTTTTCTTTCTTGAAAAGTTTTGATATAAAATTCATTGTGTATTATAATTGTTAATTTTTTTGCAAATATACGGAAAGGCGAGTGGAGAGCAAAATAAAAAACTTGTTTTTGATTTTGCTATTCCGAGCCGCATCCCTTGTCAACCTGTCTCTGAAGCCTTGTCAACTTCAAAGCACTTACTGATTAACTCTCCATTCCCTGTGATATGAATCAATAGCCTCTTTCACCGAGCCATGCATAAGAAGCAATCTGTGTGCTTCTTCATAATCAAGACCCAATTCCTCCATAAGCATGCGTGTTCCTCTGTCCACAAGTTTTTGGTTACTGAGTTGCATATTTACCATTCGGTTTCCTTTCACTCTTCCAAGCTGTATCATTGTGGAAGTAGTAATCATATTCAGAACCATTTTCTGAGCCGTTCCACTTTTCATTCTCGTACTTCCGGTAACGAATTCAGGACCGACCACCGGTTCGATAGCGATATCAGCTTCGTGGGCCATTGGCGAATCAGGATTGCAAGCAATGGAAGCAGTAAGTATTCCATTCTTTCGTGCTTCTTGCAGGGCAGCAATCACATAAGGAGTAGTTCCGGATGCAGCAATACCAATCACTGTGTCGTTTTTGTTAACTCCATGTGCTACCAGTTCTTTCCATGCATTTTCTCTGTTGTCTTCAGCATTTTCAACAGGATTGCGTAGAGCAACGTCGCCTCCGGCAATCAGTCCGATAACATAAGTATTCGGCATTCCGAATGTAGGAGGAACTTCAGAAGCATCCAGAACACCAAGTCTTCCACTTGTTCCGGCGCCAAGATAAAATATACGTCCGCCTCTTTTCATCCTTTCAACAATAGCTGTCACCAGTTTTTCTATTGCAGGAATAACTTCCTTAACTGCTAAAGCAACTTTCTGATCTTCGTTGTTTATGCCGACAAGCAAGTCGTGGACAGACATTTTGTCCAGGTCTTTGTATAATGATTCTGATTCTGTAATTCGTTTGAATGACATTTGTTTATGTTTTTAAGTTTAAAAGGAGACAAGTTGATAAGTTGATAAGTTGACGAGTTAACAAGGCAACAGGAAACAAGTATTATCTTCTTGACTACTTAACTCCTTGACTCCTTTATTTATAATTACAGCTCTTTTAATTTTCAATTTTTATTACCTTCACCAATCCATCCATCGGCTCCTTATATATTTCCCCGACTTCAAGCCCTAATGAATTAGCCGCTTCTGTCAGTATATCTTTATAATAATAAGCCACCGAACCGGTGAAATGAATTTTCAGCTTGTCATAATCCGTATAGTTCATTACATTGCGTCTGAAAAAACTGCAGAAGCAATTGTAAACCATGTTTTTTATAGCCGGTTCATCAATATGTTCGTATATGAAAGGAGATATTGATGCAAGGAATCTGTTTGGGAAAGGTTGTCTGTAAACTCTGTCAATAATTCCAGCCGGAGTGAGACAGTATTTTTCCATAAATTCTTTTACCAGATATTCCGGCATTTGCTTTTTAAGGCAATCGCCTATGAAAATCTTGCCCAGCACCGCACCGCTACCTTCGTCTCCCAAAATAAAGCCTAATGGAGAAATTTGTTCTTCTATGCTTTCTCCGTTGAATAGACATGAATTTGAACCCGTACCCAAAATACAGGCAATGCCTCGCTCATGTCCGCATAGAGCCAAAGCCGCTCCCAATAAATCGCTGTTGACAGAAATTTCTGCCATCGGGAAAAAACTTCTCAATGCATTCTCAACAATGATATTCTTTTCAGGGAATGCACATCCGGCTCCATAGAAATAAATTCTTTCTATATTATGATTCTTCAACAATGGAAACAGACTTCCATTGACGGTAGATTTCATATCTTCCTCAGTCTGGAAATATGGATTCATTCCTGCCGTGGAAATTCTCATTATTTCCGTTCCGTTGTCGGAAAGACACCATGTAGTTTTAGTAGAGCCACTGTCTGCTATCAGATACATTTCTGTATGTTTTTAGGCAATTAGAAAATCATTGTTTGAATAATATATACTGCAGCACCTGAAAGATAACCAAGCATTGCCAGGAATGAAATATTCTTCAGATACCAGATGAAATTGATACGTTCCAATCCCATAACAACAACACCTGCTGCAGAACCGATTATCAGCATACTGCCACCAACTCCGGCACAATAAGCAAGGAACTGCCAGAACACACCGTCCTGAAGGAAGTGCGACATATATTCCGGATTAGCGGCTGTTTCAACCATTGCTTCAGTTGCAATCGGATACATACCAATTGCTCCGGCAACCAACGGTACATTATCCACAATAGCAGATAGTGTACCTATTATTATATTTACAGCAAATACATTTCCAATATTCTCATCAAGCCAAGTTGAGAAATTTGTTAGTATTCCACTGTAGCGTAATACTTCCACAGCCAAAAGAATACCTAGGAAAAACATCAGTGTCGCTCCGTCGATGCGGCGGATAACATTAGCCAATCTTAACTTGATGTTCTCGTCTATATCTTGCTTCTTTTTATACATTATTTCAGTATAAACCCACAATGCACCGACTGCCATAAGTATTCCTACAAATGGAGGTAGATGAGTGATAGTTTTGAATACAGGAACAAATAGAAGACTTATAACACCAAGCACCAGCAAAGCCAGTTTTTCCTTGTCTTCAAGAATAGACAACAGCGGATTGTCATTTGCTTCTTTTTCTGTAACCGGAGCCGTTACACAGCCATGCATCCTTCGCATAATAAACAATGTGGGAACAATTGCAGAGACCATACTTGGTAAGATAAGGTTAGGAATTGTTGCTTCAGTTGATATGTTTCCTTTTACCCACAGCATAATGGTTGTCACATCACCGATTGGCGACCACGCACCACCACTGTTTGCTGCAATAATTATTATACTGCCAAACACCCATCGTTCCTTGTAGTTGCCTATCAGCTTTCTGATAAGCATAATCATAACAATTGATGTAGTAAGATTGTCTAGTACTGCCGACATGAAGAATGTAAGAGTTGCAATCATCAGCAACAGCTTTTTTTTGCTTTTTGTCTTTATCCTGTTGGTTATGAATGTGAAACCTCCGTGAGAGTCAATAAGCTCTACGGTAATCATCGCTCCAATAAGGAAAATAAGAGTTTCTGCTATCTCTCCAACGCTGTCAAGCATCTGATGTTCAAGTACGAAATGGATGCACTGGTCTTTAAGGGACATTTCTTGGATACTTGGATTGAGAGCTTTAAATATTTCAAAACTTTCCCCTGAGACAGTTGGTACAAAGTCGGTGACAGAAAATGTATATAACACCCAAAGTATTGTTCCGGTTAACAAAGCGGTGCCGGCTTTGTTTATCCTCAGTGGATGTTCCAGTGCGATACATAAATACCCCACCAGAAAGACTATCAGAATACAAGTTAGCATATTATTACGTTTTTTTATTTACAAAAGTATGAATAAAAAGTGATAAACAGAAAAGTGTAGTAATTTTCTGAAAAGTCATTATTTTACACACAACTATGCAGGAACCTATGCTTTCTGTGTTTCTTTTATTTTTGCCATATAAATATATGTTATCTTATTTTTTGAAGTGTTTAATAAATATCTAATTCAATTATGCTTAGTTGGATATTGACATAGTAATCATGAGTTAAAAAAGAGATTTACCTTCATTCGTCAATAGATATGCCTGTTTGGCACTTGTTGGTTTGTCTGGATTTTCCATTGCAACATATCCGAGTTCCATTAACGGTAGGATAACTTTTCGTTTCAGTTCTTTTGTCGTTCCAAATCCAAGCCTTTTATTCAGTTCGTTTGCAGATAAGTTATCGGTTTTTAAGAAACATAATAAATCTATCGTTGCAGACATAAAATCAAATATATTACCCTTAGATCGAGATTTACTCCAAACTTGGACAAATATTTGTCCAAGTATATGTCTAAGTTGCCTTTTGTCTGTAATAATAGATTGATTTATAATCTCTTGAACTTGGACAGAATTTTGTCCAAGTCTGTGTCCAAGTTCATCATCAAAAATATCATCAACTCCATCTGTTGGATTTAAAGTTTTTTCTTCAAATCCTTTTCTACATGGTATTGTAAGTAAAAAATACGTTCTATCATCATCAGTTTCAATAATGGCAGGAGCTGAACCATTATCCTTAAGAGCTTTCTGAATAGTAGGAATACCGGTAGCTCTTCCTTCAGTCAAGTCAAGCTCCTTCAAAAAATCGCCTAATCGACGATTCCTATATCTGCGAGCCTTTAATTTCTGTGCTGCTTTTATAGCTTCCGCACTTATGGAACGATCAGGTCCTGCGTAACTCAATATATCTATGTGCGTTGGCTCCACTGTAATCTCCACCGGTTCACGTTCCTGATAGTCACGGTGGTACAGTGCATTAACTACAGTTTCTTCTAAAGCCTGATAAGGATAGTTGAAGATTTTGTTTGATTTTTCTGAATCCTTTGGTTTCGTAATTTTTTGTTTGATAACATTTGTACGAAGGTATGACAATGTTTCTCTGATAATATGGGGAACTGGCCCCACAATCTTTGGAACTTCGATCATCACATCCGGTTTTTCTATGCTTCCTTCCGGGAATATAACAATATCTACTTGAGTAACAGGAAAAAATTTCTCTGGATGTTCACAGAACATCATCGCTGTACAATTCTTTATCAATCTGTTTTCAGACGGTCCGGTCAGCAGGTTCATTTCGTCTAGTACTTCAATCAAAGGTTTACTGATAAAATTTTCTGCCAGTTTACTTTTAATTGTTTTCAAATGTTCATAAACAAGCACACCGGAAATATCGTCAATTTTAATGGCCTCATTCCCCCGTTCGTCAAATGGCACACGATTAGCAAGTTCTCTTACCTCATCTAATATCTCACCTTTAGCTTCAATGGTAGAAGATTTGCTTCTTACATAAAATTTTGCTGTTGACTTCCTGGCTACTACACTTTCCATCACAGAATATGGTCGGTTTATCCCGGCTGGTGCCCATATCACAAGGATAATTTTTTCGTCCACATATTCTGGAGAAACTTTAGTCAGATATGCAGGAGATATTTTCGCGTCATATCCCACCATATCTTTCATAATATGATCTATCTCATTCTCTGACAATCCTTTTACCGGTCTTTTTGCTATTCCGTTCTCTTCTTCTACCCCAACAAGAATGTATCCGCCACCGATATTTTCCAAATCAGTGGCAAAGGCGCAAATTGTATGATAAATCTTATCAGGATTCCATCCTGCTTTAAACTCTATACGATTGGATTCCACTCTTCGTTTGTTGAGTAGATCTTCTATGTTAATAGGTATTGCCATATTGCTAATATATTGGATATGCAATCTTTATATTACAAATATAGTGAATTCTTCATCATTTCATACCTTCTCCTCGCCACCAAACAATAAACCGCCAGTGACAACACGCAGCTTAAAGCCCCGATAAGAAAAGCTACTGCAAGAGAATGAGCTGAAGCAACAGCTCCGGCTGTAATTATACCAATACCAACACCGATATCAAACGATGTCAGATATGTTGAAGTTGCCGTTCCGCGCATCGACGGTTTGGCTATATTCACAAACAGGCATTGGTATGCCGGAACTCCGGTTCCATAACCGATTCCTATCAGCAATGCGCTGAGGAAAAATACAACCTCATTATGTATTGTGGCAAACAGAGTGAACACCACAGCCAATCCGGCAATTGAAGAAATCGCCACATGATGGATGTATCCTCTGTCCACCAGCCTTCCTGAAATAAGTCTTGACGAACCTACGCCCGTTGCCATAAACAGGAAGAAATATCCTGGTTCGGGAATATTGTATTCTTTTCCGTAAAGCAGGACAAATGATGTTATCATTCCATAAGGCACTGCAACCAATATATATGATAATGCCGAAGCCCATGCCGGAAGCAGGATAAAACGGTCCAGCGAGAACGGCGGCCTTTTCACCTTCTCTCTTTTCTTGCATTTAATGAAAAATACAGACAGCAATCCAACTGCCGAACTCAATAATCCGGCAAGAACCACTGAATGGAAATTTCCGTGAGAATAAATCCATACAGCAATAAGCGGCGAGAGCGACATCGCAAGATTTATAGTCAATCCATAAAATCCCATTCCTTCGCCTCGTCGGCTCGACGGGACAACATCAATTGTTATCGTATTGCCCGAAACGGAAGTCATTCCCATCAGTCCGCCTTGAATGCATCGCACAATCATTATGCTCCACATCGCTGCAGCCCAGAAATATCCGCAAAACATTAGTGTAAAGCCAGTGAAGGCAAATACGTACAAATGCTTGCGTGAGAAACAGTCCACCAGATAACCGGACAAAGGACGCACCATCAGCAATCCCACAGTGTAGGCAGAGAGAGCCAGACCTGCATCTTTTTCCGACAATCCCAGCTCTTCAACTAAATAGACCGGCATTGTCGGCATCAACAGATAGAATGCAAAGTTCATCCAGAAATAGGACAAACAACATTGCACAAAATTCCTGCTCCAAAGTTTATCTTTCATTATGCAAATTCACTAAGTTCAAGCCAGCGAAGAGTCTTTTCGTCAATCTCCTCGATTAGCTTCGAAATGCGGTCGGATTTTGCAAGAAGCTCGTCAGTGCTTAAAGTTCCGCTGCTCAGAGCTGCTTCAATTTCCGCTTTTTCTGCTTCAAGTTGAGGAATCTCAGCATCCAAAGCCTCAAATTCTTTCCTTTCCTTGAAAGTAAGTTTTTTCTTTGGTTGTTCCTGTCGGCGAGGTTTTTCAGGTTCCGGAGCGGCTTTTGCCTGCTTAGCAGCTTCCTGCTCTTTTTCCAGCTGGTCCTGATAATCCTTCCATTCACGATATTGAGTGTAGTTTCCAGGGAAATCTTTGATGTCTGCCTGGCCACGGAACACCAGCAGATGGTCCACAACCTTGTCCATGAAATATCTGTCGTGCGACACAACAATTACGCATCCCTTGAACGAACGCAAATATTCCTCAAGCACATTCAGCGTTACGATGTCCAGGTCGTTTGTAGGCTCGTCCAGAACAAGGAAGTTCGGATTGCGCATCAGCACAGTGCAAAGGTAAAGTCGTCTTTTCTCACCGCCACTCAGCTTATATACATAATTATGCTGCTTTTCTGGTGTGAAAAGGAAGAAGTTCAGGAATTGCGACACACTCATTTTGCGTCCGTCGCCAAGGTCGATATATTCGGCAATTTTCTGAACCACGTCAATTACCTTCATCTGCTCGTCAAACTGCAATCCTTCCTGGCTGTAATAACCGAAACGCACAGTTTCACCAATGTCGAAGCATCCGCTGTCCGGTTCCACTTCGCCCATAAGCATTTTGATGAAGGTTGATTTTCCCGTACCATTGTTGCCAACGATACCAAGTTTCTCATATCGTGCAAAAATATAATTGAAATCCTCTGTGATTTTCAAATCGTCAAATCTCTTTGAAACGTGTTTTGCCTCAAAAATCTTAGAGCCGATATACGAAGCCTTCACGTCCAGATTCACCTGTCCGGCTTCTCTTTGCTGTTTAGCTTTCTTTTCCAGCTCATAGAATGCGTCGATTCTGTATTTAGCCTTTGTGCCTCGTGCCTGTGGCTGACGGCGCATCCAGTCCAATTCTTTTCTCAGCAGATTGTTAGCCCTTTCCACTTCGGCATTCTGAGCTTCCACTCGCTCGGCACGTTTTTCAAGATAATAATTATAATTGCCCTTATACTGATAAATCTGCTTGCGGTCAATTTCTATAATCTCGTTACAAACTCTGTCGAGGAAATATCTGTCGTGCGTAACCATCAGGATACTGATATTCGCACGGCTCAGATAACCTTCCAGCCATTCGGTCATTTCAAGGTCCAGGTGGTTGGTCGGCTCGTCGAGGATAATCAGTTCCGGGTCGGTAATCAGCACATTGGCAAGAGCCACTCTCTTTAGCTGTCCGCCGGAAAGACTTTCAACTTTCTGGTCGAGATTGTGGATTTTCAGCTGCCCCAGAATCTGCTTTGCCCTTTGCTCGTAGTCCCACGCTTTCAGAGCATCCATTCTTTCAAGTATATCGTTCAGATTGCTATGGTCGCCGCTGCTCATTGCCTGTTCATATTCGGCAATAAGTTTCACTGTTTCATTTTTTGAATAGAAACAAGCCTGAAGCACAGTCAGTCCTTCCGGATAAACGGGCGACTGTTCCAGATAACCTACTCGCAAATCATTGCGGAAAACTACTGAACCACTGTCATAATCCTCTTTCCCGGCTATGATATTAAGCAAAGTTGTTTTCCCGCTTCCGTTCTTTGCAATCAGACCAATTTTCTGACCTTGCTCGATACCGAAAGTTATATCTTCGAAAAGCATCAGGTCGCCGAAACTTTTCGTAAGTTTATCTATGTTGAGTTGTACCATTTCGTGTTATTTTTATTTGCAAAAATAAGCAAAGGAGAGTGCAGAGCCAAATCAAAAGCTTGTTTTTGGTTTTGCTTCTTCGTGGTTCATCTTATTTTTTTTAGTGATGGAATATTTATCGAAATGTACGTAATTTTGTAATAAAATACTTGCAATATGGATATATGGGATAAAGAGAAACGTTCTGCTGTTATGGCGAAAATCCACAGCAAGGATACGAAGCCGGAACTCATCGTACGTCGCTACTTGTGGGGGCGTGGTTATCGTTACCTCAAGAATGTGAAGGGATTGCCCGACTCGGATTGAATTGTCAAAATGAGATGAAGATAAACATTCTGCTTTCATCATTAATTGATATTTGCGGACTGATTACGCTTGTTTTGTGCAGAATATAAGAGAAAAAGGAATTTTACTGTCTTTTTGGAAAATCTTAACTCCGTGAGAGTGCGATTTTTTCCGTCAGTCTGTAATACACGTCGGTTTGTCTTAGTCAGACGAAGTTAATTTGACATTTTGATATTTTGCCATTATGGCTTTATCGTTCTTGGTCTGATTTGACATTTTGACATTGGCCGAAAAATTATTTTGTCGAATCTGATGACTTTAATTGACTTAAGTTTCGTAAGTGCCATAATTCCATATAACTTTTTAACTCCTGAAAGTTGAGCTTGCTAAGCTTGAATTAATTGATAAAAATCTGTATAATTGCAGACATGAAAAGTATACTATAGTGTTAAATTAATGTTCCGCAAGTTGTCTCGATTTTTTAACTTGTGAAACCTGTAGAAATTGATATTATGAAAGTAACAGTATTGAATGGTAGTCCAAGGAAAGGAAACACATCAAAGGCTTTGGATATTTTTCAGGAATCATTGAATGCTTCCTACGAAGTGGAAAGGTTTGATTTATATGAAAGCTCAATAAAAGCTTGCCGTAATTGCAATGGTTGCAAACCGGATGAAAATGGTTGTGTCCATCACGATGGCGCAAATAAGATATTGCAGGAATTGATATCTTCGGATATTATTGTTTTCGGGACTCCGGTATATTATTGGGGAATTTCTGCGCAGATGAAACTGTTGATTGACAAGTTCTATTCTGTTAATTCTCGTCTCACGGCAAAAAAGAAAGTAGTTGCTGTCGCGGTTGGCGCAAACACTGTGGATGATATCCAATATGAATTGATAGGCAATCAGCTGAAATCCATAAGCAATTATTTGCAGTGGGATTTTGTATCGTTTATACCTGTGTCTGCTTATAATCCGGATGATATTTGCGGGCAGGAAGATAAAATAGCTGAAATCAGAAGTGTGGCAGCGTCGTTGTAGCATTTAGTTTGTCTTTGAAACCATGTTGACTTTAAAGTTGTGCAAGTTGCGAGGTCAAAATAAATTATGGAAATGAAGAATTGTAATATTGCAGAGGACAAATGGCAGAATGCCTGATGTGTCATTTCGTAATTTGAAATAAAATTGTTTGAAATGTCCGGATAAATTAAAAAATCTTTTTTATTTGTTCGGACATTTGTCTTTTCATATCTTTGCGCTTTCAAATAAGAAGTTGAGCTTGTGATATTTTGGTGATTAGCTTGCTTAAGATAAAAGATATGTGAGAATGGAGAAATTGTTGGCTTTTTTGTTCGGACGTTTTGAAGGTCGCCGGAGTGTTTTTGCGATTGAAAGTATTGCTTTGATATATAATGCACTGACAACATTGATTATATTCATGTTTTTTCCCAGGCTTGACAATCCGGGACAAATGCTTTACGAACGTTTTGGAATAGTTCTCCTAACTCTCTCATTAATGCTTGTATATAAAATACGTCCATGCCGTTTCTCAGCTTTGATTCGTGTTGTTGTACAGATGTCGCTTCTTGCATATTGGTATCCCGAAACTTATGAGTTCAACAGTGTTTTGCCAAATTTGGACCATTGGTTTGCCGGGGCTGACCAGTTGCTGTTCGGTTGCCAGCCATCATTAACATTCAGCTCTCATTATCCGCAAAAGTTTCTGAGTGAAGCCTTCAATATGGGATATTTCTTTTATTATCCTATGATATTCATGGTTGTGATGTATTATTTTGTCCGGCATTTTGAATATTTCGAAAAAGTAGCATTCCTGCTTACGGCTTCGTTTTTCGTGTATTATCTGTTCTATATACTTGTTCCGGTTGCCGGTCCTCAGTTCTATTTCCCGGCAATAGGAATGGAAAATGTGCTCGACGGCAATTTCTTGTCCATAGGTGATTATTTCCGTCACAATAGAGATTTGCTTCCCGGTCCGGGATATACTGACGGACTTTTCTATAACTTGGTGGAATCATCGCAACAGGTTGGAGAAAGGCCGACGGCGGCTTTCCCCAGCTCACATGTTGCCATATCAACAATTGTGATGCTTCTGGCATTCGATGCTAACCGCCGTCTGGCTCTGTTTATGTTTCCTTTTTATGTTTTGCTCTGTTGCGCGACAGTTTACATTCAGGCACATTATCTGATAGATTCCGTAATGGGATTCGTGACATCATTTTTTGTCCTCAGGTTTGTGATGTTCATATACGAAAAATATTTTTCGGTAAGGCGCCTTTATGCAGTCCGTGCATAATTTATCATGAAATAATAGTTGCAACGATTTTCCTCGGTCCGCCATAATTGCGGAATTCACACAGATATATACCTTGCCATGTTCCGAGATTAAGTCTGTGGTTGGTTATCGGAATGGTTATGCTGCTGCCAATCATGGTTGATTTGGCATGAGCCGGCATGTCGTCATCGCCTTCGTAAGTGTGTCTGTAGAATCTTTCCCTTTCCTTTACAATATTGTTGAAAATACTTTCCAAATCAACCTGAACGTCCGGGTCAGCATTTTCGTTAATCGACAAGGCTGCTGATGTATGTTTGATAAACAGGTGCAGCAGTCCGAATTGCGGCAAATCCGGCAAATGTTTTTCCACTTCTGATGTGACTAGGTGGAAGCCGCGGCTGTAGCTCGAAAGCTTGAATTCTGTTTGATTTGTCATAATTGTTGTAGTTGACAAGTTGACAAGTTAACAAGTTGACAAGAAAACAAGGGGAAAACCTTATGAAAAATCCTTTCTCACCTTGTCAACTTGTTCCCTTGTCAACTTGTCTCCTTTTTATTGCTATTTTAACACTTGATGAATAAATATTTGGAATCTTTTTCCTAAGTTTACCGCAACAAAAATAAGATTTAACCTTTAATAATTACGAACTATCATGGATAATGCATTATTTAGATTTCCGAAGCCCATTAATGAGCCGGTAAAGAGCTATGCTCCCGGTAGTGTTGAAAAAGCAGCCTTGAAACAGGCTCTTGCGCAGTTGTCTTCAGAAGAATGGGATATACCTTTGGTGATTGGAGGTAAGGAAATCCGCACAGGCAATACAGGAAAAGTTGTAATGCCTCACGACCACAAACATGTATTGGCCACTTATCATCAGGCAGGAGAAAAAGAAGTTCAGATGGCTATTGATGCCGCTATGAAAGCTCATAAGGAATGGTCGGAACTTCCTTGGGTGGAAAGAGCTTCTGTAATGCTTAAGGCTGCCGAATTATTTGCGACTAAATATCGTTATTTATTGAATGCCTCAGTAATGTTGGGACAGAGCAAGAATCCTTTCCAGGCTGAAATTGATGCTCCTTGCGAATTGATTGACTTCCTCCGCTTCAGCACATTCTATGCTAGCCAGGTTTATGCTGACCAGCCTTATTCTGAAACTGGCATTCTCAACAGAATGGAATACCGTGCATTGGAAGGTTTCGTATTCTCTTTGACTCCGTTCAACTTCACATCTATTGCTTCAAACCTGAATATGGCTCCGGCAATGATGGGTAACGTTGCTGTTTGGAAACCTTCAACTACAGCTATATATTCAAACTATTTGTTGATGAAAGTATTCAAGGAAGCAGGTTTGCCTGATGGTGTTATCAACTTTATCCCGGGTAAGGGTAGCACAATCGGTAAAGTTATCACAGCAAGCTCAGACTTGGCTGGATTCCACTTCACTGGCTCTACATCAACATTCAATACATTGTGGAGACAGATGGGCGAAAACCTTGGTCACTACAAATCATATCCTAAGATTGTTGGTGAAACAGGTGGTAAGAACTTCATCTTTGCTCATCCGTCTGCGTCAGCTCTTGAAGTTGCAACAGCTATCGTTCGCGGCGCGTTTGAATATCAGGGACAGAAATGTTCTGCCGGTTCTCGTGCTTATTTGCCTAAATCTTTGTGGAAAGACATCAAGGATTATGTTGGCGATATGCTGAAAGAAATCAAGATGGGTGATGTTCAGGACTTCACAAACTTCATCAACGCAGTTATCGATGAGGCTTCATTCGATAATATCATGAGTTATATCAACTATGCAAAACAGTCTCCGGATGCTGAAATTGTATTCGGTGGTAATGGCGACAAGTCTGTAGGTTATTTCGTTGAACCAACTGTAATCCTTACAACAGACCCAATGTTCAAGAGCATGGTTGAAGAAATCTTCGGTCCGGTTATCACAATCTTCCTGTATGATGACGACAAATATGAAGAAACTCTTGAATTGTGCGACCGCACTTCTCCTTATGGATTGACTGGTTCAATCTTCTCACACGACAGATATGCTATTGATGTTGCATTTAATAAATTGCGCTATTCGGCAGGAAACTTCTATATCAACGACAAACCGACAGGAGCTGTAATTGCTCAGCAGCCATTCGGCGGTTCTCGTGCTTCAGGAACTAACGATAAGGCTGGCGGTCCGTTGAACTTGATTCGTTGGACAAATCCTCGTTGTATCAAAGAGGCTTTGGTTCCGCCAACAAGCTACGGATATCCTTTCTTAGGTGAGAAATAAAGAATAGAGACAAGGTAACTAGTTGACAAGTTGACAAGGCTTATTTCCCTTGTCAACTTGTTCCCTTGTCAACTTGTATCTGAATTGTTAACCTAATATTCCCCCCAATTAATCATTATGCTAGACTTTAATAATACCGAAATTGCCTTTTCTGCTAAATCAAATGCAGAGTTACAGAATGCTTATGTGTTGTTCAATACTTTGAAGCATCCGTCTATTGTAAAGATGGCAAGTGTTGCTAGTAATGTTGCCATAAAGATACATTTCCCATTGTCATGGGCTGTGAAGCCTACTTTATACAAGCAGTTTGTGGGTGGTGAGACTTTGCAGGACTGTCAGAAAATCATAGACCATCTCCGTAAATTTAACGTACGCTCAACTTTGGATTTCTCTGCAGAAGGAGAGCAGACTCCAGAAGGAATCAAGGCTACATTTG
Source organism: Parabacteroides sp. (assembly GCA_034091205.1). Taxonomy (GTDB): domain Bacteria; phylum Bacteroidota; class Bacteroidia; order Bacteroidales; family Tannerellaceae; genus Parabacteroides. The sequence goes on along the minus strand of JAXDRC010000002.1, from coordinate 21,791 downwards.
AAGAGACCATCCGTTCTATTGATTTTGCCAAAGGAAATGACAACTTGGCTTATGCTGTGTTCAAACCTTCAACAATTGTTACAGACGAACTTTTGGCTAAAGCTTCAGAAAAACGTGAGAAATTGACAATTGAAGAGATTAAAGAATTCCGTGAATTCAAGGAAAGATTTATGGCTTTCTGCCAGCGGGCTTATGATAATGATGTCCGCCTGATTGTTGACGCTGAGGATTATTGTTTCCAGGATGCTTTGGATGAGCTTACTGATGAAGCTATGCGCAAGTATAACAAGAAACGTGCTATTGTTTTTGCTACACTGCAGATGTATCGTCATGACCGTATGCCTTATCTTCGCCGCATATTGGAAGATGCTAAGGAAAAAGGATATATTGCTGGTGTAAAATTTGTGCGCGGTGCATATATGGAAGCAGAGAGAGCAAGAGCTGCCGAAATGGGTTATCCTGATCCGATATGTAAGGATAAACCTACTACCGATGCTAATTTCAACGAAGCTGTGCGTTTTACAATTGACAATCTTGAGCATTTCGAGATGTTTATGGGAACGCATAATGAGGAAAGTAATTATCTTCTTGCCAAACTTATTGACGAAAAAGGCTTGGCAAGGAATGATTCCCGCATTTTCTTTGCCCAATTATTGGGAATGAGTGACAATATTTCTTTCAACCTGGCTCACGAAGGTTATAACGTAACAAAATATGTTCCTTACGCAAAGGTCAAGGATGTTCTGCCTTATCTGATTCGAAGAGCAGAGGAGAATACTTCTGTGGCAGGACAAACCGGCCGAGAGCTGAGAATGCTTGAGATGGAAATAAAGAGAAGGAAGCAGAAGTAATATTCAGGTTACGAGTTGACAAGAAAACAAGTTGACTAGGATTTATACATGTTGAATTTGTTTTTGGTGTTAGTTTTAGCCAGGATTTTATAGCATTTTGTTGTGAATTTATCGTTTTGGCTAACTCGTATATTTGTGATTTTACTAAAAAAACAATGAAATAAAGGAGTGTTTTTGTCGTTTCCGGAAAATGATTGCAATGATTTTGGAAAATGATTGCAATGATTCAGTCAAGTCATCTAAATGATTTTGGAAAGTCATTGCAATCTTTTACTGAAGTTATTGCAATCATTTTTTTAACAGATGCTTTTTTGTCAATTTTTTGCTTTAAAATCATCAGAAAATTGGTTTTGATATGTGTTTTTTGTGCTAAAAATGAATTTTCAGATAGATTTTTCCTGCACAGATTTTGATGTTGCAATAAATTGATAAATACGATGATAAGTGCTAAAAAACGGATTTAAACTTCACGAGAGTGCCAACAGAATTCAAGAAAAATAAATTAGTCCGAAATATTGGATTCTCAGTATAGTTGGAATGACAAATTGTCAAAATGTCAAAATGTAATATTTCCGCCCATTACCATTTGAATAAGCAGACCGATAGCTTGTGTTTTATCTTCGAGGTGATATTGCTGCAATGTGTTTTTTAAATCTTCCCGGAGAAGTTTTAGCGATTGCTGTATGCGATAGTCAACCGTTTTACTTGAAACCCCAAGTTTCTCTGCAATCTCCTTATAAGTCATTTCCTCGAAACGATGCATCATAAAAGCCTGCCTGTAACTTTCCGGAAGTCTGGCTATAGCTTCACGAACCTTATCTTTAAGATCGTCGGTCTGATAATAAGATTTGTCTTGCAGAGTTTCCTGCATATATTCAAAGTATAAAGTATTAGCCTTGTTCCTGCAATCTTTACTTGCAATCTTGTTTAATGCCCTGTTATAAACACTTCTGAATAAATAAGACGAAAGACTTTTCTCAACAGTAATTTCTTTTCTGTTTTCCCATAACCACAATAATGTGTCTTGGACAATTTCTTCACTATCTTCCAGCGAAACAAATTTATGGCAATAGGCGCAAAGTATCGGATAGAATTGGCTGAACAATTTATCAAAAGCCTTTTTGTCGGAATTCTTTAGAGAAGCAAGAAGGTGGCTTTCATTATTATCATTGATATGTAGAGACTGTTTATCCATCTGGTATCAATTTGTGTAGGCTAAAAAGAGAAAACGCAGAGCATATCGATTATCACTGCATTGAGGCTCTGGACTGCCCACCTTATCGTAATTAATCAATAGCTCTGCGTCTTATGTGTTTATATCGTTTTAAAATAAAAAGCGGATATAACAACACAAACGCAGAAACTTTTACTGACAATTATTATCCCGATAAGGCTTGAAATTGTCCAGATTTCAATGCCGGGTTTATCAGTAAAGCTTTGCGCTTTTTCAAATATAAAGCAAATGTATGTATTTTTTTTGAAAAAAAACAAATGATGTTTAGGAACTTTCCTTTTTTGAAATGTCATAATAATAAAGACAAAATTTGTTGCATAGGTCTTTTGTGGTTAAAGATTTGTTTTTTTATTCATTACATTGAGGCTCTGGCATAATGAATGGATAAGGATTAATTTAAGGTTAGTGGAACCAGGGCGACAAGATTCTCTGAGACAGAGAGTCTTGTTGGCTGGTTTTGTTTTTAATGTTTTATGGATAGAATAGAAAAAAATATAGAAGAATTACTTTTCAGTTATTGCGAAGGAAAATTGAGCAGTGACGAACGAAAGCATGTTGAGGAATGGATTACAGCAAGTAAGGAAAATGAGGAACTAGCAAAAATTGTTCACGAACTTTATTGGGCAGCTGATACACTGTCTGTAATGGATAAAGTGGATGCCGGCAATGCCTTGAAAAAAGCAAAAGGGAAATTGGTGAGAAAAAAGCTCAAAACAGTTTTCTTGTGGACAGAAAGAGCTGCCGCCATTATGTTTATCCCTTTACTTTCTGCATATCTTCTTCAAATTAAGAACTCAGATGTTGCGGAAGCCAGGATGATGGAGATTCGTACTAATCCAGGTATGACGACAGCTTTTGTATTACCTGATGGAACAAATGTTTCTTTGAATTCCGGTTCAGTTTTGCGATACCCGGAGTTTTTCAGCGAAGATAAACGTGAAGTAGAACTGATAGGAGAAGCTTTTTTTGATGTTACCAAAGATCCCAATAAACGTTTTGTTGTAAAAACTACAGGCGATGAACGGGTGGAAGTGTTGGGTACATCATTTAATATGGAAGCTTTCCCTGGAGATTCAATATTATCTACAACCTTATTGGAAGGAAAGGTCAGATTTGTTTCTGATGCAGGAAGTGTACAGATGAATCCGGGTGAGAAACTTGTTTATAATAATAAAACATCCAAGGCGAAACTTACGAAAACAAATGGAGAAGCAGAAACAGCATGGAAATATGGCAAAGTAATTTTTAATAACACTCCATTTAATGAAGTTCTCCGTATGTTGTCAAAAAGATTTAATGTGGATTTCGTAGTGAAAAATGAGAAATACAGAAAGGATTCATTTACCGGAACATTCTCAACCCAGCGTTTGGAACAAGTTTTGGATGTATTCAGTATTTCATCAAAAATAAAATGGCGCTATATTCCAACTGATAAAACAGAGGAGAAAAGAAGTAAAATTGAAGTTTATTGAAAATTTTTTATTCTTTGTTTAGGAATATTGTTTTTTAGAAATGTCATAACAATAAAAGGGCTAAATAATCAGAAGTATGATTAATGATTTGTTCTGGTTTAGCAGGCTTAACTTTTCAGTTAACGAGTTGACAAGAAAACAAGTTGACAAGAAAACGAGTTGACAAGATTATTTAGAAATTTAAGTGTGAAATGATAGATATTAACCTTGTCAACTTGTCTCTGATGTCTTGTTGACTTTTAAGTTGAGCAACTTGTGAAACTTAAATATATAAGAAATAAACAAACAATCATAAATACAATAAAAACCGAATAGATATGAAAAAGAATGGAGATTAAAAAAACAAACAGAGAAATATTGGCGTATTTCCCTGTTTGAAATGAGTTAACCGAAAAGATTTGTTTGGCGACAAATCATATTAAATCATTTTTTACCTAAAAAGCACAACAAAATTATGAGAAAAAAATGTATTACCCCATTAATATGGGATAAAAAAACGTGTGGACTTGCGTTACCTAAGGTCCCTATTATTATGAAATCTCTGTTTTATGCATGCCTGCTTAGTTCTGCTGGTCTGACTTATGCTTCAAATAGCTATGCTCAGACTACAATGGTCAGCATTAACGTGGAAAATCAAACTGTAAAGGATGTATTGGATGAAATAGAAAATACAACTGAATATTCATTTTTCTACAACACTCGCCACGTTGACCTGGATAGAAAAGTGTCTGTAAATATCAATAATGCCGATATTTTTGAAGTATTGGATGATGTATTCAGCGGAACTAATGTTGTTTATTCTGTTAAGGATAGAAACATTATTCTTTCAGTGAAAGATGCTACTCCAGTTATAACTCAAAATGATAATAAAATAACTGGTACTATTGTTGATGCTTCCGGAATTCCTGTTATTGGAGCTAATGTTATGGTGAAAGGTACTTCTAATGGTACAATCACTGATATGGATGGACGCTTTACTTTGGATGTTCCGAAGGATGCAGTTCTTGAGGTGTCTTATATTGGTTATAGCACTCAGACTGTTAAAGTTGGTGGACAGAAGAGGTTAAGTATAATGTTGAGAGAAGATACTCAGGCTCTGGATGAGGTTGTTGTTGTAGGGTATGGAGTTCAGAAAAAGATAAATTTAACAGGCGCTGTAGCTCAAGTTAGTCAAGAGGCCCTAGAGAACCGTCCTATTACTAATATTTCATCAGCTATGCAAGGTTTGATGTCAGGTGTTACCGTGACATCTAATCAAGGAAGACCTGGTAGTGATGATGCTACTATTCGTGTAAGAGGTGTTGGTACCCTAAATTCTTCTGAACCATATGTTTTAATAGATGGTGTAGAAAGTGGAAATTTGAATTCTTTGGACCCAAATGATATTGAAAATATATCTGTTTTGAAAGATGCAGCTTCTGCAGCAATTTATGGTTCAAAAGCGTCAAATGGTGTTATTTTAATAACTACTAAAAGGGGAAATAATAGTGTGTCAAAATTAACTTATAATGGTTATATAAGTTTGCAGAAACCAACAACGATAGTTGAAAAATTAAATTCTGTAGATTATGCAAATCTATATAATAAGGCTTTAGTTGAAGAAGGTAAACTTCCCAGATTTACAGAAGAAGAAATTCTTAAATTCAAAGAAGGTTCATATCCATATGAATATCCTAATACAGACTGGTTTGATTTATTGAATGTAGGTTTCATGCATAAGCATAATTTAAACTTAACAGGAGGTACAGATAAATTTAAGTATATGGCTTCTCTTGGATATTTAGATCAGTCAGGTATTATGCCAAATTCAGGAAGGAAACAATACAATGGACGAATAAATTTAGATGCTTCTATATCTAAAAAGTTGTCTGTCAAAATGAATATGGCTTATATAAAAAATGATTATTCAGATCCAACTCATCCTTTATATTTTGATAATTCTTCTTTGCTATACAGGATAATGGCACAGTTAGCTCCTTGGATACCAATGGAGTATGAGGATGGTACATATCCTTCGATTTCGGATTTGGGAAATCCGAAAGCAATTTTTGATTCTGGTATGACTGTTGATAGATATAATCAAAATTTTTCAGGCTCAGTTTCTTTAGATTATAGTATTTTAAATGATTTAAAGGCTACTTTTACAGGGTCATATGTTGGAAATAGTCAACATTATAAACATTTTGTAAAAAGTATTCAATATAATCCTAATGTGTATCATGGTCCCAATAAATTAACAGAACGATTCTATAATTCAACATTAGCTAGTATGGATGCTTTGTTGAATTATTCTAAGAAATGGAATGAACATGATTTAAGTATGTTATTAGGTTATCATGTAGAGAAATATAATTATAAAGAAAATTATATGTTTCGTGATAATTTCCCTAATAACGAATTAGATGATATGAATGCAGGAAGTGTTTCTTCGCAGACAAATGGTGGTTATACAAGAGAGTTAGCAATGCTATCGTATTTTGGTAGAATTACTTATGATTATTTAGATAAATATTTATTTGAAGCAAATTTTAGATCTGATGCTTCTTCTCGCTTTTCAAAAGAAAATAGATGGGGATATTTCCCTTCTTTTTCTGCAGCTTGGAGGATTTCAAATGAACAGTTTATGTCTACAGTGAAAGAAACTTGGTTAGACGATTTGAAAATAAGAGGATCCTGGGGATTATTAGGAAATCAAAATGCTTTGTCAGATTATTATCCTTGGTTAAATACTTATAGTATAGGTGCTAATTCTCCAATGGATGATGTCTTGGAAACTGGATATTATCAAGGTAACTATAAATTGTCTAATATTACTTGGGAAAAAGCTCGTACATGGGGGGTTGGTTTAGATATGGCTTTATTAAAAAAAATAACATTTTCTATTGAATATTATGACCGATTAACTACAGATATTATTATGGATGTGCCTGTTCCAACGGAATTTGCTTTAGGACCTTATAAAGCAAATGTTGGAAAAATGCGAAATTCAGGAATAGAATTAGCCGCAGGATACTCAAACCAATGGAATGACTGGAAATTTATGTTTTCTGGAACTCTATCATATAATAAGAATGAAATATTAGAATTGGGAGGGGTCGATAGGATGATAAATGGGTTTACTATTAGAAAAATAGGCTCGCCGATTGATGCTTATTATGTGTATAAGGCTGATGGTTTTTTTCAATCTGATGAAGAAGCGAAAGCTTATATGAATAAATATGAAAATCAACCAGGTTATCCATTTTCTCAGGAATTTAAAGCTGGTGATTTAAAATATAAAGATACTAATAATGATGGTAAAATAGATTCAGAAGATAGAATAGTAATGAACAATTCTAATCCTAAATTTATTTACGGATTTAATGTTTCTTTAGGGTGGAAAAATATAGATCTATCGGCTATTTTTAATGGAGCAGCGGGTGTTGCACAATTTTACCATACATCCCCTGTTTATGGAGAGTTTTTTGGAGATATGTCTCATCCCTCTACAATATGGTTAGATGCTTGGAGTCCTGAAAATCCAGAAGGTTGCATGCCTAGGGTATTTGAGGGTAGAAATAGTCCAAGTCATTCATTAAATGTTCCCTCATCATTTTGGGTCCAAAATACTAGTTATTTGAGATTGAAGAATTTTCAGTTGTCATATGCATTTCCTAAAACATGGATGGATAAATTACAAATTTCTTCTTTAAAAGTATTTTATTCGGGTGAAAACTTATTTACTATTGATGCGATTCCAGTTGGTATAGATCCAGAAGTTTCCCCAGGAGATGGTTTTTATCCATTACTTAAAACACATTCTTTAGGGGTTAATATACAATTCTAGTTGAAGTTTTAATTATATAATACTATTGGATTATGATAAGATATATTATATTATTGTTTTTTTCTATTACAGTGGTAAGTTGTTCTAATTTTTTTGATACATTTCCTCATGATGAATTATCAACATCTACAACTTGGAAAACAGAGGAAGATGCCAATCGTTTTGTAATAGGATGTTATAGTGGTTTTGTTAATGGAACATATTTGTTATCTTCTGATTGTACTTCAGATATAGGATATAGTCATTCAGATGGATGGGGGTGGAGAAATATTGGTAATGGAACTTTATCAGCATCGAATACAGGTTCTTCTTATTATGATTTTACAACAATAAGACGCTGTAATACCTTTTTAGAAAATGTTGATAAGGTTCAGTTTAAAGATGAATCTATTAAAAAAGATTTTATAGCCCAAGTTCGGACAATTCGTGCTTATAAATATTTTGAAATGAATTTTTGGTATGGTGGGGTTCCAATAATTGATTCTTATTTAAGTGCAGAAGAAGCTCAAGTTCCTAGAAAAACGGAGGAAGAGGTTAAACAGTTTATTTATCAAGAATTAGATGCATCAATACCAGATTTACAAGTAATGCCAAGTCAGGTAGGTAGAATAGCTAAAGCAACAGCCTTAGCTATCAAAATGAGATCAGCATTGTATTGGGGGGATTTGGAAAGATCTCTTTCTGCGGCTCAGGAAATAATAAAAATGCAGCAATATGAATTGGATCCAGATTATTCTAATTTGTTTACATTAGCAGGTAAATCTTCGCCGGAAATAATTTATGCAGTACAATATATGGAGAATGTACAACCATTTGATCTTATAGGTAAGATGTATAATTATATAGATGGAGGTTTGTCTTCAATTGTTCCTACACAGAATTTAGTTGATATGTATGAAATGGAAGATGGTTTACCAAAAGAAGAATCATCATTGTATAATCCTTCTTTACCATTTTATAAAAGAGATCCTCGTATGAAAATGACAATTTTGTATCCAGGGCAAAATTGGAAAGCTAAAGGTAAAGATGAAGTTATATTAAATACATTAGATAAAGAAATTAAGAAAATTGATAGTAATGGCCAATTAATACAAGTTGTTAATGATAATTATTATGGATACTCTATTAATGCATCACAAACAGGATTGTCATGGGCAAAATATACAGTCCCAATGGATCAGTATTCAGATATATGGAAAACATCAGCGTGTCCAATACTTTTTCGATATGCCGAGGTTCTTTTGTCTTATGCTGAAGCTAAGAATGAGTTGAATGGACCTAGTGATGATGTCTATGAGAAGTTAGATCTGGTTAGAAATCGTGTAGGAATGCCATCTGTTGATAGGAACAAATATTCAACAAAGGAGAAGCTTAGAGAATTGATAAGACGTGAAAGAACAGTAGAATTTGCAGGAGAAGGTTTGAGAAGAGCAGACATACTTCGATGGAAAGATTCTTCTGGAAAGATGTTGGCAGAATCTGTTTTAAATGAGGACTTGTATAGAATAGTTGGAACAATCAATTATGATGAGACTGATCCAACTAGAAGAGCAGTTATTGATATTCAAGCTCCTTTGGAAGCGAAGAAAATAGAAACACGTAAGTTTAGATTACATAATAGATATTATCCTATACCTCAATCCAGTATTGATAAAAATCCGAATTTAAAGCAAAATGAAGGATATTAATATTAGTAGAAATAATTGGTTATAAGGGATAATATAGTATAGATTAATGTTGATACTATATTGTAAGTTGGTTTAAATTATAATATTAATTGTTATGAATAGACGAAATTTTTTCAAAGCATCTTTGGCAGGAGGAGTCGTAACTGCGCTAAATAATATCCCCGGAAAAGCTAGTGCTAAAACTGTTCCAGCTTCTGAATTAATGAATGATATTATTCCTGAACGAAAAGGAAAATCAGTATTGGGATTACGTTGTAAACCTCTTTCAACAGTTAGACTAGGTATTGTAGGTTTAGGTAGAGGTGCTGGAGCAGTTGAGCGAATGAGTAATATAGAAGGTACGGAGATTGTTGCACTTTGTGATCTTAATAAAGATAGAATACAAAATTGTCGTAATATTTTGAAAAAAAACGGAAGGAAGGATCCTGTAATTTATTCAGGAGAAGAAGATTGGAAGAAAATGTGTGAACGTGATGATATAGATCTGATATATAATGCTACTCCATGGAATTTACATGTACCTATTGCTTTATATGCTATGGATCATGGTAAACATGCAGTTATAGAAGTACCAGCGGCTTTAACAGTAAAGGATTGTTGGGCATTGGTAGATAAAGCAGAAGAAAAGCAATTGCACTGCATGATGTTGGAAAATTGTTGTTATGATTTCTTTGAATTGGCAACTTTGAATATGGCAAGACTAGGAGAACTTGGCGAAATAATTCATACCGAAGGAGCTTATATTCATACATTAGCAGGAGATAAATTTATTGGGAATCATTATAAACATTGGCGTTTGGAATATAGTAAGTATCATACAGGGAATCCTTATCCAACACATGGATTAGGACCTATTGCACAGATATTAGGTATTAATCAGGGTGATCGTATGGAATATTTGACATCAATGTCTACTAACCAATATGGATTATCATTGTGGGCTAAAGAAAATCTGAAAGATGACGAACGTGTAACATTATCAGAGCGTTATATGTTGGGTGATATGAATACTACATTAATTCATACAGCTAAAGGAAAAACTATTCTTATACAGCATGATACGACTACTCCACAACCATATTCACGTATACATTTAGTTCAGGGAACAAAAGGTGTGGCAATTAAGTATCCAGAAGAAAAAATATCAATACAGTCTCATGAATTTATGAGTGAAGAACAACAAAAAGAATACTTGAAGAAATTTGAACATCCACTTAGTAAGTATATTGGAGAAAAAGCAAAAAGAATAGGTGGACATGGAGGTATGGATTTTATAATGGACTGGCGTTTAATTTATTGCTTACGTAATGGCTATCCGTTGGATCAATCTGTATATGATGCTGCGGCATGGTCATCCATTGTGGAATTGAGTGAACGTTCAGTATTGAATAAGAGTTGTTCTGTAGCAATTCCGGACTTTACACGTGGTGCATGGAAAGAGTATCATCCGTGGCCGGTTATTGATATGGATAAGGTTTTACATGGATAAAGTTTCTTATGTTAATAGTTGTTGATAAGTCTTGTTTGATTATAGTGGCTTTAAGTTATTAATATGTTACTAGTTAACTTATTAAAGATAAACTAATCTTTAATAAGTTAACTGTAGCTGTTAAAGTTATTATGATATTGATTTTATGTACCAGATATGAAACTATAACTAATGTAAAAGAATTTAGGTCATTGTATTCTTATATTATGGCTTAAAAGGATTATTAGATTCTTAATAGACAGTAAAGATTTTCATTAAAGAAACAATTATAAAGGATTATCTTAAGTATTGTGAATTTAAATAATCTTATTATACATATAGTAAAAATATTTGTGTATTGATAGTTTCAGAAGACAGTTTTCAGTACTAATAAAAAAACTTACTATAGTGAATGGTCTCGAACTTATATGTTTAAGAAATCGTAGATTGTGTATAGAGATGATGCATTTTATGGTTTGTTATATATTGTTGATTATGAGCTGGGTAGTTAAGTTTGATTTGTTGTATCTTTATGATTTAAACTATTTTGATTTTAATAATAATATTATGCGAAAGGTTTTATTGTTGGCATTCTTCGCTATTATATTTTTTGCTTCTAAAGCAGCAAAAGTTGATACTGTAATGGTTATAAGCAATACGATGAATAAAGATGTACAGGCGGTGATTATTGTACCTGATAAAACTACAAATGATAAATGTCCTGTAGTGTATTTGTTGCATGGATACGGAGGTAATGCTAAAACATGGATTGAAATTAAACCGGAATTGCCAAGAATAGCGGATGAAAAAGGAATTATCTTTGTTTGTCCGGATGGAATGAACAGTTGGTATTGGGACAGTCCTAAGAATAAGGATGTGAGGTATGAAACGTTCATATCAAAAGAACTAGTCTCTTATGTGGACTCACAATATAATACAATTGCTGACAGAAAAGGCCGTGCAATTACTGGATTGAGTATGGGCGGACATGGAGCGATGTGGAATGCTATCCGTCATACAGACGTATTTTCAGCAGCAGGAACAACAAGTGGAGGAATGGATATTCGTCCATTCCCGAAGAATTGGGAAATGAGTATGCAACTTGGAGAATTGTCTGAAAACAAGGAAATCTGGGATTATCATACAGTTATAAATCTTGTTCCTACTATGAAACCGGGTAGACTAGCGATTATTATGGATTGTGGTGAAAGAGATTTCTTCCTTGAAGTAAACAAAAACTTACATGAAGCATTTCTTAAGAAAGGTATAGAACATGACTTTATTATTCGTCCAGGCGAACATAATTTTAAATACTGGAATAATTCTATTGATTACCAAATTCTTTTTTTTGATAAATATTTTAAAAGTAAAGAATAGTATGGTTGAATTATAATGATGAATACTTATTAGATATTATAAGGATTATTGCAGTATGCTTATTAAGTATTATAATACATGAAACTATAATTACTATATAAAAAAACTAGTATTTATGAGGAGTATTTGTTTATTTATTGTTATTTGTGGAATTTTTTTTTCATGTAAAAACGAATTGAAAAAGGAATTAAAATTGATTCCATATCCAAAAGAAGTTGTTTATAAATCTGGTTATATGGAATTGGATAATCAGTTAATAATAACGTATTCAGGAGGTTTGGAATTTGAAGCAGGTATGTTATCTTCTTTTTTAAAAAATGATTATGGTATTCAAGTTAAATTGGAGGAAAAAGGGAAAAATGGAGATATTATTCTGTCTTTAGATTCTACAGTACTTTTAGACCAAAAAGAAGGTTATATTTTAAAAGTCTTAGAAAATAAGATTACAATATCTTCTTCCTATTCAAGTGGAATAATGCATGGAATACAGTCATTAAGACAAATTATAAATAAGCAAGGAGATATATTGCAAATTCAAAAATTGGTTATTACGGACTATCCTACTTTTTCATGGCGTGCATTTATGTTAGATGAAGGTCGTTATTTTAAAGGAAAAGAAGTTGTTCTTAATTTGTTAGACAGAATGTCTGAATTAAAAATGAACGTATTCCATTGGCATTTAACAGATGATCAAGGCTGGCGAATTGAAATAAAAAAATATCCGGAGTTAACACGAATTGGGGCATTCAGAGATTCTACTGAAATTAATCATTTTGGAAGTAATGTGTTTGATGGAAAACCTCATGGAGGCTTTTATACCCAAGAAGACATAAAGGAGATTGTAGATTATGCAACGAAAAGGCATATAACAATTGTTCCGGAAATAGAAATGCCAGGACATGCGAGCGCAGCCATAGCAGCTTATCCATGGCTTGGTGCCGATAATAAAAAAATTAAAGTTCCATGTAAATTTGGTGTTCAATACAATGTATATAACATAGCCAATCCAAAAGTCTTAACTTTCTTAGAAGATGTGATAGATGAAGTAATCACTCTTTTCCCCTCACCTGTATTTCATATTGGAGGAGATGAAGTTCGTTATGATCAGTGGAAAAGTTCATCAGAAGTGCTTGCTTATATGAAACAGCATGATATTCAGTCACCAGCTGGTTTGCAGGTTTATTTTACAAATAATATCTCAAATCTGCTAGCTTCTAAAAATAAAAGGATGATGGGATGGAATGAAATTACAGGAGAGCAAATAAATGACTATCAACAAGATGGAAGTAGTAAATCACAACATCAATTAACCAAGGAGACAATTGTTCATTTTTGGAAAGGAGATACAATACTGATAAAAAAAGCTATAAAAGATGGTTATGATATTGTAAATTCATACCATGAGTATACTTATTTAGATTATTCTTATGAATCAATTCCTTTGAAAAAAGCTTATGAATTTAATACTATACCAAAAGGTTTAACCGAAGAAGAACAAACTAAGGTATTAGGATTAGGATGCCAAATGTGGGGTGAATTTATTCCAACGAAAGAAAGTATGGAAAATAAAATATTTCCACGCATAGCAGCTTATGCTGAAACAGGATGGAGTGGCGAAGAGAACAAGGACTATAATCGTTTTACAAACTCTCTAGATAATATTTTAAATAAATGGAAAAAAGAAGGGATAAATTATAGTCATATATATTAATATACTGTGTTATAAAGAATTTACTGTGTTAGTTAGTAAATGTAGAAGTTATCTAATATATATACTTTGTATAAGTAATGTGTTTCTAGTTAACCTGTTAAAGAATTAGCGATTCTTTGGCAGGTTAACTATGGTTATCTTTATTATAGTTATCCTTATGAGTGTCCACTAAAAATTAGAGAACGACTAAAAAATTATAATTACAAAATAAATTCAGTCATTAAAACCACTTTTTCCCGTGACATCTTTGAAATTTGTCATTATTCATATGCTGCTTAAGTTAAGGCAGCAAAATTATGATTTCAAATCGTTGCTCAAGAAAATCTCTTGTAATAAATTGTAATTTAATTATTTCAGAGAGATATTTGCGATTTTTAGTGGACAGTAATGAGTTATCCTCAAAAAACTTTCACAATTCGAATCCGTTATTGTCAAAGCATAATCATTAAATAAGAAAACATCCATCCTTTCCAAACAAAACATAAATCAATTAAAACGATTAGCCATATCCCAGTCAAGATAACACTCTGAAACCAACTTGCATATATCACAAAATTTTACGAATATTGCATATAAGTTGTGCATATATTAATTAGCTGCTGATAGATTGGGAGTTGTAAATGTGTTAACAATCTCGTACTATCTCTTCTTAATAAGTTTTTGAGTATAAATTATAGAAGAAAATAATGAAAAAGTATTGGATATTAATAAGTTCATTGTGCTTATTTGCTTGTAATGGAAATGTTGTAACCGATAAGGAAGATGTGAATTGGCAGAAAGAAACTTCTGGTGTCTGGACTATGTCAGTCGGAACGCCCGAAAAGGTAAATTTACGAAGTGAGTTAAATATTACTCCAAAGATAGAGGCTATCCAAAAGATGGGTGAAGCTAATCTTCCTATTTCGGAACAAGATATTACAACAGAAGTGATAGATGGAAAAACTTATATCCGGTTTCCGTTGGAAAAGGATGAAAAGATATTTGGCTTGGGGTTGAACTTTAAAACGGTTGAACAGCGAGGACGTATTATGCGTCTGCATGTAGATCATTATGGTGGTGCTGATGATGGACGCACTCATGCTCCGGTTCCTTTCTTTGTTTCTTCCAGAGGTTATGGCGCTTTGATAAATAGTGCCCGTTATATAGATGTCTGGTGTGGTACGAGTGTACGGAAGGACAGTAAGAATCCTCCGGTAGTAAGAGACAGGAATACGGATAAACAATGGGCAGCTCAGCCATATTCGGATAATTTAGAGTTTCTTGTTCCGGCTGAAGGAGTAGAAATTATTCTGTTTGGCGGGCCTACAATGTTGGATGTTGTGCGCCGTTTCAATCTGTATAATGGAGGTGGGGCATTGCCTCCGAAATGGGGGCTAGGCTTTTGGCATCGTGTTCCTACTTTATTCTCAGATAAAGAAGTGAATGAAGAAGTGGCTGAGTTTGAAAAGAGAGGTTTCCCTCTGAGTGTAGTTGGACTGGAACCGGGATGGATGAGCAGAGCATATCCTTGCACTTACGAGTGGGATGCTACACGATTCCCTAATCCTGAAGAGTTTGTCAAAGGGCTTAATGATAAACATATCAAAACCAATGTATGGATAAATCCGTATGTGTCTCCGGAAGGGGAGTTATACAAAAAAATAGAACCATATACAGGTTCTCATACAGTATGGTGTGGTATCGTTCCGGATTATTCTTTACCGGAAACCAAGAAAATTATGACGGCTCACTTCAAGAAACATCAATTGGACAAAGGAGTAAGTGGCTATAAGATGGATGAAAATGATGGATTTGACTCCTGGTTATGGCCGGATGTGGCTAAGTTTCCTTCGGGAAATAGTGCAGAACAGTTACGCCAAATATATGGTTCTTTGATGCAGGATGTGACAACACAAATGTATCGTGAAAAGAATACGAGAACTTATGGTTTGGTGAGAGCTGCTAATGCAGGAACATCATCTTATCCATACGTTATATATAACGATTATTATAATCATCGTGATTTTATTACGGCATTAATCAACAGTTCATTTATTGGAATTCTTTGGACTCCGGAAGTTCGTGCTTCAAGCAGTTCGGAAGAATGGTTACGCCGAATGCAAACTGTTTGTTTCTCCCCATTGGCTATGTTAAATGCATGGGCAGACGGAACGAAACCATGGAGCTTTCCTGATGTTGAAGAGCCTGTGCGTGAAATAGCTTCATTGCGTACCCGATTGATTCCTTATCTTTATACTGCATTTGCTGATTATGCATTTTATGGAACTCCGCCTATGCGTGCCATGAATTTGGAACCGGGTTATCAGGCTAATACGACTGAGGTTCAAGGAGAATTGGATGCTACCAAGAATCCTTATGCAATCGCCGTTCGTCGCGAGGTCAAAGACCAGTTTATGGTTGGCCCTAGTTTATTGGTGGCTCCGTTATTTGCCGGAGAAGAAGAGCGTCAGGTTGTTTTGCCTCAAGGTAAATGGTATGATTTCTATACCGGAAAGTTTGCAGGAGAAGGTGAGGTTATTACTGTTAAACCAGGGTTAGACAAAATCCCTGTCTATGTCAAGGATGGTGGAATTATTCCTTTATGGCCTGAACTGACAAAAGTGGATAATAACAAACATCCTTTGGAAATCAGATATTATGGAACTAAGCCTTCCTCTTATGAGCTGTATGATGATGATGGTGAAACATATGATTATGAGAAAGGCGAATATATTCGTATTCCGATTAAGGTTAGTGTAGATGCTGATGGAAAACGTAAAGGTGAGTTTAGTATTCCGGAAGGTAAGTCAACATGGTCTTATGGAGATTTCTCATTTAAATATATGACTGAGTAATACTGTTTTTTCTTATAAAATCTGTCTGAAAGTTGAGCTTGCGAAACTTTAGTTATTTACAGAAAAATTATTTTCTAAAATATAGAATATGCATAAGAGTATAGTTTTAATTCTGATTATAAATTTGCTTTCATCTTGCACAACAACGGTAGAACTTCCGGTTGAAGCAAGTAAGACCGATATGGTTTTTCCCAGTTTGGCAAAAACTTGGGATGAAGGTGTTCCGTTAGGGAATGGAACAGTGGGCGCATTGGTTTGGCAACGCGATTCGATGTTGCGCTTTTCGTTGGACCGTGTGGATTTATGGGATTTACGTCCGGTGGATAGTATTTCCGGACCAAATAACCGCTTTACCTGGGTTTATGAACAAGTAAAGAAAGGAGATTATTTGCCTGTACAGAAGAAATATGATCATCCGTATGACCAGATGCCGGCTCCTTCCAAAATTCCTGGTGCTGCATTGGAATTCGGAATGAAAGATTGGGGAAAACCAACTGAGGTTCATTTGTATTTGAATAATGCGCTTTGCGAAACAAAATGGGAAAATGGGGTAACATTGAAGACCTTTGTTCATGCTGAGCAGCCTGTTGGTTGGTTTGTATTCGACAATTTGCAGGATTCCCTGGATATTTCTTTGGTCGCTCCGCAATATCAGAAGAAAGGACAGGGCGGAGAAGATGGTCCTGTGGTAGGATTGGATTTGCGTCGTTTGGGGTATGAACAAGGAAAGATAACACAACGTGGCAATACAATTACTTATCACCAACCGGGTTGGAATGGTTTCTACTATGATGTGCATGTCAAGTGGGAGAAGAATGGTTCGCAGGTTTGTGGTGCTTGGACTATTACTTCTTCTTTATCGGGAGAGAAAGCCGAACAACATATAGCTGAGGCTTTTCGTAAAGATGGATTGAAGAATGACTATAAATCCCATCAGCAGTTTTGGAATAACTTTTGGGATGCTTCTTCAGTGACTGTTCCGGATCCGATTCTGCAGAAACAATATAATCAGGAAATGTATCGTTTAGGTTCGATTGCCCGTGAAGATTCATATCCGATTTCATTGCAGGCTGTTTGGACTGCCGACAATGGGAAATTACCACCTTGGAAAGGCGATTTCCATCATGATTTGAATACGCAGTTGAGCTATTGGCCGGTTTATACAGGAAACCACTTGACGGAAGGCTTGGGTTATTTGAATACGTTATGGAATCAACGTGATGTTTATAAGAAATATACCAAAACATACTTTGAATGTGAAGGTATGAATATTCCCGGAGTCTGTACACTGACCGGAGAGCCTATGGGTGGCTGGATCCAATATTCAATGTCTCCAACAGTAGGAGCTTGGTTGTCTCATCATTTCTATTTGCATTGGAAATATACAGGAGATGAAACATTCCTTAAAGAGAGGGCTTATCCTTTTATGCGTGATATTGTGGTCTTTCTGGAGCAGATTTCTTCGGTAAATAAAGATGGCGTTCGCACTTTGCCAATCAGTTCAAGTCCGGAAATTTTTGACAATTCAATCAATGCATGGTTCCGCACAATAACGAATTATGATTTGGCTTTGATGCGCTTTGCTTTCAGTGCTGCATCAGAAATGGCAGAAGCTTTGAATCTTAAAGATGAGGCTGCTCATTGGAGCTCACTCGAAAAACAAATGCCTGCTTTTGATGTTGATGAAGAAAACACATTGACTTTTGCCAAAGGTTTTCCTTATAAAGAATCACATCGCCATTTCTCTCATGCCATGGCAATTCATCCTTTAGGCTTGATTGACTATTCACAAGGTGAAGATGCTCAGAAGATAATCAACTCAACATTGGACAGAATGGAAAAAGTAGGTCCTGATTGGTGGTGTGGTTATTCTTACTCATGGTTTGCCAATATGAAGGCACGTGCATTTGATGGTGAAGGAGCCGCAAAAGCTTTGCGTACTTTTGCCGAATGTTTCTGTTTGTCAAACGGCTTCCATGCGAACGGAGACCAGACAAAATCCGGCAAATCAAAGTTCACTTACCGACCGTTTACATTGGAAGGAAATATGGCATTTGCTGCAGGATTGCAGGAAATGTTGTTGCAAAGCCATACAGGAATTATCCGTGTTTTCCCTGCTATTCCGGCTGATTGGAAAGATGTAGCGTTTGAAGATTTGCGTGCGATGGGCGGTTTCCAGGTAAGTGCCGAAAAGGAAGATGGAAAGTTGAAACAGATTAAGGTAGTCGCCGACCATGATTCCGTTTTACGTTTGGCAAATACTTTTGGAGAGAATTATAAGATGACATATTCCGGTGGAGATGCTTCTGACAAGGATGGTGTATGGGAAGTAAGGTTGAAAGCCGGGGAATGTGCTGTTGTTGCTGATTGACATTGATAATTCAAGTTTTGCAAGCTCAATTTACAGATAACAAGTTGACAAGAAGACAAGTTAACAAGGTTGACCTTGTCAACTCGTATCTGAAGCCTTGTTAACTTCTAAGTTGAGCAACTTGCGAAATTAAAATTAGTTTATATGAAGAAAACAATTTTATTTGTAAGCTCATTACTGCCATTTGCCGCTTGTAAGGAGCAGAAGCAGACAGAGGAAGTGAATCGGCCTAATATTGTCTTTATTTTGGCGGATGATATGGGCTATGGTGATGTCTCTTATTTTGGAGGAGATTCATCAAAACTCAATACTGTAAATTTGGATAGGATGGCGGATGAAGGAGTAGCCTTTATGGATGCTCATTCCAGTTCGTCGGTAAGTACACCGACACGCTACGGGATATTAACCGGGCGTTATAATTGGCGTTCAACTCTTAAGGAGGGAGTTTTATACGGATATGACAAGGCTTTGATAGCTCCGGACAGAGAAACAATGGCTTCAATGTTAAAAAAACAGGGATATACAACTGCCGGTATCGGTAAATGGCATTTGGGCTGGGACTGGAATAATATTGAAGCAGGAATAGACAGTGTTGATTTCAGTAAACCGGTGAAGAACGGACCGACAACCAGAGGCTTTGACTATTTTTATGGTTTTAGCGGCTCGTTGGATATGGCGCCTTATGTATATATCGAAAATGATATGCCTACTTCCATTCCTGATAGGGTGACGGAAAACAAGGGAAAATACAGCTGGTGGCGCAAAGGACCGACTGGTGCAGATTTCGTGCATGAGCAGGTGTTGCCCAATTTGGTCTCCAGAGCCTGTAATTATATCATAGACAAGGCAAAGGCAGATCAACCTTATTTCCTGTATTTGCCTTTGCCTGCTCCGCATACGCCAATTTTGCCGGTTGATGAATATCGTGGAAAATCAGGACTGG
The DNA here is from genome assembly GCA_034091205.1 of Parabacteroides sp. GTDB lineage: Bacteria > Bacteroidota > Bacteroidia > Bacteroidales > Tannerellaceae > Parabacteroides. The sequence goes on along the minus strand of JAXDRC010000002.1, from coordinate 2,016 downwards.
GAGAATATGGCGACTTTGTTTTGATGGTTGACGATATGGTTGGCAAAGTGCTGGATGCTGTAAAACAGTCGGGTGAGGAGGATAATACCATTGTTGTCTTTACAACAGACAATGGTTGTAGTCCTGCTGCCGGTATAACAGAACTGAAGGCACAGGGACACTTGCCTAATTATATTTATCGTGGTCATAAAGCTGATTTGTTTGATGGCGGACATCGGATTCCTTGTATCCTGAAATGGACAGGTAAAGTTAAACCTCACCAGGTGAAACAAACTATTTGCCTGACAGATTTTTATGCTACATTTGCCGCTGTCAACAAATATACATTGGCTGATTCGGAAGGCGAAGACAGCTATAACTTATTGCCGGCAATATTATCAGATAAGGAAATATCTCCTATTCGTGAGGCAACAGTTCACCATTCTATTGATGGGCAGTTTACCATCCGCAAAGGAAACTGGAAGCTGTTGTTGTCTCCAAGTTCCGGTGGCTGGAGTTTCCCTACTCCGAATAATAAGGAGGCTTTAGCCGGATTGCCGGATATGCAGTTGTATGATATGGCTTCAGACCCAGGTGAGACTAAGAATTTGGTGAATGAACATCCGGAAATTGTAAAGGAACTGAAGGCTTTGATGATCAGTTATATCGAAAAAGGCCGTAGTACACCGGGAGCTGTCCGGAAAAATGAAGGTATGGAAACTTGGAAACAGATGCAGGAGCTTATTAATTGATGTATCACTAGACTAAATTTCCCGTTTTGAGTTTAAAAAGCAGATAAAATGAAAAATCTAATATTAAATTTGTTTTTAGCCGGAGCAATGATTTCTCCGGCTTTAGGACAGAAGGAGCAGAAACTTATTCTTCCAGTGCCGTCAACGGAGCCAAGCAAGGCTCAACTTCAGCAGATTGAACGCAAATATGGAATGTTCATACATTTTGGTATCAACACATTCCATGATGAAGAGTGGACTGACGGCTCAAAACCGGCTGAATCATATGCGCCGACAGCAGTCGATGCTGATCAGTGGATAAGGACAGCAAAAGAAGCCGGAATGAAATATGTTATTCTGATTACGAAACATCATGAAGGCTTCTGCCTTTGGGACAGTAAATATACTGAATATGATGTGGCTTCGTCGAAGAACACGACAAATGTTGTTGAAGCTGTTGCCAAAGCCTGTAAGAAATATGATATAGGCTTAGGGCTGTATTATTCGTTGTGGGACAGGAAAGTTAATCCTGATGTGGAAGATCAGAGCAAAGATGCAGATTATAATGAGTATATGCTCAATCAGCTTGATGAAGTGATAGATATTGCACAGAAACACACTGATATTGTAGAGTTCTGGTTTGACGGAGGCTGGGTGAAACAGAATTACCGTTGGCCAATTATGGATATTTACCAGACTGTAAAACGCAAGGCTCCGCAATGTCAGGTTGGTATAAACTGGACGATAGGAACACCTGAAAATGTAGATAAGCATCCTGTGTTGCCTCAGGATCAGAAAGAAGGTTTTCCGATTCGTTATTTCCCAAGTGATTTCCGTTTGGGTGACCCTTATTTGCCTACAGACAATGACCCGAAAGTCTTTACCCACGATGGCAAATCCTATTATCTGCCATGGGAATCAACTGTATGCATAAGCCAGCGCTGGTTCTATAACACTAAAGATAATCAATTTAAGAGTGTGGATGAATTGGAAAAGATGTTTCGTCAGTGTACTAAAAATAATAATATCCTGATATTGAACTGTCCTCCTGGCCGTGATGGAAAAATCCGAAGTGAGGATGTGAGGATTTTGAAGGAGTTGCGTGAGAGGGTGATGTAACTTTAGGAATTTGAATGATAAGTAACTGTTCAATATTAATTTTATATTTAGCTGTATAACTTATGGAGTTAGAGGAGTTAAAAGGAGTAATAGAAGTTAAAGGCAAATACTATTAGTATCTGAAATCTATCGGCTTTTAACTTCCTGCGAAGCATTAACTTCCTGTAACTCCTTGTAACTCCTGTAA
>JAXDRC010000001.1:0-13691 GCA_034091205.1 Parabacteroides sp. | reverse complement strand
TACCACCGACAGCCTGATTGCCGAAGCGAGAACTTTTTTCGAGAAAAACAATGATATGACAAGGCTCGCAAAGGCTTGGTATCTGACCGGGAGAATACACAGCGACTGGGAAGAATGGGCTATGGCTACGGAAGACTTTCTCAAAGCAAAGGAACTGACTGCAAATTCAACAGATTTTTCATTAAGAGGCAGAATTGCAAACTTTTTAGGTAATGTCAATTGGCATAATTATCTATATCCGGAAGCACAGGCTTATTACCGTGAAGCCTATGGTTATTATCAACAAGCCCGGGATACGCTGAAAATAGCAAATACCTTGAAAAAGATAGGGGAAACTTATATGGCGAATTATAAGGCTGACAGCGCAATTATTATATACAAGCAAGCCCTTTCTTTGGCAGAGCTTATCGGAGACAGGGATATTATGGAAGGAACTCACCATCGGTTAGGATATATGTACCACAAAAAAGGGGACTATGAACAGGCTCTCTTCCATTTATATTCAGGATTAAAATGTTCAACTGAAAAACCTTATGCTATTTATAATAATATCGGAAATCTGTATCTCCAAATGAACCGTCTGGATTCTGCCCGATTTTATCTGGAGCAAGCCTTGGAGGCTTCTTACCTGCCAACTTTGTGTTTAGCCAATTCTTATTTGGCAGAATTGGCTCAAAAAGAAGGAAATTTGGAAAAGGCGTATGCGCACCAGAAAAAATATGAAGAACTGGCAGATAGCCTTGACCGCTCCAAACAAACGGAAGATGTTGTACGTTTGCAGCAAAAGCAAGAGACAAAAGAAATTACAAGGGAACATAAATCACTGCTTCGCACAAAGAATTTTATCATTTTAGGTTTAATGGGATTGACAGCCTTTTTTGTTGGTCTGGCTTATCGGCAGCAGCACAAAAAACAATATTACCAACGGGAAATTAAGAAATTAACCGAAACTATCTGTGAAAATGAGGCTTCTATACGGAAATTGCAGGAACAACCTAATCAATATTCCGGGAAGAATATACAGGCAAAAGAGCAAATTGAACAGGAGAATTTGCAGTTATTGGAGAAATTCAATGCCTTGAATCGGGAGCAATGCCGTCGTCATTCGTTTCTAAAAAAACTTTATGGAGGTAAGAAAGATATTCTTCCGGCGTTTGAGAAGAAAGAATGGAAATTATATGAAGATGCTTTCATTTCCATTTATCCAATGTTTACAGAATCATTGAAAAAATCATTCCCGAAACTTTCGGAACAGGAAGTTAGGATATGCCAGTTATCTATTATGGGGGTAAAAACATCGAAGGTGGCGGATGTATTATTGCTTCAAGCGGATACCGTTTCTTCGTATAAACAGAAAATCAAAAAATCATGTTTCCCTACAGTAAACAAAACATTAGAAGAATTGTTGTTGCCTTTTATCGTAAATTAATCATTAAAAATTAGATTTTTCAGCATAAAAACATCTATTTTTTATAAGCTATTACTATACAATTATTTATAAACAAAAAAGACACTTAAATACTTAGATTTTCCAATTAAAACTTCACTAATTTTATCCTGATATTTTACAAAAAGAAAGAAATTATGAAAAGACTTTTATTCTTATTCTGCTTACTTTTATTAGATACTATTTTTTATAGTGGAAGTATATGGGGGAAAGTCACCGAAAAATACCAGGATTAAATAGACTGTAAAAATGGGAAATATATGATAAAAGGAGTAGTTGCAGATGAAACTGGAATATTATTATCAGGTGTCAATATTCTACTCTATACCGGAAATGACATGATACATTATAACAAAGGTGTAGTTAGCAATCAGAACGGGGAATTTAAGTTTATGGATTTGGTAAAAGGAAGTTACCGGATTGTCACCTCCATGATAGGCTTTGAATCTCAAGAAGTAACAGTTATATTGGATAAGGAATCAATGGTTTTGGATACATTGAGAATGAAAGAGGCTATAAATCTTTTAGAAGAAATAGTTGTCGTATCCAATAACTTGGATGTCTTAGGAGAAAAGAATGTCAAACATTTTTCCAAACGAGAAAGAGAAAAATCCGCTACTGCTTTGGATTTGATGACGAACATACCACAAATAAAAATAGACGCTTCCACCAACAAATTGGTAAACAAGAAAGCCCAAAGCATTTTGATATTGTGCAATGGTATCAAGGCAAATGAACTGGATTTGTTGGGATTACGTCCAGAGGATATTCAAAAGGCAGAGTATTTCCCAGAACCTCCTGTAAAGTATTTGCATTCTGGCTATGAATCCGTATTAATGGTCACAACCCGACAAGCGAAAGAAAAAGGCGGATACATAACAGCAAACTTGGAAAACAGTTTTATGGCAGGATTCGGCACCGATGTTCTGCAAGGTCGTTATAGTTCAGGTGAGAACGATTACACGCTCCGCTATTTTATTGACTATCGCAATCTGGACAAGAACCGCTTTTCTCAGTCTTATAAATACACATTGAATGGAGATAAAGAATATAATTTAGAGAAGAACGGACAAAATGGAAATTATACCGGACAATATCATAAAATACAAGCCTCTTATTCACGGAATAAAAATGATAATTATTTGTTCGTCTCAAAAGCTACTTTGTCTGTTAATCCCGGTTCAGAAAATTATCCACAATTGTCATCAGGAATAGAAGCGGGGAAACCAATTACAGAAGACTTATCGCATTTGTTTGTCAAGACTCATTATTTATCCCCTTCATTGGATTTGTACTTTTCTAAACAGATGAAGAATGAACAAGAAATCTCATTCAATATTGTTAATACGTATTATGATTCCAAATCAGACCGTTCATTGAAAGGAGACAATTACAATATTGTTACCAGGCTCGACAACCAATCCTATTCGCTAATCATGGAAGGCGAATATGAAAAACGTTTCCAATCCGACAATATGCTGAGTGCCGGAATACGTTATTTTTATAAAACCCTAGACGAACAATATCGTATGAACGAAGATGGCGAGAAGCAAAACCATAACCTTACACATAATATTTATATGTATGCGGATTGGTCAGGAAGAAAAGGCAAGTTGATTTATACATTAGGTATGGGAGCAGAGGAAAATATCCAGCAAACGGATACCCGATTGTCCTCCTTTATATTGAAACCTATGCTTTCCCTGACATATAAAATGAACAAGGTTTCTTCCTTGAAACTGAGATCGTCGTTATCGGCTTATTCTCCCAATATATCTTTATTGACGAATAGCCCGGTTTATATAGAACCAACTATATTAAGCATAGGAAATCCGAATTTGAAGTCTTATTATAAGGTCGTAAATCATTTGCTTTATAATTATAACCGACCCGGGTTGTTTATGGAGGTAGCCGCATATTATGATTATGCCCGCCATCCATATTACCCGATTTATGAAAACAAAGGTTCATATATCCAAAAAAGATATGACAACATTAGCAACGCTCAGCAAGCAATGGGGCAAATTTATCTCAGTTGGAATCCGTTCGATTTCCTGAACGCTGCTTGTTATTATGAGGCAGCTTACCAAAGTTCTTCCATAAATCACTCAAATTACAAACATTGGCATCATTTTGTCAATATGAGTTTGTCTGCATCTTATAAGGACTTTACATTGGAAGGTATGGTCATCCTTAAAAACAAAGGACTTAATGGTATGCTTCTGGAGAAGGACAACAATTATTACAGCGCAACCTTGTCTTGGAAGAAGAAAAGCTTGACGCTTTCATTAACTACTTTATTCATGCACGACCCTCATATCTCCGAAACCGTCTCCGGCAGTGCAGTTTACTATCGGGAAACTAAAGCATGGAATAATTTCAAAGGACTAACATATTTGCGGATTGCCTATACATTACCTTTCGGCAAGAGTATAAAACGTTCTATGAAACAACGGTTGAACAACACAGATATGGATTCCGGCATTTTCATTGATAGTAAAACAAAAATGTAGTTCGTTGTTTGAATCAAGGATATGAAAATACTTTTAATAAAATTCCAGTATAGTGTAACGAAATCGTTTGCCTTGTCGTCCTATTATTGAAAATCTTTAAATGGAGAATACTATGAAACTGACATTATTTTTATTGAGCCTATTGTTGTCCCTAACAACCTATGCCCAAACACTGAAAGGGAAAGTGATAGATGAACAAAACGCTCCTATAGCCTTTGCAAACGTTTTGTTGTTGAGTTCCGATTCTTCTTTTGTATCCGGAGATGTTACTCATGAAGACGGAAGTTTCCAAATCGCAGTAACTGAACAGGCGGCTCTTTTGAAAATCTCCTATATCGGTTATCAAGATCAGCTATTCCCGGTTTCCAGAAAATCGGATATGGGCATAATCCGTTTGAAGGAAGAAACGGAATTATTGGATGAAGTGGTTGTGAAAGGAAATCTTCCAGTCATTCGTCTAAAAGGAGAAGCAATAGTTACAAATATTGAAAATACCATATTGTCTGATGTAGGTTCTGCCAATGACGTATTAGGCAAATTACCGGGTGTTATTCGTAAAAAAGATAATTTTGAAGTTTTTGGTAAAGGCACTCCACTTATTTATATAAACGGCAAGAAAGTTAGAGATAATCAAGAATTAGAACAATTGAACTCCAGCGAAATAAAACATATAGAAATGATTACAAACCCGGGAGCACGATATGATGCTACTATAAAATCCGTAATACGCATTCAAACCCTACGAAGAAAAGGAGAAGGGTTAGGTGTTAATCTGCGCTCGTCTTATTATCAATCACAAAATACGGACTTAATTAATCAGATAAACATAAATTACCGCCACAATAATCTGGATATTTTCGGTAGTGGTTACTATTCCCGCATGGACAATTATTTTCATAATGAAATGCAACAGCAAAATACGACAAATGAGATTTGGACTATAAACAATATTATTAATGAAAACAGCCTAAAAAAACACTTGAAAGCCACATTCGGCTTTAACTATCAGATAAATGAAAACCATACATTAGGTATGCAATATGATTTGAAAACATATCCGACAAGCCAATCAAAGGATATTTCAGAAAGTAATGTATGGCAAAACGGGGAATACTATGATGAAGTATCAAGCATGAATGAAAGCTCCAGAGCTGAACATTTCATTCATTCTTCAAATGCTTACTATAATGGTAAAATTCATAATCTGGAAATTGATTTCAATACTGATTTCTATAAAGAATCATATACTGGTAATTCTTACATATATGAAGAAAGTAAAGATCAAGATAACCGTGAAATCAAATCAAAGAATCCTGTCGATAACTTTTTAGCGGCTTCCAAACTGACATTTTCTTTGCCTATAGGGAAAAGTAGTCTGTCATGGGGCGCGGAATATACTTATACCATACGCGAAGACAATTACATAAGTGAAGCAACCGAATTTGTACCGACAACTTATAGCAAAATACGCGAACACAATCTGGCTGCTTTCGCTGAATATAGCCATATTTTCCCTTTTGGACAACTAATGGCTGGAATACGTTATGAACATAATGACTTCAGCTATGATGAAAACCATGTTCATAAAGCTGATCAAAGCAAAAAATATGACAATATTTTTCCGAATATTTCCTTCTCCACCAAAATTGGAAACGTAGCTATTCAGGCAAACTACAATTACAAGACGAAACGTCCTTATTATTCACAACTTAGCAATAATATAAATTACATGAACCGTTTCACGCTAAAACAAGGTGAGGCTTCTTTAAGACCGGCACTGATTCATGACTTTTCTTTGAATGGAAGATGGCGGTTCTTACAGGCTATGATAAGCTTCAAACAACAGAAAAACACCCCTTTGACTTTGGCTGATTTAGTCGAAGGGAAACCGGAAATGGTAATTATCAAGCCTGTATGTTTCAATAAAGTTCCTTCTTTAAGCGCAATTGTTTCTGCTTCTCCGACTATATCGATATGGTCTCCGTCTTTTAGCGTAGGTGTTCAGAAACAATGGTTGGAGATAACACATAATGGCAACACAAACACATTTAACAAGCCTGTACTTATGGCATCTTTCAACCAATTCCTAGAATTACCATGGGGATTACGTTTTGGTTCAGAAATGTCTTTCCAAGGAAAGGGTAATTATCAAAATTCTTATGTGAACCGAAACGTATTCGTATGCAATGTGTCTTTAAGAAAATCATTCCTGAATAATGCTCTCAGTGTAGAATTAAGAGGTAATGACATTACTCACGGACAAAAAAACAGTATGGTCGCTAATCTGAACTATTTATTGGGAAACGAAAAGACATATACAGATTCCAGAGAATTTTCTATTACCATCCGCTACAAATTCAACTCTGCTCCGAGCAAGTATAAAGGAACGGGAGCGGGAACTGAGCAGCGGAACAGGTTTTAAACTGAAACACTACTATGTCTCACAAAAAAGGTAGGCATCTTTTTTCAGAAACACTACGAGCTTTTCCGGGAAAGATGCCTACCTTTTTTTGCGAAACAACGCATATAAAATTTCCGCCATTTCCATCCGAATGGAACTTCATTTTCTTCCGAAAGAAAATTGAATTACTTACGGAAGAAAAACAAATTTGTTTCGGAAGTTTTTTTATTTTGTCTCTACTTATCCTTTCATTAATTTTGCAAATCAAAAGCAACAAAGATAATTTGATAAATGGAAGAAGAATTCGATATAAGAGACACACGTATGCCGGAAAGCGAGCGCGAATATGAAAACGCGCTACGCCCTCTGTCGTTCGAGGATTTCAGCGGACAGGCAAAAGTAGTTGAAAACCTGCGTGTGTTCGTAATGGCAGCACGTATGCGCAAGGAAGCGCTGGACCACGTTCTGCTGCATGGACCTCCAGGATTGGGAAAAACAACGCTGTCCAACATTATCGCTAATGAGCTTGGTGTCGGTTTCAAGGTCACTTCGGGACCGGTGCTGGACAAGCCGGGCGACCTTGCCGGTATTCTGACTTCGCTCGAAAAGAACGATGTGCTGTTCATCGACGAGATTCACCGCCTAAGTCCGATTGTGGAAGAATATCTGTATTCGGCAATGGAGGACTATCGGATAGATATTATGATTGACAAAGGGCCGAGCGCAAGGTCCATACAGATTGACCTTGCCCCGTTCACGCTGATTGGCGCAACCACACGAAGCGGTTTGCTGACTAGTCCTCTGCGTGCGCGCTTCGGCATAAATATGCATCTGGAATATTATAATATCGACACCCTGACAAAGATTGTCCTGCGAAGCGCAGCGTTACTGAATATGGAATGCGACACCCAGGCGGCAAAAGAAATTGCTTCACGAAGCCGTGGCACGCCTCGTATCGCCAACGCATTGCTGCGAAGGGTGAGGGATTTTGCCCAGGTGAAAGGTAACGGCACAATAGACAAGGCTATTGCCTGCTATGCTCTGGAGGCTCTGAATATTGACCGCTACGGTCTGGACCAGATTGACAACAAACTGCTGTCGATAATGATTGACAAATTCAAGGGCGGACCGGTGGGACTTACCACTATGGCTACGGCCCTGGGCGAAGACCCCGGAACTCTTGAGGAAGTGTATGAGCCTTTCCTCATTAAAGAGGGTTTCATCAAGCGAACTCCGCGCGGACGTGAGGTGACTGAGCTTGCATACAGTCATCTGGGAAGGACGAGGGGAGATTGGGAGAAAGGGTTGTTTGATTGAGGGAGGAGTTAAAGAGTCAAGGAGTTAAGGAGTCAAGGAGTCAAGAAGTCAAGTAGTTAAGTAGTTTTTTTTAACTTTAAACTTTCTACTTTAAACTTTTAACTTTCAATTTTCAATTTTCTAAAACTCTCAACTTTTCAACTCCGTGTCTCCGTGCCTCTGTGTTTAACCCCTTGTCAACTTGTCATCTCGTCAACTTGTCAACTGAACTTATAAACTTAAAAACTCAAAACATGTCATCAGGAATAAAACGTCTCGCCAAAGAGACAGCCGTTTACGGACTTAGCAGCATATTAGGCCGTTTCCTGAACTGGATGCTTGTGCCGATGTACACACGCGTCTTTACAAACACGGGAGACTTCGGAGTGGTGACAAACCTCTACGGATGGACGGCACTGCTGCTGGTAATACTCACGTACGGAATGGAAACGGGTTTCTTCCGTTTCATCAACAAAAAGGAAGAACAGGAGCCAATGCGGGTTTACAGCACGGTGCTGGCATCACTGGGATTCTCTTCTGCCCTGTTTTTCGTTCTGGTAATGCTGTTCTTGCAGCCGATATGTAATGGTATAGGCTACGGCGAGCATCCGGAATATATAGCGATGATGGCGGGAATTGTTGCGGTGGACGCATTCTGCTGTATTCCATTCGCATACCTGAGATATAAAGGGCTTGCATGGCGCTTTGCTGGAATAAGGCTTTTCAACATTTTCCTCAATATTGCCCTTAATATCTTTTTCCTTATCGCTTGTCCTGCAATTTACGAGAGCCATCCGGAAAGCATTTCATGGTTTTTCCGTCCGGACTATGGAGTGGGATATGTGTTCGTAGCCAATGTGGTTACTACGCTGGCAACTTTCGTGATGTTGCTGCCTTATATGTTCCCGGCATTCAAGTCTCGCTGTAACACTGCTCTTCTGAAAGAAATATTGAGATACTCCTTCCCTATCCTGATTCTGGGAATAGCGGGAATATTCAACCAGACTGCGGATAAGATTCTGTTTCCGTTTCTTTTCGAGGACAAGGATTATGCCAACGAACAGTTGGGAATATACGGCGCTTGCTTCAAAATTGCGGTTGTTATGGTGATGTTCATACAGGCATTCCGCTACGCATACGAGCCTTTCATCTTTGCCCGAAACAAGAGCGACGACAATAAGAAGGCATACAGCGAGGCAATGAAATATTTCATAATCTTCGCTCTGTTTATTTTCCTCGGCGTAATGTTCTATCTCGACATATTGAAATATTTCGTTGGAGAGAATTATTATCCGGGCTTGCGTGTGGTTCCGATTGTGATGCTCGGAGAGTTCTTCTTCGGTATTTATTTCAATCTGTCATTATGGTATAAGCTTATCGACCAGACAGAATGGGGAGCATATTTCTCTGCTGCGGGTTGTGTGGCTACTGTGGCAATCATCATTCTGTTTGCACCGTCGTATGGTTATATGGCTTGCGCATGGGCTTCGTTTGCATGCAACCTGCTGATGATGGTTCTGTCGTATTTTATCGGGCAGAAGAAATTCCCTATTAAATACGACCTCAAATCGGCTGCGACATATTTCGGCATGGCTGCCGTGCTTTATGCTTTAGCCATGTATCCGAAGATAGAATCGGAATGGTTGAGACTGGGATACAGAACTGTGCTTCTGCTGGTTTATGCAGGTATTGTTCTGAAAAAGGAGAATGTTTTGCAGAGGACGAGAATTTCAAGGTAACTTGTTCTCTCGTTCCCTTGCCAACTTACTCCTAAAACTTATCTTTGCAAAATCAAATATTACAACTTAAGTTTCGCAAGGTGGAATAACTTATGGAGTTACAGAAGTTAAAAAGGGAGTAATAGGAGTTAAAAGCCAATACTGTTAGTATATAAAATCTATCGGCTTTTAACTTCCGGCAATGCGAAGCAGAGCCATAACTCCTTATAACTTCCTCAGCTACAAAAGTTGAACTTGTAAAACTTGAAAACAATAAAAAGAGATGGGAGATAAAAACCTTCATAAATACATAAAAGATTTCTTTGTCCGCAACTTCGATTTGCAGCACGACAAAGAAGACGAGGCGGAAACCATCGAATCTATAAAGAGAGGCGTGGAATTCAAGGGAATGAACCTTTGGGTTCTTATTTTTGCCACTTTCATAGCATCATTGGGATTGAACACAAACTCAACGGCTGTGATTATCGGCGCCATGCTTATATCTCCGCTGATGGGACCGATTATGGGTTTCGGACTGGGGCTGGGTATTAATGACTTCGAGCTTATCAAACGTTCGTTCCGCAACTTTGCCACGGCTACGATTTTCAGTGTTATCACATCATCACTTTATTTCCTTATATCACCGATAAGCGAAGCACAAAGCGAGTTGCTTGCCAGAACGCAGCCAACGCTTTATGACGTACTTATAGCATTCTTCGGCGGATTGGCGGGAATAGTGGCAAGCTCCACAAAATATAAAGGGAACGTAATTCCCGGAGTAGCAATCGCAACGGCTTTGATGCCGCCGCTGTGTACGGCAGGCTTCGGACTGGCTACCGGAAATTTCTATTATTTCTTCGGAGCTTTCTATCTTTATTTCATAAATACGGTGTTTATAAGCCTTGCCACATATCTGGTGGTACGTTTGCTGAAATATCCAAAGAAAGAATTCCTTGACAAAGACAGGGAAAAGACTGTGAGCCGGTATGTGGGTATAATCGTGCTGTTCACAATTGTTCCAAGTATATACCTCAGCTATAATCTTATAAGAAAGACATATTTCCAGCAGATGGCAATTACGTTTGTCAACTCCGAATTGAACTTCCCTAACACTCAGGTCCTGAACAAAGTCATAACAGATACGAAAGAGAAAAAAGAAATAAAGGTTGTTCTGATTGGCGACCATGTTTCGGAAGACCTTATAGTCAACGCAGAATCCAAATTGGGAAAATATGGATTGCACAACACTGCACTTGTTGTCCAACAGGGATTCGGACAAGGCGAGCAAGACATAAACCACCTGAAGAGCCTTCTTATGCAGGACTTATATAAGAACTCGGAAGATTTGCTGCGTATGCAGACTATTGAAATTGACTCATTGAAGAATCAGATAAGCAATTACGAAGAGTGCCAAAAGACAGGCAAGAATCTTACACCTGAAATAAAAGTTCTGTTCCCTGAAGTAGAAGCAGTGTCGTGTGCCCACACAACAATCGTAAATTCTGCATCGTTGAAAGAAGATTCTGTTCTTATGGTATATCTGAAATGCGGCAAGAAGCTTCAGGAAAAAGACAAAGAGAAGATAAAAGAGTGGATTGCTTCGAGAGAGAATGTAAAGAATATCAAATTACTAATAGAATAAATTATGAATCTAATCAAGAAAATCGGAGTTGCCTTGCTGTGCTTCCTTGCAGCAGGTTCAGCTCATGCCGACGAAGGTATGTGGGTTCTGAAGGAACTTACAAAACAGAATCTGGCACGTATGCAGGAATTGGGTTTCAAGCCTACGTACGAACAGTTATACAGCGAGACTGATCCTTGCGTTGCAAATGCAGTCATAATTTTTGGCGGCGGATGTACAGGTATCACAGTATCTAACGAAGGTTTGGTGTTCACCAACCACCATTGCGGATACGGAGCTATCCAGCAGTTGAGTAGTGTTGAGCACGACTATCTGAAAGACGGTTTCGTTTCACAGTCAAAGGAAGAAGAACTTCCAGTTCCGGGACTTTCAGTAAGATACCTCGACAAGACTATTGACGTTACAGAACGAATAATGTCAAAAATCAGCGGTATTGCTGACGAAAGCGAACGCCTTGCTGCTGCCGATTCAATCGGTAATTTCCTTTGCGACTCAATCGGAACAGACGAATTCAAAGCTGCCGATGTGATTCCTTTCTATTCAAACAACAAGTATTATCTGATTGTTTATAATGTGTTCCGCGATGTGCGTATGGTGTTTGCTCCACCTTCATCAGTGGGTAAATTCGGAGGTGACACTGACAACTGGATGTGGCCACGACACACAGGCGACTTCTCTGTGTTCCGCGTTTATGCCAACGCAAACAACCAGCCGGCTGAATATGACGCGAACAACAAACCATATACTCCGAAATATGTTGCCGAAGTTTCATTGCAAGGCTATCAGGAAAAAGACTATGCGATGACTATCGGTTTCCCGGGCAGCACAAGCCGCTATCTTTCTTCTTGGGGAGTAAAACAGCGTATCGAAGACAGCAATGTTCCTCGTATCGAAGTGCGCGGTATCAAACAGGAGATTTGGAAAAAGGCTATGTCGGCAAGTGATGAAGTGCGTATCAAATATGCTTCAAAATATGCCGGAAGTTCAAACTACTGGAAGAATTCAATCGGTATGAACAAGGGTCTTGCACGCCTGGACGTTGTTGCCCGCAAAGAAGCTCTTGAAGAAGAATTCGCTAATTGGGTGGCAAAAGATCCGAAACGCCAGGAAAAATATGGCGAAGTGTTGAGTCTTCTTAAGAATGGCTACACTTCTTCAAACGAAATTGTGAATGCACGTACTTATCTGATGGAGACATTGCTTTCCGGTACAGAAATCACACGCCTTGCAAGAATGATAAACAGCTTCGACGCTAAAGGTTCAACAGATGAAGACAGAAAGGTGTTTATGGAAGACCGCGTTCTGCCTTTCTTCAAGGATTATGAACCAAGACTGGATCAGGAAGTACTTGGAGCTATGCTTGCAATTGCCAAAGTAAGAGTTCCGGCTCAATATCTTCCTGAAATATATCAGAAGATAGACAAGAAATATAAAGGTGACTACAAGAAATATGCTGCAGACTTGTTCAAGAAAACCCAGCTTCTTTCATTGGATAAAGTGGAAGAATTCCTGAGCAATCCGAAATTGAGCAAGAAACTTGCAAAAGACCCGGCTGTGGAATTGGCTGAATCTGTTTTCACTGCTTTCATGGATATTTATCAGAACGGAAACAAAGCAAGTTTCGATATTGACAAAGGCGAACGCCTGTTCCTTGAAGGTTTGATGGAAATGAATCCTGACAAGACTTATTATTCTGACGCAAACTTCACTATGCGTCTGAGCTATGGTTCAATAGGCGGTTATCGTCCTTATGATGCGGGATGGTATGACTATTTCTCAACTCACAAAGGTATTCTTGAAAAGGAAGATCCTGAAAACGATGAGTTCTGGGTTCAGGAAGAAATTCTGGATTTGATACGTAGCAAGGATTTCGGACAGTATGCAAACGAAAACGGAGATTTGCAGCTTTGCTTCCTTACTAACAATGATATCACCGGAGGTAACTCAGGTAGCCCTATCTTCGACAAGAATGCACGCCTTATCGGTCTTGCTTTCGACGGAAACTGGGAAGCAATGAGTGGCGATATCGCTTTCGAACCGGAATTGCAGCGTTGTATCGGTGTTGATATCCGCTATGTGCTGTTTATGATTGACAAATGGGGTAAATGCCCAAGGTTGATTGAGGAGCTTAAACTGGTAAAATAATTTATTAAGTTAACGAGTTGACAATGTTTCTATTATTTAGATCATGTCAACTCGTTAACTCAAAAAATAATTTGTATATTCACTAAAAACATACAATAATAGAAGTTATAAAAACAGCAGCGAACGCCTGCTTATGATAACTATCCGATTTACAGATCCTGACCTACATTGAAATACATCTATATATATTCGTGCATACATCTATATATATTTGTGTATACATCTATATATATCAGAAATTACTTCTATATATATTTTTTAAGTTTCGCAAGTTACCCGACTAAGAAGTAGAGAAAGGTTCAGAAACAGATTTACAAGATGCGATTTTGTCTCAATTTCAGATATTGTCTCAATTTAATTTATTCTCATACTCCATATACAGGAAGTCGGTTCTTCGTCAATTTAGGTGGAGATTTCGCAGCATTTTAAAGACATAATTCTTTGAAACAAAAAGAGATTCACTAGATTTTTTGTAGTGTTGTTTCTATGAAAGATATTACAAGGAATCAAATAACCATTAAATATTGTG